>JAAUZX010000024.1 GCA_014804365.1 Lachnospiraceae bacterium
GTGGGACATAAGAATAAAAGCACAACCTTGAACACCTATTATAAGTGCAAGAACGATTACGAAGACAATCTGGCTATACAGAATGAAATCTTTAAAATATATGATTTCGACTTTGGCGGTGAACAAGTGGAAGCTATGTTTGCATAATGTTATCAAAAGAGTTGATGGTAACACCCAAAATTTCCCCAAAATGAAGCCATAAACATAGCGGAAGCCCCTAAAAATGCGGCTTCCGCACTCTTAGAGGCTTCCTTAGGGGAGGATAAGTATTTCCTTATCTTTTGACTATTATCATTGTAACCGTTTTTTCCAGCTTTATACAAAGTATTATCGATTTTCAAAAAAATTTTCCCTGAAGATATTTCGCAGGATATTCAAAAGATAGCAGATCCGGCAGAACCAATACAAACCGACATTGCCATAACTGGTATTTTGTCATATAATCTGATTTACATGAAGCATCAAAGAATGTAATATCCGTGGGAGGACAAAAATATGCTGAGTTTTGCCAATGATTATTCCGAAGGGGCACATGAAAAAATATTACAGAAACTGATCGATACGAATATGGAGAGTCTGCCGGGATACGGAAGCGACAGATACTGTGACTTGGCCAAAGAGAAAATCAGGGAAGCTTGTCGCTGTGAAGACGCGGACATTCATTTCCTGACAGGCGGTACGCAGACAAACCAGATCGTTATTGATTCGATGCTTGCCAAATATGAGGGCGTGATCGCGGCGACGACAGGACATGTCAATGTGCATGAAGCGGGAGCGATAGAATATACGGGACACAAGGTTTTGGAGCTTCCCCATAAGGACGGTAAACTTGCGGCGGCTGAGATTGGGCATTATATGGAGTCCTTTTATGGGGATGTGAACCACGAGCACATGGTTTTTCCGGGCATGGTGTATATCACCCATCCGACGGAGTACGGGACACTCTATACGAAGCGGGAGCTTTCGGATATCTCTGCGGTATGTACGAAATATCACGTGCCGTTATATCTGGATGGCGCGCGGCTGGGATACGGACTTGCCGGCGAGGATACGGATGTAACACTGCCCGACATAGCGGAATATTGTGATGCTTTCTATATCGGCGGGACGAAAGTGGGAGCGCTGTGCGGGGAAGCCGTCGTATTCACTAAGAGAAATACGCCCGCGCATTTCATGACATTGATCAAGCAGCACGGTGCACTTCTTGCGAAGGGAAGGCTTCTCGGTATTCAGTTCGATACACTGTTTACAGACGACCTGTATCTGGAAAACGGAAGAAATGCCATCCGCATGGCAGGAATGCTGCGGAATGCGTTTGAGGAAAAGGGATATACTTTTTACCTGAAAACGCCTACGAATCAGATCTTTATTGTGTTGGAGAATGCGCGGCTGATGGAACTGCGGGAGAAGGTTATATTTGATTTTTGGAAAAAGTATGATGAGAACCATACGGTAGTGAGATTTGCCACGAGCTGGGCTACGAGCGAAGAGGATGTGAAAAAGTTGATTTCACTGCTTTAATGATACAAAATATTCTTAAGGAAATATAAATTTACTTTTCCGACAAAATGTTATATACTTAGATATCATTAAAATAAAAGGTGGTACAGTACAATGGCATTATTAAAACAGTGGCGAGATATGGCGTATTCCGAGACTGCCAACAAGGGTGATCTGCAGAGATTATGGTCTGCTTATTTCTTAAAAGAAAAGGAAATCTACGCGGAGCTCTTAAAGACTCCGGACAAGGCGGTAAAGGGAACTGTCAAGGAACTGGCGGAGAAGTTTGACGTTGACATCATGACGATGACCGGTTTCCTGGATGGTATCAATGACAGCCTGAAGAAGGCTAATCCGATCGAGGAGATGGAAGAAGACACCAAGGTAAGTCTTGGTTTTGATAAAGAGCTGCTCTATAAAAATATGGTGGCAGCAGGCGCGGACTGGCTTTACGGGCTGGAAGAGTGGAATGATATCTTTGATGAGGATAAGAGAAAAGCTCTGTACAAGGAGCAGAAAGAGTCTACCACGATCCACAAGGCACCGAAGGTATATCCCAACGATCCGTGTCCTTGCGGAAGCGGCAAGAAATACAAGAAGTGCTGCGGTAAGAACGCATAGTATTCGGCAGGAGAAGAACCGGAACAAAGTGCTGTTGGCGATATGGACATGCAGCATGGCGGAGCAGGAGCAAAATGGGAGAGACAGGATTCGAGTCCCGTGCGCAGCGGGCTGTGAAGACTTTTAAAGAAGGATATAATTGTGCACAGGCTGTCTTTGCGACTTACGCGGACTGTTTCGGTATGGACCGTGAAACGGCGTTTAAGATGTCCAGCGCTATGGGCGCAGGGGTAGGCAGAATGCGTGAAGTGTGCGGCGCGGTATCGTCTATGGCGATGTTAGCGGGTCTGAAAGAAGGTAATACCGATCCGCAGGACGAGGAGGCGAAAGCGCATATCTATACGCTGGTCAGACAGATGAGTGCCCGCTTCAAAGAAGAGTACGGCACGATCATCTGCAGGGAACTGCTGGGAATAGACGGTGCAGAGGAGAGTGCGAAGCCCTCGATCCGCACGCCGGAGTTTTATGAGACAAGACCGTGTGCTAAGATCATTGCATGTGCAGCCCAAATTATTGAAGATGAATTATTATGTAAACCATAGACAAAAAGTTCTTTACATTTTAAAGAGCATGGCATAGAATAAGGATATGATTCAGAAACATGCGAGAGCCGGACTGGCGGTGTGATTCAGAATTATAATATTTGTTGAAGATAACGATATACAGTTTAACACGTTGACGAGAAGAGTAGGATGCGGAACGTAACAGAGAGAAGCGTATTATGCTGGAAGCGCTTTTGCCGGAAACATCTGAAAACTAACTCCGAGTGACCCCAATCCGGTCCGTTGACTTACGTTACAGTCAAATGAGAGGTTCCGATAAGTCGTCATGAGCGCACGGGACAAGCGAGGTGGAACCGCGTAAGATAATACGTCCTCTGCATTGCCGTAGTGGTAGTGCAGGGGATTTTATTTTATAGAAGAGAGCGGGCAAATAAAAGTAGGAGGAATACTATGACAACAACAGATTTGAAAGAGAAAACAACACAATTAAAAGAAAAAACGGTAGACTTCATGAGCGGAGAACTTACCCTCACGAAATTGGATTTCTTCCTGATCGGTGCGATCTGTCTGCTTGCCGGAATCTGCATTGGACTGCTGTCTGCACCTTATACGCACGGTGTCACAATTGCAAGCAATAACGGCAATAACAATGGAAATAATTGTGGCAGTAATAATGGGCATAACGACAATAACACCGAGAATTGTACTGTTGTCGAGGCGGACGACGGTCAGGAAGAGGAGTAAAGCAAAAAGAGCAGACCGATGACAGACAGAATAGCCTGCAAACTAAAAGGCAAGAGATATAAGAAAGACGATGAGAAATCAGACTGAGAAGAAAGCATAAAAAGAAGAAGGAGACGAAATTATGAAAATCACATTAAAAGACGGTTCCAGTAAAGAATACGCACAGGCGATGAGCATCTATGATATTGCCATGGATATTTCCGAAGGGCTTGCACGTGCGGCATGTGCAGGCGAGGTGGACGGCAGCGTGGAGGATCTGCGGACTGTCATCGACAAGGATTGTAATCTGAATATTTTAACAGCGAATGATCCGGAAGGACTTAGGGTCATCAGACATACCGCGTCCCATGTGCTTGCGGAGGCGGTGAAGAGACTTTTCCCGAATGCAAAAGTGACCATCGGTCCGGCAATTGAGGAAGGATTCTATTATGATTTCGACGCGGAGCCTTTTTCCAGAGACGATCTGGATAAGCTGGAAGCGGAGATGAAGAAGATCATTAAGGAAGGACACAAGATCGAACGGTTTACGCTGCCGCGTGCCGAGGCAATCAAGTTCATGGAGGAGAAGAACGAGCCGTACAAGGTGGAGCTGATACGCGATCTGCCGGAGGATGCCGAGATCTCTTTCTATGATCAGGGCGGTTTTGTGGATCTGTGTGCGGGACCGCATCTGATGAGCACGAAAAATATTAAGGCTTATAAATTGATTTCTTCTTCCATGGCTTACTGGCGGGGCGATTCCGATAAAGCGCAGCTTCAGCGCATCTATGGAACTGCTTTCCCGAAGAAAGAAGAGTTGGAGGCGTATCTGGAGCATTTGGAGGATATCAAACGCCGCGATCACAACAAACTGGGACGCGAGATGGAGCTTTTTACCACAGTAGACGTGATCGGACAGGGACTGCCGCTTCTGTTGCCGAAGGGCACAAAGATGGTTATGAAACTGCAGCGCTGGATCGAGGATCTGGAGGACAAAGAGTGGGGGTATGTGAGAACAAAGACACCGCTCATGGCGAAGAGCGACTTATATAAAATGTCCGGACACTGGGATCACTATAAGGACGGCATGTTTGTGCTGGGAGATGAGGAGAAGGATAAAGAGGTGTTTGCGCTTCGTCCCATGACATGCCCGTTCCAGTATTATTGTTACAAAAATACGCAGCATTCTTATCGTGATCTGCCGATCCGCTACGGCGAAACTTCGACGCTGTTCAGAAATGAAGATTCCGGCGAGATGCATGGATTGACCCGTGTGCGCCAGTTTACGATTTCCGAGGGACATTTGATCGTAAGACCGGATCAGATGGTGGAAGAGTTCAAGGGCTGTATTGCTTTGGCAAAGTATGTTATGTCAACCTTGGGCCTGTTGGGGGATATTACATGGCATCTGTCTAAATGGGACCCGGAGAATCCGGAGAAATACATCGGCGAGCCGGAAGTATGGAACGAGACAGAGGCGCATATCCGCAATATCCTGACGGAGCTGGATCTTCCTTTTGTGGAAGACGTCGGAGAGGCCGCATTCTACGGACCGAAGGTGGATATCAATGCGAAGAACGTATACGGCAAAGAGGATACGATGATTACCATCCAGTGGGATGCGCTGCTGGCGGAGCAGTTTGATATGTACTTTATCGATCAGAACGGTGACAGAGTACGTCCGTGCATCATTCACAGAACTTCCCTAGGATGTTATGAGAGAACACTGGCGTGGCTGATTGAAAAATATGCGGGCAAATTCCCGACTTGGCTGTGTCCGGAGCAGGTTCGAGTGCTTCCGATTTCGGAGAAGTACGAGGAGTATGCGGAAGAAGTCAGAAAAGAGCTGGCGAGAAACGAGATCGATGTGACGGTGGATAATCGTTCTGAGAAGATCGGATTTAAGATCCGTGAGGCGAGACTTGCGAAGGTACCCTATATGCTTGTAGTAGGCGCGCAGGAAGCGGAGGATAAGACCGTGTCTGTCAGAAGCCGCTACGCGGGCGACGAGGGCGTGAAACCGTTGCAGGAGTTTATCGATCAGATCTGTAAGGAAATCAGGACGAAGGAGATTCGTCAGGAAGTGGCGCAGGAAGAGAAGAAATAAAGCGGGTAGACTCTAATGGCGGATACCGTAGTGATAGAGTAAAGTTGTATAATGTGATGTAGAGACAACCTGTAAGATAGGTGCAGGGCGGAGTACAGAGTAAGATGAATCGGAAACGAAAAGTATTGGGAAAAGATATCTTCGGATCTCTTTTCCTGGGAATCAGCGCAGTAATGTTATTGAAAAGCTTGATGTTATGTTTTAGCAATGATATCTGGTATGATGAATTATTCACCGTGGGGATGATAGAACATTCCTACGGTGATTTAATTGCGTTTACGGCAAGGGATGTTCATCCACCGCTGTATTATTGTATTGTTAAGTTTGTGATTGAGTTATGTAAACTAATATCAGCACAGGCAAATACAGTGGTGATTGCCAAGGTAGTGTCGGTGCTTCCGTATTTTATCCTGTTTGTATACAGTATGACATTTATTCGTAAGAGATTCGGTATTTTTACGGGCGGTCTTTTTATGTTCTGTACCATTGCCATGCCGCAGCTTAGCGCATATACGGTAGAAGTGCGGATGTACAGCTTTGCTCTGCTTTTTGTGACGGCGGCGTTTCTGCATGCTTACGGGACGATTACGGCGGGAAGTGCGACAGTCGAGGCACGTGCGCACATGCGGCATATTCATGCCGCCGCACTGGTCGGTTACGGGCTTGCCGCCGCTTATACACAGTATTTTGCCTGCGTCGCGGTGATCATGGTCTATCTGTATGTTCTGATCATATTTATATTGGATGATCGGAACAGGATAAAAGAATGGCTGTTATGGGCGGCAATTTCTGCTGCAGGCTATATTCCGTGGCTCTATGCGCTGTTTAGACAAATTACGACAGTCAGAGAGAGCTATTGGATACTGCCACTTACATGGCGTTCTCTGGGCGGCTGTGTGAAGTTTGTGATGAAGCCGGCGTTTAACAATGGGATTTTGAGCGTTATGCTGGCGGTGGTCATGTTTGCGATCTGTGCTCTTGTGTTTGTATATGGAGCGACAAAAGTCTGCCATTATGGTATAGAAAAATATAAAAACGCACAAAATATGAGTGAAATCGACAGTGCAAGAATGATTCAGACTGGATTACAGACGAATGGACATAGTAAAGAACACAGTGAGGCAGAGAACGAAACACAGAATAGAAACCAAAATGAGGACTTACATCAAAACTATGTAGAGCGCTTTGGATTCGCGCTTGCGGGTGTCGGGGTGCTGATCGGCTTAGTGGTTTTTGGTTTCGTGGCGTCCGCACTGTTACGACCGATCTTTGTCTACCGCTATATGATTCCGGCGTTGGGATGTTTCTGGCTGGGGTTTGCAGTGGTGTTTAACGAGATGTGGGAGAAAAGTGTATTATGTAAACCTATGAGTGAGCGCGTGAAATTGATTTTAACCGCAATTACAATCTGCCTTCTTGTCATCGGACTCCGCGATTATCGGGCTTTTATGGGAGAAGAGGAGTACAAGATCCTGCTTATGCAGCAGACCGGGGAGGCATTATCTGCCATTGCGCCCGACGATATTGTTATTTATAATTTTGATCAGGTACAGGCGGTGACTTCCTATTACATGGATGCTGCCACAGAAAGCTATCTATGGTGCGGCACACCGGAAACCTTGATTCAGGAAATTATCAGACCTTATGATACGGTGGAAGATGTGCAGGCGATTAAAACGTGGTGTGAGGAAGACAGACGGGTCTGGTTTATCGGAAGTTTTAACAGCCGTGAAGACATTATTGCGGAATGGGAAGCGGATGGACTTCATGTGGAAGAGACAGGCAGTTATCTTTTAGAACGATATTGGTTTAATCTGTATAAGATATTTTGACCTGGGCAATAATAACCTTGTGTAGATAAAGGCAGACATGCGCTGTGGTGTGTCAATATGCGGTGAACAGGAGGTTATTATGGCTGAATTAAAATGTGGAGTTGAAAATTGTTCCTACAATAAGGAGAAATGCTGCTGCAAGGGCGATATCATGGTAGGCGGCAAACATGCGGACTGCTGTACGGATACATGCTGTGAAAGTTTTGCGCAGAAAAGAGAAGGTTCCTATACCAGTTCTTTGGAGCATCCCTGCAAAACGATCAGTATTGATTGTGAAGCGACCAAATGTGTGTATAATAGTAATTATAAATGCCATGCGGAGCACGTAGATATTACGGGTGGCGGCGCATGCACGTGTGCCGGGACGGAATGTGCCACTTTCAAGGAAGCATAGGCGAAGATGCGCTGGCTGCCTCACACTGATAGTATGTGTATTGATGTAATAACCGGAATGAGTGTTAGTTGTAGCATCATGGGTAGACAGCGTACTACATAGAAGGCGTTTTGAGTGCAGAGGGTGCATAAGCATGTAATAGAATGATATGGACATAGATAGAGAGGTACATAATTTGAATATTAAGTTTTTTTCGGTCATTTGCGCTACAATAGGAACATTGCTGTTCATAACAGGGTGCGGTAAGAAAGATGCCGTGGAGACGCAGGCGCAGACAGCGGATATGGCAGAGCAGGTGACGCTTTTGACACCGGAGCAGACGAGCGCGTCCATGGCGCAGATGGAGATTGACGAAGAGACACGTCAGGAGCTCACGGCGGAGCTTCTGGAAGAAAATAATATGGATACCTCCGTGATGGAGCCGAAGCGCACTACGAGGGGGTGTACTTTCGATCTGCCGGAAGGATTTGAGGAGTCTGAGGAGGTGGCGGACGTGTATGTGACGGGGCGATATCCGATAGACGCTTCTTCGATCTATTACACCGCCATGGATCAGGACACGTCTCTGCAGCTTATGACGCAGGAGACTTTTACCGAGCAGACACAGGAAAGTCTACGTCAGACCTACGAGGAAGACATCGAGGTAAGCGTAGACAGTTTCGAGAGCATAAAAATCGATGGCTATCCGGCATTCCGGATTCTGTGCCATTATCAAGTGGAAGGCATTCAGATAACACAGCTTGCGTATGTCATCAATGCGGATAAAAGTTATATGGTCATTTACTCCCAGACAAGTGACTATGACAGGATGGAAGCGTATGAAGCCAGTGCGGCTACGATTCATGTGAAATAATGATCAGTCATCCACATCAAAGTTTTCCAGCATACTTCCCTTTTTCTCCGGCTTGGAATCCCCGTGTTTTACCATCAGCATGGTGAGAAAAGCAAGAACGGAGAAGATCGCGGAATATGGGAACAGCGTCCGATAGGAGACATGTTCCAGCAGATATCCGGAGAGGATCGGGGTGACTACCTGCGCTGCCATCGAGAAGGTATAATAATATCCGGTATATTTGCCTACGTCTCCCGAGGAAGCGATCTCCACAACCATGGGGAAAGAATTGACATTAATCGCCGCCCAGGCGAAACCGATGATTCCGAAGAACAGGTTCATCGACACATGATAACTGTTGTAAAAGGAAGCGCACAGATAGCAGAGCGCCAACATCGCAACGCCGATAAGGATCGTTCGTTTACGGCCGATGCGGCTGGAAATCGCGCCAATCGGAATATAGCTGACAATTGCGGCGACTGTCGCTACCATCAGACAGTTGGCATATCCGCCGTGTTCCATGCCCCAGACATGCGTGGCGTAGCGGGAGAAGGCGGTGGTGACCGCATTGTAGGCGATATACCACAGCGCGATGGAGAGCAGTATGAAAATCAGGCTGCGTCTGACATCCGGAGGCAGGGCGGAACCTGCCGCAGATTTTGCAGAGTTTTCTTCAGTATCTGAACTCATTTCATTTGCATCATCTATTTCATTTGAAACCTTTTTTTCCTTTATGGTACAAAAGAGCACGACAACAGACACGACCATCAACAGGGCAACGGAAGAAAACAGCGGAAAATAATTCGGTGTTGCACCGCTTCCCACCAGTGCGCGTATCATAATAAGTGAATAGACACCGCCCACGGCACCCATCAGATTGATGACTGCGTTTCCTTTACTGCGCAGGGGCTTCGGTGTCAGATCCGGCATAAGTGCAACAGAGGGAGAACGGTAAAGCCCCATGGCTAACAGTACCAGAAACAATACGACAATGAATAAGGGCAAATTTCTGGCACGGTCTGCGGCGGGCAGAAGCAACAGGAAAATAACCGACAGGCCGGTTCCGGCTAAGATAAAAGGCATTCTTTTTCCGATCTTCGTATCTGTTTTATCTGAAAGCGAACCGAAGAACGGGAGCAGGAAAAGAGCCAGGACGTTATCGGCGGCCATAATGACACCGGTGATGGTTTCCCCCAGATCAAAGGAATTCTTGAGAATCAGCGGTATGATATTGTCATACATCTGCCAGAAAGCAGAGATGGAGAGAAATGCCAGACCGATCAGTATCGTTTGCTTATAGTTTAATTTCATATTGATATCCATGCCCTTTCGTTATTTTTACAAGGTTGATAAGTATGTTGTAAACATATTTTTATGATAAATGGAGTATATCTATACATATTGTATCATAGGAATGTCGGAAAAGATATCAAATTCGTTTGCAGGGTATGAAAAGCAAATATTGAAACATTGTTAAGCACTGAACGAAGTCAATCCCAAAATTTTTTCATATATATGCTGTATGATGCCATACTAGTACTTTGAAAGTGTATGAAAATCTGATACAATGAATACAGTATATCATGTTGCCGAAAAACGGCGGAATACATCAAAATCGCGAATCGTCGCAGACCGGAAAGAACAGGAGAGAGAGCATGGCGCAATTGTTCAGCAGATGGGGCAGAAATTTGAATCGGGAACAGGTATGGCAGGAGTATCCGCGGCCGAATCTTGTGCGGGACAGTTATTTTAATCTGAACGGGGAGTGGGACTGCCGTATCAGCAGTTCGGCACAGATAGAGGCAGCGGAATATAACAGAAAGATTCTGGTCCCTTTCTCGCCGGAGACGGTTCTGTCCGGCGTAGAGGAGCAGCTGAAGCCGGGGATGTATCTACATTATCGGAAAACTTTCAGACTGCCGGAAGAGTTTATAAAGAGTCATGTGCTCCTTCATTTTGGCGCGGTCGATCAGGAGTGCGAGGTATTCTTAAACGGCACATTGCTGGGACAGCATAAGGGCGGCTATCTGCCTTTTCACTTTGATGTGACAGATGTGCTGCAGGATGAAAATGTGCTGACGCTTCGTGTCACGGATGAAACTGAGTGGAGTCCCCATGCGAGGGGAAAGCAGAAGCTTTCGAAGAAAGGAATCTTAAGTTCGCTGTTCTATACGCCCCAGAGCGGAATCTGGCAGACAGTGTGGATGGAGAGCGTGCCGGAAGAATATATCGAGTGGGTGAAGATTACGCCGCTCTATGATAAGAGTGCGGTGCGGTTCAAATTTAAGACTGCGGGGATGGATAGCAGAGCCGGTGCAATGGAACCGGTGAAGGCTGATCAGGAAAAAGCAATATGTAAAGGCGAGCAGACCATGCAGATCATGATCATGGAACAGGATAAAGTCATTGCTCAGGCACAGGCCGATCCGGGGAAGGAATGTGTGATCGGTCTTGACGGTTTTCGATCATGGTCGCCGGAAGATCCTTTTCTTTATGATGTAGAGATTGCGCTGGGAGATGACGTGGTCACGTCCTATTTCGGGATGCGCAAAGTTTCGGTGGACAGGGACGCAAAAGGGATATTAAGATTTTTCCTGAATAATAAGCCATACTTCTTTAACGGATTGTTAGATCAGGGTTACTGGCCGGAGAGTCTGATGACGCCTCCCTGTGATGAGGCGCTTATCTATGACATAGAGAAGCAGAAGGAGCTGGGATATAACACCATCCGCAAGCATGTTAAGGTGGAATCGGAGAGATTCTATTATCACTGCGACAGGATCGGAATGCTGGTGTGGCAGGATATGCCGAACGGGGGTGGGGCGTACAATATGGCATTTGTGGCGGGGATTGCGAATTTTTCCGACAGTATTGCCAGAGAGATGTCCGATAGCAATTACCGAAGATTTAAGAGGGAAGACCCGGAGGGCAGGAGACAGTACTGCCGTGATCTGACAGGGATGGTAAAACAGCTTTATAATCATCCGTGTATTGCTGCGTGGGTTCCTTTTAATGAGGGATGGGGACAGTTCGATGCCGCGAAAATAACTGCGAAACTGCGTGGTCTGGATAAAACCCGGCTGATTAATCAGGCCTGCGGATGGTTTGACCAAAAGGGCGGGGATATGTACAGCATTCATAACTACAGACGAGGACTTGCGGTTTCGCCGCAGAAAGACCGGGTGGTGGCGTTGACGGAATTCGGCGGATATGCTTATCCGGTTGCGGGACACATGTTTAGCAAGAGGAAATTCGGCTATCGACATTATTCCTCCGGTGAGGCGCTTACTGCAGCATATCGGAGACTGATAGAAGACGAAGTTTTTCCAAATGTTGCGTGCGGACTGTCTACGGCGATCTACACTCAGGTCAGTGATATCGAGACAGAAATAAACGGGGTCATGACTTATGACAGAGAGGTTGTGAAGATCGATCCGGATACGATTAAGGCGTTGAATCGGGAACTTAATCAGATCTTTCATGAGTGTACAGAGCAGGACGAAAGCTTATAAAAGTTTTCGATAAAAATCATCAAAACCGGTTGACACAGCCCCAATCTTGTGTTACATTAGCAAATGTGCGAGAACGCACGACATCCAAGCAGAGTATCCACTCTCACCTTGCAACGATTGAGTTCGCAAGCGTTCATAATTCGGGACTTCAGATTGAACTCTACCATAGTGGAAGAGTTGTGAAGCGTGAATATAATGAATTGATTAGTGGATAGTTATGCTATCCACTTTTTAAATATTTTCTTATGGTATGGAGGGAAGAACCATTAGCGAATTATTCATTAACGAACAGATTAGAGACAAAGAAGTGCGTGTGATCGGCGAGGACGGCGAACAGCTCGGTATCATGCCGACGAAAGAAGCCATGAGACTGGCAGAGGAAGCGGGTGTAGATCTGGTGAAGATCGCTCCTACTGCGAAACCGCCTGTCTGCAAGATCGTGGATTACGGTAAGTTCAAGTATGAACAGACCAGAAAAGAGAAAGAAGCGAAGAAGAAACAGAAAACCGTTGAGATTAAGGAAATTCGTCTGTCTCCGAATATTGACACCAATGATCTTAACACGAAGATCAATGCTGCCAGGAAGTTTATCAGCAAGGGTGACAGGGTGAAGATCACGCTTCGTTTCCGTGGTCGTGAGATGGCGCATATGAATAACAGTAAGCATATTCTGGATGATATTGCCGAAGCGCTTTCCGATATTGCGATTGTGGATAAGGCTCCTAAGGTTGAAGGCAGGAGCATGACTATGTTTTTAGCTGAGAAGCGATAGCTGCTTAGTTGAAATAAACTGATATCTTGGATTGATATCTCAAAAATTTATTAATATAGGAGGAATAGTGCAATGCCCAAAATGAAGACAAGCAGATCTGCTGCGAAACGTTTTAAAGTAACCGGAACAGGTAAGCTGAAAAGAAATAAAGCTTATAAACGCCATATCTTAACCAAGAAGACGACTAAGAATAAGAGAAATCTTAGAAAGCCGGCTATGACAGACGCAACGAATGTTAAGAATATGAAGAAGATTTTACCCTATCTGTAAAAGGAGGAAAAAGACATGGCAAGAATTAAAGGCGGTGTAAACGCTAAAAAGAAACATAACAGAGTATTAAAGCTTGCAAAAGGTTACAGAGGCGCAAGATCTAAACAGTATAGAGTAGCAAAGCAGTCTGTAATGAGAGCTTTGGCATCTTCTTACGCAGGAAGAAAAGAGAAGAAGCGTCAGTTCAGACAGTTGTGGATCGCACGTATCAACGCGGCTGCAAGAATGAACGGCTTATCTTACAGCAAATTCATGTTTGGTCTGAAAAATGCAGGCGTAGACATGAACAGAAAGATGTTAGCTGAGATGGCAGTCAATGATGCGGCAGGATTTACCACATTGGCGGAGTTGGCTAAGGCGAATCTGAAATAAGGATCGTTTGGCAGACAATATATCGAATGGAGCAAGGGACATGGCTTGGGTCGTGTCTCTTTTTTTATGCGCAGCCCCGTGCAAAGGTATGCCATTAAAGTAGCACACGGGTCGCGCGGCGGGTAGGGAGAAAATCTTTCCTATTTGATTTATATTGGAAGCAGGCTTGACATATATAGATCATCTATATATAATAAAAACACAAGATATATAGATGATCTATATAGAGCGGAAGCACTTATGGCACGTTAGTAGGTGATCTAAGATTGTTAGATTTACATAATTTATAGAAAGGAGAGAAACAACACTATGGCAATAGATAAATCGTTGATTTCGGGAAGCACATCCATGCTTTTGCTGCGTTTGCTGGAGGAGCAGGATATGTATGGGTATGAGATGATCGAGACACTGCAGAAGAAATCCAATAACGTATTTGTATTGAAGGCGGGGACGCTCTATCCGCTGCTTCATGCATTGGAGGGCAAGAATTATTTGACATCCTACGAGAGCGGGGTGAGCGGGAAACAGCGGAAGTATTACAGTATTACGAAAGAGGGAAGAAAGTATTTAAAGTCCAGGAAGGAAGAGTGGCAGGAGTATCAGACTGCCGTACTGAACGTACTGTGGGAGGCGATGGGATAATGGATGAGTTTATCAGAAACGTTACGGAACAGATTCGCTGTGTTAAGGCAAGAGCCGGTGTAGCGAGAGAACTATCAGACCATATAGAGGATCAGGCGGCGGCTTATGAAGAGGCGGGTGAGTCCCACGAGGAAGCGGTTGCAAAGGCTGTACTTGAGATGGGAGATCCGGTGGAGGTCGGTGTGGAACTGGACAGGATACATAGACCACAGACAGATTTTAAGATGATCGGAATGGCTTTTGTGTTCAGCGTTGCGGGATTATTTGTGATATCTGCGGTGGATGGTCTGGCGCAGTATCCCGAATATTTTATTGGGCAGTGTTTGGTGCTGCTGCTGTCTTTCGGCGTGATGACCGGAATGTATTTTCTTGATTATAGTTTTATCGGACGGTACGCTTACGGGGCCTATGTGTTTGTAACGATTGCCTTGTTTATCGGGCTAATGTACTCAGGGCGACACGGAGCGATGCCCATATCGTTTATGCTTGCCTATCTCTATGTTCCGCTTTATGCGGGAATCCTGTATCGGCTGAGAGGAAAGGGATACAGCGCGATTGCCTGTGGAATCGGGCAGCAGATTGTTATTATGCTGCTTACAAATTATCTTGCGGTCTCGCGGTACGCAGCAATCAATATATATGTGATGTGTACAGTATTGTTAATCATTGCGGTTAGGAAAGGGTGGTTTGCTGTAAATAAGAAGACTGCCACGGCCATCATTGCGGCACATTTGCTGTTGGCGGTCATTTTGGTTATTATGGGAAGTATAATTTTGTGGGACGGGGAAGGATTTCGGGAGCAGCGTCTGATGGCGTTTATCCATCCCGATCAATATGCCGAAGGAGCAGGTTATATTTATCTGTGGATCAGACGGGAGTGGAGTGCAGCGAAGTTCATCGGGGCATCCGACAACACAATTTTTATGGATGGTGCAATCATACAAGGTACGAAGTCGTGGCTTTTAGGAGCTCCGATGTCGTATCCCACAACACCTTTTGTTTTACTGCAACTGATCTGTACTTATGGAATATCGGCAGGTCTGATTATGGTCGTGGCTTTTGTGGCGGTGTCTGTAAGGGCGCTTCGCATAGTGAGAAATCAGAAAAACCAACTGGGATTCATGATAGGCGCAGCCTGCTTTATGGTATTTCTGGTCAACTGTCTGGAAGGAGTTCTGATCAATACCGGATATTGTCCTGTGAACAGCATACAGCTTCCGTTTGTATCATCCGGCAGTTTCACGGTAATAACTTATGCGGCGCTGATCGGATTGTTACTCAGTATCCACCGCAACGAGAGGATCATAACGGATGAGTCGGTGAGACGGCGTCCGGCATGGAGATTAAGCATTAAGTTGGAAAGAAGGTAGAGGGGAGACTCTTTACCTTTTTATATTTCATAGGAAAGTGCCCCCTATGAAATAAAATGGACGCGTGAACTTTTTTGTATAGTGTAAAATACATAAATTATGGTAGAATATAATCTATGAAGAGTTACTGGATAGATCAATACAATTTGGAGGATGACGGAATGGGAGTTTTGGATGGATTAGAACCGCAGAGCGTATTTCATTATTTCGAGGAGATTACCCGGATTCCGCATGGGTCCGGCAATGTAAAGCAGATCAGTGATTATCTGAAAAAGTTTGCTGTGGACAGAGGTTTGGAATGTATACAGGACGAGCTGTTTAATATCATTATTATTAAAGATGCAACGCCGGGATATGAGCAGGAGGAGCCCTATATATTGCAGGGGCATATGGATATGGTTGCGGTCAGCGCGCCCGACTGTGATATTGATATGACGAAGGACCCCTTAAGGCTGTGCGTAGAGAATGGCAGAATCCATGCGCAGGGAACGAGTCTGGGCGGCGATGACGGTATTGCGGTCGCCTATGCACTTGCACTTCTGGATGCCGATAACATCAGCCACCCGCGTCTGGAAGTGATTCTGACGGTGGATGAGGAGACCGGCATGGAAGGTGCAAAAGGGATCGATCTATCCATGCTGCGAGGCAGGCGGCTGATCAATCTGGATCAGGAGGAAGAGGGCGTTGTCATCACAAGCTGCGCGGGTGGTGCCAGAGTGGATGTGAGCATACCGCTGCAGGAAGAGGCGGCGCAGCAGAGTGCAACAGAACAGAATCGGCAATTAATGCAGGTGAAGATTACAGGATTGCTGGGCGGGCATTCCGGGATTGAGATCAATAAGGGAAGAGGCAATGCCAATTGTCTGCTGGGACGTATTCTTAAGGGAATGTCGGAGCGTTTTGCTATTAGTCTGGTTACTATGCGAGGAGGAGTGGCGGATAATGCGATTCCCCGGGAAGCAGAAGCGACGATTTTGGTTGACATAACTCATAAAGAAGCGGCAATTGCTTATGCGCAGGAGGTAGCCGGCAGAATTAAGCAGGAGCTGGGAGATAAAGATCCTGAATTTGCGGTTGACTGCAGAACCGTGAATCAGCAGGAGATTCCGGACGGGAAGAAAGGCAGTGAAAATGGGTGGGAGATGAAGCACTATGATGCGGCATCCACTGTACAGGCTTTTACCTGCCTGTGTAAATTGCCAAACGGTGTAATTGCCATGAGTCGTGACCTGGAAGGGCTGGTGCAGACTTCCCTGAATCTGGGTGTTGCCATGCTGGAACAGGGAGCGCTTAAGCTGTCCTATGCGGTCAGAAGCTCCGTAGATGAGGATAGAGAGGCACTGTGCCGTCAGATGCAGGAGATTGCGGGAGAGACGGGAGCAGTGGCGGAAGTCAGGAATACCTACACGGGCTGGGCATATCGTACGGAATCTCCGCTCCGTGATATCATAGTGGAAATCTATGAGAAGATGTATGGAAAGAAGCCTGTTCTGGAGGCGATTCACGCAGGTGTGGAATGCGGGATACTGGCATCTAAGATTCCGAATCTTGACTGCGTATCGATCGGTCCGGATATGGCGGATGTGCATACGGCACAGGAGAGCCTTGATATTGCTTCCGTACAGCGTATGTGGGAATATTTGCAGGCTGTCCTTGCACACAAATGATTATATTTCCTTTTTCCGTGAAAATGCATATTTCATGAGTTGACAGCAGATGTTGGGGCATCGTAGTATGTGTATAAAAGAATAATATGTCTATAGGGTGTCGGTAAGTACTAGAGGATGAGCGGATGGATACATTAATAAGACAGACAGGTGAAGACGTGACCCGGGCAGAGGGAATTAATATGAAGGATTCTCTGACGGGGCTGGACAGGTATGAGGTGTTTCTGGAGAAGCTGGAGAAGGCCATCGAGCAGATCGGAGATGCCCGGATATCGATTGTATATACCGATATCAAACATTTTAAATATATCAATGATACTTACGGCTATCAGGTGGGGAATGCGCTTCTACGGGACTTTGTGGAGGAGATAACCGAGAATAGCGTTCGACTGATCTGCTTCTCCAGAGTCTATTCGGATAATTTTGTTACTGCCAATATTCTGCGTCCGGATATAACAAATGAGCAGTTCAAGGAGGTTATCCACAAGGTGAATTTAGAGTGGGAGACCAAGTTCAGAGAGAAGTATCTCAACAGTCGGCTTCAGTTTTGTACCGGAATCAGTATTATTGATAAGAACAGCAGAAGTCTGGATGCGGAGACGGCAGTATCCAATGCTAATCTTGCAAGGAAAGTTGCCAAGGAAATGGACAGCGACTGCTGTGTGCTGTTTGATCACAGCATGATGGAGGGGATCAAGCGGGAAGTGGAGATCACCTCTCACGTGCCGAAGGCAATCGCCAATCACGAATTAAAAGTCTATTACCAGCCTAAGATCGAGACGGAGACACTGCGGTTGATCGGAGCGGAGGCATTAGTGCGCTGGCAGAAACCGGATGGCACATTTGTTTATCCGGACGAGTTCATACCGCTGATTGAGCGGAGCGGACAGGTTGTGGATGTGGACTATTATGTTTATCGGGAGACCTTTAAATTTCTTGCCGACAGAATGGCGGCGGGGAAGAACGTAGTGCCGATCTCATTGAATGTGTCGCGTATCCATTTAAACAAAATGCATATTCTGGAATATGTACGTGAACTGTTTGAGGAATATCAGATTCCCTCCGGCCTGATTGAATTTGAGCTGACCGAAAGTATCTATCTGGATAATACCGAAAGGGCACTGGAGTTGGTAAAAGGTTTACATAAACTTGGAACAAAAGTTTCCATGGATGACTTCGGCTCCGGATATTCATCCTTAAATCTGTTGAGCAGACTGCCCATCGATATTATTAAGCTGGACAAGGTATTCCTGAAAGATGACACGCTTCAGGAAAGCGATAAGATCATTATCTCCTGTGTGGTTGACATGGCGAAGAGGCTGAGCATTACCTCGCTGTGCGAGGGTGTGGAAACGCCCGAACAGAGCGACTATCTCAAACAGATCGGCTGCCAGATTCAGCAGGGGTATTACTTCTCCAAACCGATTCCGCAGGAGGAATTTGAGCTGTTTATGGATCAGAAGAGCGGGAAGGTATAAAATAAAAGAATTTGGGCTTGCTTTTTCTGTAAGAATTAGGTATAATGATAACTGTTTTCGGGGTGTGGCTCAGGTGGTAGAGCGCTACTTTAGGGAAGTAGAGGCCGCAAGTTCAAGTCTTGTCACTCCGATATTAGAAAAGCCTTGAAAGTATGGACTTTTGAGGTTTTTTTATGTGTGAAATATGATAAAAGACTCGAGGAGGGCATATTTGCAGTATTTTTTGTCTATTCTGCTAAAACGCTGTTAAAACTCTGCTTTGTAGTCTTGTATCAAAAATAAAGAAGTGATATAATACTCTAGTAAGTTTTGTCTCTTGCTGCAAAATATTTAGCGTTATGCTGTAAAGAGACCGCACCTTGACATTTGAATATCATGCTGTACATAGAGCAGGCTGTAAATAAAGAAAAAATAAACTTTATTTATTAGCAAGGGAGAAAAGATTATGCTTGATAAAGTAAAAGATATGAAAGTACAGAAAAAATTATCGTACTGCTTTACGCTGGTAGTATGTATTGCCAGTATTTCGGGACTTTTAGGTCTTGTGACGCTGCTCTACACGAATTTCAGTTACAGCAACGCATTGGTGGCAAACGGTTTTTCACAGGGTGACATTGGTATGTTCAATACTTATGTGAGTAAGATGCCGGCTATATTAAGGCAGATGATCCTGATAACGGATGAGGAAACCCTGCAGTCGTTGAGTGCGGAGGAGGCAGAGGCGAGGGAGAATCTGCAGGTGAGATACGAAGCAATGATGGAAAACTGTAACACGAAAGAGGAAATGGAGTATACGTCGCGCATCACAGAGCTTCTGCCGCAATACCTTACGGTGACTGCAGAGCTGAAACAGCTGGCGCTGGAAAACCGCAATGAGGAAGCGGTAACGTATATGACAGGCACGGTGAAACCTGTATTAACAGAGCTTACTACAGTGGCGGAAGACCTGATGGATCTAAATGTTGAGATGGGTGATGCAACTTCGAGCAAACTTTCGCGGAATTCATATCTCATGATAGTGCTTATTCTGATTGTTACAGTAATAGCTGTATTTGTATCGATGAAGCTTGCAAAATTTGCAACGGGTCTGTTTGTAGAGCCTATCAATAATGTGATGAATGCTACGGCGGAGCTGGCTAAAGGAAATCTGAATATTGATATCCATAAAGTGCATAACGATGAGATCGGTGATATGACGGAGTCCTTTAATGAAGCGATTACCATGCTCAAGCAATGTATCAGTGAACTGGAGATAGCGCTTGATGAAGTGGCAGGCGGAGATTTCAATATCACTGCAAATGTGAGTGGTTTCCGCGGTGACTTTGAGGTTCTGGGCAGCTCCGTTACAACAATTACTGACAGATTGAGCGATACACTTCAGAATATCAGTGAATCATCGCAGCAGGTGGCATTAGGGGCAACCCAGCTTGCCGAGAGTTCACAGACATTGGCAGAAGGCGCGACCGATCAGGCTGCTTCCGTAGAGGAGCTGACTGCTACGATCCAGAATATCACAGAGAATGTGGTGGAGACGACAGCGAGAGCAAATCAGTCTTCTAAGGATGCTGCAAGCTTTAGGGAAGAGGCTGAAAAGAGCAATGAGGATATTAAGCAGTTGAATAACGCGATGGAGAAGATTAATGAGACATCCAAGGCAATTGCTAATATCATCGGTGATATTGAAGATATCGCATCCCAGACGAATCTGTTGTCACTGAATGCTTCCATCGAGGCTGCAAGAGCAGGTGAAGCCGGAAGAGGTTTTGCAGTTGTGGCAGATCAGATCGGTAAGCTGGCGACAGACAGTGCTGCTTCAGCAGTGAAGACAAAGGACCTTATCGAAAACTCACTCAAAGAGATTGAGCTTGGTAATGAGATAACGGGAAAAACAACGGCGGCGATCGAATCTGTTATCAATGGCATTTCGATGCTGGCAAGTTCTACCAAAGAAATCAGCAACTTGTCTGATGCACAGGCAGATTCCATGAAGCAGTTAGAGCTGGCTGTAGAGCAGATTGCAAACGTAATACAGAACAATTCTGCATCGGCGCAGGAGACTTCGGCAACCAGTCAGGAGTTATCTGCACAGTCCACCAATTTGGAAGAGTTGGTAGGACAATTCAGGTTAAAATATTAATGGTATTATTTAGAACAACTTATTTACAGTACATTTGTAATTATATACAGCATATATTCGATTTTCAAATTGTGAAGAAATCATTTATTGTTTAAGAAACGATGTAGAAAGAGTTTGCAGGAAGGCATCCGGTTCCATAGAATCGGGTGCCTTTTTACGGCTTGTGCGCCATGGAGCACTCTAACGGGTGGGAGTCCCGAATATGACTGGATAAACGATATTCAAAGAGAAATATCTTTGAATGGACTTTGCTACAGTTGTTGTGCTATACTATTTGAAATGGGCTGATATTAGAAAAATAAGCAGGGAAAAAGACTGATGGATTTTTACGGTAAAATGGACGATAAAATGTGATATAGGAGAAACTCTCCATGATAGACAAAGAAACATTTCATCCGCTCAACTACATAAAAAAAGAAGAATACTCCGGCAGTATGGAGGGTATGCGTTATATGCTTAAGAAAATAAAAAGCGGAGAGGATGACGTGATTAGAGTGACGATTTGGCCGGAACCGCTTAATATGCTGCGTACGCCGGAACATCTCAGAGAGTCAATCGAAGTGCCCCTCACCGAAGTGGGGGTGGAACAGGCCGCGGACTGGCTTAATGAACAATATGAAAGCCGCAGGGATTATTGGCTGGAAAAGAGGAACCGTCCTTGGACGGAGCTCGCATATTGACTGAAAAAGTCGAACATAGTACACAAGATTTACATAAAATTTTATGCAATTTGTAGAAAAAGACAGAAATTCTTGATTTTTCCACAATATGTAGAGTATAATAAACGTACAAGTTGACATAAAGCTAAAAAGAGAAACGGAAGACAGATCAGACGGAAAATTAGTTTTATGGGGGTGGTATTGTGGAACCAATCAATTTTAACGCACTTTTTTTTAATCATGAAATTCCATTCTGCAAGGTATACAGCATGGAAAGTAAGGATAAATTGGAAAAACTGCTTGTGACGAATCGAATCTCTTTTTTTGTGGAATGGCAGGAAAAGAAATTTTGGCAGCGGTTTTTCGACGAAACGGCTGAGAAGAATGTGTTTACGATTCGTATTAATGAGGCCGATTGTGTGCTTGCACGGGATCTTGTGGAAGGGATCGAATGCGTGATGCTGGGAGCAGAGGCAGTGTGATGAGGTGCCGGGATATGGTTCCGCGCGAGAAGAATATATGATAGAATAGCTCTGAGAGAGATCTTGGGGCTTTTTTTACGGGATAAGGATGGTAGAGATAAATGGAGTACAATGCGAAGAGAAAAAGCGCGGTAGATAAGAAATTGGATAAAGGAACGGGAGTACGGCTCTGCGCTGTGGCCGGAAAATGCGGCGGGTGTCAGTATATCGACGTGCCCTATAAAGAGCAGCTCAAAAAGAAGCAGAAGCAGGTGGAACTTCTTCTGAATAAATATGGCAAGGTTGGCGAGATCATCGGTATGGAACGGCCGGAGCACTATCGTAATAAGGTGCATGCCGTTTTTGATTTTCAGAAAGGCAAAGGGATCGTGTCGGGGATCTACCGAGAGGGCACTCATGATGTGATACCTGTGGATAGCTGTCTTCTGGAAGACCGCAAAGCGGATGAGATCATCGTGTCCGTCAGGGAGTTGGCGAAATCTTTTAAAATCAAGACATATGATGAGGACACGGGCTATGGGCTGCTGCGGCATGTGCTGGTTCGCGTGGGACATACTACCGGACAGATTATGGTGGTTTTGGTACTGGGTTCGCCCATATTACCATCTAAAAAGAATTTTATAAATGCGTTATGTAAACTACATTCCGAAATCACAACCATAGTTCTGAATGTGAACAATAAAAGGACGAGCATGGTTTTGGGTGACAAAGAACAGGTGCTTTACGGTAAGGGATATATCGAGGATGAACTGTGCGGCAGAACTTTTCGCATTTCTTCCCAGTCATTCTATCAGGTCAATGCGGTGCAGACGCAGAAATTGTATGACAAGGCGATAGAGTATGCCGCATTGACGGGATGTGAGACTGTGATCGACGCATACTGCGGTATCGGTACGATTGGACTAGCCGCAGCTAAGCAGGCTAAGAAGGTGATCGGCGTAGAGATGAATCAGGCGGCGGTGAGGGACGCTGTGACTAATGCAAAGATCAACGGTATCAGGAATGTTAATTTCTATCAAAACGATGCGGGGAAATTCATGGTACAGCTTGCGGAGGCGGGAGAAAAAGTGGATGTTGTATTCATGGACCCGCCCAGAAGCGGGAGTACGGAGGAATTCATGGATGCTATTTGTAAACTCCGTCCGGAGCGGATCGTATATATTTCCTGCAACCCGGAAACTTTGGCGAGAGATCTGGAATATCTGACCGGTAAGGGTACTGCAGGAAATGCGGGTGGAAGAAAAGGTGAGAGAAGCGGGAAAGGGTATCAGGTGGCGGAGATTACGCCGGTGGATATGTTTCCGTATACGGGGCATGTTGAGACTGTCTGCCTGCTATCGCGCAAATCCCCGGTTTAAGCGGACTTCAGGGCTTTTTGAAGAATATAGGTTTTATTTAAGTTGATTTAAAAGGAGCGTTGTGATATGAGATTTATAGGTTGTAAAACCTTATTGTTGGAAGATATAAAGCAGGTGATTGACGAGAAAGCACCGGATGCAGAAAGTCTATGTGATATCTTCTCCGGAACAGCTACAGTAGCTCGATATTTTAAACAGTGGTATAGAGTGTATTCTAATGACTTGCTCTATTTTTCTTACGTTCTTCAGATGGGAACAATTGAAAATGATAGTGTTCCATCATTTGAGAAGTTGAAGGCTGAATTAAAGATTGATGATCCGATAGACTATTTTAATGGTCTTGAAGCAGGAGATATGGAATCCTTGCCAAAGGAAAACAGATTCTTTCAGAATACATATGCCCCTATGGGTGGGAGAATGTATATGACGGATGAAAATGCACTGAGAATAGATTTTGCCAGAAACACAGTAGAAGATTGGAAGAAAAATGAGTTGATAACTGACAACGAATATTATTATCTGGTTGCCTGCATTGTTGAGGGCATTCCATTTGTTTCAAATATTTCAGGAACATACGGTGCTTTTCATAAAACGTGGGAGAGACGTTCTTACAAAAAATATGAATTGTTCAGATTGGATGTTACCTCAAATGGTAAAGAAAATAGATGCTTCAATGGAGATGGAGTTGAGGTAATAAAGGAACTTAGCGGAGATATTCTTTACATCGATCCGCCATATAACGGAAGACAGTATTTACCTAATTATCATGTTTTGGAGACAGCGGCAAAATACGACTTTCCGGAGGTGCGTGGATTAACCGCGCAAAGACCTTATGAGGATGCAAAGTCAGATTTTTGCCTTAAGACGAAGGTTGTAGCTGCCTTTGATAGATTAATCCAAAATGCTCAATTCAAACATATTATATTGAGCTATAGTACGGATGGTCTAATGACAGTTGAAGATATTGAGAAAGTAATGAAGAAGTATGGTAAACCAGAAACTTTCAAGATATATTGGATTCCTTATAGAAGGTATAAGAGTAGAGCTCAAGGTGAAAAAGAAGAATTAAAAGAGATGTTAGTATACATTGAGAAATAGGTGAGATGATGAAGTATATAAAAAGCCCATTAAACTATACGGGTGGAAAATACAAAATACTTTCTCCGATATTTGAAATATTTCCTGAGAAAATTGGCACTTTTGTTGACTTGTTTGCAGGAGGGTTTAATGTCGGAATAAATGTGAATGCGGATAAAATAATCTGTAATGATCAGATTACTTATCTGATTGAATTATATGAGTATCTGGCTGAGACAAGTACTGACGCTATAATTTCCGCAATTAAAGAGAGAATTGATGAATTTAAACTAACACAGCAGAATGTTGATGGTTATAATGCACTTAGAGATAGGTATAATGAGTCCAAAAACATAGTAGATTTTTTTGTTCTAACATTTTATGCGTTTAATCATCAGATAAGATTTAATAATAGCCAAATGTTTAATACGCCTTTTGGAAAAGAAAGAAGCAGCTATAATTCCTCAATTGAGAAAAATCTCATAAGATTTTGTGAAGCGCTGAAAAGCAAAAAAATAGAGTTTTATAATAAAGATTTTTTGGGACTGGATTTATCAGAGCTTGGCGCAGGGGACCTTGTATATTGTGATCCGCCGTATCTTATTTCTACGGGCTCTTATAATGATGGAAAACGTGGTTTTAAAGATTGGACACCTATCGAAGAGCAGCAGTTGTTAGATTTATTAGATAGATTAAGTACCCAGGGTGTCAGATTTGCTCTTTCCAATGTTTTGTACCATAAGGGAATGAGTAATGATTTATTGATCGAGTGGAGTAAGAAATATAAAGTTTACTATATTGATAAAACATATTCGAATTGCAGTTATCAATTTAAAGATAGAGGTACAAAAACGGTAGAGGTTGTAATAACTAATTTTGAGAGTGAGGGATATGTGCAATGGCAGCAAGAAAGTCTGTTTTAAACACAGAGGTTATTGAAAGGAAACTCTCTGAAGCCGGAATAAGTGATATTGAGGCAATAATCAAGGAGATTGAGGCACAAGTTAATAAAACAGTTAAACAAAAGATAAAAGAAGCTCAACCATATGTAAATGAGGCTTATGATAATGGTGAAAGCTTTCTGGATATCTATCCTGATTATGATTTAAAAAAGCTGCCTAATTGGGTTATTGAGAAGATCGATACCGCCAGGGTGATTGGTAATTCAAAGCAGACGGTAATTTTACCGGACGGAAGGAAATATCAGCTCGATAATACGTTAAATCATATGGCTGGCGGTGAGTGGACATATTTTATTAATTCGGTTATTAATACTGCGTATAAGACTTCCGGAGAAGATTCGTTTGCACACAAAATAAGAAAAATTCACCCAACACCAAAACCGCCTCAATTAATGCGAGATATTATTCAGTTTTTTACAAAGGAAAATGAACTGGTCTTTGATTATTTTATGGGGGTAGGCGGAACTCTGCTGGGCGCCGGTGTGTGTGGGCGAAGAGCTGTGGGGGTTGATTTAAATCCTGTTTATATAGATGCATATAAGCGTGCAGCTAACGAAATAGGAGTTCAGGAGTTTGAGTGTGTTGAAGGAGATTGTCTTGAGATACTGGCGGACAATGAGAGAATGAGAAATGTACTCGGGAACGATGAAATCAGCTTAGTGCTAATCGATCCGCCGTACGGAAACATGATGAGCCGCGAAAAAACGGGAGCAGATATTAAGGTGTATGGCAATGTGGCAACGCCATTTACAGATAGCGATAAAGATTTTGGAAATCTGGAATTAGATTGCTTCTTTGATAGGTTAAAGGAATCTGTTGAAAGAGTAATGCCATATATGAAGAAGCGTGGCCACGTTGTAATCTTTATTAAAGACTTACAGCCTGATG
This sequence comes from Lachnospiraceae bacterium, assembly GCA_014804365.1. Classification (GTDB taxonomy): domain Bacteria; phylum Bacillota; class Clostridia; order Lachnospirales; family Lachnospiraceae; genus UBA3282. The sequence continues at coordinate 26,159 of JAAUZX010000024.1, forward strand.
GCAAAAATACAAACTTACTTCATGCGGAAATTGTTGATAAGTTAAATGAGATACAAAATTTAAATTATAAGGGAATGAAAATATGGGCGGACCAAACTGCAAAGTTATTTCCTTATGGTTATCCGTTTTCATTTGTTGCAAATCAAATACATCAATATATTTTGGTATTTAGAAAAGAGAAGTAGCACACTGCCACTTCTCTTCTTTGTTATATAATACCTTCATTATGAAATATATTAATCCAAGGTGTCGGAGCTGTAGGATTAATATAAATATGTCCATGTATATCAATATAGATAAGAACTCTATTGTGTGGAAGACCTGGATGACGGCCACCAAAAATAGAAACAGCACGATATAAATTGCACCCTGCATACCCTATACAGTTATTGATAAGGTATTCGTTTTCTATATGCGCATATGAATCAACTTCTATAATACCTTGATTAAGCGTTTGATACTTCTTACCCTCAATAACTGTAACAAGATTGTTTACCGGATCGTAGAAAACAACATCGGGCATGAGCGTTGCTTTTGGAACCGGAATAGCCTGGTTTTGTCTGGAAATGAAATAACACTTTTCACAGCCGGCATGATTGTGGAAAATAGGTAATAATCCATTATTTTCTGCAATTATATGCAAGAAAATAGAAGTAACTTTTTCTGAGCGGGCTTCATAGTGCCAATATGATGTAGGTAGTGCCAAATTTGGAATAATAATACCGTCTAGCTGCACGCCTAATAATCTGCATATGTATAGTAATTTATTGCCACGAGCCCTGTTGACCATCGTTTGTGTAATTCCATGCTGCGTTACAATTATTGGGTTAGTATAGCCCAGCGAACGTAATCCGGAGGCGATTACTGCGACGGTACCGATGCCGGGATCATGAGTCATGCCGCCGTTCTTTACAAGTCTAATTGACATTGTAATGTAACCAGGATTAGAATTATCAATTCGTGTAGCGACACCATATCTTGGGGGAGCCATATTATTTTTGAAATTAATCAGTTCATTTAAATCGGCGAATGGGTGGTAGTTAAACATATATGGTTCTTTGCCAATTATTTTAATACCGAGATTTAAATATATATTTGTTCCGAATATATTAGTGTCAGTAGGATCACTATGATCTGGGTTATAGTCATTGCAATAAAGCATGTACTGACGTGTTTGCGGATAAAAATAGCGAGCATATACAAATTTTATTCCGCGTTGAAAAATACCAGAATTTCTGGATTCTTTGTCAGAAGTTTTGGTCTCTTCGATTACCATTAGCGGAATGTCAGTTCCATTCTCAACAGGTTTTTGGTCCTGATAAAATAATAGATAATCACAAAAACTAGAGCCGCCGGAAGCGCAGCAGAGAATTATGTGTGCGACATTACGGATGCTGACTCCGAAGAGTTCGTACTCAAATGAAAATGTACCATCCGGATTATATAATGGTCTGATTTGTGGTAGGGTGACATCAATTATTGTCTGGCCAAAATCAACCGAAAATTGTGAGAGAATTGACATGACAGTGCTTATCTTAGGACATTCTTCAGTTAATAACCATATGTTGGGCATGCTGTTTACCTCCAATCATATTAGTTTATATGCAGTTCACTAGTAATGAATTGTATAGTTCTTCAATAGGGCGAAGATCAGTATCATACATTACATAGTTGTTTAGATAACCATTATTCTCGATTCTGTTGGCTTTACGCATATCTTGATATGAGTACCAGCCTAAGAGCTTGACCGCATTCCGTTCCGCGAACAATCGTGCTGAGATGAAGATGTCTTTGGGGTGAGATCGGGCCTGCTCAACCATCTCAAGTGTTCGAGTATGAAATGATTTTGTCCGGGTTTTAATGTCAAATAAGTATTGTTTGTTTGCAGTTGATAATAGAAAATCATACTCATCACGTTCTTGAGGTGATGAATGATCTTCGACAAATGGAATTTTATTCTCAATAAGGAACATTTTGAATCCTTTTTCGCCCAGTTTTCCCTCTAACATTTTTTGCTGCTTATTATTTAATCCTCCTGCATGAAAATCGTGTCTGTTTGATGTATAAGCACGAGAGGATTGTGCATAAGTAAGCGCTTCTTGATATAGATCAGGGGTGATAATGTATTCTTCTCTTAAAATCATATCTTTACTCTCCTAAATTGTTTTTCTTTTGAGCTAAGTTAAGTCCCAAGATAAGCCACAAAACAGTCGCGATGTCCGGGAGTATAATCATCTTCTTCCTCAATAAATCCCATTCCGCATGGGCGTTTAAATAGGTTTTTTCTTAGGTTTCGATTTGGGGAAGAACGGATATAAGTTTCAAATCCATATATAACCTACAAAAATAAATACATTATGTACATTATAGCAAAAAACGAACGACTTTCATATACCTTCTTGGTAAAAATGTTGATATATGTTATTATAGCATGTGTGAAAAAAATCACAAAATATTTTTCTTGGGAGGTCAACTATATGGAAGCGAGTCCAATGAGCCTATTTGAAAAGTTCATAAAAGAGGCATATGGTTCCCAGTATGTAATTCCTGTATATCAGCGTAATTACACATGGAGAAAGAATAAGCAGGTTAAGCAACTTCTTGCAGATATTGAGAGAATCCTAAAGGGTGAAACAAAGAAGCATTTTATTGGTACAGTTGTTTATAATATTGTAAAAACAGATTTTATGGTAAGAGAGCGAGAAGTTGTAGATGGCCAACAGAGATTGATTACTATGTTTTTAATAGCCTATGCGTTACGTAATTTGGCAAAGGCACAAGGAGAAAATGATATTGCTTCGGCAATTACAAGCAGCTATTTGGAGAACAATTCATCAGATATAAAATATAAATATCGTTTACAGCCTTCTGTTTCTGATGATGATGCATATTCATATATAGCAAAGGATATTATTGGTGATTACGAGGGAACCTCTCTTGTAATGGAAAATTACAATTATCTGTATTCAAGTTTGGAGATCCTGTCAAAAGAATATCCTCTTATGAAAGTCATTAATGCAATAAGGGAAATATACATAGTAAGAATAGAATTGGATTCAGATGATGACGCTCAGCAGATTTTTGAAAGTATTAATTCAACAGGAGAGAAATTAACTGCTGCTGATCTTATTCGCAATTATGTCATGATGCGAAGAACAAACGATGAGCAGGAGACAATCTATGAAAACTACTGGTTGAAACTTGAGAGGATTTTTCCTGAGTCTAAAAAACTTGCTGAGTTTATAAGATTTTATTTGGCCAGCAAAACTTATACACTGACAACGGAAAAAGATTTATATCCTGTTTTTAAAGATTATTGGAAAGCACATGATGGTGAAAATAAGTATTTAGATATTTTAGAAGAGGTGCTGCATTATGCGCAGCATTTTGAAAGACTATATTTGAGTGAAAAAAAGGATCCACTTGGTGAACAGCTTAACGATTTTAGAAAATTACAGAGCTTTATGCCTGCTCCATTTTCTATTAGAATGCTTGAGCATCTAAGGCTAAATGAGATTACTCAGGAACAGGCCAAACGGACATTGAAGGCGCTAAATACGTATCTGATAAGGCGTTATATAAATGGTCAGGATACAAGTGCTATTTCGCGTTTCTTCCCAGGATATTTGAAGAATGTTGAAGCGCAGATAGAAATAAATGATAATTTTGATAAATATGTAGATATTTGTATTTATTATCTTGTAAATGAAAACAAAGCTAATTCGAAGTTTATGCCGGATGATACGCAGCTTAGAAGTTATCTTGAAACAGCAAATGCGTATACTCTGTCAAATATTAGATGGGTACTGGATAAAATAGAAAGTCATAATAACCCGGCACCGGTTGATTTATCAGCATTAAATATTGAGCATATTATGCCACAAACACAAAATGAATATTGGGCCGACATTTCGGGACTCGATGAGGATGAGTATACGAAAGTAGTGAATAGACTTGGTAATCTAACATTGGCAGCTTCTTCTGATAATAGCAAAATGGGGAATAAAGATTTCTCATCTAAAAAGAAGATACTTGAGACTACAAAGCACTTAAATCTTAATGCACCTATACTATCAAAGGACAGTTGGACTGTAGCAGATATTGAAGCGAGATGTAAGACTTTAGTTAATAAAATCATTGAGATATTCCCTTACGAGAAAAGTTCTTATGAGGTAGTTGGAAAGGATTCTAAAAGATATATCACACTAGAAGCAAAAGGCATAGTGGCTATGGGATATTTGAATGAAGATGAATCCCTCACAGTTTATGCTGACAGCCAAGTTTTTTATGATACTGCTCCTAGTGCAGAGTCATTGAAGGAAATGAGAGATGACTTCCTTGAACAAGAAATAATAATACAAAAAGATGGTGGATATGTATTTGCACAGAGCCATACATTTGGTTCACCAAGTACAGCTGCTGATTTTATTATTGGTGGTTCTAACAACGGTTGGAATTATTGGAAGGACAGTGCGGGAGTCGTTATAAATGATTCGCTGAGGAAGAAGTCCTAATCGACGACGGAACAAGCTTTCGGCTGCCTTCGTGAATACCTGATTCTTTTTCCAGACAAGGCTCAACCCGGCTTCCATCTGCGGTGCAAGCGGGTGGAAGCAGAGGCTGCTTGCACCGATGATGGGGGACAGACATTTTCATTTACGGAAGAATTAACGAATACAATTTCGGGGTATCCACAAGGAATTACTGTGATCGACAATGAAACAATAAATATAGCTGTGACATACCATGGTGTTGACAGCTATCTATATCAAACAACCGATGGAGCTAAAAACTGTGAAGCTATAGAGATATTTCCCAGAACGGAAGATGTGAAATATGTAGATGGGTACATACCTGTGTTTTATAGTGATAATAAACAAAATGGGATAATTATACTAAAAGTGGTAAGAGAAAATGCTGTCTATGAACTTTTTGTAACAGATAACGCCGGCAATTTATTGCGCCTTGATTACCCGCCAGCATAACAGCAGTTATCCTATTGTTGGTAAATTAGGGTTAGTTTGGCTATCAGATTGATCTTTTTGAAATTCTAATATATCTCCCGGTTGACAATCCAATACATCACATATCGCATTTAATGTGGAAAAACGGATAGCACTTACCTTTCCGGTTTTTATTTTAGATAAGTTTACATTTGCTATTCCTACTTGTTCGGCCAAGTCATTCAATGAAATTTTTCTATCTGCCATAACTCTATCTAATCTTAATATAATAGCCATGTTTATCACCTATAAGATTTCATCTACTTCATTTTGTAATTCACACCCATATTCATAAAGTTGTATGATTCCCCACAATATAAATCCCGAAACAATGCCTAATCCGATACTGTTTCGCAAAATCAGTAACGTGGACAATGCAGAAACAATCTTTAAATCGCTTACAATTTCTGGTAAAAATGGAGAATCACCATTATAAATTCTATTAAATATTTTGGCAATAAAGTGCATAATTATTGTAATTATTAACGTAAACAATGCTCCAAATATTAAAATAAGAATACCTGCTTCTACTACTTTACCTTCACTTTCCAATTTTCCAACATATTGCCACATATTACTAAAATCAAAGCTTGCTTGAGATTCAGCAATCATGGTGTTGAGTGTAGTTCGCAGTATAGACAGTATGATAATAAAAAACAATGAAAATCCTGTAAGTATTCCCGCAAATATTTGAAATATTTTTCCCACTTTACCAATAAGTTTACTTGTTTTTTTAATGTTTTCTAACCTACCCATAATTAATACTCCTATATAATGTTTTATTTTAATAAATCATGTCATAGAATATTATGTTTGTCAACTAATAATTAATGTATAACGTTAAATAATATATGAAATATGTAAAATTATGGTGAAAAGCAAGGCGAGAGTGGTAAATAGCAAGGCAAGAGTCACGTTTGTAACCCAAGACTCCCTTTTTGTAAATGAGATTCCCGTATTTTCCTCTGTACCTTGACATGTTATACAAGCGACAGAGGCTTTTGAGGCCCCAACAGCTGACTGCAAAGGACGGGGATATAAAATTTGTACTACTTTAATCGATAATCTCATGGGCGGTTGGGTGCCGCCCATGAGATACAGGGAATTACATTCTCCGGCGGAGATCCTCTGCATCCCCAAAATATAAAGGCATTCTATTATTCACCTTTCTATCCTTTGATTATTTCGTTTTGATTTTTCTTGTAAATAATCCGTCAAATCTATGTACGCCCATTCTATAGGGTGCCTTTGCCTGCCGGAATTATCCCTTTTCTTATTGTTTACAGTATCATCCGGATTTGAAGAATGATACTCTATATTCCTTTGTGTATCATCTATCACAAAAAAGCTAATGTAAACATCTATATCAATATTCCTTTGAATCTGCACATCAATATGAACGGTTCCTGAAAGACTAAGGAAAAATCCGGCGACCGTTAAGAAGAAACCTATCCAATCGCGTATTATTGTAATAGTAATTTTACATTCGGTATTTTTTCTGCTTCTGTTTTCCTGCATTCCTCTAGCTCTTGCCATAATAACCACCTTTCTGTCTGAAGGCTTCGGATGGAGGCTTCAGTTCTTCAATAAATTGTGCCAGCAAAAGGAAACCTCTGCCCATCCGTTTTTTTTAAGGTGAAGTGAAGCAGCAGTTATTATACTTTGACTATATTTGTCGAAATATATGTTTTATACCGCGCAAACATGTGTTATCATAAAACCATCTCCCTTTCTTGTTATATACACAGCATACTGGAATCTGCATTTTATGTCGGTAACAGAAGAGGGGACAAAATGGTAACCAGGGAGGAATTTTATGGAACTGAGTTCTGTATTGAATACGATTGCGCACTATAGCAATGAGTTGGGACTTATACAGGCGGATTTGTATATGCTCCTCTTTGAAGAAAATGGAATAGACCGTGCTCTGAATATAACCCAGACTGCAAAGAATGTCTTTAGTAAAGGTAAAAGCAGGCGTCCGCTATCGAAGAATATCACAGCAGGCATAATGTTTGGAGGCGAAGATGCAAAGCTGCGCGAACGCATAAGAACAAGATGGCTTCCCAGAGTTGGACGCCATAAGGGAATTTATGATGAATTATGCAATCAGATAACGGCAGATGAATATTTACCTGATAATATGAAGGAAGCTTTAATCTCTTGTTGTGATCCGTCTGATGATGACCAGCTTTCACATTTCATTTCTCTATGTATTATTTGTGGAAATTACAATACAATTCAGCATCAATCCCGTAATCCGAAGGTGGGAGAAGAATATTTTAACGTATATGAATTAATCAAAATATCCCCTTCATACCATGAAGAATCCGCGTTGTGGCAGTGTTCAAAAAGAGCGTTTCTTGCATCCCGCAGTAAAGGTGGGCGTTTTTCTTCTCTTGATATCATACAGACGATCCTGCCCAAAGGATATGTAGTTGAACCAAATTTCCCTGCCCGTTACCGTGAAGTGGACGGCAGCATAAATTCAGTTATGGACATCTGTAAATCAGGCACGGAGAATATTGCCATAACAGGCGAAGGAGGTATTGGTAAAACAACTTTCCTTCATCACCTAATGCGTGAGGAATTCTTAGATGAAAATGAGGAAGAAAGAAAATTCAGAACCGGGTGCCCGATTCCGTTTTTCATTGAACTAAACCTCTGCCCGGGCCAGATTAAAGATTGGTATAATGAATCCCTTGGGAAAAGCAATTTCATTACGCGCTACATTGGACAGATTTACGAAAATCATACAACTCTTGATACCGTAAATGACAGTACGCTTGATATGATCGAAAAGGAATTCCAGCGGACACCGGAAGATCATATTCCACGCTACCTGCTCCTGTTAGATGGATTCAATGAAGTAAAATCCAACGACAAGCTTTCTATCCGTACTATGCTCAGCAATGAGATTTCTGTACTAAATACCTATCCGAATATCCGTATCATTACTACCAGCCGCGAAACACAGGCGGCCTATTATGCTGCAGAGTTTAAAAATGTACAGCTGACTGGGTTGGAAGACAGTGATATCAAAACCTATTTTAAACAGAGTAACATCAATGAAACCCTGATCGGGCTTTATATGTCCAACAGGTCTCTGCTTAATTGCATACGAATCCCACTTTTCCTGTGCATGTTCACCGCAGAAAAGGCTACGAATTTCATTCCCGAAACCCCCGGAGAGATCCTATACCATTTCTTTCATAAGGATTCCTGTTTTTACAACATTCGCAAGCATGCGGCAGATACCCGTACAAATCCGTTTAATGCCTGTCAGACCTCATTTGTTTTGGACTTTATTCTGCCCTATATAGGCTGGCAGTTTGAGCAGAATGATTGCTTTTCCATGAATGATGCTGATTTGGAGATGTTAATTTGTAATTCCGTTGCATGCATTCAGTCTTTATGTATGGATGTAGCGAAAATACCTTTTAAAGATTTTGAGTACAAGCCGCGGATACTACAGCAGACTGCCGAATCCTTATATAAAAACGGCCGTGTGAATGTGGAGGATATTATTAACTGCATACATGGTTATCTCGGTATTTTATATCAATATCAGAACATCACCGAAGATTTTGGTGAAAGAAACCGTTATTCCTTTATACATCATCATTTCCGCGATTACTTTTCTGCCATATGGGATGTACAGATGCTTTTTCTGCTCCAATGTATCAATGTCAGACAATTTTTTCAGAATGGCGGAACCAAGGATACTCCAAAAAGTTACCATGATTTTTTAAATTCTTTTTATTGGCAGCACCATAAAAGGGCATTTATATGCCAGATACTGATGGAACACCGTAATCGTCCTTTGCTCAATGCAGATACTGGGAACTGGTACCTGCCGGAATCAGAAAACGATGAGCAGAAGGTATTGGAACGCGTCCTTGATTACTGCCGGAAATTGTGTGCAGACGGATACGATATCCACTATCTGTTACAAAATACCCTTTCAGCTATCCTTCAGGGCAGGGAAGAACTATCTGGTGTGAATTTAGAAGGGCTTGATTTTAAACACTGCAACTTTTTCAATGTTACATGCAGCAAAAAAGGCAACACGGAAACTCTTGCCGCAAATTTTGACGGCAGTAAGTTATATATTAAGAATTTTCAACCGGAAGATCACCAAAATTGTGTTATTGATTTCCTATACCATGATATGCAGTGTTTTACAATAGACATGAATGGGCAAATCAAATGCTGGGATGTTTTATCCGGGAAATTAGAGTATGAGTTGTCCTCAAAAGATCCGATGGGAATTACGGATTTCTCACCCACAGGTTTTATGAAGATATCTCCGGATGGAAAATATCTTGCCACAAAGCAACAAGAATCCACTGGAGACGGCATCCAGATCAGCATGGGGTGTATGACCTCTCACTTCCGGATAAAGAATACAAATTGCTGCTACCTCTGGAAAAACATAATAAATTGAACAGTTTTTCCTTCACCGGCGATTCCAAGGGACTCCTTATGGTGTGTGACAGTAAAACAATCTATGGATTTTCTTTAGAGGACCAGACAGTCCATGCCTGTACCTGCAATGAACTGCTATATGAAACCCAACTGTATGCGGAGCATATTGAATCGGTGATTTATGGATTCACGGCTGAATATAATTTATACGAAGGGGAGTATGATGATGCAGAATGCAATGATGAAGATGATGAGTTTCCCATTCAATGCATGCTGTTCACGATCTCGATAATGAATGGTTACATGGAAGTGTTATATACATATAACGGGATGCCGCAAACCATACCTACTGCAAAGTATATTCCATCAACAAAGAGTTTTCTGCTGTTCAATTATGACACGATGCAGATAGAACAGTTCTTCTGCGCGAGCGGGAAGACCAGGGCCATTTTTGATAATCTGACAAAAGAAAACAACATGCCGCCGAATGCCATCCATGCCCATTCGGAGCACCCTGATGAATTCTACTTTATGTATCCCGACAATTGTTATCTTACCAGTATCACGGCAACACGCTTCGCTGTATTGATGAAATATCCGATATCCGGAATAAATAAATTACTTACCGACTCTGATCATGAACGGGAGCTTACTTTTACGACTTCTGTTGCGCCGAAAAATAACCGGTTCATTGTCGGCACGGATACGAATGTCTATGAGTGGGATTCAGAAGAAGATACCATTATTTTAAAGTACAATATTGCCTATCATAATTGTACAGATATGATTGCTGATTTAGAAAGGTCTCGTTTCTTTTTGGTACACATGTTTAACGGGATATCCGTTTTTGGCGGCTCTCCCTTGCAGCTTATAAACGCCTACTGCTTTTCTGACCGGGAATATTTTATCGGATGCTGCTGTTATGAGCCCCGCCTCCAGCTTATGGCGTTGAACTTCACCAGAGAGGATCATGAAAAGATCGTCCTGTTAAATACAAGCACCGGTGAACAGTCCGTCTGCTTCTCGACCATGAGCAAAAATGAAAACGTCAGCAACATGTGTATTGACAGTTCCGGTGAATGGCTTCTGATTACAACGCAGTATCGGTGTCTGGAATATCAGTTTTCTTCCGGCACTTCCCACCTGATATTGGAGCCGGCAGAAAACGAGCGCATTGCGAATGTCAATTATACGGATAACTATATTGAAATAGCTCTTGTGGAGGACTGGGTAAACGGAGCTAATCATGTAGAAAACAGATGTGAATTTTATAAGAGAAAAAGAGTAAAGGATAGAATATACTATCAGTTTTCATGGGGATATCTATTGCCGAAACTGACAGATGATCTTTTTCCATACTTTATTCCTCATCATGGTGATTTGGGAATTACGGGCGCTAAGTATGAAAATGGCGTGCAGGCTTATTGGGTAACACAGGGATTCTTTTTGGAAAGAGAACGCTTAAACATTCCTATTCCAGAATGTTATAAGCTGGAAAAAAAGAAACGGGTTTTCCTCTCTGCGCCGCCAGTTGCCCTTGAATTCATATTTTACAAGCATGAGCGAGCACTATCAAAGTACCAGAATGACGAGAATGGATTTAGCTATGTTTATTTATCAGACGACGCTAAAAAAGCAATTTTCCTTAAAAATTCCTGCTATATATTTGTCCATGATGATTATCGTAATTGTACCTACGAGGAGATGAAACAAGGTTTTGAAAAGGAGATAGGCGGTTTTGACGGATATGCCTGCTGGGAATTCGCTATTCCATGGGGAGAATCAGATATTATAGGCAGCTATGAAAACTATCAGCTTATGCGCTTAAGTGCTGATACCGGGGAGGAATTACAGCAGCTTGAATATACACCTGGACTGGCAGTCTGTGGATGCAGCTTTTCTAACATTATAGCTGATCCAGAACTAAAAGAGGAGCTGAAACGTAATGGCGGCATTTTATAGATAATAGTTTTCTGCATAAATTTGTGTTATTGCCGAAAGAACTGTGCTTTATTTCAGTTTCTTTTCCAGTGTATTTGTCTACTTTAGCATGATAGGAAAAGTGACGGTAATCCGCCGATAATAGTCTTGAAAACAGCTTGCAGGTGCAGGCTGTTTTTAATATACTTAATAATATACACACGGAGGAATGCTATGCTGATCCAATACACATATGGAACGGGACTTTTTTCCATTGATGAATTTGTAATGCTTGGTGGAATATATGAGCCAGTTTCCGTAAATGAAAAAAAGAAAAACGGGCTTCCAAAATACATTCTATTGATAATATGTATGCTCATAAGCATAATGACTTTAACTTGTTTTCTGCTTAATATAGAAGTCGGACAAAGGAACTGTTGTTGGAAGCATGAACACGAAAAAGAGATTGTTACAGCTAAAAATATATGGCATACTATTTGTTAGAAGAGGTGAACTTATGAAATGTACACTGATGAACAAAAATGTGCCGGTCGTGGATTTGGAGCTTGATGATGACACGGCAGCAATTATCAGAGTATTAGAGCCGCTGGATCTAAAGTATCTTCCGGTCGGCATTGGTACCGGAACGGGAAGCCCCAATAAAAGGGATTTAAATGAATGGTGGTATGGCAGGGCAATTCCGGCAAGTCGTTCCGGAATACGGTCTGCGCTTGAGAAGATGAACGTGAACCGGCCGGAACAGCTTTTGATGAAATGCTATGGGTTAAGCCTGTCAGACCAATATTGGATGAAACCGGCGGACAGTGAATTAGCGTGGTCCGCAGTTAATTTTTTTGAGAATAAATTTTCGGATGATGTAGGAAATATTCTGTTTGAACAACCGGTGAATGGTCAGGGATTAGATATGATGTCACCGTGTAATACATCGGACGGATGGTTAAAAAAGAAATGGAAGATCGTAAATGGGAAGAGATGTTTGATCAAGGCTGGAAGCAATCCTTATATGCAGGAGCCGTTAAATGAGGTTGTGGCTACAAAGCTGCACCGGAGATTAGGATGTCGGAATTACGTGAGTTATACCCTGTTATGGGAAAACGGGGTTCCGTATAGTGTATGTGAAGATTTTATCAATACAGACACGGAATTGGTGAGTGCGGTAAGCATAAACCGAAGCCTGAAAAAAAGCAGCCGGAATTCTGCATATGAACATTTTATACAGGCATGCAGTCAGTTAGGCATTCCATGCATGAGAGAGTTTCTTGACTATTTGTTGGTGTTCGACTATCTGCTGGCAAATACCGACCGCCATTTCGGTAATTTCGGAGCGGTGCGAAATGTCAATACATTGGAGTGGATAGGGCCGGCACCCGTATTTGACAGCGGAACAAGTCTATGGCACGATAAGCTGACAAGGAATATTAATGGTTATGATCCTGTGGAAACAAAACCTTTTTATGCAGATGCCGGCAGGCAGATGAAACTTGTATCAGATTATAGCTGGATACCGTTTGAACAGCTTAAAATGCTGGAGGATGATATCCGCGATGTATTTGCTTCTTCCGAATATATGGATGAAGAGCGCATAGAAGCCATAGTAAATGCGGTGAACATACGGATAGAGGAATTACAGGATATGGCTGTGGAGCGCGGGAAACATCTCTCGGCACGTTAACAGGAATTTTTCGGCAGCCTTCGTGAATACCTGATATTTTTTCCAGACAAGGCTCATCCCGGCTTCCATCTGCGGTGCAAGCGGGCGGAAGCAGAGGCTGCTTTCACCTGAAACATTTATGATCTTATCGAAACAGACGGCATATCCCATGCCTTCATCCACCATGAGCGAGCCGTTGTAAAGAAGGTTATACGTTGCCACAATATTCAGTTTTTCCATGTCACAATGAAAGAGCCTGTGAAAATCCGAGTCATGAACCATTTGTCTGGACAGGATCAGAGGTTGATTCATCAGATCCTGCGGCGTAATTGTTTCTTTGACGGCGAGCGGGGAATCACGCCGCATTAAGACGCCGAAGCTGTCTTTGTAGGGAATTTTTATAGATTCGTATTTTGATGTATCAATCTCTCCGAGTAAGAGACCGAAGTCGATCAGACCCTTATCCATTTCTTCTGCAACAGTGGTTCTGTCCCCGCTCACGATATGGAAGTGGACCAGCGGGTATTCACTCTGTACTTTCTGAGCCGCTTTTGTAAGCAGTCTGACACCGTCTGTTTCTCCTGCGCCGATCGTGATATCACCGGCAACGGTTTCATCCGATAAAGAAATCTCGTCTTCTGCTTTTTTCACAAGCTCCATGATTTCTTCTGCACGTTTACGCAGGATCATGCCTTCCTCCGTCAAGGTGACGCGGCGGTTTCCGCGGATAAAAAGCTGTTTGCCCAATTCATCTTCCATTTCCTTAAGCTGTCTGGAAAGCGTAGGCTGCGAAAGATGTAAGGATTCGGCCGCTCCCGAAATGCTCTGTTCTCTTGTGACTGCGAGAAAATATTGTAAAACTCTGAGTTCCATGAAAATCTCCTTTTTAGTACAATAAAACGATTTGCAAAACCGCGTGGTATTTGACAGATACAGCGTACTATGAATAGATATACCTGTCAAGCATAGATGAATATATAATATAAGTATTTGCTATTATGCAAGTCTCCTTGTTATAATCAAATAAGTAAAAGTATATGATAACATTTTCTGATGGAAAGACCCCGAAAATAACCTGTATTTGAGAGGTTGGATGTACAAGAGATTCTGACCGGCAGCACAGGATATTGACAATAGACAAGAAAAGGGATGGGACGATGGGAAGTGGAAGTTTTGGAGGAAAATTATATCCGCATAATGAATGGATGGTCTCCTGTGCGGATAAAGAGAGCAGTTATGATGAGGCCATTATTCAGAATTTAATGGACGCGGGATGCGACAAGACTGTCATTACAGCGTTTGTAGAGGATATCCATGCAGAAAAGATAGCAGAGGGGCTGAAACTGTTAGCGGTGCACCGGAGATCTTTATTGGATGAACTGCATAAAGAACAGAAACGGATAGACTGCCTCGATTATCTGGTATACAAAATGGAAAAGTTGCAGAAAAATTGATATAATATAAAAAAGGAGTTGATTTGATGAAAACGATAGAAAACCAAACTTTTGATATGGAACGTGCTTTATACGGAAGCAGGGGCATTACACTGAATGGCTGTGCTTTTGACGGGCCGGCGGACGGTGAGAGTGCTTTGAAAGAAAGTGAGGATATTAGTGTTTCAAACTGTTTTTTCAATCTCAGATATCCGTTCTGGCACGATAACGGACTTAACGTTGCGAATTCGGAAATGACAGAGCTTTGCCGCGCGGCGCTGTGGTATTCTCATGACATTGAGATCACGGACACGAAGCTTCACGGGATCAAGGCATTGCGGGAATGCAGCAGGGTGAAAATGCGTGGATGTGATATCATTTCACCGGAGTTCGGATGGTCGGTGCAGGATATCGCGATGGAAGACTGTACGGTGCAGAGCGAATATTTCATGATGCGTTCTGATCGGCTTAATTTTACAAATGTGCAGTTAAAAGGAAAATATTCTTTCCAGTATATTCAGGATTCTGTGTTTGAGAATTGCAATTTCGATACGAAAGATGCCTTTTGGCATGCTAAGAATGTAACTGTCCGTAACAGTGTTGTCAAAGGTGAATACCTTGCATGGTACTGTGAAAACGTTACATTTGAGAATTGCAGGATCATCGGAACGCAGCCTCTGTGCTACTGCAAGAATTTAAGGCTCATAAACTGTGAAATGATTGATACGGATCTGAGTTTTGAGAAATCGGATGTGGAGGCAACGATTACTACGCCGGTAGTGAGTATTAAAAATCCGTTATCCGGTCACATTTATGTACCATGCGTGGAGGAAATCATCCGCGATGATCAGGAGGCTAAGGGTGAGATTGTGGTACAGAAGCGGTGCAATTGTGCATGAGGCTTCCGGTTACTGGGATTTTTGACCCGATAGGAGAAAGTGAAAATGTACGAATTGGTACAGGTCAGTGAAAAGTGCTATTATATAAATTGTCCAGCGAAGATAGGAGTTTATGCAGCGGATCAGGATCATGTGTATCTGATCGACAGCGGTAATGATAAGGATGCGGGGAGGAAGGTCAGACAGATTCTGGAGCGGAATGGCTGGCGCCTCGCCGCCATATTGAATACCCATTCCAATGCAGATCATATCGGCGGAAACCGTTATCTGCAGGGGCAGACGGGATGTAAGATTTATTCCGCAGGTATCGAGGCCGCTTTCACAAAATACCCTATACTGGAGCCGTCCTTTCTTTACGGCGGTTATCCGTGTAAGGACTTACGGCATAAGTTTCTGATGGCGCAGGAAAGTGATGTGACGGACTTTACAGATGAAGGATTCCCGAAGGAAATAGAAGTGATACCGCTGCCGGGACATTTCTTTGATATGGTTGGTTTTCGTATGCCGGACGGAGTAGTGTTCCTTGCGGACTGCATAAGCAGCAGGGAAACGCTGGAGAAGTATGCTGTTTCTTTTATCTATGACGTAGGCGCTTATTTGGAAACGCTGGATAAGGTGGAGGGAATGGAAGCCGTCATGTTTGTTCCGGCCCATGCGGAAGCATCTGTGGATCTGAAGGAACTTGTCCGTTACAACAGAGATAAGGTGCATGAGGTAGCGGACAGGATTCTGTCTATCTGTGAAAAGCCGCAGCATTTTGAGAAGATTTTGCAGGAAGTGTTTAAAGGATACGGGCTTTCCATGAATTTTGAGCAGTATGTGCTGGTGGGCAGCACGGTGCGCTCCTATCTTTCGTGGCTGAAGGATACCGGGAAATTAGCGGTTACCATTCAGGACAGTATGCTGTTGTGGCAGAGAGCGTAATTAACGCGAAACTGAAATATGCGGGAGAAGACAGTAATGAGTGTATCTGTTACAGAATATATAGATTCGTTTATCGTAGATGTTAATAATACGATAAACTGGAAATATTTGAAAAGCCGCAGGGTGTTGAAAAAGGAAATAAATGATATTGTTTTTCAAGTTGACTTTTACTCATCTAAATTTAACAGTACCGGTTCGCGGATTGAAATAAAAAGTGAATGTAGGGTTTGGTGCAGGAAATATGATAAGTCGCTTACTGTAAAAAGCGGAATTGCAGATATTGCATTTATGGAGGATAAAGGCTGCTGGTGGGATATTAGGGACGCGGATAACAGAAATACGGTATTACATTCTCTGCTACAAGAAATCAACGCTAAAGTGATTCGGTTTACAATGAAAATGGAAAATGATTTTAAGAGCGGGCTGCTTAATCTTATATGTGATTACGGGTTTAGTGCATACTCCAATTCGATGCAATACATTGATGAGACATTTGGGAGGGAAGAAGTATTAGCGGCTGCGAACGAATACATGAAAAACATGTCGGTGTCAGAACAGAAGATGATCGGAAGATTTATGAATGGAGAAAATGATTTGGTAAACGAGAGAAATTTGCGTTATATGATTGATTACCATCTGATTGACACTAAGGATCAAATTTTAGCTGGAGACTAATGTAAAGGCGGTTTATTTCGGAAGATGAATATGAATGTGGTAAATTTTGATGAAGATTTTAATGAAAATATTGCATATAATACTAGCATGACATATAATTGGAGTAGAGAAGGAGGCTGATGCCATGCATGCGACTTTATTGGACTTAACAGAAAGACTTGTTCCGATCTCAGATTTCAGTCAGGGAAAAGCTGGAAAAATTTTTAACGATGTAGCAGAAAACAATAATGAATATATTATCTTGAAAAATAATCAACCGACTGCTGTATTATTATCTATAAAAGAATATAGGGATACACAGGAAAAAGTTTCTAAGCTGGAAAAGCTGTTGGAAAAAATTGAAAATATCAGATTACTTAAGCTTGCGGAAAGCAGAGCAGATGATAATACCACTTCTTTCGAAACGTTTGTAAATGAGCAAGGTTTTTCGATGGAAGAATTGGAAGAATTGTCTGAAAGTGTGGAGTTGGATTAATGGCATGGGGTATACGAATAACGGATGAAGCCAAGAAAGACTTTAGTAAAATACAAGGAAGTATACGAAAGCAGGTATTATCAGGTATCATAAAAGTATCAAAAGCACCATTACCAAGTCCAAACGGCTATAGAAAACCTTTAGGAAATAAAAAAGGTAATAATTTAACAGGATTCTTTAAAATTAAATATCGTGGAATTGGAATAAGGGTAGTATATACATTAGTAATCGATAAAATGATAATGAATATTATGGTAATTTCACAAAGAGATGATAATTACTGCTATGATTTAGCAGCAAAGTTATATGATAAGTACGGTGATGAAGTTTTTAAAGATGTATTTGAAGAATTTTAGCTGTAAATGAAATATCGTGAATCTTGACATTCCCGATCTTTCGTGATACTATTTACCTACCTACTTAGTGGGTAGGTAAAACGAAGCTGACAGGGAGGTACATCATGCAAATATATATGGACAACGCAGCGACAACGAAAATGAGCCGGGCGGCGATCGATGCCATGCTGCCCTATATGGAAGAGATATACGGCAATCCGTCGAGTCTGCATTCTGTGGGACAGCGGGCCGGAGAAGCGCTTATTGCAGCAAGAGAGCGTATAGCAGGCTGTCTTTCATGTGATCCGGAGGAGATCATCTTTACCTCCGGCGGCAGCGAGGCGGACAATCAGGCGATCATATCCGCGGCACGCATCGGAGAGAAGCAGGGGAAGCGGCATATCATTTCCACCGCCTTCGAACATCATGCGGTGCTGCATACGCTGGATAGACTGAAGGAACAGGGCTTCGAGATCACGCTTCTTCCCGTACATGAGAATGGACTGGTTACGGCACAGCAGGTAAGTGAAGCGATACGTCCGGATACCTGTCTGGTGACGGTTATGTACGCCAACAATGAGATCGGGACGATCCAGCCGATCGCGCAGATCGGTGCGGTATGCCGGGATAAGGGAGTACTGTTCCACACCGATGCGGTACAGGCGGCAGGACATCTGCACATAGATGTCAGGGCGCAGAATATTGATCTGTTGTCTTTATCCGCACACAAGTTCCATGGACCGAAAGGGATCGGTGCGCTTTATGCGAAGCGGGGTGTCAGGCTTACGAATCTGATCGAGGGCGGTATGCAGGAGAGAGGACGAAGAGCGGGGACGGAAAACATCCCGGCGATCATGGGCATGGCAGCAGCGCTTACGGAGGCCTGCGGACACATCGATGACAGTGCAGCGAAGATATCCGCGCTGCGGGACCGGTTGATTGCAGGGCTGTCTGAGATTCCGCATTCCGTTCTGAACGGAGATGGGGAGTACAGGCTGCCCGGTAACGTTAATTTCTGCTTCGAGGGAATAGAGGGAGAATCATTGCTGCTTCTGTTGGATGATAAAGGGGTATATGCCTCATCAGGCTCCGCATGCACATCCGGTTCGCTGGACCCGAGCCATGTGCTGCTGGCCATCGGCAGACCCCACGAGATCGCCCACGGCTCCCTGCGGCTGACGCTCTCTGAGGAGACTACCGCAGAAGAAATCGACTATGTGATTCGCGCAGTGAAAGAGACTGTGGAGTATCTGCGGGGCATATCGCCGGTGTGGCGTGATCTGTTAAACGGTACGAGGCAGTTTGTGACAGCGGAATAGTAATGCGTGGCAAATGCAACGCAGGCATAATATGTGTAATTATAATATAAGGAAGAAGAGGTATGAAATATGGCTTTATACAGTGACAAGGTAATGGATCATTTCCGTAATCCCCGCAATGTAGGAGTGATCGAAGAGGCCGACGGCATCGGAGAGGTGGGGAATGCCAAATGCGGAGATATCATGAAGATTTACCTGAAAATAGACAATGACATCATTACGGATGTGAAATTTGAGACCTTTGGCTGCGGAAGTGCGATTGCCTCCAGTTCAATGGCGACGGAGTTAATCAAGGGCAAGCCCGTAGCGGAGGCGCTGCAGCTTACCAATAAAGCGGTAGCGGAAGCGCTTGACGGGCTGCCGGCGCATAAGCTGCATTGTTCGGTGCTGGCGGAAGAAGCGATCAAATCGGCACTTAAGGACTACTATGATAAGAATAATATCGAATATGACCACACGCTGTTTCCTGATTGTGCAAGCTGTGGTCACGGATGCGATATATAAGCGGGAAAGGTACGGTTTATATGATGATATCAACGCGAGGAAGATACGCGCTGCGGGTCATGATCGATCTGGCGGAACAGGGTGGGGAGAGTTATATTCCCATGAAGGACGTGGCGGCACGGCAGGGAATCTCCTTAAAATATCTTGAAAAGATACTGCCTGTTCTGACGAAAAACCATATGATAGAGGGAGTCCAGGGAAAAGGCGGCGGCTGTCGTCTGACAAGACAACCGTCGGAGTACAGCGTGTGGGAGATCTTAAGGCTTACGGAGGGGGATCTCGCACCGGTGGCGTGTCTGGAGGAGAGCGCGGCGGGGGCCTGCGGCAGGAGTGCGGAGTGCAGGACGTTTCCGATGTGGCAGAAATTTTATGAAATGATGAATGAATATTTTGACAGTATTACGCTGTCTGATCTTATGCAAAAGCAGTCACTATGATTTGTTTTAATGTTTGTATAATGTAGTTTGTTTGTGTTACGTTTCTCTTACTTTAACGGAAGGAGAGACGAATGGAAAACAATACGAAAGAATTAGAGAGATTCGGAACGTTTCTGCATGCCGAGGAGTTGTCCGACAGGACACGGGAAATCTATCTTCTGCAAGCGAAACGTTTCCTGACATGGCTGGACGGACGTAAACTGACAAAGCAGGAGGTCATGAATTACAAGGAGACGGTCATCCGGGACGGAAAGAAGACGGCTACCGTTAATCTGGCGATTATAGCGCTTAACCGGTATCTGCGCTATGCGGGGTATGAGGAGTGTACGGTGCGTGCGCTCAGAGTACAGAAGCCCCAGTGTCCCGATAATATCTTAAGTCTGTCGGAATACCGCAAAATGATGGTATACGCAAGGCAGACAGGCCAGGAGAAATATTACTGTATCATGAGAACGCTGGCCTTGACAGGGATTCGTGTCAGCGAATTGTCCGGCTGTACGGTGGAGGCGGTGGGACAGGGCAGTTTCGAGGTGGAGAATAAGGGAAAGAGGCGAAATGTATATCTGCCGCGCAAACTGACCGGTGACCTGAAGCAATATTGTATGGACGAACATATAGACGACGGGGTGATCTTTCGCGGGAGTACGGGGCAGCCCATCAGCAGGATCGCGGTCTATAAGATGCTGGTAAGGCTGGCACAGCGGGCGGGTGTTCCGTGGGAAAAGGCGCATCCGCACAGCTTCCGGCACCTTTTTGCCATTACTTACATGGAGAAATACTCCAATCTGACGGAACTGGCGGATATTCTCGGACATTCCAGCATGGAGACTACCAGAATCTATACGACGACTTCCGCGGAGGACAAACGTCGCAGAATGAACGAACTTGATTTGTAGTAAAATATTTTTATGTGTATCTTTGTGGCGGATCGGACAGAATATATTACAAAAGGACAGATGAACATACTTCGTGTGGCGTCCGGCTGCATAAGATAAAATAACTGCCGTAAGTACAAGAAAGGGTAAGGTGATCATATGCAGCTTGCATTGGGACTGCTGATCCCGTTTGTCGGAACGACACTTGGGTCCGCAATGGTTTTTTGCATGAGAAATAAGATGAACCTGAAAGTGGAGAAAATGCTTCTGGGTTTCGCATCAGGCGTGATGATCGCAGCTTCGGTATGGTCGCTTCTGATTCCGGCCATCGATATGGCCAAGGAACAGGGTAAAATTGCATGGATTCCCGCAACTGTAGGTTTCCTGGGAGGGGTATTATTCCTGCTGGCGCTGGACAGTCTGATTCCGCATCTCCATCCGGAAAGCAGTAAGCCGGAGGGGATTGAAGCCAATTTAAAAAAAACAACCATGCTTGTCCTTGCGGTGACACTGCATAATATTCCGGAGGGGATGTCCGTAGGCGTGACTTTTGCGGGAGCACTCCTGGGCAATACAGGCATCACCATGGCGGGAGCATTTGCGCTTGCGCTTGGGATCGCCATTCAGAATTTCCCGGAGGGAGCGATCATCTCCATGCCGCTTCGCGGGGAAGGAATCTCGAAGCTTCGGGCTTTTGTCTATGGCTCCCTGTCAGGAGTTGTGGAACCTGTTGCGGCTGCGTTTACCATACTGCTTGCCGAGCAGATTGTGTCTGCGCTTCCCTATCTGCTTGCTTTTGCGGCAGGCGCCATGATCTATGTAGTGGTGGAGGAACTGATACCTGAATCGCAGATGGGAGAACACAGCAATATCGGAACCATTGGAGCTGCCGCCGGGTTTGTGATCATGATGATACTGGATGTGGCGCTCGGATAGATTCCATTATTGAAGTCGGGATAGATATCGTGTATAATATGGATGCTATGATACTGGCGATTCAGGAGGTTACACACAATGAAGACAATTAAAGGAAAGCTGATGATCATTGTTTCGATAACGTCTTTTGCCGTTTTGTTTATCGGTTCTGTCGTAAGCGCTCTGAGTATCGGTAAGGCGGACACAGGCAGTGCGGTCGTTGCAGGACTTGTGATCGGCGCGATCGGAATGGCAGCGGTCGATTTGATCGTTGGAGCCACGTTCAATAAGGCGCTGCGTCCGCTGGCGGAGCTTAAGCAATTCGCGACAGGTAATTTCAGCGGACAGGTGAGTGCGGGCAGTAAGGCGAAGGTGGCAGACGGATTTAAGGATGAGATGGAAGAAGTTACATATGCTACCAGCAGCATTAAGCAGCACATCAAGGAGATTACTACGGGCACGAATAAGGAAGCGACGAGCATAGCCGAGACTGCTTCGGCGGCGTATACCGAAATGGCGACCCTGAATAATAATATTGACGAGATGGACCAGATTATGGAGCGGCTCATTGGTCAGGTAGAGGAAGCGGCGGAAGTGACACGGTCGATCAGTCAGGCAAGTAATGATATCGGTGAGACGGTGGATGACGTTTCGCACAAAGCTTCCGATTCTGCGGGCGCTTCCAGAGAGATTAATACCCGTGCGGAGAAGCTGTATGTGAGTACGTTGGAGTCTAAGAAGCAGGCGAGTCTGATCTATCACAGCACGGAGCATGAATTGGAGCGTGCGCTGAAGGAAGTGGAGAAGATCGAGATCATCAAGAACCTGTCGCAGGAGATCGGGGGTATTGCCAACCAGACGAATCTGATCGCATTAAATGCGGCAATCGAGGCGGCAAGAGCCGGCGAGGCGGGCAAAGGATTCGCTGTGGTTGCCGATGAAGTACGGAGTCTGGCGGAGAATTCACAGGATACAGTGGACAAGATACAGAAAGTAATAGATGATGTGGTGAGTTCCGTTATGGATTTAAGAGACAGTGCCACGAAGCTGTTAAGCTTCATGACGGATCATGTGATTCAGGATTATCATTCCATGGTGGACACAGCCGAGCAGTATCAGAAGGATGCGGCATTCTTCGACAATATTGCCAGCGATCTGGGAGCGGCTTCCGAGCAAATGGGTGCTTCCGTGGGGGAGATGCTGACATCTCTGCAGACGGTGACAGGGTTAAACAGCGTGATTGTCGACGAAGTCCACAATGTAGCAGAGGCTATGCAGCATACCAATGTCGGTTCTGAGGAGATCCTGCGTAAAATGGCGATTCTGGACAGAAGCAGCCGATCCCTGCAGGAGATCGCGGCGACATTTAAGATTTGATATGTTTTTGCAGGCAGTATAGTGCCAGCACGTTGGGCAGTACCATAATGGCGTTGATCAGATCCGTGCTCTCCCAGACGAGACGCATCGGGATGATGGCGCCGAGATAGATCATCACAGTATAGGCGAGTTTATAGAGCGGGATACCTTTTTTACCCATAAGGTATTCCGTTGCTTTTTCTCCGAAGTATGACCAGCCGATCAACGTGGTGACAGCGAAGGCGGCGAGAGAGATTGTCAGGAAAGCGTCTCCGACATAGGGCAGATGTGCGAAAGCAGCCGCAGTCAGTCCGGTTTCGGCGGCTCCTGTGACGGAGGCGGGGTCGTAGAGAATGTTGGCGACGATAACCAGTCCGGTGATCAGACACATGACCACGGTGTCCCAGAATACGGCAGTCATGGATACATACGCCTGTATGCGGGGATCTCTGACATGGGATGCTGCCGCGGCGATGGCGGAAGTACCGATTCCAGCCTCATTGGTGAAGAGTCCTCTGGCGATTCCGTAGCGTACGGCGTGCTGCAGGGCTGCGCCTGTCATGCCGCCGGCCATGGAGCGGAAGCCGAAGGCGCTTTTCAGGATCAGGACACAAGTATCGAGCAGTACGCTTCGATAGAGGATCAGCAGCAGTATGCAGCCTAACAGATAGACGAAGCTGATGGCCGGAACCGTGCGTTCACACAGATTGGCAATACTGTGGACACCGCCCAGAATCACTGCCGCGGTGAGAAGGGCCAGAATGATGCCGACCAGATGTGGCGACAAACCGAAGGAAGCGGAGGCCGCCTGTGTGACGGAATTCGCCTGTGTGGTGCAGCCGACACCGAAAGCGGCAAGCAGTGTGCAGAAGGCATACAGGCTGCCAAGTTTAGTGTTATGTAAACCGTTTTTCAGCACATACATGGGACCGCCGACGTAGGAGCCGTCATCACGGCGGCTGCGAAACAGTACGCTTAAGTAACATTCACTGTATGCGGTAGCCATGCCCAGAATACCGGTGATCCAGCACCAGAAGATGGCACCCGGGCCGCCCAGGGCTACGGCGGTGGAGACACCGATGATATTGCCGGTGCCCAGCGTAGCTGCCAGAGTGGTGGCGAGAGCGGAGAAGGGTGACAGGTTCTGCTCCGTATTGTCGGCTTTGCCCAGAGAGAGCTTCAGGGCATAGAGGAGATTGCGCTGCGGGAAATGCAGCTTTACAGTAAAATAGATGTGCGTGCCTAATAGCAGCGCAAGCAGGGGAAATCCCCAGATCAGGTCGTTGAGTCGCTCCAGTATTGACATAGACGGTATCGCTTTCCGCTCGATTATATTTTCAGTATATAAATATGGGGCGGTAAAAAGAACCAAAATGTGGTAAGATGGATAAGAAGCGGGACGATCGGAGATTTCGAAATGGAGATTACTATGGAAGAGAGAGCATATGAATGGGCACGTGCACTGTGTCATTATGCGGGTGAAGGAGAAACGTTTCTGCAGGAATTCTGGCAGATGTTGACACAGTCGGAAGGGGTCTTTCGGGAATTTACATATTATCTGGAACATCAGGATTTCTTATGTGAGTATAAGATAGAGGGGTACAGTGTAGTGGACTTGATGGTCTGGCAGATGGATCACTTCAAGGCACAGATGGATCGGGGCAGAGATGACATGAAGAACAATGGGGATAAGATGTTACTGATGGCGTTTCATACCATGCTTAAGATGGAGCGTGATCCGGAGCGGTATGTGAATCTGCTGCAGACCGAGACAGGGACGGATTATCCTGAGAAATATAAATAAGAACGGGAGAAGCACATAGGATGAATAAAGAAGAGATCAGAATAAAGAATGTGATCGTGCATATTCTGGATTCTACCATCGGTATGCCGGTGTTGTCGGATACGGAACTGGAATACGGCTCTGAGGTGGCGGAGTTTCTGAAGGAGCATATCGCACGGATCAGTTCGGGAGACGACGCAAAGGAGTGTCGTTTTTATAAAGAAGAATCGGAGGTATACCATCTGCTGAACGCCTATGCGGACGAAGATTTCGTGTCGGTCAGCAAGGATATTGCCACGCAGCTCTATGAGATCATGAACAGCAACATAGATATTCCGGCGGCGGATCTGATGGTGGTGCGTTTTAAGGAGGGGGAGGATGAGTATCTGGCTCTTCTTAAGATGAATTATAAGTCCCTCTACACGCATCGCACGATGGCGACAGAGGACGGTGAGGGCAACAGCAATGAGATCATTCGGCATAAGTCGATTCTTCCTTCGGAGACCCAGCGGCTGACGGAAGCGGCGATCATAAGGCTGCAGGATCTGGCGTTGTGGGTGATCGAGAAAAAGTATGAGGTGAACGGAGAGAAGACTAACTATTTCTCTTTTCTCTTCTTAAAGTGCAGCGCGCATCTGTCGCATAAATCCAAACTGTCCATTGTGAGCCGTGCCGTGGAGAGCGTACAGAAGGAAGGATACGACGAGACGGAGCGGTTCGAGAAACAGATGCGTGCCAAGAGCATCATTCAGGAGGAGATCGAGGAGAAGGGTGGTTTCGTGGTAGAGGAGCTGGCGGAGAGAATCTTCGAGGAACAGCCGGAATTAAAAGTGGCTTTTCAGGATAAAATGGAAAAGTATGATATGGTGAAGGAAGAGATCCAGCCCCAGAGTGAAAATACGGTGCGCAAGTATCAGAGCCAGCACTTGTACACGGATACGGGGATCGAGATTAAGATACCGATGGAACAGTATAAGAATCCGAGAAGCGTGGAGTTCATCACGAATCCCGACGGAACGATCTCGGTACTGATCAAGAATATCGAACATCTGGAAGCGAAGCTGTAGAAAGCAGGAGTGGTGAAGCGTATGGGGACGATATTGGATTATCTGAAAGAATACGGTGATTATACCTTGCAGGAGAAGCCTCTTAGCGAAGTGGATAGTCTGGTGCTCAGTCAGTTTGCTTATCTGAAATTCGACGAGGTGACACCCGATGCCGATGAGGAACAGACCATGGTGAGTTTGCGTGAGATTGCTGAGCATGAGATGTATGACAGCCTGTACAGCGATGAGCGCTATCGGAAAGAGAACACAGCGCTTTTTCAGGCAATGTATCATGGTAGTCGGTTCGGTGGTTTGAAGGTTGGGAGTTATGTAAACTATATTGACCTTGAGACGGAGACACAGTTTTCGGCGGTGACATTTCTTCTGCCGAACGGCATAAGCTATGTGGCATACCGTGGAACCGATGAGAACATCGTAGGATGGAAAGAGGATATGAATCTGGCCTTTTCGGAACCGGTGCGCGGACAGTACATGAGCTTGGACTATCTGGAGCGCGCAGCGCGCAGGATACAAGGGGATTTCTATGTGGGCGGACACTCTAAGGGCGGCAATCTGGCCACTTACGCCTGCATGAACTGCCGGGGAGAGGTGCGGCAGCGCATCTTTGCGGTCTTCGATCACGACGGACCAGGGTTCCGGCCGGAAGTGAAGGAGCAGAGCGCTTACGGTGAGATCGCAGACAGAATCCATAAGACGATACCGCATTCTTCTTTAGTGGGAATGCTTCTGTATACGGACGGCGCTTACCGGGTAGTGGAAAGCAAAACCATCGGACTGGCACAGCATAATCCTTATACATGGCTGGTCGATGGCGATCACTTCCGGATCGTCGAGGAGCTATACGAGGGTCGCAGGTTCATGGACGAGGCGTTAAACCAGTGGATTCTATCACTGGATCAGGAGCAGATGCACACCTTTGTAGATACCTTCTATCAGATCATACTTGCTTCCGAGACCGATAATCTGATCGACTTTACAGCCAACTGGTTTCAAAGCATACATAAAATCAGCGCGGCGCTTAAAGAGATCGATCCGGAAACCGGCAAGATAATGATCCGGATCATGAAGTCTCTCTTTGACATTGTCTCGCTGAATGCCAAAGAACGGGTAAAGAGCAGGACTGAACTGCAAAGAGAGAGATTCGATGAGGGGATGCTGCAGTTGGAACAGATGTTTACGAAATAGGCTGCTGTGCGGCGAAGTATCGTAGGAGATGTTCGCCGCCGGCCTCCGTCATGCGTTCGGGATGCCACTGGACGGCCATGACGGGCAGACTTGTGTGCATGATTCCCTCGATAATATTGTCGCCGGAGCGGCATACGGCAGTAAGCCCGCCGCCCAGCCGGTCCACGGCCTGATGATGGGCGGAATTGACCTGTGTACTTGTGCCGTATAGCTGATAGAAGAAATCCATGCGGTTCAGTCCGTTGTGATAGACATAATGGTGTTGATCTTTACCGATCCACTTGTGCATATCCGCAGTGTCGATATCCTGTATGATCGTTCCGCCAAGCTGTACGTTGATTAACTGCATCCCTTTGCATATGCCCAGGATGGGCTTTTTTTGTTTCATAAAAAAGCTGAGCGCCTGCAGTTGTATGATATCCAGTTCCGTATCAATATTGTAGGAACCGTGGTTGTTCTGTCCGAAGAAGGCAGGAGTGATGTCTCCGCCGCCGGGCAGCAGCAGATGACTGGCAAGGGCCGCTTCCTCCACAGACAGCGTGGTGATATAAGGAATCTCCAGACGATGGAGAGCAGTTTCATAGTTGTGAGTGGCGTCGGCGCGCCCGACGATTGCGATAGCGGTAGAAGGCATAGGATGTTCCTCGTGACGGCAATATTACTATAGTATATGTGGAACCGTGGAAATTGTCAGTGAGGATATTACAGCATGCGTGGAACCGCCGGCAGAAAGCCGGGCGCATGGAAAACTAGGAACGGCTGTTTAATAGCCTAACGGGTCCGGATATGATTTCCCGCGCCACATACAGTACGCTGTCCATGCGTGCCTGCATGCTCCATTTGACCAGTGTCAGTTCGCCGCGGGCGATCTCAATGCAGGTGATGCACCGGGGATGAACACAACTGCCGGTGTTATAATAATAGGCGGGCTCGTCGGGCAGTACGGGGCGATGGGTATGCCCTGTGATTAAGATATGCCCGTTTTCTTCGGCCCAGCTGCGTAAGGTTTCTTCGTATTTTTCTTTTACTTCGTAGTTTTTCGCTGCACTGGTGGGGTCTAAAATGCCGAGATTTTCCAGTGGGTTCCAGAAGTATCTTACTAGGAAACGGGCCAGAGGCCAGAGTGTGGAATTAAGCAGACTTGCCTGATGACCGTGGGTCAGATACAGCGATTTTTCGGGTGCAGACTGTGAATAAAGAATGATACCTTCATAGTAGCCGGGACATTTTCTCTTGACAATATCGTGATTGCCGTAGATCAGGTACAGACGATTCCTTTGCTCAAACATGGCGAACATGTCGTATACATCGCTGTGAATCTCGGTGATGTTTTGTAGTTTCCTGTTTTCCCATAATTCCTCCCCGTCGCCCAATTCAATATAGGTAAAGCCGTTTCGATAATAGTGATCCATGGCTGCAAAGTACAGGTGCTGATTCTTCAGAAAGTTATCCGAAGAGGTGCCCACGCCCCTGTGGCAGTCGCTTACAAGGACGTATTTCGAGCAGTGATTCAGCGGAAGTACAGGGGCCTGTGCAAAGGCGCGGTTCAGACGATCTCCGGCGCTCATGTTTTTTCCTTTCTTTTTGGAGGCCGGCAGCCACATTTCTTGTGACAACGTCTGTGGAATCTGCGTATGCGGAATAGTCTTCTGAATGCCGCGGGAAGATAGTAGTAAAGGAAAAGAATGCGGTCTTCGGTGCGGATAAAGGGTCTGGTGACGTAAGCGTACAGTCTGCAGCACATGCGGTTTACGCATTGGGAAAGCCGACGGTGGAAGCGTGTCAACAGATTGAAGTCTTCGGAGTAGGACGAACGAAAGACGAAAGAGCAGCAGAGACCCTGAATGTCGAGTTGTTTCAATTCATAGCCTGCGCGGCATAACCCCTCATAGAAAGCGTCACACATTTCCGAATCGGGAAAACAGATGGAAGCGTGCAGACATAGTTCGGAAGGGTTTGAGAAAAGTCCGGGCTCAAATATCGTGAGCCACCAGTGTCTTTCGGAAAGTTTGAGACAGTCCGTGCCTTGGCGGCACAGACAAAGCGTGCATGGAAGCATTTCATCGTCTTCGACGGCGGCAAAGAGGGCAGTCTTGTATTCTTCCGCAGAGAGAATCCGGTCGGCGTGGTAGATCCCGATTTCCGAACCGGTATTGATGCCGTATTGCCCTTTCCAGAGCTCGATCAACCATGTTCTGCCGCGATAGTTGAAATAGATCGGCAGGGCATCGAAGACCATCTGGAAGCGAGGTGCCATATAGTCATAAAGCCATGTGTAACCGGCCGTTTTCTGCCATGCGCCAAGCGTGGACGAGAAGAAGCCGCAGCGGCAGTGATAGGCGTAACCGAAAGGTTTGGCAAGTTGTTCTAACAGGGAACATTTCTGACATTTATCCATACATTTGATACGGCAGATGATCTTCCGTCTGCGGTACCATGAGAAGATCATACAGAATAGAACGAGTAATAATAAGATAAGCAGTGCATAGTACATAATCTGTAACCTATAATCCTATGTGGTTTTACTCTATTTTATGCATGGAAATTATAGGGGTGCTAGAGATTAAAATGTGGAGACATTTTAATTGCGTTTTGTGCCGAAGCGAAGCGTAGACTGATATAGAAATATAGAGGGGTTTGAGTGTATGTAGTAGTTTATGCGGTCTTTTTCTCAAGCTCCTCGATGCGCTGGTCATGCTGGTCTACTTTCTTAATCAGCAGACTGATGGTTTCATGATCTAATTTACAAGCATTGATCTCATGCTGCATGATTTCCATGCGGGCTTCTATTTTGTCGAAGTGGTCATCTACAGAATCAAATCGTTTATTAATTCGATCTTCCATACGCCCCATTTCTTCTAAAATGGTATTAAACATAGCTTTTGTTTCATTATCCATAAGTTGAATCCTCCTGTGAAATGAGTGTATCACAATTAATAGGTAATGTCTATGGATTTATGAAAGAAAAATATTTTTTTAGAAAATATTGTACACGATATTTTGAACATACTTTACAAATGTCTTTGTAATGCCTATAATTCTTTAATAAAATGTTTTATATAAGCGCGGAGGATCGAATATATTGGAAAAGAAAAATGTTGCCAGACATAAGATTCTGGATTTCATGTTAAATCAAGAGAGCACGACGAAGGCGGAGCTGGCAAAGGAATTAAACTTAAGCATGCCGACTGTTTTGTCTTATATCGGAGAGTTGACCGAAAAGGGAATGGTAATTGAAGTGGGTGAGATGGAGTCTACCGGTGGCAGGAAGGCAAGAAGGATCGCGCTTAACGAAAATTATTGTCTGTCTGTGGGAGTGGACATTACCGCGCACCATGTTGGGATGGTACTGCTCAATCTGAGTGGTAAGATCGTGGAATGGCAGAGGGTTCGCTTGGATTTTAAGCCGGACGCAGATTACTGTAGGAAAGTAACCGGAATGGTCAGAGATTTCTATAGCAGTAAAACATCGGAGGACAGAATACTGGGGATCGGCATATCTCTTCCGGGCATTTTGCATGAACGGGATCATATTCTGGTCAAGTCCCATGCGCTTCATCTGGAAAATTACAGTTTGAAAATGTTAGAGCAGATGTTCACGCTTCCGGTGTATTTCGAGAATGATGCCAACGCGGCTATGCTGGCGGAGAATCCGGCGCAGATTAAGGATGCGGTATATCTGTCCTTAAGTAATACGCTGGGCGGTGCGGTCTGCATCGATGGTGAGTTGTTTACGGGGCAGAATCGCAAAGCAGGAGAATTCGGACATATGCTTTTGGTTCCGGAGGGCAGGGAATGTTATTGCGGTAAACGCGGATGTGCGGATGCATATTGCGCGGCAAGTGTGTTGACGCAGGATGGAAGATATACGTTGGAGGAGTTTATGGGTGCCCTCGGAAAAGATGAAACGGCGGACAAGATCTGGGAGGAATATCTGGATCATTTGGCTGTCCTGATTTCCAATATCCGGATGATTTTTGACACGGACGTGATTCTGGGAGGTGATGTCGGCGGATATGCGGACAGGTTTCTTGTGGAGCTTCGGGAGAGAATGGCGAAGTACGATCTGTTTGATCTGGACGGCAGTTATCTGAAAGGGTGCAGCTATCGCAGGGAGGCTTCTGCGGTGGGGGTTGCGAAATACTTTTTCGGGAAGTTTGCAAAGGAGCTTGCTTGAGGCGGAGAACTTTAGGAGAAGGAGTTGCGGAGATTGTTGAGCCGTGGCTCTTTTTTTGTTGTGGAAATTCGGGAGGCAGATTGCGCAAAATGTTCTCTTGTGTCAGGCTTCGTCATATGGATTTTCTAAAATATTCCGATTGCGTTGAGAATGCGGACGAAACCGCCCTCTATTCGCCATCCGGGCTCATTTCGGGCTTTTCGGGACATAGGCTTATTGCCCATTAGGGTAATAAGCACGTCCCTTGAAATTTCTGGCTGATGAACGGAATATTAAGAAAATCTCATATTCCTACGCAGGACGACTGCGAGAACATTGTGCGAAATCTGCTTTTTGAATTTTGTAGAGGCGGATTTTGACATCTGTGTCTTTATGGGAAAATGAGTAGGGATATTTTGGTATAAAAAATTAGATATAGTGCACAAAAGCGGAAGATTGAAACAGTTTAAAATGATGAAAATATCAAAGTTGCTTGACAAGGAACAGTGCGTGAGAGATAATGTAGTTACTTTAATAAAACATTTAATAAAAGAATATAAGTAACTGAATAAAATGATTAGAAGAAGGAGGACTACACTATGTTACAGCAAGTTATGACCGCACCGGGAGAAATTGAATTTCATGAGGTTCCTATGCCGGAAGCGGGGGAGAATCAAGTACTGATTAAGATCATGAATATCGGGATCTGCGGCTCTGATATTCATGTTTATCACGGGAAGCATCCGTTTACTTCTTATCCGGTGACACAGGGACATGAAGTGTCGGGCGAGATTATGGCACTTGGTGCAAAGGTGGAAGGATTTCATGTAGGGCAGAAGGTGACTATCGAGCCGCAGGTATATTGCGGACATTGCCATCCGTGCAGACATGGTAAATATAATCTCTGCGAGGAATTAAAGGTTATGGGATTCCAGACTACGGGAACGGCTTCGGAATATTTTGCAGTGGACGCTTCTAAGGCTACGCCGATTCCTGAGGATATGTCTTATGAGGAAGGAGCCATGATCGAGCCTTTGGCGGTAGCTGTGCATGGTGTCAAGCAGGTGGGAGACGTACGGGGCATGAATATCGTGGTTATCGGTGCAGGCCCTATCGGTAATCTTGTAGCGCAGACCGCTAAGGGAATGGGCGCGGCAAAGGTCATGATTACGGATGTGAGCGATCTTCGGCTGGAGAAGGCAAAAGAGTGCGGAATAGATGTCGGTGTCAATACAACGAAAACAGATTTCGGCGAGGCTATGCTGGCGGCTTTCGGTCCCGACAAGGCGGATGTGATCTATGACTGTGCGGGAAATAACATTACCATGGGTCAGGCAATCAAGTATGCCAGAAAGGGAAGCACGATCGTTCTGGTAGCTGTTTTTGCGGGGATGGCGGAGATCGATCTTGCAGTAGCCAACGACCATGAGCTGGATATCAAAAGTACCATGATGTACCGGCATGACGATTATATTGACGGTATTCGACTTGTTAACGAGAATAAGGTCTTTTTGAAACCGTTGATTTCCAAAACTTTTGCGTTCAAGGATTATCTGAAGGCATATCAGTACATAGATGACAATCGGGAAACCACGATGAAAGTGATTATCAATGTGCAGGAATAGATTGAAAAATCAGAGATTTTTCAATCGCAAGTTTGTGCTTGCGCCCAAACTCGCAGGTTGAGCAAGAATGAGGGATTAATATGAATGATATGCAGTTATAATAGGAGGGCTTATGGGAAGCAAAGACGAAAGCGGGAGAGTGCCGCTGATCAGTAAAATAGCATATGGATTCGGTGATGTGGGATGTAATTTCAGTTGGATGTTTGTAAGTAATTTTTTAATGATTTTCTATACGGACGTGTTCGGGATCAGTATGGCAGCAGTATCGGGACTCATGTTGTTCTCCAGATTCTGGGATGCCATTAATGACCCGATCATAGGTGGGCTTACGGATAAGACGAAGTCCAGATGGGGACGTTACAGACCTTGGCTCCTCATTGCGGCACCGATTACGGCGATTATTCTGGCAATGACGTTCTGGGCGCATCCGGATTGGCCGAATACTGCGAAAATCGTGTATATGACGATTACATACTGCCTGCTGGTGTTAGGGTATACCTGTGTCAATATTCCGTACGGAACCTTGTGCGGTGCCATGACGCAGAATATCGATGAGCGCGCGGCAATCAATACCTCCCGCTCTGTGGCGGCGATGATAGCGATCGGCATCATCAATATTATTACGGTTCCTCTGGTTACGAAGTTCGGAAGCAGTAATGCGGGACACGGTTATCTAACCGTGGCAGTTTTATACGGATGTATTTTCGCGGCATGTCATTTCTTCTGTTTTGCGAAGACTAAAGAAGTAGTGGAAGTTCCCGAGAAGGAGAAGACACCGATCAAGGTACAGTTAAAAGCAGTCTCGCAGAATAAGCCCTATCTGTTGGCGTTGGTGGGACAGATTCTTTTTGGATTTACTCTTTACGGGAGAAATGCGGATATTTTATATTACTTTACTTATGTGGAAGGCAATGCGGCGTACTATACCACATATTCCATGTGCATTATCATTCCTTCCGTGATTGGAGCGGCTTGTTTCCAGCCCGTCTTCCATAAGACAAATAATAAAGGAAGAACGGCTTCTATCTTCGCACTCCTGACGGGAGTCTGTATGCTGGCGCTCTATATGTTTAATGTAAATGAAAGCCCGATTTGGTTTTATGCATTTTCGGCGTTGACACAGCTCTTTTTCTCCGGATTCAATACGGCAATCTATGCGATCATTCCGGATTGCGCGGAGTATGGACAGTGGAAGACAGGGCTTCGTAATGACGGTTTTCAGTACGCCTTCATTTCTTTGGGAAATAAGGTGGGAATGGCGCTTGGAACTTCCTTGCTTGCAGGACTGCTCGGAAAATACGGCTATGTGGCGAATCAGGAGCAGAATGCGGCAGTGGTCGGCATCATGAAACATGCGTTCACGACGGTTCCGGGTGCGTTGTGGATCGTGACGGCGGTAGTGCTTTATTTCTATCGGTTGAATAAGACACGGTATAATGAGATCGTGAAAGAATTGGCAGACAGGAAGAATGAAGGATAATTTTATGGCAGCAGTCTCGCTTGATGATCTAGTGTGAGCGAGACTGCATGCTTTGTAAGGCAAAGTGAGTGGGCTATGAAGCCTGTGGCGTGTCGGGGTATAGATCTGCGATAGATCGAGCTGTTCCCGAAGCTACGGATATCGTGTCATAGGTTACGGGTGCCTTGTTGTATGTGATCGCCACATTATGGTTCTTTCCTTCAGCACCCGGAGCGTATAAGAGCAGCAGCAATACATAATCGCTGACCGATTCCCTGTGGCGCAGAAGTGGAGAATCCACGTTGATATCCGTGATCGCAATGGTTATCAGATCGCCGGTTTCACTGCCGTCGATATGGGGCTCATAAGCGTATGTGTGTGGTAATCCGTTGTAATAGATATATTGGCAGTCATTTTCCGTAATTACATACCATTTGCCCGAGTCGCAGGAATCCAGTAGATCCCGGAGAGCAGTTGATACGTCCTGCTTAGAGATTCGAGTTAAATCCAGAATGCTCGGGGCAGAGGAGGAACGGAAATAGTCGTCATCAGGGATAGAGTCGTCGTTAATGTCTTGGATTATTTCGGCGGCCTCCTCTGTACTCAGATATTCCACACGGACAATATCATTATTTTTATCACGAACCAGCCGCAGATCAACAGTCCCGCGTTCGTTATAGTTAAAATTCTCGAAAGAACCGTCTGATCTTATATCCACCAGGAGGCGGATGCGGGCATTATGGTAATAGTAAGCATCTTTGATAGTGATAATGTCATTTTGGTTGTACTCGTCCAGCAGTCCTTTATTTTCCAAATAATCACTTAAATATTCGTAGGAAGAATCAGTATTTTGAAACTCATCCCACTCGTTAAAGTAATCATCATTATCCATAAAGTCGGTATCATCGAATATATCCTCATCTTCATCAGACAAAATGTAGAAATAGTTGGGTTTGCCGTCATTTTTACATCTTTCAAGCCATCTTTTCCTTGATTCTTCATCCAGTTCTCCGGATAAAACGGCGAAGAAGTTAACTTTGTCTTCCTCATATGCTTTGAGGGTATAATGGTCTACGATATTCTTTTCTCTCTGCGTATCCGACATATCTGTACGTTCGAACATACCTATGCAACATGCAAAGAATGAGATGTTTTCCTCCTCAAACATCCGATCGAGATATTCCTGCTGTGTCTTTTCATCTAACTCTAAGAAAACAGCTCCGAAGTAGGTCAGCATTTCTTCATCATAGTATTTTCCTGCTAAAGAATCCATATTGGTCTCACCTACATATTCCATGCTGACAATGAAGGGATATTCTAACGGGCGAGAAGCAGATTTCGCTGCGTTTGGTGCCATGCGTTCGATCAGTGCGGTGACTGCTGACATTGCCATTGCATCTGATATATATTTTTCTGATTTTGCACTGAAGAAGACAGGCATTGTGCTCTGGTCAGACAGGGTGATCAGTGTACCGTTGTATTTGCTCTGCGCTTCTGCGGTCAGGTTATAACCGATCTCAATGATATAGGGAGCTTGGTAGTATGCTGCCTGTGTGTAGTTGTACAGAGTTACGGAGCCACCGGTTGTGGAATCATCGGTTACAAAACCAATGTTTCCGGAGCTGTAGATTTCCTGAATATCGTCACCGGATCGGTAAGCTTCCTGAATTTCCGTGGAGGCAGCAATTACGATATCCATATCTTCCTGCGTCATCCTACCGTTTTCCAGTGCTGTTCGACACTGGGTCGTGATATGGCGGACAAGGTTCTTCATCTCATAAGCGGTCCATGAACCAAATGAGTGGTACTCATCTTTACGGACGAGAACAAGATTGCTGTAGCCATTCGTAACAGTGGAAAGCGGTTTGTCCATTTCGGTAGCGCCGCCTGTAAGAATATAGAAGATTCCGTCTTCATATTCGATGCTGTAATCCGGTGTCTGACTGATGGCATTGGAATTCTGTGCCGCAGTATTTCCGGTATTAGCCGCAGTTTGGCTGTCTGAGGAATCGATAGTACTGTTCGTTGTTTCGCCATCGGATGAGCTCGTAGTGTCGGTTAGCGTTATGCGGTCAGTCGATGATTTCGTGGTAGGCGCTGCATATGCGCCGAGAACCGCTGCACCGCCGACTAATATGCCCGTAATAAATACGGCGGCAGTTTGTACTGCTTTGGGAATTTTCTTGTATTTCATGATTGCATCCAACCGTCCTTTCAATAATTCCTTGCTTTCGTTTAAGGTAACGGAAGCCAGCGTGTCCTGATAGGAACCGCCTGTGCCAATGGCATTTAGCAGCGTGTCACCGTAAGATCTGCGCGATTTGTCGGAAAGTGTCGCAATAACTCTCTCATCACAGGAGAGTTCGCAAGTCCGATTGATCTCGCGACCCATCAGGTAAGCGAAGGGATTAAACCAGTGCAGACAGATGGTAAACTGCACCAGCCATTTATAGAACATGTCCCGCCTTTTATAATGAATCAGTTCGTGCAGTACCGTGTAATAGAAATCATCTTCCGAAAGATCGATTGTCGGAAGCACAACACGGGCGTGTGTGAATCCGATTAACAAGGGTGATGATACGAGATCGTTTACGCATAATTCGACAGTGCCCTTAATATGATTTTCGGCCATGATCTGTCCGAAACGTTCCAACAGGATGATATCATCTACAGGTTTGCTTCCGGCGATGACATATTTCACAAAACTCTGATAGACGGTGATCTTGCGCACAAACAAAAGTAGCGCAGCGACCAGCCAGAGTATGCAGAGTGCTTGAACGGTATTTTCCGGTACGCGGTGTGTCGGTTTGCTTTCTGATATATCATCGACAGATTGCGGAAAATTATCGTTGCCGATTCTGGAGTATGTTATGTCAACTTTGGCTGCCGGATTGTCCATACTGTCTGTTGCAGTATCTTTTTTAGTGGAAGAGTCTTCTGTATTCGATTCGATATCGGCATTGTCGTTGCTGTCTGTATAGGCGGCAAAGTCCTCAGCATTCGGTTCGATATCTGCATTATTGTGGCTGTCTATATGGGTAGGAGAGTAAGCTCCTGATTGTTCCATCAGCTGTTCCGCATGCCTGAAAAGGTTTCCTATCAAGCTTGTTTCAGATGTTATAGGAAGGAGAAGGCGGGCAATTACCAGAAGCCAGATATAGTACTGCCAGCGTTTGCTCAGCCGGTTTCGGTATAACGGACGGCAGACGAAAAGAATCATGATCAATATAGTTCCCGAAAGCGACAGGGATAAAAATGTTTTAAATAATTCAAGCATGTTTAGCAGTCCTCCATACAGATGTAGTGCTTGGTGCTGTCAGTGCAATGGTTTGCTTATGTAATCAGAAATTCCATGTATATGACGACTTAGGATTCGTGTTTAGTATCATGTGAGATTTCGGCGTTTAATTCGTCCCAGTATTTCTTCAAATCTTCGTAATCCGCGGCGGACAGCAGTTCCTTCTGTATCAATGCGGAGACAAGACCCTTAGCATTGCCTTCATAGACTTTGTGGAGAAATGTTTCTGTCTGGGAAGACTGGTATTCGTCTGCGGATACGATCGCCGTGTATTTGTTCCGGTGTCCGATCTTATTGGTTTTCAGAAGTCCCTTGTCGATCAGACGTGAAAGCAGGGTGATGATGGTATTCTTCGTCCAATCCATTCCCTTCCTTGACAGTGCTGTGACGATCTCAGCATAAAGCGCCGTCCCGCCGTTTGCCCAGATCACTTTCATCAGTTCCAGTTCATAGTCCGATATCTGCTGCATGGTATAGCCTCCCTTTATATGTTTAATATAAGCGTACAAGATGTAATCTAAACAAAAGATAACACTTTGAACGCTTAGTGTCAATACTTATTTTGATGTATTGAAGAACACATTAAAGAACGAAAGAAGTTGATTGTATTTAAAAATATGGTATTGTACTATTAGAGGTGAGTCCTACCGTAAAGTGGACTGCTAAAAGAGTTAGTGACTCTGATGGAGTTACTACACAAATAGTTATGTGAAAACGACTAAATTTGACAAAATGGCACAATATGGAGGCAGCATATGGAATTAGCGGTTTTATCTGATATACATGGCAATTACGAGGCGTTTCAGAGATGTGTGGAGTATGTTTTGGAGAGAGATATCGACACGTTTCTCTTTCTAGGCGACTATCTGGGCGAATTTCCGTATCCGCAGAAAACGATGGAGATACTATATTCTCTCAATGAGAAATACAAATGCTTTTTTATTAGAGGAAATAAAGAAGATTACTGGCTCAGCCGGAGATATGACGACGATTGTGTATGGAAAAACGGCAATTCAACCGTGGGAGCCATGAAATACTGTTATGCAAATCAGACCGAGAAGGATATTGAATTTTTTAAGAATCTTCCGATCTGTCAGGAGATCATACTTGAGGGTGCCGCGCCGATCATGGCCTGCCATGGTTCGCCCGATAGAAATAATGAGAAATTACTTCCCAACCATGTAAAGACTAAAAGTATTATTGATCAATGCCCGGATCGGTATATTATCTGCGGGCACACACATGTACAGAACGCGACGGAGTATGGTGATAAAATTGTCCTGAACCCAGGAGCGGTAGGTGTATCCTTACATAGCGGCGGCAAAGCGCAGTTTATGATTCTGCGGCAGAATATGTATGAGTGGGAATATGAATTTATCAGTCTGGATTATGACAAAGCGAAAGTCATAAAAGAGTTGCATGAATCAGGACTTCATGATATAGCGCCATATTGGAGTATGGTGACAAGACATTTGATGCTTACCGGAGAGGTATCGCATGGAACCGTTTTGTTCAAAACAATGGAACTATGCAGGGAGGAAAACGGTGCGTGCGATTGGTATGATGTTCCCGAGAAATATTGGGAAAAGGCTGTTGAGGAACTGCTGGGTCAGGAGTCAGTCTAATTCTACCCTATATTCATGCGGATAATAATTTTGCAACTCGTCCACGTCAGTTTCTTTTCCGCCATATGTCTTCAACCAATTTTCATAGTTTGGGTTATTCCAAACCGTACCATCTTCGAAAACAACTTGTTTTAAACAAAGTAACGAGTATGCGACTTGATTAGCTTCACCATTTCCGATTTTCGGAAGATTCTTCATTATTTCACCATCATACAGAGACCAGCCGCCGCGATAGTCCTCTGTTTGATTGGATAAAATATTCTCCTTTGTCCGAACAATATTTTCAAAGCTGCTTTCCGCACTGCTATCAAGAAAATTCCAATACAACTTTAACGGCGCGCCGTTCTCGCTATAAGCTAACATACAATACTGCGCTTCTATAATGGTTCGATCTGTATTGTTTGTAAGTATATCGTGAATATAAGGAGCTCCGTCCTCGTAATGGAGAATATCTGCGCTTTCATGGGTAATTGTCATAGCGCTTTTTCTCTCTGCAATAACTGCTCCTTTTTTATCTGTAACGATATCCTTCGCATTTGTTTGCGGATCACTGATAGCAAACGCATCATCAGAGTTTCTATCAGTTGAAGCCTTTGCAGAAGTGGCGAACAAACCGGTGGTGGCGACAACGATTATGCAGGCAGACAGAAGGGTAACAAGGGTAGTTCGTTTTGTGTTCATAATAGCGGTAATCCTTTCTTCAATAGCATTTTTACTAAAGTTGCTGTAAAACGGTAATAGTCCGCTTTTCTTTGCTTCCATATTGATCAGCATTAGCGAATAGGCGGATTTCGATTTTTCCCCTAATTGTCTTATAACACTTTCATCACATGCCAACTCAATATCACGGTTGAAAAGAATATACATTACCCAAACAAAAGGATTGAACCAATGAATACATAGGGCGAGTGTTGCAATCAGCTTTGTAAAGGTATCAAAACGACAGATATGCACGTATTCATGTGAGAATATATATTGTAACTGATTTACATTCTCCCAGTCTGTTTTTTTCGGCAACAAAATAACGGGGCGGAAAATGCCATAGGCCAAAGGTGTAGAAATTCTATCCGATTGTTTTATTGAAATCTTACGTTTCAATGGATGTTCTTTTAACCATTGCACTGCATAAACATTGTTGACCGGTAAAGCTGTTTGAAATTCCATCCTGCAACGAAAATAAGATATGACGAAAAATACAGCAAAAAGTATCGTTCCGGCACACCAGACAATAAACCAAACAGAAACAGATGAGCTATTTGTCGGCAACAGTTCCCTGTCTTGTACTATAACAAAATTTCCTTGTGATATGGCGGGGGTAATGTTGTCTGTTTCTACTTCCCAAAATGAGGGCGTGGATATCATGCGGTTCATAAGCGTATATACGCTAAAAACGGACGGAATAGCAAACGGGATAAGCAGTCTTAAAAGTACCACTTTCCACAATATAAGAAATGTTTTCTTAGGTAGCTTATTGATTGTTACTGTCCGAATTATCACAATTGCAATAATAAAGGCAGCCCCTGAAAAGCTCACTTCCGGTAAAGTCATGCTTACCACCTCATTCCAAATCTGTGACAATCTGCTTTAACTTTTCAATCTGTTCGGCAGAAAGTTTTTTCCTGCTGAGCAGAGCAGCAAACAGCTTATCCGCTGAACCGTCATAAATCTTGTTGATCAGTTCGTTTGTTTCGGCTTCCTGTACTTCTTCTTTTGGAATCAGTGCATGGCACATGAAATTAGGTTCAGAGCGCTCGATAGCTCCTTTTTTGATACACCGCTTTATCAATGTATATGTAGTGTTCATGTTCCAGCCGGTTTCTTCTTTCAGAACATCAGATATGTGTTTTGCGGTTGTATCTCCTTCTCTCCAGAGCACACTCATTACTTTTAATTCGGAATCGAAAAGTTTAATTTCCATGTTGCTCTCCTTTTCACAAGACGGTAGTAGTTTGTAATATATAGAATACATTGTTCGTGGAAGATTGTCAACACTACTGCAGTAGTGTTGAGAGAGAAAGTCATAACTGATCTGATAGAAAGATTTTTGGGCTCTTTAGGAATTGTGTTCCGGACGAAAGTAGCTTATACTTATATTATTTTATAATTGGTATTGATTACGAAATCGATAGGAAGGAGACAGCGGCATATGAGTAAAGATTTAGTTCCGTTTTGGGAGAAATCATATTAGGAATATGATACGATTGCATTTTCCA
The DNA here is from genome assembly GCA_014804365.1 of Lachnospiraceae bacterium. Classification (GTDB taxonomy): domain Bacteria; phylum Bacillota; class Clostridia; order Lachnospirales; family Lachnospiraceae; genus UBA3282. Next base: position 67,740 of record JAAUZX010000024.1, read on the forward strand.
ATGAGCCTAATGTAACCATTACTGAATTTGAGCATTTGTTGAACGATCAATCAAAAGTGTTGGACGTAGGGTGCGGAGAAGGTCAAAACGCCATATATTTAGCCGGAAAAGGGCATCATGTGGACGCTTTTGATTTGTCCGAATATGGGATTGCAAAGCTAAAACATAGATGTGAATTATCTAACGTGCAGGTAAACGCATTTACAGCAGATTTAACGACATATCAGTTCGAACAATGCTATGATATGATTACTTGTTTTGGCACATTACATTTTGTAGATAAGAATGAGTGGAAAAAGTTTATAAAAAACGCAAAAGAATATACGAATATGGGCGGTATTCATATCATTCAAATATTTACGGATGTTGTGCCGGCATCTGAGGATATTGCACCATTTGCGATTGGTTTGGCAAAAGATGAGGAAATCAAAGAACTGTATACTGATTGGGAAATATTACAGTTTAAATCTTATGTGTTCGAAGATGAACATCCGAATGTGCCGAAACATATGCACGCTTCAAATAAAATCGTTGCCAGAAGAGTAAAGTGATAAATTCGGTGGATTGAGAGTTGAATAAAACCCGAAATCGAAGTTTGGTGGAGAGAAAAACAAGATTGCTTTAATCGTAGCTTTTGCTAAAATCATCTGGCAGGAAACAAAGACTTATAAATAAAATTGGATATTGAAGGGAGAAAAATATGAGTAAACCGAGATATATGGAAGAATTGCTAAAAATAATTTTTTCATGGTTAAGTGCTACATTTATTGTTATGGGAGTGATATGTTTTATTAGCATATTAAAATCTAAGGTTGGTTCGATGACTCAGGAACTAACAATATTGGGAATAGTTTTTTCTTTACTTGGCATTGCTTTTTTCATTGTGCAAATTATCTTAATAATTATTACTTCTTTAAAGAATAAGTTACACAATGAATTACTTTTAAGTGGAACTAAGATTGAAGGGACAGTAGAAAAAGTGTATTTGCAAAAGTATACGCAGTATGGGAACAAATCTCCCTATAGAATTCTTTATACTTATACTTGGCAAGGCAAAGTTTATCATCAAAAAAGTTATTTACTATGGGATAAGCCTAATTTTATGGAACGTGATTCGATTGCGGTATATGCAAATGATTTAGGTAAGTCAACTATTCGATTATAATTTAGGGGTGAATGTAGGCAGCATGTTGACGCTTTTGATTTGTCTGAATATGGGATTGCGTGGTATTACCCATGCAATCCCCTGGACTGCCTGTCCATATCCTCAATTACGATATCATAGATCTCACCCAGAGTGGCGCAGTATTCCAACACCTTCCACGGTTCGTTTGTGTGGAAGTGAATCTTGATCATTTCCTCATCGCCTACTGCCAGAAGACAGTCGCCTTTGAAATTCTCGGTAAAATAATCGCTGATCACATCCTCGTCTAAGTCTTCACCCTCAATCAGAAGCTGTGTGTCGTATTTGTATTCTAACATAGGATCCTCCTTTATATTATCGAAAACTTTCCTATTTATATTTTAAGCAATGGATTGTCAGAAATCAATAAGCAGATTAAAATAGGGTTTGAAAGAATGAAAAGGAGATGCAAGCTAATGAATATAAAAAACAGATGGATTAAGTTAAGCAGTGTTCTTCTAATTGCAGTCATGCTTATGGCAGGATGCGGGAAAGTTTCTAATGATACGGCGCTTGAAAATCGTTCGGAAACAGATTCGAAGTCTTCCGGTATCGAGAACAGTATGGAAGAAACCAACAGCATGGAAGAAAGCGCCACGCCAGAGCAGGACAGCGGCAGCGCGATGCCCGCTTTTACGGCGAAGGATCTGGACGGCAACACGGTCACCGAAAGTATTTTCAGTGACAAAGACCTGACGGTGGTGAATATCTGGGGAACCTTCTGCGGTCCCTGCATAAGAGAAATGCCGGAACTGGGGACATGGGCTAAAGATATGCCGGACAATGTGCAGTTGATCGGTCTGGTAATAGATATAGCAGGCGATGAAGATACTGAACACCATGACCTGGCGGTAAGTATCATGCAAAACGCCGATGCGGATTTTACCCAGATCGTTGCAAATCAGGATTTTGCCGATATTTTAAAAGATGTTTATGGCGTACCTACAACAATGTTTGTTGATAAAGACGGAAATATTGTAGGCGATCCGATCATCGGCGCAAATGTGGACGGATATAAGGAGTTTGTGGAGGATTATCTGGATGGGCAATAAGAGGAGAAAGATTGTACAGATCGCTGGTCTGATAATTGCCGGCATTTTCATCGGGTACGGAAAATACAGGGGAGAGATAGGTATCGTACTGAATAAGGCGGTTAATATCTGTTTTGAATGTATCGGATTAGGATAGCAGATTGGTTTATATCCGGGCAGGAAGGAACAAGTTATATATGAAACATTCGATCAAAAGAAAAATCGTACAGTTGGCCGCATTCGGTTATTCCAATCCCTATCTCATGAATTTTAAGGGTGGAAAGCTGTATCAGGGCAAGTGGAAACAATTCTGTAATCCGGGACTGAACTGCTATTCCTGTCCGGCGGCAAGCCTTGCCTGCCCGATCGGAGCGCTTCAGTCAGTAAGCGGTTCCATGGATTTTAAATTCAGTTTCTATGCAGTCGGGATTCTCTTAGCCGTTGGTGTGCTCTTAGGCAGGGCGGTCTGCGGGTGGCTGTGTCCTTTCGGCTTATTTCAGGAACTGCTTCATAAGTTTCCGTCCCCGAAACTGAAATTGAAAAAAGCCTTTCTCTACGTGAAGTATATTGCTCTGGTAGTCTTTGTGATTGTGCTCCCGATTGCCGTTACGGACTATATGGGTATGGGGAAGCCGGCTTTCTGCCAGTATATCTGTCCGGCAGGGACGCTGGAAGGCGGAATTCCCTTGCTTCTTTCCCATAAGGCGCTCCGACAGACAATCGGGTCGCTTTTTACATTGAAGATGACGGTTCTAATCGTGACGATAATCGGCTGTGTGCTGATCTATCGGTTTTTCTGCAGGGTGCTTTGTCCTCTCGGCGCTATATACGGACTGCTGAATAAGATCAGTATTTACAGACTGGAAATAGACGCGCACAAGTGTGTAAGCTGCGGAAAATGTAAGCGGATATGCAAGATGGAAGTTGATCCGGTGAAGACGCCGGACAGCGCGGAATGCATTCGATGCGGCGCGTGTGCGGATACGTGTCCGGAAGGGGCGATTTGCTTGCAGTTTCGGTTGAAAAGCACTATAATGACCGATAGAACTGAAATGACGAATGAGAGATGATTAATTTATGGAAAAAAATCTGACCACAGGCAGCGTGTTTAAGACACTTTTATACTTTTCGCTGCCTTATCTTTTGGCGTATTTTCTGCAGACGTTGTATGGGATGGCTGACTTGTTTATCATCGGACAGTACAATGGAGTGGAGAGTACAACGGCAGTTTCCATCGGCAGTCAGGTCATGCATATGCTGACCGTCATGATCGTCGGGCTGGCAATGGGTGCCACGGTGATGATCGGACAGGCCGTAGGTGCGGGGAAAAAGGAACAGGCCTCTCTGGCGATCGGTAATACAATCACGTTATTCATGATATTGTCCGTTATCGTGACGGCAGTGCTGCTACTCGCCGTAAGACCGATTGTTACGGTCATGTCCACACCTGCGGAGGCGGTGCCGGGGACAGTTGCTTATCTTACGGTATGCTTTATCGGAGTTCCGTTTATTACGGCCTATAATATTATCAGCTCCATTTTCCGGGGCATGGGTGACTCTAAGAGCCCGATGTATTTTATCGCGGTTGCCTGTGTCGCGAATATTGCGCTGGACTATTTGCTGATCGGCGGTCTGGGGCTCGGACCGGTGGGAGCGGCACTGGGAACGACACTGTCCCAGACGATCAGCGTGATTGTTTCCCTTGTTGTGATTCTGAAAAAGAAAACGGGTATAACGCTCACGATGGCGGCCTTTAAACCACGCAGAGACACGATGGGAGGATTGTTAAAGATCGGGATTCCGATTGCCATGCAGGACGGGTTCATACAGATCGCATTTATTGTCATTACGATTATTGCAAACAGAAGAGGACTTAACGATGCAGCTGCGGTGGGGATCGTGGAGAAAATCATAGGGATACTGTTTCTCGTGCCTTCCTCTATGTTACAGTCAGTGTCCGCGCTTTCTGCGCAGAATGTGGGAGCCGGAAAGCATGACCGTGCCCGCCGGACACTTTTCTATGCCTCAGCAATGTCTCTGCTGTGGGGGCTTGCAGCGGTAATCCTTATGCAGATTGACGCGGAAACATTTATCGAACTCTTTGCAGATAACGCGGAGGTGATACGGCTCGGCGGACAGTATATGCGGGGATATGTGTGGGATTCGGCGCTTGCGGGGATTCATTTCTGCTTCAGCGGCTATTTCTGCGCTTACGGATTGTCGGGGATCTCGTTTATCCATAATTCGCTGTCCATTGTCTGCGTCAGGATTCCGGTAGCCTACTTCGCATCCAAGTATTTTACGGACACACTTTTCCCGATGGGGCTGGCGTCCACTGCGGGTTCGGCGCTTTCGGTCGTTATTTGTGTGGGAGTGTTTGTGTGGTTGGAGCGACGGCGGCGGAAGCATTGACAAAATGAAGAATTCATTATATGATCTACAAAAGCATTACCAAAGGCTGTGAAGAGAAGAGTAAGTAGTTAGATATGATACAGAGAGTCTGATTAGGTGAGAACAGACACAGAAGGAGCTGCTGAAAATGGTCTCGGAGCTGCGTACCGAAGCTGTTATGCCAAGGCTACGACGGGTGCACCCGTTACAGTGATAGACTATCGATGAATCATTTCTCATCCGTAGTCGATAAGGCTTATATCGTGAGATATAGGTGAATTTAGGGTGGTAACACGAAGCATTTGCTCTCGTCCCTGAAAAAGAAATTTTTCAGAGAGGAGGGCTTTTTTGTTGAAGAAAACGGAATGACCCATAAGGTCACAAAGAACTAAGTTATCACTATAAATCAGGAAATGAGGTATGTAAGATGAGAAATATTTTAATTGGCGGAGCATGGCCGTATGCAAACGGTTCCTTGCATATAGGTCACATAGCGGGATTATTGCCCGGAGACGTATTGGCCAGATATCACAGGGCTGTTGGAGATCATGTATATTTTGTGTCAGGAAGCGACTGCCACGGAACCCCGGTAGCGATTCGGGCAAAGCAGGAGAAGAGAACGCCGCGGGAAGTCAGTGATTTCTACCATGAAGAATTCGTAGAATGCTTTGAAAAGCTGGGTTTTAGTTACGATGTATATGCCAAAACATCTTCGGAGGAGCATAAGAAATTTGTAAGGGAATTTCATAAAAAATTATATGAAAGCAGCTATGTTTATGAAAAAGAAGTTCCGCAGGCATATTGTGAAAGCTGTGGCACCTTTCTGGCTGACCGCTTTGTGTTGGGAAAATGCCCGAAATGCGGAAAGGACACCAGAGGAGATCAATGCGATGCCTGCGGTACGGTACTTGAACCGGAGAATCTTGCAGAGCCGGTTTGCGCAGTATGCGGGAAACCTATAAGCTTTAAGAATTCAAAGCATTTATATATAGCAATCACTAAGCTCCAGACTGAACTAAAGGCGCTGGTCGATAATCATCCCAAATGGAGAAAAAACGCGATTGCATTTACAAATAAGTATATAGATGACGGCTTAAGAGACCGTGCCCTGACAAGAGATTTGGAATGGGGAATCAATGTCCCTAAGGATGGGTACGAAAATAAAACGATTTATATATGGGCAGAAAATGTGTTGGGATATTTATCTGCAAGTAAAGCAGCAGCTGAAGCAAGAGGTGCTGATTTTCACGAGCTCTGGGGCAAAGAAGCGAAACATTATTATGTGCACGGAAAAGATAATATTCCGTTCCACACAATTATTTTGCCGTCTCTTTTATTGGCAAATGGTGAAAATTTGCATTTGCCGGATCAGATTGTGTCAAGTGAATATCTGACTTTGGAAGGAAGAAAAATATCTACCAGTCAAAATTATGCAATCTGGGTCAAGGAACTACTGGATAATTATGAAGCAGATTCGATTCGCTATTTTTTCCTGGCAAATGGTCCGGAAAAGAAGGATGCGGATTTCTCGTGGAGAGAATATGTTCATAGCCACAATGGTGAGCTGCTCGGAGCATACGGAAATTTTGTGAACCGCGTGCTGACGTTTATTATTAAATATTTTGAGGGGATCATACCGAAAGGTACAGATGATCCGTCTATCAACAATCAAATAGATGAATTGTTTGTTTCCGTCGGTAAGCAGATTGAGAATGGCGCTTTCAAAGACGCAATTACTGAAATATTTGACTTTGTAAGAAGCGCAAATAAATATTTTGATACGCAGCGGCCATGGATTACCAGGACCGACGATCAGAAAGCCTGTGAAAATACACTTTATCAATGTGTCCAGATTATTGCTAATCTGGCAGTCCTGCTATCACCGTTTTTACCGTTTTCCTCAGAGAAAGTGTGCAAATGGCTGGGGATAGATAATAAATGGGAAAAGAAATCAGTTCCGGCGGGCTATTTACTTCCCGAGGTGGAAATTTTATTTCAAAGAATTGATAAAAAGGTGATAGAAACTGAGACGGAAAAATTGAAGGCCATTTTATAAAAAGGTGAAATAGGGTGAAAATAGAGGGGTGCCGCACTATTTCTTTTGGTGCGGCGGGCCTTTAATGCCTTTCTATGAGAACAGATTCCTTTTAGCGGAAGCAGTTGCTTAACAAGCTCATCTATGCAGTAATCATCTTCAATTATCTTGTTTAATAGCAAACATTGTTCTGCATATTTTTTCCTGCTTCCGCCTTAAAGATTATTTGGTATGTATTACATACATGTGTAATCAACCAATAGTGGAACTTAGGAAAATCAACCGTCAGTTCCTTGAATAAAGACGCATTTTTAAGTAAGATGGTCACATGGGGGTAACGAAATGAATCAAGAGAAAATTGGAAAATTCATAGCTGACTGTCGAAAAGAAAAAGGATTTACACAATTACAGTTAGCAGAAAAGCTTAACATCACCAATAGGGCAGTTTCAAAATGGGAAACAGGAAAAAGTTGTCCGGATGTGTCGCTTATGCTGGAGCTTTGTAGTGTTCTTGGAATCACCGTAAATGAGTTGTTGTCTGGAGAAAGGATACTTATGGAAGATTATCAAAAAAAGGCGGAAGAAAATCTTGTGGAATTGCAGGATAAAAAAATGAAAGCACAGAAAATGTTTAAAAAAATGGAATTAGTATGGTTGGCAATCACCATTTTATTAGTTCCTGTTCATTTTGCAATTAATTATTTTAATCCAAATAATGGGGGTACAGGGATTGGAGATATTATCTTGCTAATAGGGTTAATAATGTTTATCGGATATTTCTTGATGTACTATAAAATTGAAATAAAACTGAAATAATAATCAGTATGCGTTAGATTAAAAAAATAATTTTTTCTCTATACAAAGAACACAGTAGCTTGTCTAGGGAAATAGCCTAAACACTTAGGAGAAATCTTAGGTGTTTTTCTATTGCAAAGATTTCAGTATAAACAGCTTATGTCACGGTTGCACGTTCACGGGGATTGGCGTTATAATGGAACATAAAATATAGAAGTAAGTCATAATTACAAAAAGGTGGATTTACAAATGATAGTTGTATTAATAAATTGGATTTACATAATGATAACAACCTATTTGACAGGAAATGCCTGTCTGCGTCTGCTGGAGCATATGTTTCGAAAGGAACAGGGAAGCTGGCGCAGAACGCCCTTCTATGACCTCTTTGCAGGAATTATGTGCACTACTTGTTATGCGCAAGTGTACAGTCTTTTTGGCGGTGTAGGACTTGGAGCCAATATCGGATTACTGGCTTTTTGCCTGATTTATGCAGCAGTGTTTGGGAAAAAGGTCGCAAGTGAGTTTGGAGGCTGGTTTAGAAAGAGAAAGGAAGAACTGCCTTCTTTTGTAAAAAAGGGTCTTATCTGCGTACTGCTTCTGGGAACGGCTGTTTATGCGCTTGCAACATCGGGAGCGCCGAAACTGATAGATACCGACTGGTATCATGCCCAAACTATTCGTTGGATTGAAGAATATGGCTGTGTGACCGGTGTTGCGAACCTTTTTTATTCGCTGGGCTTTAACAGTGCCCAACATTATTTTGACGCACTCTACAGTATGAAAGCAGTGTTTGGAGTTTCCCTTCATGCTACGGGCGGATACTTTGGAATTTTGCTTTTCTTTCATGGATTAATCCGTTTGGCTGAATGGAAAACGCATAAACGTCATATCGGAGATGGTCTGGCATTTGCGGAGGTGGTCTATACTATCATTGTGACCGCATTTTTTGCAGACCCTTATACCGATACTCTCCCAAACTGCCTTGTTTTCTTTATACTGACTGAGTGGATCACGCTGCTTGAGACAGAGGAAGAAGAGGACTTTCCCTATGCTTTTTTATGCATCTTCGGCGTTTTTGCAACGGTGGTAAAAACTTCTGTAGTTATGGTGGTACTACTTGTAATCAAACCGGCCATTAAACTTATTAAGAATAAGAGCTGGGGGAAAATTGTGGGTTATATTTGTACGGGGATCATAATTGTGGTTCCGTTTTTTATAACCAACGTAAGGGTTACGGGCTATCTGGTCTATCTGGCAAGTGCAGTGGATTTGTTTGACGTGCCTTGGAAGATAGACATTGAGATTGTCAGGTATTCTGTAGCAAGTATGATACATGATGCCAGAGCAGTTAACTTGACGATGGACGAGGCTCTAAACAGTGGGCTTGCGTGGGTGCCCACTTGGTTTAGAAACGATTCTGCCAGTCACAAGATTCTATATTTGGCTGTCGGCTTTTTACTGGTGTTTGATATAGCCGGAACAATTTTTTCGATTGTAAAAAAAAAGGCGGTGGAGGTTTCCATGCTCCTGCCAAGACTGGTAGTAATGGTTGGCCTCGTTTACTGGTTCTTTACGATTCCACAGGTAAAATACTGCTGGGTATTCCTTCTGTTCCCATTGGCAGTTGTGCCTATGATTTATCTTGAAAAGTTAAGAGAATGCGGCAAAATAGGAAAATGCGCGCTTGTGACGGCAGGAGTGGCAGGAGGAGCGGTTCTTCTTATGTATGCCGGCTTTTACAGTATACGAACTCTTGGGTATGTCCGGGAGGCATTGCCGAATACTTTGGTCAGGCAGGCGGATTATTCGAGACAGGAAATGAAACCGGTGGAAAAAGACGGACACACCTTTTATGTCAGGGAAGAGGGCGGCGCTATTGTATGCGGTTATTATGTCTTTCCTTATTTAAATGAAGAGGAACTTTTGGACAGGCTGGTTACGGGAGAAAAGCTGTCAGACGGATTTTCACTTAAATAATTATGAATAATTGTATCCAAATCGTCCGATTCCGGAAGCTGTTTTAGCTAAAATAATATTCCTCAAAAATCTATTTACATTCCTTAATAGATTTCAAGGAATAATGTCCGTGATTTCAACTTTATTTTGGGATGAATCAAATATAAATACATACTTGATTCATCCCAAAGTTTTAATTCAATATATAGATCATAAAATTCAGATATGCAGCGAATAAACACCATAGCAGATATGGAATCTGTAGATATGAAGATAACCGATTTATTCGATAAAATTGGTAAATCATAACCAATATTAGGAAAATCAATGCCAATAACCACAGGAAAGCAAATAAAAATAGAGAAAATCTAAAAAAGATTATACTCCACCAAAAGTTGAAAAATAATTGAAGAGCATAAGTGTTTAATGCTTCTATTTTTTCAGGACTATCGGATTCATAAATTATGTAAGATGAAATTCCCATTAAAATATAAAGAATAATCCATACAATAGGAAAGATAAAGCCGGGAGGACTGAGTGGAGGTTTGTTTATTGTGGAATATAACGACGTTCTTCCGCTGAAAAGAGCTGATAATGTTCCGACAGCGATAGGAATAAGAATGGCGATGATTAATGCGCTTTTATTCTTTATTTTCATGAATATGGCACCATAAAAGTGAGTTTGATTTATTATATGAAATTTAGATGAAAAATATGAAAGTACTTTGTAACCGCTGAATAACAGGGCTAAGAAACGGTGGAATATGTTGAAGTGATACTGATAGAGTTTGATGGTTTCTTCGGACAGATTTTTTCACCCAACACCCCACCAACACAGCATCTTGATAATGGAATAGACTTTATACTTCAATTGTGATATACTGTATTTACTTAATCAATACCAACAGCGCAGCAGTTACAATAAAGGGCGGTGATTATATGACAGATAGTGAAAAAATTGATTTACTATTATCTGAAATGCAAGGTATGAAATCAGATATACAAACCTTAAATCAAAAAGTAACAGGGCTTGAAAAAGATATGGTTGATGTTAAGTCAAATTTAAGGCGGTTACATCGAGATGCTGATTTTATTCTTGATGAAGTCGAAAAAGTACACGAGACCTTAGATAAACATAAAGAAGATAAGTCGGTACATACAGCATAATCATTACATATATCATATAAGATCAGGTGTAAAGTCTATTGAATATTTAAGGGCTTTACACCTTTTAATTTTGGGTTGAATGCTTTTTTGATACAAAAGGTGTCCAGAGTGACCAAAGCATCATTTCATTCATAAAAAGAGCCGAAAACCTTGTTAATCAACGCTTTCAGCCCTATAACAAAACTGCGGAAGATGGGACTTGAAATTTTATCCTGTTGTGAAACCCGCATAGAAAAGGGATTTCAGCACATCAGTCAACGAGTGTAACCTAAAGTGTAACTAAATTCTGTTTTTTGGGTAGAAATAAGGTAGCCTGACCGAGTTTTATGTATTTCTATGACAAGAGCCTTTGTAAATAGATAAAAAGGTTTACATAATATATATGCTATCAGAAAAAAGAGATAAAATCATAATAAAAAGACCCCTCGGATGAGGGGCAAAAAAGTATAAATATTTGTTATTCCTCTTTCATTAAAGCAATAAAATCATCGGGAAGTATCGCTTTTACTATCCCGTGTTGGTAATCTTTCACATTTCGCGTAATGATGTAATCAATATTTGCCTTTACAGCAGCTCTTTCAACCACAGCATCTTCATAGTCACTGACTGCCGATGCGAGGGCGTCTACACATTCAGCACCCGAAACAGCAAGTATTCCAACAAGGGAATACAGTTTTCCCATAACTTGTTTAGCCTGATCTGCACTGTGGAGGTATTTTCTTACCAAATAATAAATATCCGTAGCAGAACTTGCCGTAATATACATGTCTATTATATGGTTTGCGGACATAATGAAAATAGTTTCTGCACTTTTGTTCCATGGCGCTCTGGATGTCAGTGCATCAATGATCACATTAGTATCAATCAGCACTTTCATTTATTTTGCACCAAGCCTCTCTTTTTTGGATTTATCTATATCTGCATCTTTGGGCAGGATACCAAATAAGGATTTTGCAGTTTCTACTCTGTCCTGATATGGATTGGTCAGTTTTGCTACTACTTTTCCGTTTTTTGTTATAAAAACATCTTCCGTAGCAGATAATATCAGATATTTTCCAAGATTATTTTTGAGTTCCGTTGCTGTAACTGACATACAAACACTCCTTTCTTTGTACTGTTATTATATCCAAATCGTCCGATTTCAGCAACTATTTTAGCTAAAATAATATTCCTCAAAAATTTTTTCACATTTCTCAGTGGATTTCTTTGCTGAAGCCATCCGGAGGTGTTTGTCATCTGGATGGCTGGATTTTCTTCTGATCGCCAATACAGTGTATTGAGGTAGGTGTTCTTTGAAATATAGTTCTATATGTTCTTTGATTTCAGTTATATCTTTACTCATAAAGCTTTAATCCGCCTAGCAACTTCATCCTGTTGATTGGTTTTAAATTTTACTTCAACGGAACCATACTTTACCCGTATATAAGACATAGATGCAGGGCGTGAAGAGAACTTGTGGTAATCGTCAAAATGTATGTACCACATCTGCTTTTGGCTTGCTCAGCGGAAACTAAGCGCCTTAAATTCCTTCCTGCATTCATAACAGTTTGATACCCATATCCACATACCGATGATCCCGACGGTAATGTCCTTGAATCTGGATAGCTATATGATGATGTCCCTGATCTGTGCATCTTTCTGCCAGTCATACTGCTGTTTCTGCTTGTCAGTAGCATTGTTGTATGTATCCGCATGTTCATAGTCCGTTTTCATTCCTTTAAACAGAATGTCGTATTCAGCATTGATCTCCTTAATGGAGTCTTCCGAGCCGACGTTGTCGGAGTGGTATTTTATAACATGCCGCCTGTATTCTTTCCGAAGATCTTTCAGTGTTTTATATTCTGGAACCATTTCGTAAGTGTGACTCCCTTCTTAAAAAGGGATACCGCCGAAGCAGTATTCCTGAAATAAAATTATTCTGTGTTTTGATCAACTTCTTCGGGAGGTTTTTCTTCCCCATTTGTTTCATTGGTTTCTGCTTGTTCAGGTGCAGTATAGGGGGTCAGCATCCGCTAAAGATGTGCCGTCATCTGTCCTGTCAGGTTCAGCAGGAGGGAAATTCTCTTCCGATAAAGGAACATCCTGTTCATTCTGCGTTGCATCGTTCAACTCAAAATATTCCGCAAGGGAAGATTCCATAACTTCAATCCTTTTCAGTGTCTTTTCCTTCTTGATACTGCCAGAAGAACAGTACTGCTTATAGTCTTCGTAGCATTCATCAAAGAAATCGGAGAACCACTGCCTGAAATACATGGGACCTACACGGTAAAGATTCTTGAGTGAATCATAACCGCTTCCTATTGCCGTACAGCGGCAAGCATGGCGATCGGGATATTGATTTTCTTGAGCAGTTTTTCCTTTTCAGGAAAAACTTTTCAAGATAGTCAATGATGTCATACAGTCTTTCTTTCAGCTTCTCTGAATAATTATTCTTGATAGAGGAGGCATACCGCGTGATCTCGTCGCGGAAATAGAAGTAAACTTATATCCCTCATATCTGTTATCCAGAAGCACCATACCCTGCAGGAGCGTGTACATGTCATCAGATTTCCTTCTCTGCAGAGTGGAGAACTGGCAGATTTCCGAAAAGAACCTGTCAGACAGGTGCTACTTAATGGATATGTAAATAAAATTAGTAAAAGCATCTTTTGAAAAATACTATATAATGTGGTTTGCAACTAAATCAACTACATTATGCAGTGCTTTTTGTTGACAAAAATAGTTTTACTTGATATAGTGATAATGAAGATTTACATTATATTACAGAATTTGACAGAGGAAAATTTTATGGTTAAGTATAAAACAAATCAAAAATTTATACATAAAATTGTCAAGTCTGTTAAACAACTTTTTGTAGTAAAATTTAAAAGTAAGCAGAAACGAATAGATGAAATTGCCGAAGTTGTTAAACAGCTTGAAAAAGTTGTAGGTGATGATTGTAAGAAAATGAATAAAGAAATAGAGATATTAGAAAATCAAGGTCTAGAAAGCATAGATTATATGCCAACGCCCTTTGAAATAGCAGAATACTATGGAATTAGATGTGTATTTAAACAAATAAAAAATAGAAACGAATTGTCTTATTTTAGCAGAGAGTCACTGACAATTTTTATCTCGGATAGATATTGTGAAGATGATTATAAAGCGAGGCATTTATGTGCACATGAGTTAGGACATTTTTTTTTACATCATAATCGGATATCGGCAATGAATAATTATTTAAGTAAAACAAACGAAGAATATGAGGCAAATGTTTTTTCGATTCTATTAATGCCACAAATTATGGCAGGGAGTCAATGGGAAGCTATGAGCCCTAAAAAATTAAATAGTATCATATATAGGAAGGTATTTAAAAATGAATAATACTCCCTTTTTTGATAAAATAATTTTTTCTTTTTTAATATAATAGGGAGAAGAGCTTTTTGATAATAGAATTGGGAAAGGTGATAACATGTGTAAAGATTTTTTGAGAAGTATACGGGATAAATCGAAAGAAATAGATGATATGCCTGAAAGAGCACAGGATGTTTTAGATTTTTTTAAAATTGACAATTTCTCTTCAGGAGTGCCTATAGTTGAAATATTAAACAAAATGGGGTTTAAAATTTTTCAAAGTGACTTGGAACCTGATGATTTATCTGCTTATATTGCGGTCGATCCTAAATTTAAAGATACTTTTGGCTCTAACAAGATTACATGTGTTCACATTAAAGATAGCGTTGGACATAAATCTTTTGCTTTAGCACATGAATTAGGGCATTATCTTTTTGATTTTAATGAAAGTAAAACTTTATATTACTACGATACTTATTTCCCTAGGGAAAATGAGGAGAAATTAGAAGAAAAACGTGCAAATAAGTTTGCAGCAAATCTTTTAATGCCCGAAAAAATTTTTCGGCAGGAGTTTGCAAAGCTTGAAGAATTGCAAAGTAAAGCGGATATAGTTAATGAATTGGGGCATCGTTTTCGAGTTTCCCCTACTGCGGTATTAAAAAGATTCCAAGAACTAGGAATCACTGGGTTTAATGATTAAATGGAGTGTTAACATGAAATATGAAAAAGAAAGTTTCTGAGAGCAAGAAGATAGCTGATGAGAATTTAAAGAAGATATGTAATGCAAAATGTGTAGAGTCAGAAGAAATGTTATTGCATCATGTTGATTCTGAAAAGTTAGTTAAAGATAATTTAAAAAAATTTGATAAAGCACAGATTGTTAAGTCGGATAAGGCATTATATAAAAGCGATACTTCAAGTTTATCTAAACACAATAAGCAGTACACTGTATTGTTAAAGGCTTATGTAAAGGATTATAAATATAATTCTGAAAATAAAAAGAAACATAAAGAAGATTTATTTAAAGTTGCCAAAGCATTACTTATATTAATGCCAATCCTTACAATTATTTATATGTTTTCCACATTATATTGCTTAATGTATAATAAAATAGATGTTTTGGATTCTTTGCCAGGTTTATTTGCAGCTTTGGCAGCTTTGATAGGGACTTTTATAGTAATTCCTCAAATGATTACTGAATATTTATTTAATAAATCAGAGGAGGAGCATTTGACAAATATTATTGGTAAAATTCAAGATTATGATAGGAATATTAGAGATGGTTTATAAAAATATAATTAGTGAAGCAATAGAATTACAACAAGATAATATATTTCCACTGCGTTATTGAAAGTATTCATCAAATAAGGGTACAAGAACAAATACAAAATGGTATAAAAACGAGGAAACCCTAATAAAACCATGGTTTCCTCACATTTAAATACTGCGGAAGATGGGACTTGAACCCACACGTCGTTTCCAACACTAGATCCTTAGTCTAGCCTGTCTGCCAATTCCAGCACTTCCGCATGCGTCTACAACGCAAGTAATATCTTACTATCACCATATCAAAAAGTCAAGAGATTTCCACCTGATTTTTTACATTTATTTCATTTTTTATGATCGTTGAGAATTTTTGCACTTTTTTTACAAATAGATTCAGAAAGATTCACAAATGGGCTTGACATGCAACGAAAAAAAAGATAGAATAACATTTGTTCGCAGGAATGGCGGAATTGGCAGACGCGCACGGTTCAGGTCCGTGTGGTAGCAATACCATGAGAGTTCAAGTCTCTTTTCCTGCACTACATGCAAAGTGAGGAACCTTGATAAATAATANGNGTTCCTCNCTTTTTGATTTTAAGCAGAGCCTNTTTTCTTTTCTGTTTTTCTTNGTTTCTGTTAATTCTGCAAATAAACAAAAAAAGGCAATTTTTCACACATTAGACTATTTTCAAAGGGTNGCGGCCTCTTTATAATGAAGACTAAGCAGANGAATAACNATACTGTTGANAATGCTTAGGAAGGGTTANGGAGGGGTATTATGCAATACGGACATTTTGATAATGAGAACAGAGAATACGTCATCGACAGGGTAGATCTGCCCTGTTCNTGGACGAACTATCTCGGCGTGGAGGACATGGCTGCTGTGGTGAACCATACGGCGGGCGGCTATCTGTTCTACAAGACNCCGGAGTANCACAGAATCAGCCGTTTCAGAGGCAATGCGGTGCCTATGGACAGACCGGGATTCTATGTGTANCTGAGGGACAATGANAATGCGGATTACTGGTCTGTATCTTGGCAGCCCGTGGGCAAGCCGCTTGATCAGGCNAANTANNGNTGNCGCCACGGNNTGTCNTANACNGTNTATGAATGNGAATATGAGGGNATNAAGGCNTCNCAGACGTTGGTGATTCCCAGAGGNGAAGCAGTGCAGNTGTGGGATGTGAAGATCAGGAATACAGGTGATAAAGCGCGGAANTTAAGNGTATTNTCCTATCTGGAATTTTCTTTNCATCANATNATGATCGACAANCAGAATTANCAGATGAGNCTNTACTGTGCNGGNGCTTCCTNNGANGANGGTATNATCGANGAAGANNTGTTCTATGAGGAAGAAGGGTATCAGTATTTTACGGCGAATTTTGANCCGGACGGTTTNGACTGNATGCGNGANCGGTTCATCGGNACATATAANACGGAGACNAANCCGGCGGCTGTGGCAGCAGGNAAATGTTCTTCTTCTTATGAAAANGGNGGAAACCACTGCGGNAGNTTNCAGAAGGATCTGACCNTNCAGCCGGGAGAAGAGGTNCGTCTTGTCTTCATGCTGGGCGAGGGCAGACGGGAGGAAGGCAGACGCNTTCGTGCCAAATATTCGGATGTGGCGGCAGTGGATGCGGTTTATACGGACTTAAAGCAGTACTGGGAGGATAANTGCTCGAAGCTGCAGATTAAGACACCGAACGAGGGTATGAATACTTTGATTAACACATGGACGCTGTACCAGTCNGAGATCAATGTTATGTTTTCGAGATTTGCNTCTTTCATAGAAGTAGGCGGCAGAGTAGGGCTCGGTTACAGGGATACNGCGCAGGATGCCATGACGGTTCCCCACTCCAATCCGGAGAAGTGTAAGGAACGTATNGAACAGTTGCTGCGCGGATTGACCAGTGAAGGTTACGGACTGCANCTTTTCCAGCCNGAGTGGTTTATGGAAGATACGGGAACGAAGCCGTTCAAGTCACCCACGGTCATTCCGGAGCCGGANAAGAACAGTATNATACATGGATTGAAAGATGCCTGCTCAGATGATGCGCTCTGGCTTGTGGCATCGGTGGCGGAATATATCAAGGAGACGGGAGATGTGTCNTTTGCNTCTAAGCAGCTTCCTTATGCGGATACATTCTTAGANGGCAGTAAGGAGACGGAAACGGTCTATGATCACTTGAAACGTATCTTAGACTTTTCTACCAGACAGGTAGGGCAGACGGGTATCTGTAAAGGNCTTCGTGCAGACTGGAACGACTGTCTGAATCTGGGNGGCGGCGAGAGCGCTATGGTCAGCTTCTTACACTACTGGGCGCTGCANCAGTTTNTCGGTCTTGCCAAGTATCTGGGCAACGGTGAAGATGTGGAGAAATATACGGTGGTTGCAGAGAAAGTTAAGGATGTATGCAACACNCAGTTNTGGGANGGCAAGTGGTTTATCAGAGGAATTACTGCAAACGGTAAGAAGATCGGTACGCAGGCGGATGTCGAAGGCCGGGTGCATTTAGAGTCTAACGCATGGGCGGTTCTGTCGGGAGCAGCCGACGACGAGAAAGCGGACGAGGCNCTTGCGGCGATAGACGAGTATCTGTATACGCCTTACGGAATCCTTTTAAATACACCGTCTTACACCGTGCCGGATGATGACATCGGTTTTGTCACCAGAGTNTATCCGGGGCTTAAGGAAAACGGCGCAATCTTCTCNCATCCCAATCCATGGGCNTGGGCGGCAGCCTGTATGAGAGGAAGNGGNGATCTGGCGATGAAGTTCTATGACGCGCTCTGTCCTTATTGGCAGAATGANAAGATAGAAGTCAGAGAGTCGGAGCCATATTCCTATTGCCAGTTTGTGGCAGGAAAGGATCACAGCGCATTCGGAAGGGCAAGGCATCCGTTTATGACAGGATCGGGCGGATGGTCTTANTTCTCGGCTACCAGATANATGCTGGGTATCNGGCCGGATTATGATAAGCTGGAGATNGATCCGTGTATTCCCGCGGAATGGAAAGAATTTCAGGCAACTCGTGTATGGCGNGGNGCGGAGTATGANATAAAGGTATGTAACCCGNACGGTGTCATGAAGGGNGTTAAAGAGNTTCGCGTGGATGGTGTCGGCGTAGATAAGATTGAGCCGATGGAAGCGGGCACTAAGCATGTTGTAGAAGTCGTTATGGGCTGATGTNCTGTAAGTGATATAGAGAATGTAAAAAGGAACATAAATACAATAACAACAAGGAGGAAGCACAATGATTAAGTTTGGAACCGGCGGATGGCGGGCCGTCATCGGGGATGAGTTTACGAAAGAGAATATNCAGATCTTATCCAGAGCNATCTGNGATAAGATGAGGGAGGAAAAAGTAGANAAAGAGGGTATCATTTTAGGTTACGACAGAAGATTCCTTTCTAAAGAAGCAATGCAGTGGGCGGCGCAGGTCTTTGCAGCCGAGGGAATCAAGGCGTATCTGATNAATAAGTCAGCGCCNACGCCGCTTGTNATGTTCTATGTGATGAAGCATGAATTCCATTACGGTATGATGATCACGGCGAGCCACAATCCGGCGACTTACAACGGTATTAAGGTGTTCACTTACGGCGGCAGGGATGCGGACGAGGTACAGACAGCCGATATCGAGCGTTACATCAATGANGTNACAGATATTCCGGTGGATGAGATGGTATACTCTGAAGGCATCGAAAAAGGNCTGATTGAGGAGATCTATCCNTTAAATGAGTATCTTGACAGCATCATTGATACGGTGGATATGGANAAAGTGAAGGCGCGCGGACTGAGAGTTGCTCTCGATCCGATGTACGGTGTCAGNGAGACTTCTTTAAAAACGATCCTTATGACCGCAAGATGTGAGGTGGAGACCATTCATGAGAGACATGACACNCTTTTCGGNGGCAAATTGCCGGCNCCTACTGCAGAGACTCTGCGNGCTTTACAGAATTANGTGATCGACAGACGCTGCGATCTGGGTATCGCGACGGACGGNGATGCTGACCGNATCGGTGTNATTGANGATATGGGCAATTTCCTGCATCCGAATGATATTCTCGTGCTGTTATANTATTATCTGGTAAAATACAANGGATGGCACGGACCGGCAGTCAGAAACATATGTACCACACATCTGCTTGACAGAGTGGCGGAGAGTTTCGGTGAGAAGTGNTATGAAGTTCCGGTAGGATTTAAACACATTTCGGCGAAGATGTTTGCTACCGATGCCATTATCGGNGGGGAGTCCTCAGGCGGTATGGCAGTGAGAGGGCATATTAAAGGAAAAGACGGTATNTANGCATCGGCTCTNCTGGTGGAGATGATNGCCGTGACAGGNATGAAGCTGTCAGAGATNATGGAGACGATCCGCAAGGAGTACGGCGGCATGGCGTTAGTGGAGAGAGATTACCGTTTCAGTCCTAAGAAGAAAGAGGACATCCGCAAGCNGCTTCTGGAAGATAAGGAACTNCCGCAGATCCCNTATGAGGTTGAGAATGTTTCTTATCTGGACGGATTAAAGATCTACTTAAAAGACGGCGGATGGATCTCCGTGCGTTTNTCGGGTACTGAGCCGCTTCTTCGTATCTTCTGCGAGATGAAAGANAAGAGTTCGGCAGCGGATTTCTGTGAAGTGTTTGAGAAATATCTGGAATTNTAACANCGGCTGCTTGTGCCAAAGNGCAACTGTGATTTATAATATNAGTGAATCGGNNAAACTCCGCCGNGAGAATTTCGGCGGAGTTTGTTATATAATAGNATTTAGGGGTCAANAGGTACACCAATAAATTTTCATGTGCAATCTGTCGTCTCAGCTTAGTAAATTTACCTTTTGATAGCGAAATGTATCTATAGTCATGCTTTTCTTGGTCAATTAGTTAAGTTATAATATATTTTGTTTAGAAGTANAGGATATACTGGCANATTTCATAATAGGTACATAAAAATTAAGAAGCNAAGGAATCGTAATCAAATATGAANGNANTTATTGANCAGATCAATCAAAGATTCGGCAAAAGNAAATCNCTCAGATGGAGCATGNTAAGGTGGCTCCTTTTTGGNTGGTTTTTTCCTCTTTTTATGTTGATCTTCATTATAATCTTTTTNGTGTCGGTAAGCAGCCANGAGCAGGTGGAGCATACNATCANNACTTCCATGGATAAAGCAACGCAGATCATGAGTATNCAGCTCAAAGACTGCGAAACTGCCTCTAAGAACGCATCNTATATGCATGTGATCTCNAAGAGCTACGANGATTATCTTAAAGANGGGAAGGAGAATGAATTTCNCAGGGACGTGGNNGAGTTCTTAGAACAGCANTATCAGTTCAATGATAACTGCCGGACAGCAGAGCTGATCATGNTGGATCATCCTGAGGAGANANATTATGTGNTGAATGTANCCAGAANCAAAGGAACNTATCGGGANATCGAGTTTTTCTATAACACGGCAATGGATCAGCTTCTCGAGGTGGCACAGAATCTTGATACGGCTACNACGTTAGTAGGGATAGAGGGAAGAGTNTACATGGTTCGGAATCTGGTTAATTCTAAGTTTCANCCCTATGCTGTACTTACNTTGGAATTGAATCCGTCTTTGNTGATGGATAGTTATGCCGGAATNTGGGGCTATATGGGNNCGNCTGTNTATTGGAACGGNGANCTGATGATGGGAGGANGGGAAGATGATCCGCAGTATCTGNCNGAACATATCACAGAGCANCTTGAANAANAGNAAGANTTATATGTGCAGGGCNGCAGNNGGGAAGCCATTCATGCGTATCGCAGGATGAGCGCATANGGTGGGACGATGGTANTTTCGGTTTGTGTAGACAAGCGGATCACCCATGCNGGNATAAACANCTTGGAATCACTTTTTATTATACTGCTCATATTTATGATACCTCTCGTGGTTCAGATGATGCGTTTCTTCCATAAGAAAGTATCTCTCCCGNTGAAAGAGCTGGTCAATGCGTCCAATATGGTCAGAGAGGGAAATCTGGGTATACAGATTGAGAATGAAGAAGACAATGAGGAGTTCTATCAGATGAAAGATTCCTTCAATCATATGTCCNGCCAGCTTAAGAATCAGTTTGACAAGATCTATNTGGAGGAGATTGCNCTTAGGGATGCCAGGATCATGGCATTGCAGTCCCAGATCAANCCGCATTTTCTGAACAANACNNTGGAAATCATCAACTGGGAGGCGCGTNTGAATGGAAATTACAAGGTGAGTGGTATGATAGAGGCNCTCTCCACTATGTTGGGAGAGACTATGAACCGGAAAGAACGGCAGTTCCACTCCATAGCGGAGGAAATGGCCTATGCNGATGCGTATCTCTTTATCATTTCTCAGCGCTTCGGGGCGAAGTTTCAATGTAGTAAGCATATTGATGAACGCCTGCTGGACATTCAGGTGCCCCGTCTGATTATTCAGCCGATNGTNGAGAATGCGGTGGAGCATGGCATGGATATCACGAAACAGGGCAGATTGGAAATCAGGCTNTATGNGCGTGAAGATGGATATTTATGTATAGAAGTGGAGGATAACGGACGCTTATCGGANGAAGACAGGAAGAAGATAGACAGGCTTCTGTCGCCNGATGTGGAATTGTCCAAGGAGAAGANGGTGAGCCTTGGCATTCGTAATGTTGACCAGAGACTCAAGATGATCTACGGATCGGATTGTGGATTGTTCATAGCCGGCAATGACAAGGGATATACGGTTAGTACAATTTTGCTNAAAATTGNTGNGCCAACNGAACAATAAAAGGCAAAAAAGAACAACACCAACAATTACCCTTTTCCTCTTTACGGAGTATGATAAGTNCATAGATGAAACAAACATCTGCAAAAAGAAAGGGAGGAAAAGTAATGAAAAAAAGAGTAATTGCAACAATGCTCGCNGGAGCGATGGTATTATCAATGACAGCTTGTGGCGGTTCGGGCAATGAGTCAAGCAACACCCAGACTTCTACAAACACAGAGAGTGAAGCNGCAAGTGATACAGGCAGCGANGCNGAAGCCGAGACAGTGAGTGAGCCGGCACCAGAGCCTGCAGGTCCNGTAGAACTGGTAGTAACCACCACATTCGCAGGTGAGGATACTAACGCACAGAATTACAANGATGCAGTGGCAGCATGGGAAGCAGAGACGGGCAATACGATNGTAGATACTTCCGCAACTTCTGACGAGACTTTCAAGACGAGAGTTATAACAGACTTNGAGACGGGTTCCGAACCTGATGTACTGTTCTTCTTTAACGGAGCAGATTCCAACAGCTTTATNGAGGCGGGCAAGGTTGTACCGATCGACGAAATNCGCGCANCGTATCCGGAATATGCAACCAATATGAACGATGACCTGATCACAGATTCACTGGTTGACGGCAAGAAATATGCGGTACCTGTAAACGGATATTGGGAGGCAATGTTCTTCAATGCAGAGATTCTTGAGGAAGCAGGAGTATCCAAACCGGACGGCAACTACACAATGGATCAGTTCAAGGAGGACTGTGAGAAGATTAAGGCAGCAGGTTATACACCGATTGCAGCAGCGCTTGGCAACATTCCTCACTACTGGTGGGAGTTCGCNATCTTTAACAATCAGTCTCCNGCTACACACCTTGAGATTCCTGCNAATGTAGACGATGCTAACGGTCAGGCATGGGTTGCAGGTATGAATGATATCAAGGAACTGTATGAGTTAGGTTGNTTCCCNGACAACACNCTTTCCGCAACAGACGATGAGACATTCGCAATGTTTACAGAAGGTAAGGCAGCATTCCTGATTGACGGATCATGGAAAGTCGGCGGTATTGTAGGTGCATGCCAGTCTGATCCGGAAGATCCTTCCACANTGGATGCAGANAAACTTGCNAAGTTTGATGTAACATATGTACCCGGNAAGGGCGACAGAAAAGCAAGCGATCTGGTTGGTGGTATCTCTTCAGGTTACTATATCACAAGACAGGCTTGGGAAGATCCGGAGAAACAGGCAGCAGNAGTAAGCTTTGTAGAATATATGACTTCCGACAGNGTAGTTCCTGCATTTGCACAGCATGCAGCATCTGCACTNAAGAATGCACCGGAAGTTGATGAGTCACAGTTCAATGCATTACAGGTGAAAGCGATGGAAATGATGTCAGGTGTTACATCTCTGACAGGAGCNGTACAGGATCTGTTCATGGGTGACTGCCGNGTATCTACATTCGATGGTATGCCTGAGATCGTAACNGGTAGAGTTACAGCAGAAGATGCAGTNGCAGAAGGTCTTGAGACCTATCACAATCAGTAAGAAGTAACGTAAACAATGCAAAGTAACGTAAACAATGCAAAATAGAAGGGGCAGGGGATCACCCTGCCTCTTTTGAAAAAAGTGNAACATGCTATAGGNGGCATGGGGTAAGTAATAGAATGATCAAACAAATTACGGAGGTGTCTTATGGGAGCAAATATATATCGAAATAAGAAGCCGGCGTTAGTGTTCTTGTTTCCGGCGTTNCTGTTTATGGTGGTGTTTCTCTANTATCCTTTTATTAAGAATATATTTAACAGTTTTATGCAAATCAANCGGTTGGGCATGTCNGGGACCACTTTTAATACACCGTGGTACAGTAACTATGTGGAGATGTTCCAAGACCGGAACGTGTGGACTTCNGTCAAGAATACAATCGTGATGATGCTTGTCACACTNATCGGNCAGGTGGGAATCGCGATNGTACTNGCACTTATGGTTGACAATATCGGCAGAGGCAAACAGTTCTTCAGAACGGTATTCTTCTTCCCNATTGTTATCTCCGCGACAGCGTTAGGATTAATGTTTAANTTGATCTTCNTGTATGACAAGGGAATGGTCAATCAGTTGCTGGAGAATTTGGGCAAACAGAACCTTACTGACTGGAAGGCGGAGGGAATCGCNCTCTTTACGATGATGCTGCCGGTTATGTGGCAGTATGTGGGATTCTATTTCGTNATTCTTGTTACNGGCCTGAATAATATATCCGATGANNTGTATGANGCGGCNAGNATCGACGGNGCAACNNCNNTGCAGAGAGTGCGNTACATATCCNTTCCGATGCTCCACAATGTNATNTGTACTTGNAGNGTNCTGGCNGTTACCGGTGCACTNAAGGTATTCGATCTTCCGTGGGTTATGTTCCCGAAGGGNATGCCTCTTAAGACAACCTTCCTGACCGGTACTTATATGTANTATCAGACGATGGANACNAAGAATGTGGATTACGGNGCNGCNNTGGCAGTCCTGATNGTAGTANTGGGANTNGTNNTGGCNAAGGTNGTNAATTGGATTTTCCNTGAGAAAGACTATTAGGAGGAGAGATAAGCTATGACGAAGAANAATAAGATTTCGGTNGGAATNATCGTAGTGTATCTGGGTTTGATCATCTGGGCTTTGACCACNNTCTATCCGATCATCTGGGTNATACAGAACTCCTTTAANGCCAAAGACAAGATTCTGGGNAACTCTTTTNCACTGCCTTTGGGAGAGNTGTTTACAATGGCAAATTANAGGAAAGCATTTANNACNGCANATATTCTNGGAGCATACAAGANCAGCTTNTTTATCTCTNNCATGGTGGCGCTGCTTGTAGTCCTGCTTGCNGGCATGGGGGCGTATGCACTTGCCAGATATAAGTTTNNGGGGTCCGGACTGATCAATTCACTTGTTGTNGGAGCTATGATGTTTCCGGCTTTTGCCACAGTTATTTCGGTATATCAAATGGAGTTTTCCTGGGGAATTGCNAGTACAAGAAGTTGGTTTTTGAATATGTTGTCTGTTATCTTACCGCAGGTGGCAGGNAATATGGCATTTGCCATGGTNGTTNTNANNGGNTATATNAANGGNNTGCCNATTGAGNTGGAAGANGCGGCTTATATGGANGGCTGNAATGCATNTCAGATNTANTTTAAGGTTATNATGCCNTTGACNAANCCTTCTTTTGCNACNGTNGCNATNTTCTCTTTCCTNTGGAGTTANAATGATNTGTTNACACAGTCCTTCTTCNTNAGNACACCGGATATGTANAGTATNACGCATGATGTTGAATANCATNAGCGCCAANGAGGGCACNGATTACGGTATGATGGCNGCTGTAGTAGCGTTGATCATTGTTCCNGTCATTATTGTATACTGCTTCTTACAGAAGTANATNATTAAGGGTATGACNGCNGGNGCTGTGAAAGGATAANAAATTGAGNTTCGCTCAATTGTGAACTGCGTTCGATTGAGNATTGCGCTCAATTGCGAGATATTGCTGATGANATGCTACGTATCTCCGCAAACTNGAAAAAAATTCACTTTGAATATTGGATAAAAGCNTTTTTTTAGGTATNATTAAAGATGCGAATTTGATTGATGAGGGAATNGGTATGTACAAAGTGGCAATTATCGATGATGAGCCCTTGATCGTGGAAGGATTGTCCAAAACAATGANGTGGGAGAAGTGGAACTGTCAGGTTGCGGGCTGTGCTTACAACGGCAGGGAAGGGATGGAATTGATCCNCGANGAAAGACCGGATATCATTATCACGGATATNAATATGCCGGAAATGGACGGACTTATGATGATCGCCGGTCTGAAATCAGAGTTTCCNGATATGCAGATNNTTATNNTGACCGGTTATCGGGAATTCGANTATGCGAGGAGGGCGATCGAGCTTGGNGTGTNGAGATTCCTGCTTAAGCCCTCCAAAATGAANGAATTGGAGGAGGCCATTGAAGCTGCGACGAGTCGGCTGGAACAGATGGGGATATCGNNGACGGAACAGNCCGGAAACNATGAAAAANNTTCGANCNGGAGTGAAGAAGGGANAGAGGGAANCGGAGAGCCGGAGAACAATGAGGCTAACAGTTTTATCGTGAAGAANGCGCTGGAATATATTCGGGAGAACTCGCAGGAGAAGCTGCGTCTGGCCGATGTGGCNGATCAGGTCTATGTNAGCCAGTGGCATTTATCCAAGCTTCTGAATAAGCATACCGGTAAGACNTTCTCGGATATTTTGAACGGTGCCCGCATGGAGAAGTCCAAGGAACTGTTAAAGGATCCGTCTCTTCGTATNTGNGATGTAGCGGAAATGGTAGGNTTNCAGGATNTGGCACACTTTTCCAGNGTCTTTAAGAANATGGANGGGATGTCTGCCAACGAGTACNGGAATACGCATTAGTGTGTTGAGGGAGTAATAAGGGAAAGGAAGAAANNCAGAAAGANGTANNAACAAAACGAAAAAGNGAGCGAGGGAGAATTATCATGAGAATATATTGTGCGAAAGACTACTATCATGCCAGCCGNGTGGCGGCCAATATCATATCGGCGCAGGTGATCATGAAACCCGACTGTGTGCTCGGANTGGCGACCGGTTCAACGCCGATCGGCACATATGAGCAGNTGATCAGATGGTATGAAAAAGGTGATCTTGATTTTTCGGAGACACACAGCATCAACTTGGATGAGTACAGAGGNTTNCAGCCGGACAANGAACAGAGNTATCGNTATTTCATGAATACTCATCTGTTTGATCATATTAANATTGACAAAAANAATACTTATGTACCGGANGGNACNCAANCGGANNCGGAGAAGGCGTGCAGAGANTATGATGAGATTATCCGCATCCACGGNGGTATTGATCTGCAGATTCTGGGGATGGGACATAACGGACANATCGGATTCAATGANCCGGGAAGCGCTTTCGGCAAGGAAACNCACTGNGTGAAACTGTCAGAGAGTACCATATCCGCCAATGCNCGTTTCTTTGATTCNGTCGATGATGTGCCGAAGGANGCATACACGATGGGAATCAAGTCGATCATGCAGGCGAAGAAGATTGTTGTAATTGTTTCCGGGGACAGCAAGAAAGATATCGTTAAGAANGCATTCCTCGGTCCGATCACACCGGANGTACCNGCTTCCGTACTNCAGCTTCACAATGATGTGATACTGGTNGGCGATGAGGCGGCGCTGTCAGAGTACTATAANGCAGTGCAGTA
Organism: Lachnospiraceae bacterium; assembly: GCA_014804365.1. Taxonomy (GTDB): domain Bacteria; phylum Bacillota; class Clostridia; order Lachnospirales; family Lachnospiraceae; genus UBA3282. The sequence continues at coordinate 94,909 of JAAUZX010000024.1, forward strand.
ATATAGGAGGAGCGATATCATGCGGACGATCAGGGGAATGATTTATACGGATCGATTTTGCTTTGANGCAGGGGAGATAACAATAACGGGCGATATGATTGAGACGGTCGAACGTTTGGAAGAGGAACAGTTGACGGAGGAAGAGTCCGGACGGTATATCCTGCCGGGACTGGTGGATACGCATTTNCACGGNTGNGCGGGCTATGATTTCTGCGACGGTACGGNGGAAGCTATGTGTGCCATTGCGTCTTATGAANTGACNCACGGCATTACGACCATCACGCCNGCNACCATGACGCTGTCCGAGGANANNCTTACGGATATNTGTGCAGTGTGTGCCGNNGCNNNNGAGACAAAGACNCTGCCGGANGGTATCGCGCTNGGNGAAGTCATAAAGGGNATNTATCTGGAAGGNCCNTTTATCTCNATGGAGAAAAANGGCGCTCAAAATCCCGCTTATATTCATAAANCNGATATGGAGATGTTGGACAGATTACAGCAGGCCGCGAANGGCATGATCAGGATCGTGGTGATNGCNCCGGAGACGGAGGGCGCACTGGAGTGTATCAGNGNGGGCANAGACAGATTCCGCTTTTCCATTGCGCACACATGCGCAGATTATGAAACGGCGAAGGCGGCGATTGAGGCAGGTGCGGCNCACGTGACCCATCTCTATAATGCCATGCCGCCCTTTACCCACAGAGCNCCCGGNGTGATCGGTGCGGCAGCGGAAGANGAGCGGGTGGAGGCGGAANTGATCTGTGACGGAATCCATATNCANCCNAGTGCNGTGAGAAANACATTTAAGCTGTTCGGCGCGGAGCGCATGGTGCTTATAAGCGANAGTATGATGGCGACCGGNATGGNGGACGGCATGTACGCCCTGGGCGGGCAGCCGGTACGTGTACAAGGCAACNTGGCAACCTTAGNGGATGGCACCATTGCAGGCAGCGCNACGAATTTATANGACTGCATGCGGACCGCCGTCAAGATGGGNNTACCCGTAGAAACAGCANTCAGNGCNGCAACCCTGAATCCNGCCACAGCCGTGGGNNTNGAAGCCGAGTGCGGCNTNNTNCAGNCCGGCCGAAAAGCCGACATCCTAGTNACNNACAAAGACTTAACCTTACAAGAAGTAATCAAAAGTGGTATTANNNTTNAGNTNTANNCAATACCCAGCACAGATGGNNGTTAATATCTTAAGNAGNCCCTTAAAAAGCGTCNGCACTTAACGAGGTTTCTCACGAGTTTAGTGCCCGCTACGCTTTTTACGGAGCGAAAGCGCGGCTTCGTAGATANTAACTGCNATCTGTGCGTCCGGTTTTACGGAGCGAAAGCGCGACTCCGTAGATATTAACCTCCATCTGTGCGTCCGGTTTTACGGAGCGAAAGCAAGCTGACGGAGAATTCTCTATCTGTTCAGGCGTCACCTTTGTCGAACATGTGAATAATAACTCTTAATGTGCGTCTGCGGTAAGATAATAAAAAGTTCTTTTGCTTTTTTCTATTGAGTATGATAGAATAAACCCGATTCACGTAATCCCGCCGGAATAAAGTATGAAANCAGCGGAATAACGGCGTTTTTTGTTTGAGCGTATTAAAGGGGAGAAGTTATGAAAAATAGAAATAAAGCAGTATTGGCGATTGTCGCTGTGACGGCGCTTCTGGCGGCGTGCGGCAGCAGGGTAAGNGAGACCGTGGCATCGGGTGAGATGGTGGTNCCGGAGATGTCCTCNGAAGACCTGCTNGTCACNTCACTGGAATATCTNTTGTTNGACGAAGAGGAAGAGACANAGGAACCGCAGGAGCTGACAGCNGAGGANANACCGGATNNNCAGGAATCGGAGCAGGAGCCGGAGCCGGAGGTNCCGGAAGCTGANNATTCNGAGAGCACGNCGGGAACAGAGGAGCAGGAGTCAGANCAGGAGGATNTNCNGACNGAAANAGCGNTNNTNTATTACGGNAANGGNGCNTCTCANGAANTGAANCANGAGACGGTAGAACTTGAAGAAATGACACCGGAAGCNCTGNNAGATGCNCTGGCAAAGCATAANATCGTATCGCTGGACACGAAAGTACTTNCTTTCGAGGAAGAANTGCAGGATGAGCNGAAANTACTGCATTTGGATCTGTCCAAGGCAGCAGGCGAATATTTNAGAACTATGTCAAAAGAGGCGGAATGCATAATCGTAGCTTCNATTGTCAATACGTTTCTGGANAATTATGAAGCCGACGCCATTTATCTTAAGGTAGAGGGAGAGGCGCTTGTCACGTCTCATACAGAGTATACGGNGGCAGTCGGTCAGTGTACGGTCGATGAGCTGATGAACTTGGTCNTGACATCTGATAAGGATGAGGTGCAGAGCAAACTTCCGTTGATACAGGAGAAGAAATAGAAGTTAAAGAAAGAAGGAAGAACCATGGCTGACATCAGTGCCAGAGAACAGCTTATTTTTGATATCACGCAGACGGANTGGGAANTGTTTCAACAGGTCTATAATACCGGNGGCAGGGCTTCCTGTCAGGATGATCCGGANACATTNTTTAAGATGCGCATGAGCCAATGGATGGTTTATTCCGATGAAGTNCTGCACAGNTATCTGGANGATTGCAGGACGGCNTATGCNGCNGGCAGGAATCTNGTGTTTGAGAANTANGGGAGGATGATGGAGAGTACTTTTCCGGAGGANTACGAGGAGNTCAAGGNNCATCTCCCGGATGTGTCCGATAAGAAGGAGCTGGTGGAGAAGATCGTACAGATCAATNTGGAATGGGATGCCGCNATGNTGCGGGATTATCCGAATCTGCGGAANCGGGGGAGGGTGCTTACCACGGCGGAGGACGGTATTATGNCCGGTTCCTCCATGGAGAGTTATCTAAGNGGNGAACTCCTGACATATTCCATGCATACNCTGGAGCTGATCTATCNGGAGACGCTGGAGGCGTATGAGAAAGGCGAGAGCCTTTTGAAACAGACTATCGCCAACGAGACTTTGTTCTATGGGTACAGNTCTCTCGAGGAAGCGGAGAAGAAGCACCACCAATAAAAGTTTAGCATATTTCGAGTTCGCGAAGCGAAACTCGCAAAGTTAATCGCGAAGCGATTTACTTTTATTAGAAATGCAGNCGTCTGCGCACTTCGTTGCGCAGGCGTTTTTTTGCGAGGATCGTGATCAGTGCAATATCGATGATCACACATACTGTCAATACCACAGCCGACCATGTGATGCGGTAGGGAAGNAGCAGAACATGTCGGATCAGNAGTTCAAGAGCCACGCAGAAGACCGGTATCTCGATAAAGATACAGAGTGAGCAGGGCAGGATCGTNAGNGGNTGGAACTTTGCCAGCAGCGGATATAATTCCGCCAGTACGGACAGAATNACCACGATAGGCAGCCCGACCTGCCAGAACCATATGTTCGAGTCGGTCAGAAATGTGATCAGGAACAGATAGATTGCCACAGCNGCACCGTCGGCGAGCAGAGACAGGTAGATCGGTGTCTTGCTGTAGAAGATTGCCGGGAAANTGAACACAAACAGGCACATGCAGCCNCCGATCACCAGAAGAGACCAGAGAGTGGCATCGAATACGAGCAGGTTTAACAGCAGGCAGGTCACACTTGTGGCAGACAATACGACCGAGATCAGGATGCCAAGATCCTTGCGTTTTACGACTTCGACCTGCCCCTTATCGGTGGGATAGGGAGAGNCCGTGGGCTCTTTGCCCAGANCTCTGGGATTTATAACAGGAGTGTGGCAGAGCGGGCATTCCTTCAAAGAGGCTTCCAGCTCTACGCCGCAGTTTACACAATAAGACATAAGGGNTCCTCGTTCTTTCAATTATTATAGTCGTCNGAGCGGTTACTTTCGATTTTGACGTGGATTCCGTCCTGCACCAGTTTGCGGAAGAAGCAGCGCTCCACATCGGCTTCCACGATGCTGCTTGCGAAGTTGATCGTGAGGATGTCATCGAAACTGATAACGGCGCAGTTGGTGCGGGAGGAAAAAGGNTGTCCCATATAGATGTCGAAGCGTTCAATATAGGGCTTCATATCTGCNGGCACGTGCAGGGCACCCATATTTGTAAGACCGGCGGATGAATTTTTATCCTGTACCTTCGTATAAAAAGTCCGCACCACGAAATCCTTGATAAAAAGCGGCACGACGCGGATCAGGGGATTGCGCTGTGTAGCGGCGTTGGTAGTGATGTCGCCCCGCAGCATATTCCTGTTTATATAATAACGCATGTAATTNCGNACATGTTCCACGATTTCTTCAAAGGTGTAATCCCCCAGTCTGGGATCAACGAAGGGATAGACCATCGTGATAAAGTTGCGNANTGTCTTGGACGGGAAGAANCGTCGCAGGTTGACCGGCATGGCNATNCGNACCGGGCGCAGACGGATATGGAANTCNTTGCTCTGTTTNTGCAGCAGNGCNTAGAGCAGAACCGANTTCAGATATTCCGTGATGCTGGCNTTATACTGTTTGGCAACAGCCATAACCTCGCGCACGGACATGATCCCGTCGATGATGTTTAAAGTATAGAAGGGTTCCTTGGTTCCTCTTACGCGGTAAGTTTTCTCTGCCGGGCGGGGTGGGCATACCTGNGCGTGTGCATAGCGCATNTAGGCATCTTCCAATTCTTCCGGATCAGGTTCTTCCTNGATATTAAGCACGAATCCTTCCGGCTTCACGGNATGTCCGAGNAGCCCNAGATAGGTGGCAGTCAGTGTCTGCAACAGGCACATGCCGCCGGTNCCGTCGCCGAGACAGTGNTGNGCTTCCAGTGCAATGCGGTTACCGTAATAGTATACCCGAATAAGATAACGGTTGCTACCCTTAAAGGGCATGGGCATACANGGNTTCTTGATATCTTCCCTGACNTAGGGGCCGGGTCTGTTGTTGGGTTCTAAGTANCGCCAGAACAATCCCTTGCGGATCGCCACNTTATAAGTGGGAAAGCGGGGAAGCGTCATGTCCAGCGCCTGCTGCAGCAGTTCCGGATCGATTGCNTCCTTGAGAACGACGGACAGGCGGTAGACTGAGGAAAAATCGCTCCGNTGCAAAGTCGGGTAGACAATGGCNGATAGATCCAGTTTATACCAGACATCTTTTCTGGCTTTGACATTCTGTATTGATATTCTGTTTGGCGCGGTCTGTTTTCTNGCCATANTTATGTCGAAATCCTCTTGCTTTTTCGGTCGATTCAGTGTAACGTNAGCCGTGAGATGTCTATATTTGTGTCATAGANATTTCTAATNTCGTTAACTATAGATTCACAATAGTANAGAAGCTCAATTCGGTATATATTAGATATCATATCATATATATGGGAGTTTATGTTAAAATTCTGTTATATTTATACATTTGGACTTGAAAAAGCGGTATTAAGTGCGATAGAGAGGGATATTATATGGCGATTACGGATAAGAAAAATGCGAATTTGATGAATCTGATTAAACGGATGCACGGTGTAGTGGAGAATACGGATATCGAGAAACACCGTCAGTCTCAGGATCACTTCGGAGCGATTCTGGGAAACAGTAAGGATGTGCTGACGGAGGTGCTTGATATTCCTGCNCAGTCTNCGGAGGAGCAGGTTCTGCANGGAGAATGGAATTATGTTAACCGNGCGCATATGAAAAAATATGTNATTCTGTATTGCCACGGTGGCGGTTACTCCACAGGCAGCAGCCTGTATGCCAGAACATTGACCAATAAACTGGCGATGTCTACATCTATGGATGTGCTGAGTTTCGACTACAGACTGGCTCCGGAGAATCCTTATCCGGCGGCGACGGAGGATGCCATGCGGGTGTGGAACTATCTGATGTTGTTGGGATANGGGGCAAGAGATATCATACTGGCGGGNGATTCNGCGGGCGGCAATCTGGCTTTGTCTCTGACACTGAAGCTGAAAGAAGAANGGCGGCTTCTTCCCCGTGGACTTGTGCTGATGTCNCCGTGGACAGACCTTACTTCATCGGGCAAATCCCATGAGACNCGGTCGGAGATAGACCCTGTGNTGAATGCGGCGTATCTGGAGGACATGATTCGGAATTATGCCGAAGGGCAGGANCTTNAGGCACCCTTTGATTTCACCGCTTTTCGGNGATTATGAGGGATTTCCGCCCACGTATATTCAGGTGGGGGATAATGAGATNCTGTTAGATGACTCNGTGATGCTCTATCAGAAGCTTTTGCATGCGAANGTATCNGTNAAATTGGACATATTCAAGGGGATGTGGCATGTCTTCCAGATGTCGCCTTTTAAGACGGCTTACGAGGCGATGGATAAGAATGCAGAGTTTATCTATGATATATGCCGCTAATTATTTGTTACTATTCACACATTGGACAACCNGGTCGCTCAGAGTGAAGTTAATATCTGCGTCACCGCGCTCTCGCTCCGCAAAAAGCGTAGCGGACACTAGACTCGNGAGATACCTCGTCAAGTGCCGACGCTTTTTAAGGGGTTCCTTCAGATATTAACTCCCCTCTGAGCTTAGGCTATGGCGTGGGTATGAATAGTAACAATTATTTTAGTATAAAAAAAGGATTTGGCTGACAGGCATAGAATAATAAAATAGAACGGTTGTTTTGCGTAGGAAGAAAGGCAGAGCCATGAATATACGGGAAAGTTTGGAACAGTGGGAGAAAGAGTATCTCAGTCCCTATGCCATGCTCAGTATGAATTCCAAGGGAAGGGTCAGACAGGAAGAACAGTGCGATATCAGGCCGGTATTCCAGCGGGATCGGGACAGGATCATACATAGTAAGTCTTTCAGACGGCTGAAGGATAAGACGCAGGTATTTTTGACACCGGAAGGCGACCACTACAGAACACGCCTGACGCATACATTGGAAGTCAGTCAGACGGCCAGAACGATTGCGAAAGCACTGCAGCTTAACGAGGATCTGGTGGAGGCCATTGCGCTGGGACATGATCTGGGACATACGCCTTTCGGACATGCGGGGGAACGGGCGCTTAACCGTGCCTGTCCGTACGGGTTTAAACATAACGAGCAGAGTGTGAGAACGGTGGATCTTCTGGAGAAGGACGGTCAGGGTATCAATCTGACAATGGAGGTAAGGGACGGTATTCTGAATCATCAGACCACCTCTATGCCTGCTACTTTGGAAGGCAAGATCGTGCGTCTGGCGGATAAGATCGCTTATATTCACCATGATATGGATGATGCGGTCCGCGGCGGGATTCTGAAAGAGTCTGATGTACCGGAGGAAATCAGTAGCGTGATAGGGTATAGCTGCGGTCAGAGACTGGATTTTTTTATTCACAATATTGTGACCAACAGCCGGGGCAAAGACGATATCTGCATGTCGCCGGAGGCGGAGGAGGCAATGCAGAAGATGCGGGCGTTTATGTTTCGTAATGTCTACAAGAATCCGATTGCCAAGGGACAGGAGAATAAGGCGGAGAGCCTGATCGTCACGCTGTATGAGTATTATATGAACCACACGGAGAAGCTGCCGAAGTTCCTCTACAGACTCATGGAAGAGGGAGAGCCTCTGGAAAAGATCGTATGCGATTATATCGGCTCCATGACGGACCGTTTTGCCATAGCCCAGTATCAGGAGATCTATATACCTAAGACATGGCATGGCTGATAAAATAACAGTAAAGGATTAAGAAGGAGTACCATGTATTATCCGGAAGAGCTGATTGAAGAAATCAGAGTAAAAAATGATATTGTGAGTGTGATCTCCGGGTATGTCCGTATGCAGAAGAAAGGAAGCAATTATTTCGGACTATGCCCGTTTCATAATGAGAAATCGCCTTCCTTTTCGGTATCTCCGAGTAAACAGATGTATTATTGCTTCGGCTGCGGGGCAGGCGGCAATGCAATAACATTTGTTATGGAATATGAGAACCTGACTTTTCAGGAGTCCGTTAAGATGTTGGCGGATCGGGCGGGTGTGAATCTGCCGGAGCTGGAATATAACGAGGAAACCAGACAGAAGGAAAGCAGGCGTGCGAAACTGCTGGAGATCAATAAGGAAGCTGCGAAATATTATTATTATATGTTACGCTCCCCAAGAGGCAGGACAGGATATCAGTATCTGGCGGGAAGACAATTGTCAGAAGAGACCATGAAGAAGTTCGGTTTGGGTTATGCGGACGGTGCGGGCTCCGACTTGACGGCATATCTTAAGTCAAAGGGATTTGCCGATGAACTGATTAATGAGTCGGGACTTACCGGATTCGACGAGAAACGGGGCGTGCATGATAAATTCTGGAACCGGGTCATGTTCCCGATTCAGGACAGTAATCACAGGGTGATCGGGTTCGGCGGACGCGTGATGGGGGATGCCAAGCCGAAATACTTAAACTCACCGGAGACAATGATCTTCGATAAGAGCCGTAATCTGTACGGGTTGAATTTTGCCAGAACTTCACGTAAAGGTAATATTATTCTCTGCGAGGGGTATATGGACGTGATCGCCATGCATCAGGCAGGATTCACACAGGCGGTCGCATCGCTCGGAACCGCTTTTACAACGGGACAAGCCAGTCTCTTAGGGCGATATACGGAGGATGTGCTGCTTGCCTATGACAGTGACGGCGCCGGGGTGAATGCGGCGATGCGCGCCATTGGTATCCTGAAAGAATCGGGACTGCGGGGCAAGGTGATCGATATGCAGCCCTATAAGGACCCCGATGAATTCATGAAGAATATGGGCGCGGAAGCTTTTCAGGAGCGAATCGATCAGGCGCAGAATAGTTTTTTCTTTGAACTTAAGATACTGGAGCGGGACTATAATATGGATGATCCCGAATCCAAGACCGCGTTTCACAGGGAGATTGCCAAGAAGCTGTGCGGTTTCGAGGAAGAGGTGGAGCGGGAGAATTATATAGAATCCGTGGCGCAGAAATACAATATCGGGTTTGATAACTTGCGCAAATTAGTGAGCGGATATGCTGCTCGGACCGGGCTGGTACAGCCGGTGGCACGGCCAAAGAGCACCGTCACGAAGAAGAATACGCCGGAAGAGAATACGAAGCGGTCCCAGAGGCTGCTGCTTACATGGATTACCGAAGAACCGGAGATCTATCCGAAAATTAAAGCTTATATCACGGCGGCGGATTTTACGCAGCCGCTGTACCGGCAGGTGGCGGACAGGCTGTTTGCGGATCTGGAACAGGGCAGTTACAATCCGGCGGCGATCATCAGCACCTTTGAGGAAGAGCAGGAACAGCGGGCGGTTGCGGAACTCTTTAACACCAGATTGGAAGAAATCACTACGGATAAGGAACGGGAGAAGGCGCTGCACGATATTCTCTGTGCCGTGAAGCAGAACAGCTTTGACTATTATTCAGGCCGGATGGGATCTGATATGGACGCGATCAATCAGGTAATATCGGGTAAAAAGGCGTTGGAAGAACTTAGAAAAACGCATATTTCCCTATAATAAGGGTAAGCTATTCGCAGGAAACTGTCGTTAGACGGGCTTGTATACGGCGGATAGAACATAGAATTTGAAACATAGGAAGGATGGGCCAGAGAATGGACGAAAATGTACAGGCAAGGTTTGAAGAGCGGCTCAAAGAGCTCTTGACGATTGCTAAGAAGAAGAAAAATGTTTTGGAATATCAGGAGATCAGCGACTTCTTTGCGGAATTTTCTTTAGAAGAGGATCAGTTTGACAAGATATTGGAAACATTGGAACAGAATAATGTAGATGTACTCCGGATTACCGAGGATGACGACGTGGATGATGAAGAGATCATCCTGACGGAAGAGGATGAGGTGGATGTGGAGAACATTGACCTGTCCGTGCCGGACGGAATCAGTATAGAAGATCCGGTCAGAATGTACTTGAAGGAAATCGGTAAAGTACCGCTTCTAAGCGCAGATGAAGAGATCGAACTGGCCAAGAAGATGGAGATGGGAGATCAGGAAGCGAAGAAACGCCTTGCGGAAGCAAACTTACGTCTGGTGGTCAGCATTGCCAAACGCTATGTGGGGCGTGGTATGCTTTTTCTTGACTTGATTCAGGAAGGAAATCTGGGCTTGATCAAGGCGGTTGAGAAGTTCGATTACCGCAAAGGTTACAAATTCTCCACCTATGCTACATGGTGGATCCGTCAGGCCATTACCAGAGCGATAGCGGATCAGGCCAGAACCATCCGTATTCCGGTGCATATGGTGGAGACCATCAATAAGCTTATCCGTGTCAGCAGACAGTTATTACAGGAGTTGGGGCGTGAACCTACCCCGGAAGAGATCGCGGAGCAGATGAATATGCCGGTAGAGCGCGTGCGTGAGATTCTCAAGATCTCGCAGGAGCCGGTTTCTTTAGAGACACCCATCGGTGAGGAAGAGGACAGCCATCTCGGTGATTTTATTCAGGATGACAATGTGCCCGTTCCTGCGGATGCGGCCGCATTTACCCTGTTAAAAGAGCAGTTGGTGGAGGTGCTTGGGACGCTGACAGAGAGAGAACAGAAGGTGTTACGGCTGCGTTTCGGTCTGGACGATGGGCGTGCAAGGACTTTAGAAGAGGTGGGCAAGGAGTTTAATGTCACCCGTGAGCGTATCCGTCAGATCGAGGCAAAAGCGCTGCGTAAACTCCGCCATCCGAGCAGGAGCCGCAAATTAAAGGATTATCTGGACTGATGAGACCCGTTGTATTATCGAAGAGACTGCAGGCTGTAGCGGCCATGGTCACGGCAGGTAACAGTGTCTGTGATGTGGGATGTGATCATGGATTTGTGCCGATCTGGCTGGTGGAGCATGGAATCAGCCTCAGAGTGCTGGCGATGGACGTGCGGAGCGGACCTCTTAGCGCGGCCGGGGAACATATCGCAGAGCATGGTATGGAATCCTGTATTGAGACAAGATTGTCTGATGGTTTACATAACTATAATATTGGCGAGGCCGACACACTGATTTGTGCCGGCATGGGCGGCGGACTGATGATGAGGATTCTGTCGGAGGACAGAGATAAGACAGCGTCCTTCCGGGAATTGATCTTACAGCCGCAGTCGGAGATAGAGCGGTTTCGTGCCGGATTGCGGGAAATGGGATATCAGATCGCAGATGAGCAGATGATTGAAGAGGACGGCAAGTTTTATCCGATGATGCGGATTGATACTGAATTATGTAAACTTAAAGAAGTGAATGGTAGCCATAATGTCGGTTTAAATCATGATGACGCAGCCTGCACACGGAACAACGACATGTTGTTTGATGATATTGCGGATAACAACACATTATGTAAACTTATAGACCGCTACGGAGGTCTATTATTACAAAGAAAAGACCGGACACTGGCAGCATATCTGCGCCGGGAAGAGCGGATCTACGGTGAGATATTGGCAAAGCTGCAGACAGAGGGGCTGTCGGATGTTAAGCGGGGGCGCAGATATACGGAAGTGTCTAAACTGCGGGATGAATGTCGGATAGCCATGCAGATCGTGGCGGATTGCCCGCAGACATAGAAGAATGGCAAAAAGGGGAGGAGATTATACTTATGGTTACGATCAGGATTAACGGGCAGGAAAGACAGTTTGAGGACGGGATTCAATATGAGCTGATCGCAGAAGAATACCAGAACGAATGTACCAGTCAGATCGCTCTTGTCGTAGCTGACGGCAAAATACGTGAGCTGATGAAGCGGGCGGATCATGACTGCGAGCTGGAATTTATTACATATGAAAATGTGATCGGGCATAAGACCTATGTACGTTCCGCTATTATGCTGATGATGAAAGCAATCAAAGATATAGTGGGCATGGAAGCGGCCGTCAATGTCAAAGTGGAGTTTGCCATCGGATCGGGATATTATTGCAGCTTCAAACACGGTCTGAAAATGGATGCCGAGATGATCGGGAAGGTCAAGGACCGCATGGGCGAGTTAGCGGATATGGATATGCTGGTGACCAAGAAGGCATATCCTGCCGATGAGGCAGTGGCGCTTTTTAAGGAACTCGGCATGGAAGATAAAGTTTCTCTTTTCAGATATCGCAGAAGTTCCAATATCAACGTATACTGTCTGGGTGATTATTATGATTATTATTACGGCTATATGCTGCCCAGCACGGGGTATATACGGCATTTTGACCTGTTCCCGTATGAAGAGGGGATGATATTACTCCTGCCGGAGAAGGAAGAGCCGGAGAAACTGCCGGAATTCGTGCCTAAGCCAAAACTGTTCCGCACGCTCATGACGACATGCGAATGGGGCATAGAGATGGGAATTGATACGGTGGGCGACTTAAACGACAAGATCTGTCAGGGAGATATCGCAGATCTGATTCTCGTGCAGGAGGCGCTTCAGGAGCGCAGAATCGGTGAGATTGCCAGAGATATCGCAAGACGCGAGGGTGTGAAGTTCGTTATGATCGCGGGACCCTCATCCTCCGGAAAGACGACCTTTTCTCACAGATTAGCTATACAGCTTCGTACTTATGGGCTTAAGCCCCATCCCATCGGACTGGATAACTATTATCTGAATCATGAGGATACACCCCTTGATGAGCAGGGAAAGCCCGATTATGAGTGTTTGGAAGCGCTGGACGTGGAGCAGTTTAATCAGGATATGAGCAATCTGCTGGCGGGCAAGGAAGTGCAGCTTCCTACTTTCAATTTCAAGACCGGCAAGAGAGAGTACAGTGGTAAGATTACGAAGCTGGAAGCGGACGATATTCTTGTAATCGAAGGAATTCACGGACTCAACGAGAAGATGTCCTATTCCCTGCCGGCGGAGAGTAAATATAAGATCTATATCAGCGCGCTCACCTGCTTAAATGTGGATGAGCATAACCGGATACCCACGACCGACGGCAGGCTACTGCGCCGGATGGTCAGAGATGCCAGAACGCGGGGAACTTCCGCTGAGAAGACGATTGCCATGTGGCCATCGGTCAGACGCGGAGAGGAGAAGTATATTTTCCCCTTCCAGGAAGAAGCAGATGCCATGTTCAACTCTGCCATGATCTACGAGCTTGCGGTAATCAAGCAGTATGCGGAGCCGCTTCTGTTTAACATCAGAAAAGGGGAGCCGGAGTATCATGAGGCAAAGAGACTCTTAAAGTTCTTAGAGTATTTTCTGGGAATCAGCAGTGAGGAATTGCCGAAGAACTCTTTGTGCAGAGAGTTTGTGGGCGGAAGTTGTTTTGACGTTTAACAGGAATAAAGTTTAGGTTTACCTAAGTATGGAGAAGCAGCAAACCAAGTAGAATAAATGATCGCGGCTGTACAGACGCAAGGGTACAGGTGAGGAAAGTCCGGGCTTCGCAGGGCAGGATGCCGGATAACGTCCGGTGGAGGCGACTCCAAGGCTAGTGCAACAGAAAATAAACAGCTATGCGGTACCTAATGGGTACATTGCATAGTGATGGTGGAATGGCAGTGTAAGAGACTACCGCTGCAACGGTAACGGTGCAGGCTGTGTAAACCCCATCCGAAGCAAGACCGAAACGAAAGCGACAGATTGGCCCGATCTGCTTTCAGGTGGGTCGCTCGAGATATCCGGTAACGGATATCCTAGATAGATGATCATTCACGACATAACCCGGCTTATCGTTCTGCTTGGTTTACATAAGATTTTAACAAAAATCTCTCCCATCCAGGAGAGATTTTTGTGCATTTCGAGTTTGCGGAGTGAATTTGCTTTTTGTTAAGGAAATGCATTGCATAAACACTTGTCTGTTGAGGGAAAGGCATGGTTACTACTATGAGGCATAGACGATATATGATTATGGCTCTGCCTGTTTTGATTTGGGCGCTTATGCTTACGGTTCCGCCCGTTTACACGCGGGCACAGGAGAGGTCGCATCTGATTCAGACAGTGACGGATCAGGAGATTTATGAAGGCATGCTGGCATTGGGGCTTACGAGAACCCCGGTTCTGGAAACGGAAGATTGCGAAAAAGCATATGAAAACGTAAAAACATGTGTTGTACGGATTCAGATGGGGAATGCTCATGGAAGCGGGATCATCTGGAAGATGACACCGGAGAAAGTGGTGATTGTTACCAACAGTCATGTATTGGAATATTGGGATGCCGCTGAGAGTTATGTGTATTTCCCACAAGGCTACTACATGGATGCACAGACAGCGGGAGTGGCCGAACGGTTTGATATAGGCTTTCTGACGATAGACAACGGACAGTTTACCTATGACGAGCTTATGCGGCTGCAATGTGCCCGTATAGACGAGGAAGTATATGAACGGTTGGCACGGGAGAGTACGATATTCTGTGTGGACTCCGGATCGGAGACGGAAGAATCTTCTTTTTATGAGATAGTGGTGGAGCATCCGCGGGTTTATATAGATTATTTTAATGAATATATGCTGTACGGGCACGGATTCGTCAAACCGGGGATGTCGGGAGGAGGCGCTTTCGACGGACGGGGATATCTGGTCGGCATGACTACGGGAGGCACCCAGAATAATGACGCTGCCTTCGTGCCGCTTACGGATATCATACAGGCATATGAGGAGATCATGGGAGAAGATATAGCGGATGGATAAACGGGAATGTGAGGTGTCAGGAAAGACATGGAGGTGCAAGTATGAGCTCGGATACGGAAATAGAAGAAGGGATCAGGTTTCAGGTCAGAGAGAACAGGACGGCGCTTTTGTGTGGTGCGCTTTCAGTCGCATTCGCCATTTTTATACTGATCATGCGTCTGCTGCATCCGTCCGACAGAGGCGGAGGAGCGCTCCTGTATTTGCCGCTTCTGTGTATGCTGATTTTCGGCGTAGGCTGCTTTGTGCTCTATTGTAACAGGAAGCTGATTGTGGAAGAAATGAAACTGTGTTATGTAAACTTAATCGGGAAAAGAAAAGATTTTACATTGGATGAGATCGGATTCTGTAAAATAGGAGTCGGTGGAAATAGAAATGCAGTTGTGCTGTACGATCTGAGAGGAGATAAGTTATGTAAACTTGATTTTGATATGTACGGGATCGCACAGTTATATCAGTATTTAGTGGATAATCGGATCGAGGTGGAGTGGGCGAAAGAGCGGCCAAGCAGTGAAACGGCATATCTGCTGGAGGCGATCCGGAAAGAAACCTCTGTATGCGGGGAGGAGATACGCAAATGCTCGGAGGAGTTTTATGAGAATGCGGAGTCTGTATTTCGTGAGTGGGAGAAAAATAACAGCCGCTATGAAGTGCGCTGGGAGATCGGATATGCGCAGTATCTAGCGGAGGATTTAGAGGGAAAATGCCGGTTTCGGGAGCGTGTCAGCTCTGTGAAAGAGCCTTTGGAAGTTATACCGGATTCCTATGAGTGTCTGCTGGAAGCTTATTTAAAGCAGGGAGATGAGTATGTTGTGGACAGACACGGGGAGGAAGTAAATATCGTGCTGCCCTATCTGTCCAACAGTAAATCCTATCAAGTCGGTGAAAGGTTGCGAATCCGGAAAGCGGACGAACAAGGCATGACAGATTGGCTGGAAATACGTTTGGAGGCGCTTGCCGTGGAACTTCCGAAGCACAAATATCATACGGAGGCGTTTACATTACGACATAAGCTGAGTACGACGGCGGGGCTCGCCCACAGTGCACAGAAGTGAGGCGGCGGTGAAATGGGCGGCGACGAGTATTGGATGTCTGAACGGTAACGGTAAAAATGTCGTATAAGGATATACGGTAGACGGAAAATGTGGTAAGATGAAATGACAGGAGAGAGGATAGATTGAAAAATCAGAGATTTTTCAATCGCAAATTTGTGCCGACGCTGTTAGCGTCTTGGCTTACAAATTCGCAGGCTGTGAGAAAGGCATGGGTATTATGTGAAAAAATTTTTTCACACGCAAGTTTGTGCTTGTGCCCAAACTCGCAGGTTGAGCAAGAATGGGGGATATCTATGGCTTTATTTCAGATCAGTAATGACAGGATTACGATACAGGTTGACAGCATGGGAGCGGAACTTAAGTCGCTTAAGAAGATTGCGACGGGCACAGAATATATGTGGAATGCGGATCCGCAGTATTGGAAGAGAACTTCGCCCGTGCTTTTCCCTTTAGTAGGAGGACTTCAGGATGGTGTTTACCGACAGGACGGCAGGGAATATCCGATGGGACAGCATGGATTTGCCAGAGATATGGAGTTTAAGCTGAAGAGTCAGGCGGCCACGGAAGTATGGTTTACGCTGCAATCGGATGATGCCACATTGGCAAAATACCCATATCCTTTTATCTTGGAGCTGGGATATGAATTGGAGGATCAGACGGTAATCGTTAAGTGGCGGGTGAAGAATCCGGCGAAAGAGCCCATGCACTTCTCCATCGGCGGACATCCGGCCTTTTTATGCCCTATTTTGGAAGGGACGAAGCAGACAGAGTACAGTCTTTTGTTTGATGCGCAGGAGCAGGTGATTGCGTCCGGTTTGGATAACGGCCTGATTGGAGAGAAAAAGGCGGCTTATAAACTGAAAAACGGTATTCTGCCGATAACGGAGTACCTTTTTGACAATGACGCGCTGGTGATCGAGCATGATCAGGCTCACAGTGTAGCGTTAGTAAAACCGGACGGAAAGCCATACCTGACGGTGACCTTCGATGCGCCCCTGTTCGGGATCTGGTCACCGCCGAAGAAGAATGCCCCTTTTATCTGCATTGAGCCATGGTACGGCAGATGCGACAGAGCGGGTTTTGCGGGAGAGTGGAAAGACCGTGAATGGATGCAGGTTCTTAACGCGGAAGAGACTTTTGCGGCAGATTACAGAGTGATAATAGGATAACAGGTGTAATGGAAGAATTATACCGGGTGAAGTGAGAGGTTAATAGTCACGACAGACGGCAGGGAGAAAGGCAGGAGAAAATATGGCACCGATAGTACAGTGCGTGGGGCTGACGAAGACATATGGCGGCAAGATCGCGCTTAATCAGATTTATTTGAATCTGGAGCGGGGCAGGATCATCGGGCTTTTGGGGCCAAACGGAAGCGGTAAGACTACACTGATTAAGATCATGAACGGGTTGTTACAGCCGACGGCGGGTGATATTTTGATCAACGGACAAAGACCGGGCGTGGAGACGAAATACAGGGTTTCCTATCTGCCGGAGCGTACCTATCTGCATCCGGGGATGAAGGTAATGGAGATGGTGCAGTATTTTCAGGATTTCTATCCGGATTTTCGGGTGGACAGGGCCTATGATATGCTGGCACGTCTGCAGATCCAGCCTTATGAGCGGCTTAAGAATCTGTCTAAAGGAACGAAAGAAAAGGTACAGCTGATTCTGGTGATGAGCAGGGATGCGGATCTGTATGTTCTGGATGAACCTATTGCCGGTGTGGACCCGGCTTCCAGAGATTATATTTTACATACGATTGTTCAAAATTATAACAGGAATGCAACCATACTCCTGTCTACCCATTTGATCTCTGATGTGGAGAATATTTTGGATGAGGTAGTGTTTATACGATATGGCAGCATCATATTGCAGGCGGGCGCCGAACAGATCAGGCGCAATGAGGGTAAGTCGGTAGACCGTTTCTTCCGGGAGGTGTTCGCATGTTAGGAAAATTAATGAAATATGAGTGGCAGTCTACTTGGAAACTTTTGCTTCCTATGAATCTGCTGATTGTGGTAATGACAATATTTGCCTGCGTTACGGTGCGAATAGATATTTTTGAGACCGACAATGCAGGGGTTATTTTCAGTGGGATCATGATTATTTTGACGTATATTGCCAGCATGTTCGTGGTGATGGTGGGAACGGCAATTTATCTGATCTACCGCTTCTACACGTCCACCTATGGGGATCAGGGATATCTGCTGCACACGCTTCCCGTGGACAAGCACCATATCATCATTGCTAAGGTCATTGTCAGTGCGGCATGGGTGTTGCTCAGCTCTTTTCTGATGTACACTTCGGTGGTGTTTCTGATTGCCAGTGAGGGAGATTTGTTTGATGGGTTTTTTAACGGCATCGAATTGATGATAGAGCAGGTGGGCAGCTCCAAGATCAGTTTTTTCACTGTAGTGATGACCTTAATTGCGTATACAGTAGGTGTGTTTGCGCGGGTTTTGAAAGTAACGGCGTGTATTTCGCTGGGACAGCTCTCCTCGAATCATAAGCTGCTGACGGCTTTTGCATTTTATATCGGGGTCTATTTCGCGCAGCAGATCGTGAACGCCTTCTATTATGCGTTTCTAGGCTATATTAACAAGAATCTCATGTCGGAATATTACGGCGGATCGTGGGAGTATACGCTGATTGTAGGGCTGATATGCAGCGTGATATTCTATCTGGCCACATGGCATATTATGGATAAAAAATTAAACTTGGATTAAATTAAAATCCTATTAATTCTGTGGCGTGTTTCTTGACATATTCTTGAAAATGGAAGAGAATAATAAGGTCTAAAAGAAAAAAATTCAGGTGCCTGAATGTAAAAAACGTATGGTATATATGATAGATTGACGGGAAAGGCTGGTGTGTTGTTGTGACGAAAATTGACATAGTGTCGGGATTTCTTGGCGCGGGTAAGACGACGCTGATTAAGAAACTGTTAAAAGAGGCTCTTGCAGATACGAAAGTTGTACTGATCGAGAATGAGTTTGGTGAGATCGGTATAGACGGCGGATTTCTGAAAGAGGCGGGGATTGAGATTAAGGAGATGAACTCCGGCTGTATCTGTTGTTCGCTTGTGGGTGACTTCGGCGCTTCGCTTCGGGAGGTGCTGGATACTTATACACCGGAGCGCGTATTGATCGAGCCTTCGGGTGTGGGCAAGCTGTCCGATGTGATGAAGGCAGTGCAGGAAGCAATGGCGGACAGAGACGTGGAGCTCAACAGTGCCGTTGCGGTTGTGGATGCCTGCAAATGCAAGATGTACATCAAGAATTTCGGCGAGTTCTTCATTAACCAGATTGAGCACGCCGGAACGATCATTCTCAGCCGGACGGATAAGCTGAGTGAAGAGAAGCTGAGTGCCTGCGTGGAGATGATTCGGGAGCATAATGCGAAAGCGACGATCATCACGACACCGTGGGATTCTCTGGAAGGTAAAGATATCCTGGAAACGATCGAGGGTGCGAAAGATCTCGAGGCGGAGCTTATGCAGGAAGTAATGGCACATCATGAGGAACACGACCACGGTCCGGACTGTACGTGCGGATGTCACGACCATGATCATGAGCATGAACACGAACACGGCGAACATGACCATCATCATGATGAGCACGAGCATGAGCACCATCACGACCACGACCACGACGAACATGAGCACCATCACGACCACGACCACGACGAACATGAGCACCATCACGACCATGACGAGCATGAACATCATCACGGCCACGATGAGCACGAACACCACGAGCATCATCATGAGCACGGGCACGATTATCATCACCATCATGCAGATGAAATATTTACAAGCTGGGGAATGGAGACACCTGCAGCTTATACGAAGACGGAGATAGAGCATATTTTGGCGGAATTGGATCAGGATGAGAAGTATGGCATTGTTTTGCGTGCAAAAGGGATGGTTCCTTCGACGGACGGCGGCTGGATTTATTTCGATTATGTGCCGGAAGAGAGTAATGTCAGGGACGGTAAGCCGGATGTGACAGGCAAATTCTGTGTGATCGGTTCTAAGCTGAAGGAAGATAAGCTGGCAGAGTTATTTAAAAAATAGATGTCGGGAAGGATGGGAGCATTTTATGAAACCGGTCTATGTGATTAATGGTTTTCTGGAGAGCGGTAAAACAGAGTTTATCACCTATACATTGTCACAGCCTTATTTTCAGGTGCGTGGTAAGACACTGTTGATTCTGTGTGAAGAAGGCGAGAATGAGTATGATGAGAATCTGCTCAAGATGAGCCGGACGCAGTTGGAATTGATCGAAGAGGAAGAAGAGTTTAACACGACGCGATTGATCGAGCTGGAGAAAAAACATAAGCCGGAGCGCATTATCATCGAATATAACGGTATGTGGAACTATAAGGCGATGAAGCTGCCATGGCATTGGAAGATCGAGCAGCAGATCACAACCATCGATGCCTCTACGTTCCCGATGTATTTTACGAATATGAAGTCCCTGCTTGCAGAGCAGCTTCGCGCGTCAGAGCTGATTATTTTCAATCGTTGTGACGGCGTGGAGGATCTGGGCAGTTATAAGCGCAATGTCAAGGCAATCAACCCGAAGGCGGAGATTGTATTCGAGGATTCTAACGGAGAAATTAATGAAATCATGGAAGAGGACCTGCCGTATGATTTAAAAGCGCCTGTTATAGAATTAAACAATCAGGGATATGGAATCTGGTATCTGGATTCGCTTGATCACTTGGAACGCTATGAGGGTAAGACTGTTCAGTTCACTGCTATGGTACTGAAACCGAAGGATTTTCCTCCGGGATATTTCGTGCCGGGAAGAATGGCGATGACTTGCTGTGCGGAGGATATGGCGTTTCTCGGGTTTGCCTGTGAATACGATAAGACGAATACACTGACCGACAAACAGTGGGTGAAGGTGACAGCCAGAGTTGAGAAAGAATATTTTGCGGATTATCAGGGAGAAGGACCGGTGCTTCATGCAATCAGCGTAGGGCAGACGAAAGCGCCGAAGGACGAGATCATCAGTTTTATGTAGAGCATTTCTGCATAAGATCATAAATGGGATTCATAGGGCGCATAAGCTATGAGAGTATTATGCGCCTTCCTTTGTGTCAGAAGATTCAGGTGAAATATCCAGTCAATAGATACCGGCAACAGGAGCATAATAAGATACCATGGCGGATGATAAAGAATTGCAACAATTGAAGAAAAGACTGCTGGAGCTGGCGGAACGTTCCTATAACAGCGGAATCTATACATTCACCCCTTTTCTCGGATTGTCGGAACAGCAGGCGTTCTATGAGATACAGCGTGAAGTGGCATATGCGGGCACCGATATGGAGGGAGGATGTCCGTTGTGTGAGCGGAAGATGATACGTTTCGGTTCACCGGAGTCTATGGGATATGAGGTGCAGTACCCTATCATCTGCCTGCGGATTAAGCCGCTGCAGTCTAAGTTTGCGGAGCAGCTGACCCATCGGGATTTTCTGGGAGCCATCATGAATCTTGGGATAGAACGTTGCACCGTGGGAGATATATTTGTGCAGGATAAAGAGGCCGTGGTGTTTTGTCAGGAGGGCATTGCCGACTATCTGATCGGGAATCTGGAGCAGGTGAAGCATACCCATGTGCGCTGTGAGATGACTGAGGTTACCAAACAGATGGCATCGCCTGTCAGAGAGCCGGTATCGCTGACTGTTTCTTCACCGAGAATTGACACGGTCATATCTAAATTGTACAATATTGCGAGAAGCCGCAGTCTGGAGCTGTTTCGGTCCGGACGCGTCTATGTAAACGGCAGGCTGACAGAGAATAACAGTTACGCGCTTAAGAGAGAAGATTCGGTGACCGTAAGAGGATTCGGCAGGTTTGTCTATACGGAGAAACAGGGAGAAACCAGAAAAGGTAAAGTGCGTATCAGCTTGGAAGTTTACCGTTAGAATACAAGTTTACATAACTAACAATATTGAAATACATAATAAGTTTATATGTGCATATAATGGGATTATGCAAATGAGTAATAAGTTTACATAATGTATAGCACTTATATAGCGTGCGGTTAACATAACATAAGAGGAGAGCAAGATCGATGATTCACTATAAGATTTTTCAATGGCTATTTTTCTTTTATATGTACTGCTTCCTTGGATGGTGCTTTGAGTCCGCATGGGTTTCCTTTAAATCAAAGAAGCTGGTTAACAGAGGATTTATGCGGGGACCGTTCCTGCCGCTGTACGGGAGTGGTGCGATCATGATGTTAGTGGTATCCATGCCTTTTCGTGATAATGTGGTGCTTACTTATTTTGCAGGAGTGATCGGCGCCACGGCGCTGGAATATATAACAGGTGTTACGATGGAAGCGCTGTTTAAGGTCAGATATTGGGATTATTCCAACCAGCCATTCAATTTTCAGGGACATATTTGCCTGACATCTTCGATTGCATGGGGATTTCTGACGATCTTGATGACCAGAGTGATTCATCGACCTATTGAGCAGTTCGTGCTGACGATACCGACCAAAGGGCTCGCATACGCGACAGAGCTGCTCACCATATATATTGTGATCGATTTTACGTTATCCTTTAAGGCAGCGCTGGATTTGCGGGATATTCTGGTCAGAATGCAGAAGCTGAAAGAGGAAATGGAACGCATGCAGCGGCGGCTCGATGTGATCATTGCCTTCAACAATGAGGAGAAAGAACAGAAAAGGCAGGAGAGAGAACTCAGTCTGTCAGAACTCAGCTTAGGGTTGAAACAGCGATTTGCCAGTTTGAAAGAAAGTATACAGTTAAGACCGACGGCATATGAAGAAAAAGTTAAGGAAGAAGTCGCGGAGCTTCGCGGTAAATTCAGCTATTATCCCGATCCGCAGGAGAATTATAACCAGATGTTGGATTTCTATAAACGCGATATGATTCGTAACAATCCGACGATGGTTTCCAGAAAATTCAAGAATGCACTGGATGAGTTAAAGAGTATCGCGGCCGGCAGGAGAGGGTAACTGGGTGTTTACACAGAAAACCACGGCAGAGCATGTGGATCAGTTGTCTCTGCCGATGGAGATGTATTTTGTTCTAGAACGACGGTTTGCGCGTAGGGACTCGATGATATGGCTTTCCACCAATTCCAGATTTCTTGCTTTACGCCGAACGAGTGCGCATATTCTGTTGTATGGCCAGAAAGAGTATACGAGCAGCTTGTTGGCTATACCCAGCTTTGCCTTGGTCGTATGTTCATAGTGAACGCCGCCTACCCTCGTTGATTTGCCGGATCGAATGTAATTGATCAGCTCCGTCTCTGTGGTGATATTGTCCAGCAGGATCGTATATCCGAATCCGACGCTGTCTGCCTTATGGGAGTCGCTGCCGCCTAAGCAGGGCAGACCATGCTCCTTGGCAAGTCTCATGGCGCGCATGTTGGAATCGGCATCCTCACAGGCATTATAACCTTCCACAAAGTCAAATTTTCGATAAATATTTCCCGCAAGCTTGCCGCGCAGTGTGTTGGTTATGCTTAAAAATTTTTCACCGCAAGGATGTGCGGGTCCGATAATACCGCCATAGTGGTGTACGATTTCGATCAGCAGCATGACAGGCAGACCGCGCAGCTCCAGAATAGGCAGCTTAACACCGGTAGGCATGACGATCAGCATATGTCCCGCGTCGATCGTGTCATATTCTATTCCTTTTAATACGACAAAGTCCTTGGGTTTATGAGGAAGTTTTTTATAATAACGGTACGCTTTGTAGGAATCATGATCGGTGATGAGCATACCTTGGAATCCCTTTTGTTTCAGGATCTTTATGTTTTCCAGCAATTCCAGTTTACAGTCCGGAGAGCCTTCTTTGGTGTGGCAATGCATGTCCAGTTTCATGTGATAAAGCTCCTTTCCAATGTGTATTCTACCCTTTTTGCAGAGAAAATGCTATAGATTTATGTGATTTTATATAGAATAAAATCAGGAATGTTGTGGAATCTTTACATATTTTTGCATAATTTAAAGAATAGGTAAGAAAAAATTTTAGGTTGACAATTTATATAAAAAGGATTATTGTTAAGAAAATCGAGCGGTGCTCGATTGCAGATACACTGATATTGATTCATAACAACACATATAAAACCTGTGAGAAAGAGTAGTAGGAACAATGGGACTGTTACAGAGAGCCGCGGCCGGTGGAAAGCGGTGCAGAATCATGTTTTGAATGGGCTTTCGAGGCTGACCTGAAATAATAGTAGGCGTCGGCGGGAACCGCACCCGTTATCCATGCGGCATATATAGTAAGTGGTTGTGACATATTGGGGATTTATCTAGGTATGTGCGTAAGAGAAAAACTGCTTTGTATATGAAATGAGGTGGACGGCATCTTAAGATGCGTCAAGTTGAGTGGTACCGCGATAATAATTTTAGTTTATTACCGTCTCAGGCATAATGTCTGAGGCGGTTTTTTGCGTGAACCTTGGCTGCTTAGCAGCCAAGGTCTGCTGATTCACCTAAAGTGTAATAGTATATTAAATGGTTTGAGGCGATAACGTTTCAGAATGGAGGAGAAAATTATGAAAAAGAAAACAGCAGCATTACTTATGACGGCAGCAATGACAGTTGCAGCGCTTGGCGGGTGCGGCAATGCAGACAAGGCGGGAGAAAATGTATCTTCCGGGACGGAGGAAAGCACAGTGGGAACAACGGAGACAGACGCGGCAGACGGTGCGGTTTACAAGGTCGGTATCGTACGGTTTGTAGACGATGCTTCACTGAACCAGATCGAAGCGGCGATCGAGAAGGAACTGGATGCTAAGGCGGCTGAGTTAGGCGTTACCTTTAATTACGGAGATTACACTTATAACGGGCAGGCGGATTCTACCGTGTTAAACCAGATCGCGTCCGAATTAGTTGCCTCCGAGGTAGATGTGATTGTACCGATCGCCACACCGGCAGCGATGATCATGCAGAATGCCACCGAAGAGAATCAGATTCCCGTGGTATTCTCGGCAGTATCCGATCCGGTAGGAGCAGGACTTGTGGCAGGTATGGATGCACCCGGTTCTAATATCACAGGTACATCTGACGCGCTCAACACAGACGCGGTGATGGATCTGATATTTGCGGTAGATCCTGATGTCAAGACAGTAGGGCTTCTCTATAATAAGAGCGAGGATGCCTCTAAAGAGCCCGTTGAAGCGGCAAAGGCATATTGTGAAGCTAAGGGTGTGAATGTGATAGAGAAGACGGGAACCACCAATGATGAAATATCACTGGCGGCGGACGCATTGATTGCCGGCGGTGCGGAGGCGGTTTTTACCCCTACGGATAATACGGTTATGACGGCGGAGCTGGCGATTTATGAGAAGTTTATCGAGGCCGGAGTTCCTCATTACGGCGGTGCGGATTCCTTTGCTTTAAACGGTGCATTCTTAGGTTACGGTGTGAATTATGAAGAATTAGGAACCGCCACGGCAGATATGATCGTTGAAATTCTTGTAAATGGCGCCGATCCGGCAGCTACAGCGGTTGTTACACTGGATAACGGTATTGCGACGGTAAATACGGAGACAGCGGAAGCAATCGGGCTCGATTACAGCATGTTTGCAGATATGTGCACGGCGTTAAAAGAAATCGTTACGGCGGAGGAATTTGAATAATGTTCTGTCAGAAAACGGTCTTACGGGACGTATTGCCCAAATTATAAATTGTGATGTCAGACAGGTATTGATCATTAACAGAAAGAGGTTTTACATGGGATCTATATTTACGTTGTCAATTGTACAGAGTGCGCTGGAACTTGGGTGTATATATTCTTTGGTGGCGCTTGCGCTTTTTATCTCATTCAGTATCTTAAATATAGCGGATCTCTCCACGGACGGTTGTTTTACGCTGGGCTGTTCCGTGGGCGCCGTAGTCACTATAGCGGGTCATCCGTTGCTGGCATTTCCGGCGGCCATGGCGGCCGGAGTATGTTCCGGCTTTGTGACAGCTTTTTTACAGACGAGGATGGGAGTACCGTCTATTCTGGCCGGTATTATTGTGAACACGGGATTGTATACGGTGAACATTGCAGTTATGGGATTTTCTTCCAATGTCAATCTCTTCGGCTGTGACACGATTTTTAGTATGGCAAAGGAAATATCAGAGGCAAAATGGTATGGAGAATGGTATAAATTGATGATCGTAGCCGCCATCGTGCTGCTCATAGGAGTTATTCTTGCATGGTTTCTCAATACGCGGCTGGGATTATCCATCCGTGCCACGGGAGATAATGAATATATGGTGCGGGCTTCCAGTATCAACCCTGTTTTTATGATCACGGTGGGGCTGTGCGTGGCCAATTCGTTGACGGCGCTTTCCGGCGCGGTGCTGGCCCAGTATCAGAAGTCCTGCGATATCAATCTGGGTACCGGTATGGTGACGATCGCGCTTGCCAGCCTGATTATCGGGGAGACGCTGATTGGTAAAGGCGGTATGTTTAAAAAAGTAACGGGTGTTATTTATGGAAGCTGTCTGTATCGGTTTATCGTGGCTGTGGCGCTGCGTTTGAGTGTTCCGGCGGAATGCCTGAAACTGGTATCTGCGCTGATTGTGGCATTTGCAATCGCTTTTCCTTATCTGAAAGGCAAAGCGGATTTCTACAGGAGACACAGGATACCGCTTAAGAGAAATGACGGATCGGGAGAGGAGGATGAGGAGGTATGTTGACGCTTAAGAAGATTTCTAAAACCTTTAATCCGGGTACGGTGAATGAGAAAAAAGCGTTGGATCAGGTGAGTCTGGAGCTTGCCGACGGAGATTTTGCCACCATAGTGGGAAGCAACGGTGCGGGTAAATCCACACTTTTCCATGCGATTACAGGCGCCTTCTACGTGGATGACGGACAGATCATTCTGGCGGGGGAGGATATTACCTATCGCAGGGAGCATATCAGGAGCAAGGAAATCGGTCATCTCTTTCAGGACCCTTTAAAAGGCTCCGCTCCGCATATGACTATAGAGGAAAATATGGCGCTCGCTTATTTACGGGCTTCCACCTCGGCGCATGCATATTTCAGCAGGATCAGCAGTAAGGAAAAACAGATGTTCAGGGAGCAGCTTGCGCAGCTTGATATGGGGTTGGAAGATCGTATGAAGCAGCCTGTCGGGCTTTTATCCGGCGGCCAGAGGCAGGCGCTTACATTGTTGATGGCGACAATGGTGACTCCCAAGATTCTGCTGTTGGATGAGCATACGGCAGCCCTTGATCCCGCCACGGCGCAGAAGGTGCTGGAGTTGACCCGAAGGATCGTTGCCGAGCGTAAAATCACATGCCTTATGGTGACACACAATATGCAGCAGGCGCTTACAATGGGTAATTGGACACTGATGATGGACGGCGGGCATATTGTACTGGACGTTTGCGGTAGAGATCGGGAGAAGATGACGGTGGATGATCTGCTTGCGGCATTTAAGGATCAGGCGGGCAAGCGGCTTGATAATGACAGGGTTCTGCTGTCTTAGCGCGGTTGAATAAAAGGAGATTTTTTGAATATTTGTGTTATATTTTGAAATTTAATGATACATAGGGGATGGATGCTATGCATTAATTATTAAGCAAATGGTTCATTATACGGGAACCGACAGAAGAAGTCTGTATGCCGTTTAAGGCAAAAACGGTCGAGGTAAAGGATTATTTATAAGAACAATGTAAAGAGAGGAACCGCGACCATGACCCTTGTGGCGGCAAGCAATATTTAATTCCGCAAGGAGCGCATGTCGGCAGATATGATTCGAAACGAAATTTCACAGGTAGAAGCTACAGGATTCCAGTGTTACAAATATGGATAAATATAGCAAACAACAGTAGCGCTCACTATATAGTGGGCGTTATTTTTGTTCTGTTTTCTTTTGTGTCATAACTTGGACAAAGGTTCATATATTGAGATAAGGGGGAATGCGGATGAGAGAAGAAGAAGTTCTCCATATGTTTCCGGAAGCCATGCGTGGCAGATGGCTGATGGCGGCGATGCAGGCGGATCGGCTGCAGGAGATCAGACTGCGGGTAAATGTACCGGCTACGGTAATGATTGATAACAGAGAGTGGTTTGTAGATGCCGAGGGGCGGTTGGTGGACAGGCAGCCACAGCAGGCAGAGAATAAACCGGAGGATTTAGAGCTTATTTTAAAACATCTGTGTCAGTATTCCATATATGCATTTGCGGACGAAATACGCCAAGGTTTCCTGACCATACAAGGAGGACACAGAGTGGGAGTGGCTGGACAGGTCATTCTGGAGGACGGCGATCGGGTGCGTAATTTAAAATACATACGTTATATAAATATCCGTATAGCGCACGAGATCAAGGGCGTGTCTGATTCAATTCTTTCCAGTCTCTATAATAAGGATAGACAGGTAGTCAACACTTTGCTGATTTCACCGCCGGGCTGCGGTAAGACCACCATGCTGCGGGATATAATCAGGAATCTGTCCAACGGCAATGAATACGGGGACGGCGTAAATGTAAGCGTGGTGGATGAACGATCGGAAATAGCAGGCAGTTACCTCGGAATTGCACAGAACGATGTGGGGATCCGCACGGATGTATTGGACGGTTGTCCAAAGAGAGAAGGCATGATGATGCTGATCCGCTCTATGGCGCCTCAGGTACTGGCGGTGGATGAGCTGGGAAACGAGGGTGACATTCAGGCATTGCAGATGGCAAGTGGGTGCGGGTGTAAATTGATTGCAACAATACACGGCAGTTCTTTAGAAGAGATACAACATAAAAAATACATGCGCAATGTTATTGCTGACGGATTGTTCGACCGGTATCTTGTGCTGACAAAAAGAAACGGATGTTGCGAAATAGAAGGTATCTACGACGGAGACGGAAAAACTGTATAAAGATATCTTATATAGTTTTGTGCAATAAGTAAAACGGGGGAATGAATAAAAGGATGTTTAAACTGGGCGGAATCTTCTGCATTCTGGCAGGGTGTATCGGATGGGGCTGTAGCAGGATCAGCGATGAAAAGTGCAGAATACGGCACCTTCGGGAGTTGATCCGTATTATTAAGAGGTTTCAGAATGAGATCAGCTACGGTAAACATACGCTGCCGGAGATATGTCTGATTCTGGCGGAATGCGGTGATGTATCGTATCGGCCGTATTTTCAGAGGGTATACGAGCAGGTGGGAAGGGAAAACGGCGCCTCTCTTACGCAGGTATGGGAGCAGCAGATCGGGCAGTGTCTGCGGGAAGTGCCTCTTTCGGAGGAAGAGAAGGGGATTCTTAAGGATTTACCGCAGAGTCTGGGTTTGTTGGAAGAAAAACAGCAGGCGGAGAGTATCGGACAAAATATGGAGCTGCTTGTCAGAACGTGTGCAAAAGCAGAAGAAAGCTATGAAAATAAGTCAAAAATGATACTCAGTGTGAGTTTGTTGACGGGCATTTTCTTAACAATACTGGTGTTATAGAAAGAAAACACAAGAGAACAGAGCGCTTCGGAATGGAGGATGAGATGAGTGTAAGTCTTATATTTAAAATAGCGGCAGTGGGTATATTAGTCACAATATTAAATCAGGTTTTAAAACACAGCGGCAGAGAGGAACACGCTTTTCTCATCAGCCTTGCTGGATTAATTCTTGTTTTAACATGGATCATCCCATATATATATGATCTGTTTGTAATGGTGCAGGATTTGTTTACGCTATAGGGTGTAACTGCCAGCATAAATCGGTGTGTCGAATAATATCAGATGTTTGATAAGCGGGGTGAAAACTGTGGAGATAGTCAAAATAGGGTTAGTGGGCATTATAGGGATTCTGCTTGCTGTGCCTTTAAGAAGTTATAAAGCGGAATATGGTATATACATAGCGGTTGCTGTTTGTCTGGTCATTTTTGGATATGCCATGCAGTATTTCACGGGAATCTTATCGGCAATGGAGAAGCTGCGGGGATATTTGAAAGATAACTATAGTTATTTGACGGTACTTCTAAAAGCTGTCGGTGCCACCTATGCATGTGAGTTCTGTGCGGGTATCTGCAAGGATGCAGGATATGGCGGTATTGCGGGACAAGTTGAGATGGTCGGCAAACTATATATTCTGTTGACGGGAATGCCTGTATTGATGGCGCTTCTTGAGAGTATCCAGTCTATCACCGGATAGATGAATAGATACCGGAACGTTAGGAAAATGCTGGTGGAATCAAGGATCGGAGCAGATGACAGTATTGTCAGAAAGGTGGGATAGAATTGGAAACCGGGGGAAGCAGTATCGCTTGGGAAGAAATGGGGATGGATGCCGTTACGCTGGATTTCAGGCAGCTTTTTCCGGAGTATACATTCGACGGCAAGATGGTCATGAGTCTGATTCTTCAAGGAAGGATATGGGATGCCATAAAGGAACTTGGAAGCGGAATCGGCGGTGCATTTTCTGCGCATGCAGGAGAAATCAGGACTTTATTTGTAACCATTCTTATATTGGGTGTTGTGGCGGCGTTGTTCGTCAATTTTGCCGATTTATTTCAGGATCATCAGGTATCGGATATTGCTTTTTATTTCGTGTATCTTTTGATGGTTGCAGTGCTTCTTAAGGCTTTTGCAAGTGGAGCGTCCATTGTACGTGAAATACTGGAGACAGTTACTACCTTTATGAAGTTGTATATTCCCACGTATATGATCGCGGTGGGAAGTGCCTCCGGCGTTGCCTCAGCAGCAGTGTACTACCAGATCTTACTGTTTATTGTATATTTGATAGAATGGGGATATTTGGCGCTTCTTATGCCGGCGGTATATGGCTATATGCTGCTGACAATCATCAACGGTGTGTGGATGGAGGAAAAGCTGTCTCTGCTGTTGGAGTTGTTTGACAAGGCGATTGGCGTCAGTCTTAAGGTTACAATAGGAATTATCACCGGGTTTAGCATTTTACAGGCAATGATATCACCTGTTATAGATTCCTTGCAGTCCTCTGTGCTTAAGAAAGCAATATCTGCCATACCTGCGATCGGTGGGGTGACGGAAGGAATGTTTGAGATGGTAATGGGATCGGCAGTACTTGTTAAGAACAGTATTGGTCTGTATATAACGCTGGTTCTGATCGTGTTGTGCTGTATTCCGGTGCTGAGACTTCTGCTGTTAGCGGGCGTAATCAAGCTCGGTGCCGCGCTGATTGGTATTGTCAGCGATAAGCGCATGACTAACTGTGCAAATCGTGTGGGAGACGGTAATATTATGTTACTGAAGATTGCCCTCTCTTCCATAGGTATGTTTGTGATTCAGATTGCCATTATTACTTATACCACAAGCGGAAGGATGTGATATTGAATATGTTGGAAAGCATTAGGCAGATCGGCATCTTTATGATTGTGGCCCAGACAGTGATGCATTTTGCTGCGAATGGACAATATGAGAAGTATATGAAAATAATAGCGGGCGTTATAGTTCTTCTGTTGTTTATCCGCCCGTTTATTTCGGGTTCTGACGGACAGGTGATGAAATGGCAGGAGGAAATGACTCATATAATGGAACAAATTGAGGCACAGAGCGGGGATTTCGGTAATATGGCGTATGTGGGCGGTTCAACGGAGGCGTTGGTAATCCGGCAGATCGAGGAGGAAATCACCCGGAGGCTGAATGAGGCGGCGGCCGGTTACGACTGTCGTGTAGTGAAGACGACTATAGAGCTGACCGGGCAGGCGAAGGGAGATTCCGTTATCGGTGAGGCAGATGCGGGAGAATATGTTTTCGATCGTGTGCGGGTCACGGTACGAAATCAGTCGGGATCAGGAGAAAGGCAGGCGGTACAGTCCGAAACAGGTGTGAGTAAGGCAGCACAAACGGAGCGGTCAGGCGCAGATGAAAAGCAGATGGCGGAGGGGACAAAGCAGCCGGGGGAAGCGGAAGGAACATGGAGTCGGGAGAATGACGGGGAAAGTATGGCGGCGAAAGATGAGGAAGACAGAATACGGATCGGGGAGATTACTGTGAAGGTCGGTGCGGAAGCCGGCACGGAGCAGGTGACAGACGGGCATGGAGAGACGGCAGAAAACATGCAGGAACTGCAACAGCTTTTTGCGCAGACATTAGGAATAACCGAAGACAGAGTGGAGGTGGTATATCTTGGAGGATGGTAAGAAACTGATCGAGAAACTGACAGGCGGTAAGAAGCTCAGGAAGGATCAATGCCTGATTATCATTCTGACAGGAATACTTCTCTGTGTAATCGCAATTCCGTCACAGCCGAAAAATATAAAGTCCGATATAACGGACATAACAGATGGTAAAATCGGAAATCATATCGTCACAGATGAGACGGAGCCAGTAGTTCAGGGCGAGAGCGATGCAGATTCCTATGCGGGATATTGGGAGAACAGACTGGAGGAAACGCTCAGATATGTGGATGGAGTCGGCAAAGTTAAGGTTCTGATTACATTGAGGGAATCGGAGCATAAGATTGTCGAGAAGGACGGACCGGAGAATTATTCCAATACAGAGGAGACTGATGCAGCGGGCGGAAGTCGCACGGTAGGCGAGAGCAGAATCGAGAAGAGCACGATCTATACGACGGACGCAAGCGGGCAGAACATACCTTATGTGATTATGACGATACCGCCTGCAGTGGAGGGAGTTGTGGTGATTGCGCAGGGTGCTGGATCGCAAAGTGTACAAGAAAATATAATCGGGGCAATTCAGGTATTATTTGATATCGATGCGAATAAGATAAAAATAGTAAAGATGATAAATAATCAGTGAAAAGGGGAGAAGAAATTGAAAAATATGATCAAAAAGAACCAGATGATGATCACGGCGCTGGCAATCATGATCGCCGTAGCAGGCTACTTGAACTTTGCAGGCACAAAAGTAACGGACGAGGAGATTATGTCCGTCAATGGGGAAATCGCCACTGACGACATGGGTAATCTGGCACTTGGAAGCGATGAATCTGACTATGCGGCTTTTACTGATTTGTCAGAGGAAGATATTGAACAGGCTTCGGGCGAGATCAAGAGTCTGGATATGGACGTAACGATGGCGGAGAACAGCGGTGTGGATGAGGAACTTGCGGAGGCATTGGCAGAAGAACGGATGGAAGATGTTCCCGGGGAAGCAGTATTCACTTCTTCCGGTACGGTGTCCGGATTGTCGGGTGCGAAACTGCAGAAAGAGCAGACCCGTGCGCAGAATAAGGAAATGCTTTTAGAGATCATCAACAATGCCAATATCAGCGAGACGCAGAAACAGGATGCGGTGAACAGCATGATCTCCATGACAGATGTGGCGGAGAAGGAGACTGCGGCGGAGATCTTATTGGAAGCGAAAGGATTTGATGACGCGATTGTCAGCATAGACGGTGACAGTGTGGATGTGGTGGTCAATACAGCAGAACTGACAGAGGCACAGCGGGCACAGATCGAGGATATTGTAATCCGCAAGACAGGTGTCAGCGCAGAATCGGTGGTGATCAGTACCGTCAACTCAAATTAAGTGCACGATCGGGAAATATATGGTATACTATACGCGCATATTTTAAAATACGGAGGCAGAGAACTGAGAATGAAAAGAGTTTTTTTGATCGTACTGGATAGCTTCGGGATCGGAGAGATGGAGGACGCCGCCGAGTATGGCGATAAGGGTACCAACACACTTCGTTCCGTCGCTTCCAGTTCGAAGTTTGATATGCCCAATATGGGTGCCATGGGGCTTTTTAACATTGATGGAGTAGAATGCCTTGCGAAAGTGCCGGCGCCGACGGCCAGGGTTGCACGTATGAGAGAGGCTTCGAAAGGCAAAGATACTACTATAGGGCATTGGGAGATTGCCGGTATTTTGTCGAAACAGCCGCTGCCCACTTATCCGGACGGATTTCCGGAGGAAGTGTTAGATAAGTTCAGTGCGGCCGTAGGCAGAGGAGTGCTCTGTAACAGACCATACTCCGGAACCGAGGTAATCAAGGATTACGGAGACGAGCATATAAGCAGCGGCAAACTGATTGTCTATACATCGGCGGACAGTGTGTTTCAGATCGCAGCGCATGAGGAAGTTGTTCCGGTGGAGACTCTTTATGAATATTGTAAGACCGCCAGAGGAATCCTGCAGGGCAGACATGGCGTGGGACGGGTAATTGCAAGACCTTTCATCGGTACGAGCGGCAATTACACCAGAACTTCCGGGCGGCATGATTTTTCGCTGGAGCCTCCGGCAGTTACTATGCTGGATCAACTGAAAGCGGCGGGGAAGGATGTGATCTCTGTCGGTAAGATCAAAGATATCTTTGCGGGCAAGGGAATAACGGAGTATGTATATACTAAGGGCAATGCAGAGGGTATCGAGAGAACGATAGAATATATGAAACGAGATTTTGAGGGTCTGTGCTTCATTAATCTGGTGGATTATGATATGTTGTACGGTCACAGGAATGATATAGACGGATATGCCGCGGCACTTACTTATTTTGACAATAAGCTGCCGGAACTTTTGGAGTTATTACGGGATGAGGACATTCTGATGGTCACGGCGGATCACGGATGCGATCCGGGCTATACAGTATCGACGGATCATTCCAGAGAACATACGCCTTTTATTATGTACGGGCGAAGTGTGACGCCTATGAATCTCGGTACGAGAGATACCTTTGCGGATATCGGGGCAACGGTACTTGATTATTTCGGTATACAGCCGGGGTTTGCCGGCAAATCTATGTTATAAGATCTGGAGGAAGAAAACGTGGGCAATTACGCGGACGAGATAAACAAAAGAAGAACCTTTGCGATTATATCGCATCCGGATGCGGGTAAGACGACTCTGACCGAGAAGTTCCTGTTATATGGCGGAGCGATTAATCTGGCGGGCAGCGTAAAGGGAAAGGCAACCGCCAGACATGCGGTTTCCGACTGGATGGAGATCGAGAAGGAGAGAGGTATTTCCGTCACTTCGTCGGTGCTGCAGTTCGAATACGATGGATTCTGTATCAATATTCTGGACACACCGGGACATCAGGACTTCTCAGAAGACACTTACAGGACATTGATGGCGGCGGATTCCGCAGTTATGGTTATTGATGCTTCTAAGGGTGTGGAAGCGCAGACCCGAAAACTGTTCAAGGTGTGCGTCATGCGTCATATTCCGATATTTACTTTTATCAATAAGATGGATCGCGACGCCAACGATACATTCACACTATTGGATGAGATCGAGAAGGAATTGGGAATCGCCACATGTCCGATTAACTGGCCGATCGGTTCCGGTAAGAGCTTCAAGGGTGTCTATGAGCGTGAGAGTAAATGTGTTATCACTTATTCAGACACGGAGAAGGGAACGAAAGAGGGACATGCTACCAGAATCCCGATTGGGGAGGAGACTGTACTGACGGAGCATATCGGGGAGGAATATAAGGCGCAATTGTTTGACGAGATAGAGCTTCTTGACGGCGCCAGCGCGGAGTATGATCTGGAGCGGATACAGGCAGGTGATCTGACACCGGTATTCTTCGGATCGGCGCTTACAAATTTCGGTGTGGAAATTTTCCTGAAGCATTTCCTGGCGATGACGACAACACCCCTTCCCCGTAAGGCGGACATTGGGCTGATTGATCCGGTGGAACATGACTTTTCTGCATTTGTCTTTAAGATACAGGCAAATATGAATAAGGCGCACCGCGACAGGGTGGCATTTATGCGTATTTGCTCCGGCAGATTTGATGCAGGTGTTGAAGTAAAGCATGTGCAGGGCGGTAAGGTCATGCGTCTGTCGCAGCCGCAGCAGATTATGGCGGACGAGCGTAAGATATTGAATGAGGCATATGCCGGAGATATTATCGGTGTATTTGATCCGGGTATTTTTTCGATCGGTGATACCATCTGTATGCCGAAAGAGCAGTTTGAGTATGAGGGTATCCCGACTTTCGCACCGGAGCACTTTGCAAGGGTGCGACAGATCGACACAATGAAGAGAAAACAGTTTGTGAAGGGAATCACACAGATCGCGCAGGAAGGTGCCATTCAGATATTTCAGGAATATAATACAGGTATGGAAGAGATTATTGTCGGCGTGGTCGGCGTGCTGCAGTTCGACGTACTGAAGTATCGCCTGGAGAATGAGTATAATGTGGAAATCAAGCTTGAGAATCTTCCTTATGAACACATCCGCTGGATAGAGAATAAGGAGATAGATCTTGATAAGCTGACAGGCACCTCTGATATGAAGAAAATCAAGGATTTGAAGGGTAATCCGCTGCTGCTGTTTATCAACCAGTGGAGCATCGGTATGACCATAGAGCGGAATGACGGCCTGGAATTGTCTGAGTTTGGAAGAAACTAGCGGTATGGGAAATTTCGAGTACGTGAAGTGACTCACGCAATCGAGTTTACTCGATTTACTCTGTGATAATGGGGTGAATGCATATGAAGAGAACAGGTATATTATTGACGGGTATGTTGATTCTTACGGGATGTCTGGCTTATGCATGGCAGGCACTGCCCCGTCAGCAGAGTGATCTGTACAGACAGGAAAATCTGGGAGCGAGGCAGGAGGAATCCGAACCGGCAGAGCAGGTAATCAAACGGGAGCAGGAGGACGGATATGCCTACGGCAAGCTGTCGGAGTCAAAGCAGCAGCTTTATCTGGAGATACGGGATGCACTGGTGCAGTTTGAGGAGAACGTGAAACTGTCCAGCTACGATAAGGATGAGATTTCCCATGTTTTTCAATGCGTGCTGAACGATCATCCGGAGATTTTCTACGTGGACGGTTATACTTACACGGAATATACGCTGGGTGATATTCTTAAGAAGATTACGTTTACGGGCACGTATCGATTCAGTCGGGAGGAGATTGCGGAAAAACAGAAACAGATAGATAGTTATGTAAATCAATGCCTGGCGGATATGCCGGAGAACTCGGACGACTATACGAAAGTAAAATATATATATGAATATCTGATTCATCACACGGAATATGATGCATTGGCCGAGGATAATCAGAATATCTGCTCGGTATTTATAGAGGGCAGGTCTGTCTGCCAGGGATATGCCAAAGCCACGCAGTACCTTTTAAACGAGGCTGGGATATTCTCAACACTCGTTCTGGGACGTGTGGTCGGCGGTGAGGGACATGCGTGGAATCTT
Source organism: Lachnospiraceae bacterium (assembly GCA_014804365.1). Classification (GTDB taxonomy): domain Bacteria; phylum Bacillota; class Clostridia; order Lachnospirales; family Lachnospiraceae; genus UBA3282. Next base: position 131,552 of record JAAUZX010000024.1, read on the forward strand.
GTGCAGATAGACGGAAGCTACTATTATGTTGACACGACATGGGGAGACGCCTCTTATCAGGCAGTGGGCGGTGCCTCCGGGTATCCTGTCGAGAAGATTCCCACGATCAATTATGATTATTTGTGTGTGTCTACCGAACAGATGAATCTGACCCATACGTTGGATAATGTAGTGGATCTGCCGGTGTGTGATTCGATGAGAGATAACTACTATGTACGGGAGGGACTCTATTTCACGGAATGGAATGAGGAGCAGATTGAGCGTATCTTTCGGGAAGAATATGAGAAAGGAAGCGCATATGTGACTTTGAAATGCGCGGATTACGAAGTCTATAAGCAGATGCAGGATGCGCTGATCATTAATCAGGGGATATTTCAGTATTTGGATTGTCCCGACGGTGTGGTATCATATTCGGACGATGAGAAGCAGTACAGTATGAGCTTTTGGCTTTAACGGGAATAGGACTATGCAAAAATGATAATTTTTGGTATACTTATTCCAAATGAAAGAAAGGCGTGGAAGATGAATATGGAACAGGAATCAGCTAAAAACACCCATGTATTACAGGAAGATGAGAAATTCGGAACGGTTAAGATCGCGGATGACGTGGTAGCAATGATCGCCGCACTTGCAGCGACGGAAGTAGACGGTGTTGCTGCAATGAACGGTAATGTGGCAAATGAGCTTCTGAGCCGGGTAGGTGTCAAAGGACTTGCGAAAGGTGTCAGAGTGGACATCTTCAATAAGAAAGTCAAAGTAGAGCTTGCCATCACCATGGAGTATGGATTCAATATTCCGGCGACCTGTCAGCGCGTCCAGAATAAAGTTAAGAATGCGATCGAAAATATGACGGGACTGGAAGTGACGGATGTCAATATCCGTATAGCCGGTATCAATGTGGTGCATCCATAACACGTTTACGATAAAACAGGAGCTATTATGAGCAGAAGAGAGTTGCGGGAACAAATATTTAAGTTATTATTCCGCGTAGAATTTAACAGTATAGAAGATATGACGGAACAGGAGCGTCTGTTTTTTGAGGATGAGGGTGCCGCGCAGGACAAGGATGCCGATTATATTTCGGATAAGTACCATAAGATTCAGCAAAAGCTCGCCGAGATAGATGAACAGTTGAATGAGAAGGCGGAAGGGTGGAACACGGCCAGGATGAGTAAAGTAGATCTTACGATCTTAAGATTGGCTGTATATGAGATCAATTATGATGATTCCGTGCCTACAGGGGTTGCAATTAATGAGGCAGTGGAGCTTGCAAAGAAATTCGGACAGGATGCCTCGTCAGGATTTGTCAACGGCATTTTAGCTAAGTTTGCGTAGGTGGACGGGTATCGGTATGCAGAATGTATACACAGTTGCACAGGTGAATTCTTATATTAAAAATATGTTCACGCAGGATTATATGTTGCAGTCGATCATGGTCAAGGGCGAGGTCAGCAACTGCAAATATCATTCCTCTGGACATATTTATTTTACATTAAAGGATAGCAAGGGTACTATAGCGTGTGTTATGTTTGCCACAAACCGCAGAGGGCTGAAGTTTCAGATGACAGAAGGACAGCAGATCGTGGTAAGCGGCAGCGTGGATGTCTATGAACGGGACGGCAGATATCAGCTCTATGCGAAAGAGATCACATTGGATGGTGCCGGGCAGCTCTACGAGCGGTATGAGCAGTTAAAGAGGGAACTGGAAGAGCGGGGAATGTTTGCGGCACAGTATAAGCAGCCGATCCCCAGATATATCAGGACGCTGGGCGTTGTGACAGCGGCCACGGGAGCAGCCGTGAGGGATATTATCAACATTGCAGGCAGAAGGAATCCATATGTGCAGATCATTCTGTACCCGGCTATTGTGCAGGGTGAAGCGGCGGTACCCAGCATTGTGAACGGTATTCACGCCTTGGAGCGGATGGGTGTAGATACGATCATTGTCGGCAGGGGCGGCGGTTCGATAGAAGATTTGTGGGCATTTAACGAGGAGGCGGTTGCGCAGGCTATATTCGACTGCTGTGTGCCGATCATTTCTGCGGTGGGACATGAGACGGATACGACTATCGCGGATTTTGTAGCGGATCTGCGTGCGCCGACACCGTCTGCGGCGGCGGAACTGGCGGTTTATGATATTGAGCAGATACAGGATAAGATGTCGGAGTATGCTTATACTATGCACCATATGTGTCGGAGAGTCATAGGGCGTTACCGGCAGGAGGCAGAACATTACAGTGATAAACTGCGGTACCTAAGCCCGGTCAATACGATACGGATGAAAAGAACACAGGCGTTATCTTTAGAGGAACATCTGCAAAATGCAATGGAGAGGCGTTTGCAGGATTTCCGTCATAGGATGGATATATACGTGCAGCAGATGAAGGGGCTGTCTCCTTTGGACAAGCTGAATCAGGGATATGTATACGCTGCAGATGATAATGGCGCGACCGTAGCTTCGATCGAGCAGGTAGCGGTGGGTGACCGAATGAGTGTGTATCTGAAAGACGGCAGGTTGAGCGTACAGGTTATGGATAAGCAAAGAGATGCGGCCGTGGTACGGCAGAAACGAGAGGAAGTGTAGAAAAGTGGCGAGGCAGAAGCAAATACAATCCGTGCGGGACGAGGCGGATTTGCAGGACAAAAAGCAGCAGGAGCAGGTCGAAGAGCCGGAACAGATTTCGCTGGAAGAGGCATTTGAACAGATTGAGGAAGTGATCGCTCACTTGGAAACGGAGGAGATCACATTGGAGGAGTCTTTTCAGGAGTACAACAGGGGAATGAAGTTACTTCATAAGTGTAACGAGACGATTGACAGAGTGGAGAAGAAAGTGCTTCAGATCAATGAAGATGGTGGATTAGATGAATTTTAAAGAAGAAATCGGACATAAAACGGAACAGATAGAGCAGATGATCGGCAGATATCTTCCGGCAGAGCAAGGATATCAGAAGACCGTTCTGCAGGCCATGAATTATTCGATTACGGCAGGCGGCAAGAGACTGCGCCCGCTGCTGATGGCGGAGAGTGCGGCGCTGTTTACGGAAGTAAATGAAATATGGCAGATGACGGAAGGCAGATTGCAGGACGGAAATTCGACACAGCAGACCGTCTTGGGAAGGGCATTGTCCCTGTTTATGGCAGCGCTTGAGATGATACACAACTATTCTCTTGTGCATGACGATCTTCCGGCGATGGATAACGATGAATACCGAAGAGGTCGTAAAACCACGCATGTAGTCTACGGAGAGGGCATGGCGGTTCTGGCAGGCGACGGTCTGCTGAACTATGCTTTCGAGACGGCGGCGCAGGCCTTTGAGGGAGCAGAGACGGTGGAAGAATATCGCAGAATTGCAAGGTCCATGCAGATTCTTGGGCGTAAGGCCGGAATATACGGTATGATCGGCGGGCAGTGTGCAGATTTGGAAGCAGAAGTAATGGGCGATGACGTAAGTGAAGAGATGCTTCTATATATCCATGAACACAAAACAGCAGCGCTGATCCAGGCTGCCATGACGATCGGTGCAACATTGGCGGGAGCCGAACAGGATGCTATTGAAAAACTGGAAAAATGTGCATATAATATCGGAATTGCATTTCAGATTCAGGATGATATTCTGGATGTGACGAGCAGTCTGGAAGTGCTCGGTAAATCGGTGGGAAGCGATGAGAAAAATAATAAACTCACCTATGTTACCATGCATGGGCTGGAGGAATCGGCGAAACAGGTAGAAGAATTATCCAATGAGGCTGTCAGATTACTGCGTTCTTTTCCGAGACGTAATCTGTTTCTGGAGGAACTGGTAGAGCAATTGATCCACAGGGAGAAATAAGCACGGAGGATTACCATGTTTATAGAGAAGATAGAACAGACAAATGATATCAAGCAGCTTACGGAGGCGGATTACGGGGTACTGGCGGAAGAGATCAGAGAATTCCTGATTACATCTATCAGCGAGACCGGCGGGCACTTGGGGTCTAATCTCGGTGCCGTGGAACTGACTATGGCGCTGCATTTGTTTTTAAATTTGCCGGAGGATAAGATAATCTGGGATGTGGGACATCAGTCTTACACTCATAAGATTCTGACGGGCAGGCGGGACGGATTCGTTAATCTGCGTAAGTTCGGCGGTATGAGCGGTTTTCCGAAACGTAAGGAGAGCGACTGTGATTGTTTTGATACGGGGCACAGCTCCACTTCCATCTCTGCCGGGCTCGGCATGGTGAAGGCAAGAGATATTCAGGGAGGGAAGAACACGATCGTTTCGGTGATCGGTGACGGTTCCCTGACCGGCGGTATGGCATATGAGGCGCTTAACAATGCCTCCCGGCTGGAAACCAATTTTATTATCGTGCTGAATGATAATAACATGTCCATATCGGAAAATGTGGGCGGTGTGTCCAAATATCTGAATAACATCAGAACGGCAGATATGTATCTGGACTTGAAAGAGGGGGTATACAATTCACTCCACGGCAAGTCGAAATACGGAGATAAAATGGTGTCCCAAATTAGACGCGTCAAGAGCAGTTTCAAGAATCTAGTAGTGCCGGGCATGTTTTTTGAAGATATGGGGATCACTTACTTAGGACCGGTGGACGGGCATAATATATCCGCCATGGTGCGTATGCTCAAGGAGGCTAGGAAGATACGAGGTGCGGTTCTTTTGCACGTGATTACCCAGAAGGGTAAGGGATATGCGCCGGCGGAGCGGCATCCTGCCAGATTTCACGGGGCGGAGCCCTTTGATATCGAGACGGGTATTCCGAGTAAGCCGCAGAGCAAAGCGAACTACACGGACATTTTTTCAACAGTCATGTGTAAAATGGGACAGCGGGATGAACAAGTGGTGGCAATCACGGCAGCCATGCCGGACGGCACCGGGCTGAAGCGTTTCCGAAACATGTATCCGGAGCGGTTCTTTGATGTGGGGATTGCGGAGGAGCATGCGGTGACTTTTGCCGCAGGGCTGGCGGCAGGAGGGCTTAAACCGATCGTTGCGATCTATTCCTCTTTTCTGCAAAGGGCGTATGATCAGATTCTGCATGACGTATGTCTACAGAACCTGCCGGTAGTATTTGCCATAGACAGGGCGGGACTGGTAGGCAGTGATGGGGAGACTCATCAGGGTATTTTTGACCTGTCGTACCTATCGTCCATACCGAATATGCACATCATGGCGCCTAAGAATAAATGGGAACTTTCCGACATGATGAAGTTTGCGGTAGCTTCCGGAATGCCGATTGCACTCCGCTATCCGAGAGGAGAGGCTTTCGACGGACTTAAGGATAACCGTGCGCCGATCGGGTATGGTAAGAGCGAAGCGATTTATGAGGAAGAGGATATCATTCTATTTGCGGTAGGCAGTATGGTGAAGGTGGCGCTTACGGTACGGGAACAGCTTAAGGAAAGAGGATATTCCTGTTCCTTGACCAATGCCAGATTCGTAAAGCCCATTGACGAGCAGGCAGTCAGGGAGGCATGCAGGGAGCATAAGCTGATCGTAACCATGGAGGAAAATGTCTTAAGCGGCGGCTATGGCGAGAAGGTCAGAGCCTATGTGGATGAAATCAATGCGCCGGTTCATGTGTTGAACATAGCGATTCCGGACGAGTATGTAGAACACGGCAATGTGGAACTGCTGAAACGGGAGATCGGCATCGACGCTGATTCCATCGTGAAGAAGATAATGACGGCATATGTATCCATGGCGGCAAATGAAAAATAACATATGTTACATAAACGTATTGCAATATTGTCGCAGAAATGACCGGCGGATGGGAAATATATGAAAGAGAGACTGGATGTCATTCTGGTGAAACAGGGCTTCGCACCGTCCAGAGAGAAGGCCAAGGCGATTCTCATGACGGGAAATGTCTTTGTAAATGGGCAGAGAGAAGATAAGGCAGGAACGACTTTTGACGAGAGTACAATTCAAATAGAGGTGAAGGGAAGCACGTTAAAATATGTGAGCCGTGGCGGTTTGAAGCTGGAGAAAGCCATGAGTGAGTTCCAGGTCACGCTTGCGGGTGCAGTTTGTATGGACATCGGCGCTTCCACAGGCGGCTTTACGGACTGTATGCTGCAAAACGGTGCGGATAAGGTGTATGCGGTCGATGTGGGGCACGGACAGCTTGCATGGAAACTTCGAAGTGACGAGCGTGTGGTTTGTATGGAGAAGACGAACTTTCGTTATGTGACATCGGAAGATATCACAGAACAGATTGATTTTGGTTCGGTGGATGTCTCTTTTATTTCATTGACAAAGATTTTGATTCCGGCGAGAAATCTGCTGCGCACACAGGGGCATATGGTGTGCCTGATCAAGCCGCAGTTTGAAGCGGGTAAGGATAAGGTCGGTAAGAAGGGTGTTGTCAGAGAACCACAGGTGCATAGGGAAGTGGTGCATAAAGTGGTGGATTTTGCCGATCTGATCGGATTTGAAGTAAGAGGACTGACCTATTCTCCGGTTAAGGGGCCAGAGGGTAATATCGAGTATCTGGTCTGGCTGGAAAAAAGAGCGGACATTTCGGAAGATGTTACGGCGATGACGGAATCGGAAGCGGAGCAGGCGTTGGACGGTCTGATGCAATCCGGGGCCGGCAGGTCGCGCAGGGAGGATATGGAGAAGCTGATTGCATGTGTTGTAGAAGAGGCGCATGGCGCGCTGGATGAGGCGAAATAAGAGATGAAGTACTTTTATCTGATCACAAACGAGGTGAAAGATCCGCAGGGTCAATACACGGAGCGGATCACCGCATATCTGGAAGCGAGAGGCGGTGTGGTCACCTGTGTGGATAATACTGCCGAGGCAATTAGGACGGCGATTCGTGAGCCTCGGACGGAAAATTCAGAGGCGGCAGATGGCAGTGAGAATGATGGAGCGGAATGCGTTCTTGTACTGGGCGGTGATGGTACTGTATTAAGAGCGGCGCGGAATATAATGGATAGCGATATACCGCTGCTGGGCGTAAATCTCGGCACTTTGGGATACTTGGCGGAAGTGGAGATCGGGAATATAGAGCAGGCGCTTGGCAGACTGCTTGCAGATGACTATACGCGGGAAGAGCGGATGATGCTGGAAGGACTTGTGGAGACCGGAGAGCAGACGGAAGAGAATTATGCCCTGAATGATATCGTGATTTCCAGGTGTGGTTCTTTGCAGATTCTGACTTTCAATATCTATGTCAACGGACAGTTCCTAAACAGCTACAGTGCAGACGGCATGATTGTGGCGACTCCGACAGGGTCTACCGGCTACAATATGTCGGCGGGCGGACCCATCGTGGAACCGGCGGCAAGTCTGCTGCTCCTGACACCGATTTGTCCGCATACATTAAATACGAGAAGCATTGTGCTGGCCTCTGAGGATGAGATCAGGATTGAGGTCTCGCAGGGGAAAGACGGGAGCATGCAGACGGTGGAGGCCAACTTTGACGGCAGCCATAAGATCATCATGCAGACCGGAGACAGCATTATGATTCGTAAAGCATCTAAAACCACGGGAATTCTGAAACTCAATACGGAGAGCTTTCTCGCGGTACTGCATAAAAAAATGAGCGAATAATAGATGGATGATAGGGGATTATGAAGCAGACGATCAAGAAGCGAAGACATGAAAAAATCAACGAATTGGTCAGCAGGTATGAGATAGATACACAGGAGGAATTGGCGGACAGATTGTGTGAAGCAGGTTACCAGGTCACGCAGGCAACGGTATCACGGGATATCAGGGAACTGAAACTGTCCAAGATTCCGGTGGGTAAGGGCCGGCAGAAGTATGTGGCTTTTACACAGGAGGAGTCGCATCTGGGGGATAAATATATCAGAGTACTGCGGGAAGGATATGTGTCCATGGATCTGGCACAGAACCTGCTGGTGATGAAGACGGTGTCCGGCATGGCGATGGCTGTGGCCGCGGCGGTGGATGCGTTGAAAATAGAAGAAGTAGTAGGGTGCATCGCCGGAGATAATACGATCATGATGGCAATGCGCAATGAGGCGACGGCGGCCGCTGTTATGGATAAGATTGAAAGAATGCTAGAGCACTCATGAGGTGAAAAGATGCTACAAAGTTTACATGTGAAAAATCTGGCGTTAATAGATGAGGCGGAAGTTACTTTCGGTGACGGGCTCAATATTCTGACCGGAGAGACGGGAGCCGGTAAGTCCATTATCATAGGTTCCATCAACCTCGCGTTGGGCGCTAAGGCAGATAAGGATATGATTCGCACCGGGGCGGAGTATGCTCTGGTGGAATTGATTTTTACGGTGGATCAGCCCAGGCAGTTGGAAGCGATTCGTGAGATGGAACTGCCGGTTGAGGACGGGCAGGTCATCCTGCAGCGCCGGATCATGCAGAGCCGAAGTGTGTGCAGAGTGTGCGGCGAGACAGTGACAGCCAGACAGCTGAAACAGCTGGCGGAGATTCTGATAGACATCCACGGGCAGCATGAGCATCAGTCTCTTCTTCAGACCGGCAGGCAGCTGGCAATACTGGATGCCTACACCGGAGAGGAACTTGCCGCTTGCAAGGAAGAGTTGCAGATTATCTATAAGCAGTATCGACAGGCCCAGGAAGAGCTGTCCGATAATGTGGTAGATGAGGAGTCGAGGAAAAGGGAGTCGGCGCTGGCGCAGTTCGAATGCCAGGAGATATCGGAGGCAGAACTGACTGTAGGCGAGGACGAGGAGGCGGAGCAGATTTACCGGAAACTGGTCAACGGACAGAAGATCAAAGAAGCCGTATCTCAGGCTCATGGGCTCTGCGGGTATGAAGAGACGGGAGTCGGAAGCAATATAGGGCGTGCACTAAAAGAAATCAGATCAGTGTCTGCATATGACGAAGCCCTGCAGGAATTGGAACGTCAGCTGTTGGATATCGACAGTCTGTTGAATGATTATAACAGGGCGGTCGCGGACTATCTGTCAGAACTGGAATTTGACGGGGAATTGTTCGACCGCACGGAAAAAAGGCTGAATCTGATCAATCATTTAAAATCAAAATACGGCAGTACGATAGAAGAGATTCTGGCGTATCGGGATAAAGCGGAACAGCTGTTGAATAAATACAGTGATTATGACGCATACCGCATGAAACTTGAGGAACGTGCAGATACTTTAAGGAAAGAAGCACTTTTGGTCTGTGAAAAAATATCAAATCTGCGTCGGAACAGCGCGGATGCGCTTGCCGCAGAGATGAGAAAAGCGCTTGTAGATTTGAATTTTCAGGAAGTGGCCTTCGAGATACAGGTGAATTCCGACGAGGAGACGATGAGTGGCAGCGGATACGATAAAGTGACATTCCTGATCTCTACCAATGCGGGCGAGAAACCTAAGGAGCTGGCACAGGTAGCCAGCGGCGGCGAATTGTCGCGCATCATGCTGGCGCTTAAGACCGTGCTGGCGGATAAGGACGAGATCGAGACGCTTATTTTTGACGAGATCGATACCGGCATCAGTGGTAAGACCGCATGGAAGGTATCGGAGAAAATGGGAATCCTCGGCAGGGAGCACCAGTTGATCTGTATTACGCATCTGCCGCAGATCGCAGCGATGGCCGACACGCATTTCTGTATAGAGAAGCGTGTGGAGGATAACCGTTCCATCACGGATATCAGGTGCCTGGATGAGACGGAGAGCATAGAAGAGGTTGCGCGTATGCTCGGTGGAGCCAGCATTACGGAAAATGTCAGAAATAATGCAAAAGAAATGAAAGATTTGGCAAGAAATACAAAACAATACTAAATTAATTTGAAAGATTTATCACATACTAGGAAGGACACGCTCTGTGTGTCCTTTTTGTGTTACTTAAAATATGAAAGAGATTTACGAGTTTGCGAAGATGCGCAGCAGCTCATAAGCAATATCTCGAGCAGTTAATTATGAAGATATTTACTGCAAAAAAAGGATGAGGATGTGATAAAATGGGCAGATTAGTTAGTATGACAAGAAAACAGGAAAGAATATATCGGGGGTTTTTATACCTGCTGCTCAGTATAGCGGTGGCTACGCTCGCAGTAGTTGTCTATGTTGCCTATTGGGACAAAATACCCTCAACGATTAAAATACGTGCCGGCGTGGAGCAGGAACTGGATTTTAAAGTACCTGTTTCGGGAGAAATCTATCGGATCGATGATGAGGCAGCCCAGGTATCTTCTCTGCCCGAATCCATGGATACTGAAGGCCAGGTCGCTGAGAGTATATCCGGGAGTGTGGAAAGCATCCATGTAGATTTTGCACATACAGTTAAATTCAAGGCTAATGAGATTGATACTTATCAGATGAATCTGAAGCTGTTTGGAGTTCTTCCTTATAAAAATGTAGATATAGAAGTGATTCAGGATAAGATGCTGATTCCGTCGGGAATCCCTATCGGTATCTATGTGAAGACGAACGGAGTGCTGGTCGTGGGAATCGGAGAATTCGAGGGAAGCGGCGGTACGAAAGTATCTCCTGCAAAATATGTACTGCAAAAAGGAGATTATATTCTGAAGGTAAACGGGGAGGAAATGGAGAATAAGAAGCAGTTTATCCGGACGATCGAAGCATCCGAAGGAGAAAGTATGGTGCTGACGATCAAGCGAAATAGTGAAATAACAGATGTTATGATAACTCCGGAATGTAATCAGAATCAGGACTGGAAGTTAGGAATCTGGATCAGAGATAACGCGCAGGGCATCGGCACCATGACATATGAGGATACGGATCATACATTCGGTGCGCTTGGACACGGTATTAATGATGTGGATACCTCAATGTTGATGAATCTGGACGAAGGGACGTTATATAAGACGGAGATCGTAGGGATCACGAGAGGCTCCAACGGTTCACCGGGAGAATTGACCGGTTATATTGAGTATGACTCTGATAATGTGATCGGGGAGATTACGGAGAACACGACGGAAGGGATATTTGGTGTGTGTGATGAAGAGATCATGGACGCGTCCTGTTTTGAGCCGATTCCTATTGCATTAAAACAGGAGATCGAGCTGGGACCGGCGCAGATCATATGTTCCGTTACGGGGGAGCCGGAGTTCTATGATGTGGAGATTGCGGAAGTTAATCTGGACGGCGACAATATCAACAGGGGGATCGTTATACGGGTGACCGACGAGAAACTTCTCACCTTGACCGGTGGAATCATACAGGGAATGAGCGGCAGCCCCATTATCCAGAACGGCAAGCTGGTGGGCGCGGTGACTCATGTGCTGGTGCAGGATTCTACGAGAGGGTACGGAATTTTTATCGAGGAAATGTTGAGTCATTAAGTCATTCATCCCCACAAACAGGTTAACTGTCGGATAACATGCATCTAAGAAAATGATTGTGCTAACATGATATAAATGATAAGGTGCATGGACCGAATGACCATGGGAAATTTATGAGATGACATTAGATAAGGTATGCTTTGATGCAATAAGATGTTATAATAACAGAAATGTCTCCGTAAGGAGCCATATCTGTAGAAAATAGTGTAAATGAGAGGACATCATGAGTTTCATATTATCCGTTTACAGCATCAATGCATTTAAGGAATTTCTTTTGCCTGCAATAGATAATGCTGACAGTTCGATTACCGTCAGTAAATCAAATTTCGCATTGCCGCGGGACATCGTCATACCTTTAGAGATCATAGGAGGACAGTGGTATATACGCAGGAGGAATTTCTATCTTGCCTATACGGTATCACAAAAGAGCTATTCCGGACAGCCATTGCAAAACGGCGATCTTCTCACGCTGACTCTGCCGGAGGGCCAGATACTGAATATCATCGCTAAAGAAGTGAAGGATTCATTTATCGTATATAAGAAATATGATATCACAGACCTTGACGTTATTCGGATCGGTCAGAATGAGGACAGCGATATCCGTTACGAAATCCTTGATCTGATCTCCGGAGAGCATGGAATAATCAAGAAGAACGACGCGGGATATATTGTAGAGGATACAAGCGCTAACGGCATTTTCATTAATTCCGTGCGGATTGCCGGCAGTTGGAAATTGTCCTTCGGGGATCGCATTGATATCTTCGGGCTACGCATGGTGTTTCTTGAGAATGTTCTTGCAATCAACGAAGGTGTGGAAGGACTCAGTTTGAAAAAGGGTGTCCTGACTCCTTTTTGTCCGAAGGAGAATGAAAAAGAGGAACAGGAAAACCGCAAACCGGATGAGAAATACGCCCAGAGCGCAGAGTCGGTATTCTTTCACCGCGCGCCGAGGAAGATCTGCAGTCTGGAAAATGATGTTATAGAGATTGAAGCACCGCCTGCTGCCCCAGAGAGGAACAGGCAGTCTCTTGGCATGCTGGCGGGACCTACGCTGGCGATGGCGCTTCCGATGTTTCTCGGATGCAGTCTTGCGCTTTACAGTACTCTGGCGGGCACGGGAAGCAGAGGGGTATTTCGGCGCATAGGATTGGCAATGGCGGCAGGATCGGCAGTGATCGGAATGTCGTGGACTCTGGCGTATATTCTGCGCAGCCGGAAGGAGAACAGAGATGATGACCGGCGCAGGAGTGAGACATATGGCAGATATCTTGTAAAGTGCGACGAACTGATCAAGGCGAAATATGATAAGAACAAATCGGCTCTGACAGAGATGTATCCTTCCGCGGAAGAATGTTGCGGATATACGGAGGAATCGGCACAGCTATGGGGCAGGAATGCCAGTCATGACGATATGCTCTTCGCGCGGCTTGGGCTGGGGGATATTCCTTTTCAGGTACAGATCGTCGTACCGGAGAAGAAGATCGCCATGTCGGAGGATGCACTTGTAGAAAAACTGAAGCGCATACAGGACAACTATCACATGCTGCGGGACGTTCCCGTGGGTGTGGATCTTCTAAAACACAGGCTGATCGGCGTCTTCGGAGGAGAGAAGAAAGAGGGAGCCATAGCCGTTCTACATATGATTGCGGCACAGATTGCTGCCAATAACTGTTATACGGATGTGAAGATGGCGTTTATATACGATGCGAAGAATTATGATGACAGTAGTGTATGGAACTTCGCCAAGTGGCTTCCGCATGTGTGGTCAGAAGATCGCAGAATAAGGTATGTGGCGAGGGACAGGCAGGAGGCAGGAGATGTGTTTTACGAGCTTGCCAAAGTGTTTCGCGCAAGACAGGAGGCGGGCGGCGAGGGCACAGAAGCGGGCAGGAAACCGCCGAAGCCATACTATGTGCTGTTTGTTGCGGACCCGGATATGCTGGAGGGAGAGTTGATCTCCAGGTACATATATAAATCAAGGAAAGAGTACGGTTTGACGACCGTAATGTTTGCTGAAAACTACGAACAGCTTCCCAATGCCTGTGAATATTTGATACAGAATGACTCGGTATTTACCGGAATCTATCACATCGGCGATGATGACAGGAAGAAGCAGACGATCCGTTTGGATATCATCGCGGGAGTAACGCTTGAGACGTTTGCCAGAAGACTGTCCGATATTCGTGTGAGTGAGGTAGAGACGGGGAAAGAGATGCCGGATGATCTGACATTTTTTGAAATGTATGGTATCGGCAGGCCTGAGGAGCTGAACGTTGCACAGAGGTGGCGTAAGAGCAGGACTTATGAGAGCATGAAAACGCTGATCGGACAGAAGGCAGGAGGAAGAGAGTGTTATCTGGATGTCCATGAGAAATGCCACGGACCGCATGGGCTGGTGGCAGGAACGACCGGTTCCGGTAAGTCGGAGATTTTACAGACTTACATACTTTCTCTTGCAATCAATTTCAGCCCGGAAGATGTGTGTTTCTTTATCATTGATTATAAAGGCGGCGGTATGGCGAACCTGTTTTCCGGTTTACCGCATATGGTCGGGCAGATCACGAATCTTTCCGGCAGTCAGGTGCGCCGTGCGATGGTGTCCATTAAGAGTGAAAACCGGCGCAGACAACGCATTTTTAACGAGTACGGGGTCAATAACATCAATTTATATACGAAACTGTATAAGAATGGAGAGACGGCGGTTCCCGTACCGCATCTGTTCATCATCATAGACGAGTTTGCAGAGTTAAAGCGGGAAGAACCGGATTTTATGGGCGAGTTGATCAGTGTAGCGCAAGTAGGTAGAAGTCTTGGCGTGCACCTCATACTGGCCACTCAGAAGCCGGGCGGGACAGTGGATGACAATATCTGGAGCAATTCACGCTTCCGGATCTGTCTGCGTGTTCAGGACAGACAGGACAGTATGCATATGCTGCATAAACCGGATGCGGCATATATCACGCAGACGGGACGGTGCTGTCTTCAGGTAGGCAACGATGAACTGTATGAGTCTTTTCAGTCAGGCTACAGTGGGGCAGCATATGATGAGGATGAGGACTGCGGAAGAAAAGATATTGCGCAGATGCTCTCCTACACGGGTAGAACGGCACTTATCGGAAGCCGCGTCAGGATGATGCATAAGACCGAAGCGGACAGGAAGAAACTGTCGGAGATGAGAGAAAAGTCGCAGCTCGAGGCGGTAGTGGAACTCTTGGCGGATACGGCACGGCGGGAGAACTGCGAATGTCCTCTGCAGTTCTGGCTGCCGATACTGCCGGACAAGCTGTATCTTGAGGAGCTGGAAGGGTATCATCCGACGGCATATGCTGACGGTGTTTGGCATGCGAAGGAGTCTAAGGGAAGACTGGGCGTATATATGGGTCTCTGTGATGATCCGGTGAATCAGGCGCAGGTGCCGCTTATTGTTGATCCGACGGCATATGGGCATATCGCCGTGTGCGGTATGGCGGGCAGCGGCAAGAGCACATTCCTGCAGACCTTTATGTATTCCATGATCTGCAGCCATACGCCGGAGGAAGTCAACCTATACGGCATTGATTTCGGAAGCCGTATGCTAGAAGCGTTCAGGCAGGCGCCACATGTAGGCGGCATTATTCTGGAGAACGAGAGCGACAGGCTGGGTAAATTCATATCGATGCTTGCAAGGATACTGGAAGAGCGGAAAGCACTGCTCGGCGGCGGCAGCTACGGTCAGTATGTGAAGGCGCACAGGGAGGCGCTTCCGGCAGTCCTCATCGTGATTGATAATTATGCGGGTTTTCGGAATAAGACAGAATATAAATATGACGATCTGTTCACGCTGTTGTCTAAGGACGGCGCGGGATACGGGATCTTTATGGTATTGACAGCTTCGGGATTCGGCACAATGGATATTCCCGTTTCCATGGCTGATAATTTCAGGACTGTCATTTCACTGGAGATGGGAGACAGATTCCGGTATGCAGAAGTGCACAGGGCTATGCACGTGGATGTAATACCGGAGAAAAATGTGAAAGGGCGGGGACTTGCCAGAGTCGGTGAAGCACTGCTGGAATTTCAAACGGCGTTGTCTATGCCCGCAAGAAACGATTACGAACGATCGGGTGCAATCGAGACGCTTGCTCTGGATATGAAGAAAGCGTGGACCGGTCAAAGAGCCGAGAGGATTCCGGAAATCCCGAAGAACTTTATCTGGAAAGAGTTTATCGGGACGGACGCGGTACGGAAAATGCTGGCGGATGACCGGTATCTTCCCATGGGATATGAGACGGAGCATGTGGAGGTATACGGCGTAGACCTTAACGAGACATACTGCTGTCTGCTTAGCGGCAGGCAGGGGACAGGCAAGACCAATGCCATGAAAGTGCTGATCGGTTCGGCGGCGGCAAAAGGCGGCAGGATAACGGTGATCGATTTTTCGGCGAAGCTGCGTGCATGGTGTGACGATATGGAAATTCCGTGTATTACGCAGGATGATGCCTGTTACTGCTATCTGAAGGACGAATTGATACCGGCTTTCCGGGAGAGAAGTGACGGGAACCGGCAGGAGAAAATCTATATCTTTGTCACGGATCTTGCCGAATTCATTAACCATATGTATGCACCCGCGGGCGGCGTGGGTGAAATGGGCGCGTTGATAGAGAATCTGCTGGATAAGGGAAGCCGTCACGGAATATGCTGGTTCGGCTGTCTGCGGCAGGAGGATCGGAATGTTGTGATCGGGAACCGGATCTATGAGTTGTTTGTAAGGCAGAAGAAGGGAGCTCACTTCGGCGGCAGAGTGTCCGAACAGAGGATATTTGATTTCAACCATGTGCCTTATATGGAGCAGACCAGGGCAGAAAAAGCAGGGATAGCAATGCTGCCGTATACAGAAGAAGAAACAGTGAGGAAGGTAGCGGTTCCTTTATGGAGAGATTGACCGCGGGGAAATGATATGATATCAATGCTCATATACGACAGGATAAAAAAGGAACTTGATAAGCTGCGCGAATCAGCAGGAGACCATGCGGCGTACTTAAGTGACGAATATTGGAATATTATGCCGGCACAGACTCGCGAACAGGCCGTACAGCATGGGGAGATGACTCCGTTACTCAATACTGCGTGCATGGATATTACGGGGGATGGAGACATTTCCTGCGTGGAAGACTTCCGCAGAAAGTATAAGGAGATGTCACTTCTTCTGATTGCAGATACGAGCATATCGCCCATGAGTTATGTGCGGCCGGGAATCATGGCTTCGTCGTTGTTACTTCGACCATGCGGGGATGAAGAGATAGGCAGAGTGATGAAAGAATTTCTGACGGCATATATGGAGCGTTTCGAGACGGGACAGAGCAGCTTTGTGGTGGAGACGAGAGAGGGGAAATTGCATATTCCTTTTGATAAAATCTACTATTTCGAGGCGCGGGAGAAGAAGCTGCATATTCAGACGGATCGGGAAGAATACGGTTTCTATGGCACGATAGATAAATTGGAGGAAGAGCTGCCGGTTCATTTTATGAGATGTCACAGAAGCTTCATCGTGAATACAAGAAAGATCGAGAAGATCGTGCTCTCCCAGAATATTATATATCTGGCGGAGGGCAGAGATGTGCCACTGTCAAGGAGTTATAAGGCGGCCTTAAAGGAGTTAGGGTAATGAGCAGTAGACAAGAGTATGCTATGCAGACAGATATGGAAAGACGATATTGTTTTACGGAACAGGAATTCCTGATACTTGCCGGAAGCCTCGAAATACGTCAGTTGTATGGTTTTAAGCCGGAAGAAGAGGTGCGGACAGATGAGCGGGAGCTGTATCAGCAGTTTTTTAAAATGACGAACAAAGGGTTTCTGGAGGCAGCGGAGGACGGCTATCTGGTGATGCCGGAAATCAGGGAGATGTTCCGTTACATGAGAGAAGCCGACAGCGTGATCACCGTCTGCGCCGTAGATGACAGTTTTCCGGAGAAATGTATCTATCCGGGGGAGAAAACCGTGCTGATTGAACCGGGCGGGCTGAAAGGCAAATATTATAAGTGCAGTTACGGATCTTTGCATAAGATATGGAAACAGCTGCGCGAAAGCGGTATGCTGCTTATGCAGAATGTAGCGGATGATATACTCTATGATATGATTCCGGTGTGCGATATGCTGCCGGAGGATGAGAAACTGGTAGAACTTACGGCGGATATGAATGATCTGCGGACAGCGGAGGGCAGGGAGCAGCTTAGAAAGTACGGCATCCGCACGATCATGGAGAAACGAAGCGCTTCGCATGGATATCCCGGCAGAAGAATCATGCTGGCAGAACGTCCGGTATATGATATGATATTTGTTCAGGATGCGGGTGAAATGAAGATATTCCATTATTCGGAGCAACTTCTCTTAGAAATGTTGACGGAGTGGGTGAGAGGAGGAGAGACGCTGTGATCATGGTGGATGTGTATGTTCCTGCAGTGGACAGGGAATATGATTTTTGCCTGAATCAGAATGTAGAGATCGGCGCTGTGATAGAGGAGATCAGTGCGATGATCGCCTACAAAGAACATTCCAGGATCGTAGGAAATATGGAAGAGTTGATGCTCTGTGACCGGGGAAATGACACCATTCTGGATCGCCGTCGGACGCTGCGGGCATGCCGGATACAGACCGGAAGTAAACTGATGCTGATATAGGAAGGGGACATTTAGGATGTTTCAGGTGATGATTATGCATTTAGGCAATAGCTGCCATCAGATAGAGAAGCAGGTGAGGACGCTCTCTAGTGTAGTGGAAGAATTGGAAAGTATGATACCGGCAATATCCGTCCTGCCCGGTATGCAGGAGCTTTCCGGCAGACTCACCGCAAATCTGGAAGAGCTGCGGGAGGAGGAGCGGCTTCTAAGGCAGATGTTACAGGTGCTTAACAAGATACTTTTGAATTATGTGAGTTGTGAAGACAGGCTTATTAATGAGTTTGAGCAGAATATATATTTCTTTCAGCCGAAAGAGATCGGGGTATTTCAGGTGCAGAAGGTGAGCGATCTGATCAGATAGAAGACAGTTGTGCGCGATGTCAGACACGGGAATAAAGAATTGTGCGGGGTGCGGGCAGCTGCAGAGCAGATAAATGGAGGTTAGAGTGGATATTCGGGAAATTACGGTAGATACGGCTATCTTACAGAATGATATCAATGATATGGTAAGTGCGCTCTGTAAAGTGAAGGAGCGGTCGGAAGACATGTTCCGGGAGATGGAGATTCTGGAAAATATGTGGGAGGGTGATGACCACGAAGCATTTCTGGTGCAGATTCAGGAGGATCGTTGTAAGATGCAGGAGTTACAGAATGCAATCGGGAGACTGATTGAGTGTATGCAGTATGCGGATAAGGAATATTTATCCTGTGAAGATGCGGTGCATTCCATTATCAACACGATACGGATATAGGAGACAGCAGGAATGAAAACGGATGATAAGATGAGTTTAAAGACAGCCCCTGAGGAGTTTGTGAATAAGGTATCCGAGGTATCGGACGTAATCGGAGAAGTTGCGAAAGCACTGGAAGAACTGGAAACAGTGGTCCTACGGACATCTTATTACTGGAACGGGGAGGCGGGGGATTATTATCGCCTCCTGTATGGGGAGAATCAGACGGAGATAAGGGAAATGATGAAGGGACTGGGAGCCCGTCCGGAGAGACTGCTGCAGATGGCGGGCTTGACACAGAAGAACCGTAAGGAAAGTGAATTGTCCGATCCGCTTCCTGCGGATGTCCTATAGGGTGTTTGCTGCAAAGGAGAATGGAAGATGGCGGAGAGAAACCAGATGGAAACAGATTTACATATGGCAATGATGAAAGCGGAACAGTTAGAGGAGATATCGGCAAAACTGTCCGACCTTGCAGACAGGCAGTTAGGCAGTACAATGCAGAATCTTTCCTACGGATGGAAAGGTGAGAATGCCGGCGCATATCTGGGTAAGGGTGCGAAGCTCCAGAAAAGGATCAAGGATTCAGCCAAGGATCTTCGGAGTGCGGCAGAGGAACTGCGCAGTACGGCGAAGCGGACGTGCCGGGAAGACAATTAGAGAAAGAGGAACGGGATATGTGGCATCGTAAGAAAACGGATAAGGCAAAAGAAACCGCGTGGCAGGAAGAATGCGGACTGTTGCAGGAACCGGAGGTATCGTCTAATGAGATAGACACG
The DNA here is from genome assembly GCA_014804365.1 of Lachnospiraceae bacterium. GTDB lineage: Bacteria > Bacillota > Clostridia > Lachnospirales > Lachnospiraceae > UBA3282. Next base: position 150,990 of record JAAUZX010000024.1, read on the forward strand.
ACACTGATCCTGCCGAAAGAAGAGAGAGAGGGAACCCTCCATATATGGAAAGGAGAACCGAAGAAATATATGCTTCACCTGACCGATGTGAAGAATCCGGGCAGAACCTACAAGGCGCCTGTCGAGGGAGCCGTAACCATCGGAAGGAAAGCGGCGGAAGCAGATATTGTCATAGATTACGAGCAGTCGGTATCCGCAAGACATTGCCGGATCAGTGAGAGAGATGGGAAATTTTATGTGGAAGACTTAAATTCCTCCAACGGCACTCTTGTAAACGGGATTCCATTGACAGAGGAGATGGAGCTGTATTCCGAGAGCACGTTGGCGCTTGGAAGACTGGAATTGAAGGTACAGATCAGATGATAGATTGATTTTATGTAAACCTGCTTCGGCAGGTTTTTTTGTGGGATTTTTTCGTCTCCTTGAAGCTGATGAAATGGAGCAGGTCATTCGTCCTTGCAAACAGGTTGTCTGTCGGGCGGGTGTGCTTTTGGCATAAGGATTATGATATTGTTGCGACAGCGGAATTTTATTCAGGCCGAATAGGATATATAAGCAAATATGAGGATTAAAAGATAAAAACGGGAGGAAAAGAAAATGAAAAGTAGGAGAAGTATGCAGAGAAGACGTAGGTGGATTAGTCTTGTTCTTGCAGCTGTTATGTGCTTATCCGGGTGCGGAGGAAAAGGAGAGGCAGTTGACGTAGAACAGGCAGAGGAGGCGGATGTGTCTGCCACGGAGCCGGAAGTAACAGAAGTGGCTGCTGTTGCAGAGCCGGAGGTGACAGAGGAAACACAAGAGGCAGTTGTTACAGAGCCGTCGGAGCCGGAAGAAGCCGATGAGCCGGAGGAATCTGAAGACGCGGAAGCTGAAGAGGATGAGCCGGAGGAAAAGGAAGCATGGGATCCGGATGTCGAGACATCGGAACCAACTTATATTACGTTTGGCAGTTATGAACAGGACAATGATCTAACAAATGGGGCGGAGCCGATTGAGTGGAGAATACTGAAAGAGGAGGAGGGAAGAATTCTTTTGCTTTCCAGATATGGACTCGATGCACAGTTCTACAACGACACGGATGAGGATGTGACATGGGAAACATGTACACTCAGAGAATGGTTGAATGGTGAGTTTTATAATACAGCTTTTGACGAAGAGGAAAAAAACTTAATCGAATCAACTTATATTGAAACCGCAGATAATCCTGATGCATATCCCAATACGATGGGAGGCAATCCGACGGTAGATCTTTTATTCCTTTTAAGTGGTGAAGAGGCGGAGGAATATCTGCAGCTTTATGCAACAGTGCAGGCAACAGAATATGCTATGGCGAAGGGGGGTTATACCGGAAACAACAATATGGCAAGAGCATGGCTGCGTTCTCCTGGCGGTGCTCAGAATGGAGCACAGATTATCACAGCGAAAGGTACGGTTGACACAGCAGGCGATTATAACTCATTGATCTGTAATGCTGTCTGTCCGGCTATGTGGGTGACAAAGACCCCCGAAATTTCGGCACAGGTTAAGGCATCAGATATACAAATTGGCACTACAATATTCTTCGGTCACTACGAGCAGAATGAGATGTTGGATGGACCGGAGCAGTTAGCGTGGACGGTGCTGGATGTAAAAGATGGGAAGATGCTGTTATTTTGTGAAGACGTGTTTGAAAAACGGAGATTTGGGTCTGTTAGCACATGGATGAATAATGAATTTTATAATACGACGTTCAGTTCAGAGGAAAAGAAATATATTGTATTAACGCTGATCAAACCTTCCCTTTCGGGTACCTATGATTTTATTGATACAGAGTTACGTCCGACAGAAAGTCATGTGTTTGCGCTGAACAGTGATGAGGCTACACGCTATTTAATGGGAGGTAGTGATGATGTCAGTTGTTGGTTGCGGGATGAAAGCACTAAGAGCGGACAAGCGATTTATTTTATTGATAACAGTATTGTTAGAGCAGATATGGCAAGTGAACGGGCTATTCGTCCGGCCATATGGGTCGAAACAGAGGTTCTTCAGTCTGGACTAACGGACGAGGAGACTAAGAGATTAGGAAGTATTGACAGTGTTATGACGGTAATTGATGAGGACGAGAACTGCGTAACCTTCGGACGGTACGAACAGGATAATGATCTGGAGAACGGACCGGAGCCGATCGAATGGTTCATTATTGACAGAGAAGATGATAAGCTTTTGCTGATTAGTAAATATGGGCTGGATGCCAAGAAATATCACGAGGGTGATGACATAAGTTATGAATATCCTGGGCAGTCGTCGTATATGTCTTGGGATCAGTGTACAATAAGGAAGTGGCTGAATGACGGCTTCTATAACACCGCATTTAATGAGGACGAGCAAGGATTTATATCGTTGACTGAACTCTCAATACCTACTAAGACACCGGAGGATATCATTACAGTGAAAGATTATGTGTTTCTATTAAGCTGTGATGAAGCAAAGCAATATTTTGAATGGGATGACAGACTGCATGCAGAACCTACTGCATATACGGTGAGTCAAGCCTACACAGCCTATCTTAACAATCGGACGGCGAAAGGAGAGCCTAATCCAAGTGTGGTAGAGGAAATAGCGACCACTGAGAGCGGTCGGTGGCTGGCAAGAGATAGAAAAGTTAATGAACTAATTTGCTATGAAACAGCTTGGACTACCAGAAAGCCTGACAAAGGAATGTATTCCATCCGCCCCGTAATATGGGTGTCCGTGAATAAATGATCCATGATAACATCACTTTGCCAGAGCGATGTTTGGGATGAATAAACTAACGGCAGAAGAGGAGTGAAAGAAACATAACATGTTAAAAGAAATACGTTTTACGGCATGCGTTCTCGTACTCTCCATGCTGATTACCGCTTGTGGGGTGTTTCCCTCCGAGCAGGAGGCGGGGAATACAGTATCGGACATCAAGGGACAGGCAAAAACCTCCGAAGAAGGCGGAACACTATCGGAAAATTCGGAGGAAGGAGCACGGGTATCGGAAACGGAGGCAGGTGAATTGTCATCGGAGACGGATGAGGACAAGGGACAGAAATCAGACAGTGCGCAGGAAGAAGATACGGAACCGCTTCCCGATGATTATGTCGCTTACTGTATGGGCAGAGCACAGGAATCTCAGGAGACTATGGATGCCATACGGGATAGAGCGAGGGAGAATGTCTATTATCTTTTAAAAGCCTATGAGGAATCAGAAAAGCGGGAATATACAGGACAGGCATCTTCCGATGAAATTTTTTCGGATCAGGTGGTTGATTCGATCTGTGGGGGAAACTCGGTGGCAAAGAAAGCGGTTGTGACGGCCATTGATTGTTTCGAGAATGGAGATAGCTTGTCAGATACATTCGGTGCGGCTATGGACGCTGCTGTCAGAGAGATTCCGGGAGTGGTACAGGAGAAATTCTTAGATTGTTTGTGTGGCGGTTATCTGAGTAAAGCGGTGAATTTCTATGAGACGTTGGAAGATTCCTCGGATGCGCAGGTTAACTATGCGATTTCGCTTCTTCAAACCAAGATGGGTGACTCCGTAGATGAACTGGTATTTCTTTTATCCACGGAAGAACTGACAGGCGAGGAACTGAAAGAATGCGCATATCTGATTACAGAGATCTATGCGCTGGTGCAGGAACTTGATGAACGGTTCAGTCTGAATATGCCCAGTGAGGAGTGGAGAATCCTTTCCATGCTGATCGCAGCGGATGACTGGGGATATCGATACAGTGAGATGCGAAGGAATCTGTATATGGATTATGCAGAAGCAGATCCGGCAAAACTACAGGCTTTTTTGGAGGATGCTGACCATAATGCAGGGAAACTGCAGGAGTTTACATTATGGTTGGCAGATGATTATGAATTGGAATTTTTATCGGTTTATGAACGCTATCTGGCATTGAGAGACGATTGTTTGACACTGCGTACTTTGGATTACGCACAACTTGCCGAGGATTCCCAGAGCAATATGATACTTGGAACAGTCAGTTCTCTTTTTGGAAATTTTCTGACGGATATGCTGGCAGCAGAGGAGGTAAGAAGCGATAATGATGCAGTTTATGCGCTGTATCAGTTTATGGGAACCTGTCAGTGTGCCTTGGATGCTCACCGCGGCGGAATAGATGGATATGAACAGATTCGTGATCACATGAACATGATGTATACGGAATTGATGGACGCTGCTACGGCGGAAAAATATAAGAATTCGGAAACCGATCAGATGTACCAATGGTTCATTTTTGACGATTTTTATGGCGAGAGTGGAACAATCAATATTGAAGCGTACAGAGAATGGTTGGATGAATGTTCAGCGGAGGTTTTGGCCTATGAAACGCTGCTGAACAGCTACATTGCCGGGGCGCAGTACATGTTATTACGAATGGATTATGAGGTAAACAGTAATTATATCGAGAGACTTAGGGGAGAAGTGACAACACTTTCACAAAGTCTCGGAGGTCTGTCTTATCAAGGAGAAATGGCAGATACTTCTGCTGAGGAGACTGCAGTTGTAGAGGGATTTGCCTTGGCTGCGGAGCAGCTTTTGAAATATGAAAGCAGGATAGCGGATGTCGAGATCATGACAAAAAGCGTAACTGTGGATGGATTGGGTAAGTGTACTCTGCGTACATGTGTCAAGACAGAAATGGATGAGAACGGGTATCTGTGGGTAGCGCCTTTTTATACGACTCTGACTCAGGGGAACAAAGAATTGGTCAGGATGTATACTTTGAGTGAAGGTCCCTGTCGGCTGGTGCTGGACGGCACAAAGTATGTCAACTACGGAACGGATTATAATGCAGACGGAACTCTGGTGCGTTGTGTTGCTTCTACCAATATAGAGGATCTGGATAATGCAAATAATGTGTGGGAGGGATCGGATACGACAGATCTCGAAGTATGTAATGATTATTACGCATACGCCTATTGGGCAATTTACAGTATGGAGCAGGCAGTTCGCAGTCCATCGGAGAAAGAGCGTGAGCTGGAAAGTGCACTGAAGATTATACTGCAGATGCGGGATAAGCTGCCCGGTGAGCCGGAGATTACGTTTGGATGGTGATAACAGATAGAAATATGTGGTTAAAAAATTGCTTTACATAGGGACCAGAAAACTATAATATTGGAACAGGTGCTTTTATGCCATATCGGTATGAAAGAATTAAATTCTATTGACAGAGGAGATGGAGATATATTCTGCGGGCACTTTGATGCTTAGGAGATTGGAATTAAAATCACAGATACAATGAGAGGGAGAAGAGAGATGAAGAAAACAGAGAGAAGATGGATGTGGAAAAGAGCATTGAGCATGCTGCTGGTGTGTGCGATGCTCTTTACTAGTGCGGATTTGACGGTATTGGCGGTGGAGCCGGATGCGGGGACGGAGATGACCACGCCGGGAGAAGAAGTAGAGACAGAAACTGGCAATGAAGTGACGGATGAACCGAACCAACCGGAAGAGTCTGACGGGACAGAAGACAAGAACGAAGGAAATGAATCGGAAGAAGGAACGAATGACGGGAAGAATCCCGGAGATGAATCTGGAACAGGGGATGTGACCGATGATCCCGGTGTGAGTGAAGATACGGAAGATGAAGGAAATCAAGACTCTGATCAGGCCGGAGAAGAGGATAAATCCGGATCGGATCAGACAGAAAAGCCGGATGATACCACAGGCGATGAAGGAGACAATGATGAGACGCAGAGCACGGAAGAAAGTGTGTCAGGAAATAGTGTGTCCGAAAATAGCGTGTCGGAGAATAGTGTGGCGGAAGTTAAGGCAGCAAATTCTTTTGGAAAGGCTTTGATGGGGGCTGTTCCAATGGAAGTGGTAGACGTGGGCGAGAATTTTGGCAGCAGTATTGATGAAATCATAATAAATGGTACGCAGGCGGAGGTTTCATTTTATACGCCGATGGCAGAAGAGTGTACACTTGTTGTCGGCATATATGATGAGTCTGGAGATAGACAGATTGCGACCGGAAGTACAGATATTACAGTAGGAGATATGAGAACAACAGTTTCTATTGAGGGAAGTCTTCCAGAATATTTTCTGGTGAGAGGTTTTCTGATAGAGAAGGATAGTTTGCGTCCTTTATGTAATAGCTATGAGTCATCTGATTACACGCAGGTAATGCAGGAATTTTACGCCAAGTCAATAAATGATTTTGGTGAACTTCCTGTATTGAATTTGGATGAGGATATAAGCAATAATTTTATTGTTTTTTGTGATGGTGTAAAAGTTATTCAAAAGAGTGCTGACACCGAAAAAAATAAGGTTGTAGATCAGGGCGGGGACAGTTCTGTCTATAGGATAGAGAATATTGACAGCAATGTTACAGATTTGAACTTACAGACGGGAGATATAGTTGCGTACTACTATGATAATAATGCGGCAATTATTACGCGGATAGACAAAGTAGAGATAAGTGATGACGAGAGTTCAATTGAAATATATGGAACGGAAGAAAATCTCAGCGAAATTTTTGAGTTTATAAAAATCGGTGCCCGAAATCCGAGAGAGAAAGCATTTGGAAGAGCCAATACGAATCAATCGGAAGAAATAGAGATTAAAGACGTATTGGGATTTAGTATTGATAGTGATGAGTTAAGTTTTAATATTGGAGATTATAGCAAAACTATCAGTTTTGGCAATGTGGAAAGCATAGATAATATATGCGATGAACTGATTGGGGTGGGAATACTCGATGAGGAGGGGAAAGATCTACTCAAGCGATTGCAGGACTTGGGATTCGGTATATCTCTGACGGTCAAAGCGGGATGTGACGGGTATGTGCAATTTGTTAAAGATGATAATCCTCGAGGTGCAAAGCTGGAGGTTCGTTATGATGCCATACTTACTGTAAGTGCTGGTGTGAGTACTGATGATGAGGAGACAATCAAAGAGGCTCTCCAAACACCATCATTTGGTGTAACGATACCAACTCCGTTAACTGGTGTTACAGTGACGACTAGTATTCATTTAGAAGTAGAGATAGAAGGAAATACATATCTGGAAGTAGAAGTTTGTGGCAATATGGGATTCAAAATTGATATGAATGGGGAAAGGAAGTTTCAAAATTTAACCTGTTCTCCTCATTGGTATGTAAAGGTAGGAGCAGAAGCAACTATTACACCAAAACTAGTGTGGGAAACGACTGTATCTGCGATAGATGAATGGGTTTTGAGCGCGGGACCGGTTTTTGAGGTAGGTGCACAATTGAATGTCGGTGAAGAAATAAAGGATTTAGGATATAAAAGCCATGAATGTCTAAAGCATGTTCCTGTAATTGTTCCGGAAATTGGCATGCCACTTTATTGCGTTAATGGAACACTTGGTCCATATTTTGATATAAAAGGGAATATGACAATTATTGGGAATGAACTTGAACTGTCTAATGATGAGATTGATGAAAGCTTGGAAAAGTTTATGGAGGAACATCAAATACCGTTCTATTATTCCTTTGCTTATGAAGAGGGTGCGGTTGGTGAGGAATGCCCGCACTGGCTATATACTGGTAAGGACAATGTCAAAGTAAAGGATACTGATGGCAAGGAGGTAGAGGACGCAACAGTTATTAGCAGTTTGGGAGAAAGTGAACGCAAAACGGGGTCGAACGGATATACTGAAGTTAAACTGCGATTGGGTAAGCAGAATATCTATGTTGAAAAGAATGGAATAACATATTCACAGGCTGTGCAAATACCGGATGACGTAGAAGGTGATGGTGTCTTAAATATCACAATTAATCCGGAGAATCCCCTAGATGATTCGACAGCTGCCGAGAAGGTGTATATAACAAATTATATTGATAGTTTGGTGAGATATGTATGTTATGCAACTATCACTAAAGATGGCAGTCTGTATATGTGGGGAGGTAATAGTTGTGGTCAGCTTGGTATAGGACAGGATGTAGGATCGCTTGATTATCCGGTCAAGGTTTTGGACGGAGTCAGAGAGTTTCAGTTTTCCCCTGATGGACGGACATGTGCAGCGATGACAACGGGAAAGGAATTGTATATATGGGGAAATAATACAAATGGACTAGTTGGAAACGGAGAGCAGGGGATATGCTGGGAACCATATAAGGTTTCTATTTCTGGCAAGAAAGCGGAGAAGTTCTGCTTTAGTTCGGATAGTAGTAATAGCGCAGTAATTTGTGATGATGGGCAATTATATGTATGGGGATTTAACGGTTATAATCAGATTGATAATACAGATCGTTCGATTGTTACTGAGCCTACTTATATTCTGCCAAATGTGAAAGAAATCAGCATACAGGATGGAACTTGTATAGCGATCGCGGACAGGGAAATAAAGGATGATTCCGGTATAACAATCAATAAAAAAGAGGACGCGCTCTTTCTTTGGGGAAATAATGATTACGGGAAGGCAGGGGAAGATTTCGTAGAAAAAAGAACGGTGGCACCACAGGATGTCAAAGGTGAGTTTTGTGCTAGTGTCGATCACTTTGTAATGCAAGATTGGACAGGTGCTGTAATTAAAAAAGATGGTAGCCTGCATATGTGGGGGAGAGGTTATAGCGAAGAGTATGTAACAGAGGAAGGCAGAGGTTTTGTATATTCAAAAAATATATATTGTGAGGGCAACCAAATAGCAGAAGTTTATTTGGATGGGATGGTTTCTGCAGCGGTTACGGTAAATGGCGATTTATATACATGGGAAGATAATTCTCAGGTTACAAGTATTCAGAGTGCGCCGACACCTGTAGTGACAAAGAAGATATTGGAAGATGTGGAGAAATTCCATAAGGTCGGCGATACCTATGCAGCTATTGTAAAGGGAAAGAAGCTGTATATGTGGGGAAAGAATAACGCATATCAGCTTGGAGACGGAACAGTAGAGTCATGCATTAATCCTAAAATGGTTTTGCAGGATCTGGAAGTTGAGAATTTTGAATTTCTTTATGGGGGGAGCTTAAGTGTTGCTATTATAAGAAATGGTGCATCCAAAGATCTGTACATGTGGGGAACTTATGAAGGTTCGATTGCAAATGGTTCATTCGAGCCATATGGCTATTTCACCGAACCAGAATTAATATTGGAAGATGTCGACCGGATTATGCCCTACCCAGTCAGACCGTCTGATAGTCTTGGAACGATACAATATTATTATGCTAATTTTGCAGCAATACTGGCAGACGGAGGGTTATATGAATGGTTAGATGGAAACAGATCTTTACAAGAAATAGTCAAAGATGAAGGTGCTGCTGAGAGTTTATGTGTTTTTTATAATGCAGGAACAAGTGCTCGTCCGTATACTTACAATCGCATTATTTGTCTGGGAAAAGGAGGAGGCGTATATACATGGGGATCAAAGCAGGATCCTAAAAAAGAATATCTTTTCGGGTCTCAATATCTTTTCCAGGATCCTACAAAAGCAGCATCAGAATATTCCCTCACGGATATCACAGAAGAGATGTCCGTACAATCATTCGGAACTGAAGAAGCGCTTATATCAACCTACGCAGAAGCAACATCTCAGCAGACCGCCGATTTTACGAACTTACTGCCGAATGAGTTATACAATATCTATGCCATGAAGTCCAGAGAGGCGGAAGATTGTCTTGCGTCCGATAACCTGCTTTATATCGGACAGTCAACTTCTGATGGCGACGGTAATCTGAATGTAACATTTGAGATGAAAGAAGCTTATGCGGCACCGGCAATATTCTGTGTCGGATTTAAGCGGACAGACTTGGCGGAGGCAGAAATAACGATTCCGGATATCGTCTATGACGGTAACAGGCACATTCCGGAGGTGACGGTTACCTATAACGGACAGGTGCTCAAACGAGGAGTTGATTATAAAGCCTATCTGGATGCCTACGTAGAAGAAGTCGGTGAATATGAACTGACCATCAAAGGAATCGGACTTTACTGCGGGGAAAGAAAGGCAATTTTCCATGTAATAGAAGGTAACGCTCCCGGCGAAGATGACGATCCCGACAACCCGTCTCCCGATCCTGTATACGGCGAAGTCCTCAAGGAAGACATCCCGTCGGACGGTAACATTCCGGAAGGATTATGGATCGCGGGCGTTTCCGAAGCGGGCTATGACTATACCGGCAAGGCAATCAAACCGGAAGTGCGTGTGTATGACCACAAGAAGCGTCTTGCGGAGAAGACAGATTACACAATTGCTTATAAGAACAATATCAAGGCATACGGATACACCTCTGACGATCAGGCTTTTGAGGCGAAGAAGGCGCCTACCATCACGGTGACGGGTAAGGGCAACTATATCGGTAAAGAAACGCAGACGTTCCGAATCCTGCCCTTAGATATCAGTGTAAAAGCGAACGTCTCTGACGGTACGGAAGCAGATACAGTACAGACAGACGACAATGTTTTTGCGGCGGACAACATGACGATCACTGCCAATAAGAAGAATCAGAAACCTGTTCCTGCACTTATGTGGAACGATAAGAAGTTAAAGAATAACACGGACTATACCATTACATATTATGACAGTACGGGTGTAAAGAAGCTGGATTATGTAAAAGAAGCAGGGAATTATTACATCGAACTTATAGGAAAAGGGAATTTCACGGGCACGAGAAGAGTCAATCTGACAGTGATCGGTCAGTCCGATCAGTTGAAGCTGATGAGCAAAATGACCGTGGCGAAGATTCCGAACCAGTCCTATACGGGCAGTGCCATAGAACCGGCGCTTACAGTGAAGGATGGGAAAACCACATTAAATAAAGATGAGCACTATACGGTAAGCTACAGCCTCAACAAAGAGATAGGAACAGCCTATGCCGTTGTGACGGGAATAGAGGCGAAAGGCTACAGTGGAACGAAACGCGTCAGCTTCAAGATAACAGGCGGTTCTGTCAGCAAGGCAACAGTCACAGGACTGGCAGGACAGACTTTTGTATACGGCGGCGTGAACAAGGAACCGGAGCTGACAGTATCAGTGAAGGTTGCCGGTGTTGAGAAGACTCTGGAGAAAGGAACCAACTATAAGGTTACATGGCAGAAGAACCGTGACGCGGGTACCGCAACGGCAATTATTACCGGTGTGGGCGGTTATACGGGGACTCTGAAGAAGACCTTTAAGATTCAGGCATTTGATATTGCTGCCAATGCCGACGGCAGATTTACGGCGGTGCTGACGCAGGACGAAGTACCTTATGCGAAAGGCGGAACGAAACCCGAAGTGGCAGTCACTTTCCTCAGGGATAACGGCACTACGCAGAAACTGCAGGAAGGTAAGGACTATACGTTGTCGTATAAGAACCACACGATGCTGAATGACGGCAGCAGGGCGGATAAGCTTCCGACAGTCACCATTAAGGGTAAAGGCAATTTCAAAGGCACATATGGCACGAAACTGACTTATAAGATCACGACACAGGATCTTGGCAGCCTGACATTGACAGCGGCAGACAAGACCTACCAGAATAAGAAAAATATTTTTGCGACCAAAGTGACAATTACCGACTTAAACGGCAAGGTTTTAAAAGCGGGAACAGATTATGAGAAAGTCTTTACCTATGCCTATAAGAATGAGACGACACTGGGTGACGAGACAGTCCGTGCAGCGGGAGCGGCCGTGGATAAGAATGATATCATTCCTGCCGGAACCGTGCTGGAAGTAAGGGTCAGTGCGAAAGGCAGCTATACGGGAACGAAAACAGGCGAGTACCGTATTGCACAGGCAAGCATTGCGTCCGCATCGGTATCCATCCCGAAGCAGACTTATACAGGGCAGGCAATCACCCCGGATAAGGACCAGATCACAGTCAAGATCAAGGGCAAACCCGTAGATGCGAGCCAGTATGAGATCGTTCCGGGCAGCTATAAGAACAACGTCAAGAAAGGAACGGCGAGCGTGACCATCAGAGGTGTGGACAATTACGGCGGAACTAAGACCGTGAAATTTGCGATCCGCGCGAAAGGATTCCTGTGGTGGTGGAGAAAAGGTTAAAATGAAAGCAGGAGAAATATTAAACGATACCTATGAGATCGTGGGGCAGATCGGCTCCGGCGGTGGCGGTACCGTCTATAAGGCAAGACACCTTCGGCTTGAGACAGATGTTGTTGTAAAGAAGATTAAGGATGAGGTCATAGGCAGGACGGAATCCCGTCAGGAGGCGGATATTCTGAAAGGTTTGAAACATCCGTATCTGCCTCGTGTCTATGATTTCATCGAGGCGGAGGACGGAGTCTATACGGTGATGGAGTTTATCCAAGGGGAGGACCTATGCTCGGCGGTCAGACATCACGGCGCATATCCCCAGAAACAGGTCAGGAAATGGGCGGAGCAGTTAGGCGAGGCGCTCAGTTATCTCCACGGGCAGAATCCGCCGGTCATTCACAGTGATATCAAGCCGGAGAACATCATGCTGACTAAGGACGGAGACGTGTGCCTGATTGATTTCAACGTTTCTCTGGCGGTGGGAGGTTCTATGGAGTCTGCGGTGGGAATCAGCGCAGGCTTCTCGCCGCCGGAGCAGTATCACGATTCGGCCTTGTATGAGAGGATTACGCACAGCTATACAAAGCGGAAAGGTCTTCGGGTCTTTGAGGGCGAAGCCGGTGATAAAATAGAAAAATCAGATATCAGTGGCGGAACTGATGAACCGGAAGACTGTGCAGAATTACTATGCTCAGATGTAAGGGATTCCGATGAGATAGGAAGTGATATTTCGGACGAGAGTGATGATAAGACGGAGATTCTGAGCGACTCTGAGCGTGAGGAAATACAAAGAAGACAGAAGTGGGTAAGAGTTAGGGCGCAGAGTGAAAACGGAAGATCGGATTCGTCTGTAGATATTCCGGAGTATGAACACTATATCGGAAAAGGGATCGATACGAGGTCGGATATATACAGTCTCGGCGTCACCCTCTGTTTTCTCCTGACGGGTGTGGACCCGCCATTAGATTTTGATAGAAGGCTTTCAGTGGAGAAGGCAGGAGTCAGCGAAGGATTTACATTGATTCTCGAGAAGATGACTGAAATATCGCCTGACGAACGCTATCAGAATGGCAGCGAGTTCTTAAGTGCGGTCCGAGACTGCTACAAGCTTGACAGCCGTTATCGGCGCATGCGCAGGAAGCAGGGAGCAATGCAGGTGGCTGCGCTGGTCAGCCTTGTTTCCGGTATTCTGTTAATGTTCGGCGGCATGTATCTTGTGCGCAGGGAAGAGAATGCCGAGTATTACCGCATTTTGCAGCAGGCAGAGGAAGCAATGAAGCTGTCTGACTATGAGGAGGCAGAGAAACTGCTGGGAGAAGCTAAGGAGGTCTCTGGCACGCGGGTGGATGCCTATGCAGAAGAAGTGCACATGCTGTATCTGAGTGAACAATACGATGCATGTATCAGGCTGTGTGAGAATTATATCAATACCACGCCGTTTCTGATTGAGACCCGGACGGATGAGGAACTTCTGGGGGATATCTATTATATAATGGGCAATGCGTACATAGAAATCGGAGACTATGACAATGCACGGGCTGCACTGGCGGAAGCCGTGCAGTTCAATGACAGGAACGGACTGTATTACAGAGATTATGCTGTTGCGCTGGCGAAGCTGGGGCAGACGGAAGCGGCAGCGATGCAGCTGGAAGAAGGGATAGAACTCGGACTTGCGCAGGATTCGGTTTACATAGCGCAGGGAGAGATTACCCATGCAGAGGGGCAGTATGACAATGCCGTGGAATATCTATGGCAGACCATCCGCACAACCGATGATATGCAGATGAAGAAGAAAGCGGTTCTGCTCTGCGCGGATGTGTATAAGGAGATGGGCGGTGAGGCCGTGGATCTGGAAATTGAACTGTTGGAGCAGTACATCGGACAGTTCGAGGGAAACGGCAGTCTCGTCATGACAGAATATCTGGCGGAAAGCTATGCAAGGAAGGCCGGAACGGATGGGACGATGGCGGATGTCTATTACGGAAAGGCGTTGGAGCTGTTTAACTCAATCTACGATAAAGGCTATGTAACATACCGATTACAGGAGAATATGGCGATTCTCTATGAAAATATGGACTCTTTCGCGGAAGCGGAAGAAATGTTGACACAGATGTCAGAAAGTTATCCGGAGCGGTATGAAGTATATAAGCGATTGGCTTTTCTGGAAGCGGACAAGCAGCAGATGAAAGAGAATGAGGAAAGAGATTACGGACAGATGTCGGTATACCATGAGAGAGCAAAAGAGCTGTATGCAGGAAAAGAGCAGGATATGGAGATGGACATGCTGGATCGTATGATGAGCGAATTAAAAGACGGGGGATGGCTGTAACCGCTCGGTTTTTGTATATAAAAAATTGATGAACTAAAGTGAGGAAGAAAATGAAAAGTACAAAGAAAAATATGACTGTTATTGCGGTGCTTCTGGCCGCAGCGATTGCTGCGGCTGGCGGATTTATTATCTATAATTCCACATCAAAGCGTCTGCAGCGTCGGCTCAATGCGGCTGAGAAATGTCTGACCGGACAGAATTACGAGCAGGCGATCGCGGAGTTTGACAAGGCGATTGAGGTAGATTCTACGAACGAGCGTGCCTATACGGGCAAGATAGAAGCGTGTATCGGCATAGAGGATTACGAACAGGCGGCGGCGACTTATGCGGCGGCTTTACGGACAGTGCCCAGAGCAGGCGGCGTGTGGAGCGCGGCGGAGCAGTTTTATCTGGATTATGTGCAGACATATATAGCGGCAGAGGATTATGCGAGGGCAGGCGCAATTTTGGAAGAAGGCTATGATCTGATCGGCAGCAGGAAGATTTATGACAAGATCGGGGAAACTGCGGAGAAAGTAAAGCAGCAGGAAGAGGAAGCGCGTCTTGCAGACGGTATGATCGCGTTTCCTTTCAGTATCAGGGATATTACGGTAAACGGATATGACTTATTGGGAGATCATTTTGCACAGATGCGGGAGCTGTATCCGGTGGGAGAAGGATATGAGGTGAGTAATACAAATGATTTAATTTTCCAGGAATATGCGCCGGACGGGTCATATTACATCAATACAACTACTTACGGGGACGGTAGAGATGACAGGGTTCAGGAATTATGGGTAAACAATGAATGGAGTTATCGGGTATACTATTATTCCGGTAATGAATATGGGTCGCAGACTACCCTCGCGCTCAACAGAAGCTACGGCGATCAGACTGCGGACTATGAAGGTCTTAATGTGCCGGTCAAACCGGGCAGTTCTTATGAGGACTGGTGCAGTGTGATGCAGATCGAACGGATCAAGGAGGTCGGGGAGCAGCCGGAGATGGAAAATAATATGTTCACCATCCCTGATGACGGCGAATATCCGAGTATGACGCAGGGGTTCAGTGACGGCACGGAATGTTGGGTTTTCCAGACTGATGAATACAGAGGGATCTATACGGAGAGAAGCGACGATTACGGGGTATGGTGTGAATTCACTTTTCATCCGCCGTTTACCTATTCCGGGGAGGTAAGAGCGTACCATCGTATTGATGCGAGGATCGAAAACGACGGGGTGATCAGCAGTGTCAATTATAATTTTAGCTGCGTGAATTGAGACAAATTACAAGAGGGAGACAGGATAATGAAAGACAACAAGAAACTGTATATGATAATCGGGACAGCGATTGTAATCATTATCGCTATACTGATCGGTGTAAATATCTACAACAGTCCGCAGAGACGTCTGCAGCGTCTGCTTGATCTGGGAAATACATATCTTGACAATGGGCAGTATGAGGAAGCGGCAATTAGCTTTGAGCAGGCGATCGCGATCGATCCCAGATGTGTGGAAGCATATGCGGGCGGCATGGAAGCCTATAGGAACATGGACGATACGGCGGGCATGACGGCATTTTATAATAAAGCGCTTGCGGCGGTGGATGACTTGGATGAAGGCGTGGTCACGGAGAAGGTCGAGTATATAGCACAGATCTATCTGGCAGCGGACGATGTGTATGGTTTCGATCAGGAAAGAGTGATAGAGACGCTGGAAGAAGGATATCGCAAAACAGGGGAAAATCCGAGATTGAGAGAGCGTCTTGTGGTCGATTATCTTGAGGATGCGCAGGAAGGTGAATACGAAGAGCGGCTGGAGATCATTGACAAGCTTCTGGAACTGGATGGGGATAATGAGGAGATCAAAGAAGAACTGAGAGAGCTGCTCACGGAATACATAGGGCTGCTGATTGAAGAGGGGCAGTATGACAAGATCGAGGAACTGACGGGACGTTATGACGATACGGCGAGAGAAGTGATCGATCAGTATGTAGACGAGTATATCGGGCGGGCGCAGGACTTAGAGACAGCCGGTTCGTATGATGAAAGTATGGCAATATATGATATACTGCTCAGACTGGACGGGGAGAGCGATAAGGTGCAGGCAGCGGTGCAGGATTTCCTGCAAGGATATATAGATATTCTGCTGCAGGATGGAAGATATGACGAAATCAGGCGTCTGGTCGATAAATACAGGGCTTTAGTGCTGGGAATGGATTTCGATGCGATTTTGGCGCAGATTGAAGCTATGGAGGCGGAAGCAGCGCGGATCGCAGAGGAAGAGGAACGGGCGCGTCAGGCTGCGGCACAAAGAGAAGCAGCCCAAAACGCGACAACACAAGGGCAGCAGTCACAGTTCTCGTCTGATGAGATTCCTCTATTTATACAATATCGTGAGATGACCGTATTCAGAACCGGTGTGCCGCTCACATGGTCGGATGCCCAGAGGGCACAATATAAGGCAATGTGGGAAAGCCTGTGGGGAGCCGGTAGTTGGCCTATGGCTGACTAAACAGGGGTTATTTATAGCCTGATAGAATTGTTCGTGCCGGAAACCGGAAGGAGGAAGATCTATGAGCGGAGTGATTGTATTTATGGCAGGAATCGGCATGATCGTACTTGCCGTTATCCTGTTTGCGGCAAGTATCGTATACCGTAGGACGGTGGGTAAGAGGATAGGAAAAGAATTGAAACAGGAATATGAATCGTAACCTTCATCTGTAGTGCGATGCCTTAAGGTTCCATAGCATACTTTCATTGTTTATAATAGTTTATGTCGGAAGTCGTCAATATACCGACATAGCGCTGCGATCAAACAGCAGCGCCAAAAAACTGTAATTAGGGAAAATGGAGGAGTACAATGGAGACTTTAAACGTGACAACATCAAGAGATGAAGAGCAGTTTTATCGGATTTTGAACAATCTGATGCGCACCAACAAAGCGTTTCAGATTATGATAACCGTACCGTCGGGAACGAAAGAAGACGATATACAAACAACGGAGGCGGCAGCACAGCCGAATACGGTACGTGATTTGGAGAAAGACGTAACGGATATGATCCATGAGATCGGCGTGCCTGCCCATATTAAAGGATATCAGTATCTGCGGGAGGCGATCATGATGTCGGTGGAGGATGTGGAGATGCTCGGCTCGATCACCAAGATTCTCTATCCGACGATCGCCAAGAAATACCAGACCACGCCCAGCCGTGTAGAACGCGCCATAAGGCACGCCATTGAGGTGGCGTGGTCGAGAGGCAGGATGGAGACGCTGGATGCGCTGTTTGGCTATACGATCAATACCGGCAAAGGCAAGCCTACGAATTCGGAGTTCATTGCGCTGATTGCCGATAAGATACGGCTGCAGTATCGCAACTGACAATAATAGCAGACGCCGCTGTGCCTGCGGGAACAAGCCCCGCTTTTTTGCGATGCTGTTTTTCAAAATTAATCCTTTTATTGCCAATCAAAATGCTGTATAATATGTTTTAAGAGTTTACAAGACTGGACAATCTATTTGTTGGAGGGTTAGCATGAAAAATATTTTGTTTGTAGCGTCAGAGGGTGTTCCTTTTATCAAGACAGGCGGTTTGGCGGATGTAGTAGGTTCCCTGCCGAAATGTATCGATAGGCAATATTTTGACATCAGGGTGATCCTTCCCAAATATACCTGTATGAAGCAGGAGATGAAGGATAAGCTCACATATAAGACTCATTTCTACATGGGTTTCCATTGGAAGGAAGAATATGTGGGTATCATGGAATCCGAGGTTGACGGGGTGAAATATTATTTCATCGATAATGAGTCATTTTTCGGCGGTTTCAGACCATACAGCGACAATGCGCTGTTTGAGATTGAGAAGTATGCGTTCTTCTGTAAAGCAGCACTTTCCATCCTGCCGGTGATTGATTTCAGGCCGGATCTGATCCACTGTCATGACTGGCAGACGGGGCTCATTCCGGTATATCTGAAAGAGAGATTCCAGGGCGGCGATTTCTACAGAGGCATCAAGACCGTTATGACCATCCATAACCTGAAATTCCAGGGAAAATGGAGTGTGAAGGAGGTCAAGGAGATTACGGGGCTGCCGGATTATTTCTTTACGTCCGATAAGCTGGAAGCATATAAGGATGCCAATCTCTTAAAGGGCGGTCTGGTGTATGCGGATGCCATTACTACCGTCAGCGATACTTACGCAGAGGAGATTAAGACGGCGTTCTACGGAGAGGGACTGAACGGACTGCTCTGTGCCAGAGCGCGGGATCTGAGGGGAATCGTCAACGGTATCGATTACGATGAGTTTGATCCGGAGACAGATCATTATATTGAGAGTCATTATAACGCAGTTAATTTCCGTAAAGAGAAGATTAAAAACAAGCGCGCATTACAGGCGGAGTTAGGGCTTAATCAGGACGACAGGACGATGATGATCGGCATTGTGTCCCGTCTGACGGGTCAGAAAGGTTTCGATCTGATCGCCTATATTATGGATGAACTCTGTCAGGATAATGTGCAGATCGTGGTGTTGGGAACCGGTGAGGAGCAGTACGAGAATATGTTCCGCCATTTTGATTGGAAATACCATGGTAAAGTTTCGGCTAATATCTATTACTCCGATGCATTATCCCACAAGATCTATGCGGCGAGTGATGTGTTCCTTATGCCATCCCTGTTCGAGCCTTGCGGTTTGAGCCAGCTTATGTCTCTGCGGTACGGCACAGTACCGATCGTGCGGGAAACTGGTGGTCTGAAAGACACCGTGCAGCCATATAATGAGTATGAGGGAACCGGTACGGGCTTCAGTTTCACGAATTATAATGCCCATGAGATGCTCGGCACTATCCGTTATGCGGAGCACATATACTACGATAAGAAGCGCGAGTGGAATAAGATCGTGGACAGGGCAATGGCGGTAGATTTCTCGTGGCATGTGTCTGCGAAGAAATATCAGGAGATGTATGACTGGCTGATCGGTTAGACCGGAACTGATGGTAATACTTACAGGATATCAGAGCAAGTCCCTTGGCTTGCTCTTTTTGACCGTATGGGAAAACAGTGATTACTCGGAGGCAGCACATGAACGAACAAAAGAAAAAGAATAATTTTGTGCGCCAAGCGGGTATTCTGGCCGCGTCGGGCATGATCGTCAAGGTCATCAGTCTGATCTATCGAAGCCCGCTGCGGAGTATTATCGGGCTGGAAGGCAACGGGTATTACAGTACGGCGTATAATATTTATGCGATCATACTGTTGATCTCTTCCTACAGCATACCCTCGGCAATCTCCAAGGTGATCGCACAGAAACTGGCCTTTAAGGAATACCGAAACGCGCAGCGGGTTTTTCAGTGTGCGCTTCTGTATGTACTGGTGGTGGGTGGTTTCGCGTCTGCCTTTACCTTTGTGGCGGCGCCGTTATTGATGGCGAACAGCGTTCATTCCGTGGCGGCGCTGCGGGTGCTTGCACCGACGATCTTTTTTTCAGGTCTTCTGGGCGTGCTAAGGGGCTATTTTCAGGCATATGGCTCCATGCTGCATACATCGATTTCCCAGATCTTAGAACAGATTTTAAACGCTGCGGTAAGTATGCTCGCAGCTTATCTGCTGATGAAGACGGTGGCGGGGGAAAGCGCTACCACACAGGCGGTCTATGGATCGGCCGGGAGCGCATTGGGCACCGGGGCGGGTGTGGTGATAGCACTTCTTTTTATGTTCGGCATGTATCTGCTGAACCGTAAGATGATTAACAGGCGTGCCGGCCATGATAAAACACAGCATACAGACAGCTATGGGGAAATTTTTAAAACGATCTTTACGGTCGTGACCCCGTTTATCTTAAGTACCTTTATTTATAACTGTTCTACCGTCGTGAATATGTATATTTATTATGGTATCCTGATCGATTACAGGAAAATGGATTCGGTGACGGCGCATATTGATTACGGTATTTTTTCGACGCAGGCCGTGTCGATGATCAACATTCCCATCGCCATAGCTTCCGCCATGTCTTCCGCGGCCATGCCGGGAGTGGCGGCATCTTATGTACGGCAGGAATACAGGAAGACAAAACAGCAGGTATCTAAGGCGATCCGAATGACAATGCTGATTGCCATACCGGCCTCCGTCGGGCTGCTGCTTTTAGCCAAACCGATCATGCACTTTATTTTCCCGCAGAAGGATTCGCTGGATCAGGCATCGGGACTGCTGGCGGCTCTGGCAATTACGGTTATTTTGTACTGTCTGTCAACGCTGACGAATGCTGTTCTGCAGGGAATCGGTAAGGTTAATACACCGGTCATCCATTCGGTGGTGGCGCTGGTGATTCAGGTGCCTGCGCTGGCGGCGCTTTTGTGGTATACGGATCTGAATCTGTACGCGCTGGTCTGCGCCAATATCATCTATTCTCTGGTCATGTGCATTCTGAATCAGATTTCGGTCAGAAGGCATTTGGGATATAGGCAGGAGCTGGTGAAAACTTTTGTCATACCGTTTGTTTCCTCGCTGTTGATGGGGGCGGTGGCGTACGGTGTATATTACGGATTATATATGGTGCTTCCCGTAAGCAGGGTGGTTCTTTTAGTGGCGATCGTGATTGGAGCGATGGTTTATTTTGCAATGATCCTGCTGCTCGGCGGCGTGAATGAGAGAGAACTGCGGGAATTCCCGAAGGGAGCTATGCTGGTGCACATTGCGAAGAAGGTGCACTTATTAAAGTAAAAAAGAAAATAGTTGAGAAACGGAATAAATGATTGTCCAATAACAAATACTGTTTAGGACAATCATTTTTATTATAGGAGGTAATCATATGGCAAACTTATCAGAGTTAGATCTACAGAATCTTCGCCACCTCATGGGCGGCTATGATGTGACGCACTGCAAGATGAAAGAGTACGCGCAGTGTGCGTCCGATACGAAGGTAAAGCAGTTTTTTGAAAAAGGTGCGCAGTCTGCGATGCAGAATAAGCAGCAGTTGATGGAGTATTTGAGATAACGTCTGTTATTTTGAATGCGGCAATGTGCAAGATGTGAAATGTAGGTGGAATATAAAGAAAAGGAGTGCGAATTATGCAGATGGAAGAAAAAACAATGGTAGCGGATACGCTTACCGGTATCAACGGAGAACTGGTGCGCTTCGGTGAGATGATCGCCCAGACAGAGAATAAGGAGTTAAAACAGACATTGAAGCAGTTCCGTAACGCCTGCGAGCAGTCACAGGAGGAATTATATCAGATCGCACGTGAAAAATCATACTATGTGCCGGCCGCAAAAGCGACACAGGCGGAGATCGATCATGTGAAATCGCTGTTTTCTTCGCAGACGCTTTAAGAAAAGAATGAGAAAAGAGAAAGGGCAGGTTGTGTTTCAGTGCAGCCTGCCCTGTGTCTTTTGGCAGTGATTAATTATATATAGGGCATGTTTACATAATATGTAAAATGGTATGAATAATAATGTTTTATAAAAAGTTAAAATATTAATTGATTGAATTGATATAAAACTGTACAAAATGTATGATACGATGTATAATATTAATGCATATATATAATATGTAGAGTAATTTTGATACAAAATGTATTTGTAAAGGGAAAAATATGAACAATAGATATTGTGTAAGAATAATACGAACTGAAATCCAAAATCTTAAAAATGTTAATTATGGAGAAGTTACTTATATGAATTATGGTTCCATAAATAGCAAAGGCGTAGTTGAAAAGAGTGACATAGTAGGAATATATGGTCAGAATGGTTCAGGGAAAACTGCGCTTGTGGAGGCTTTAGATATACTCAGATATTGTATTACGGGTTTGACAGTACCGTATGATAGTTATGCGGGAATACTGTCCAGAATTGATCCCGTAATGATTACGACAGATTTCTTTGTTGAAAGGCCGGGTGCAAAATATAAAGTTAGATATACTGTATTTATACGTGCCAATGAAGAACAGAATAAGATTGAGATATATAAGGAAAAACTTACTTATTGGACTCAGGGAACAAAATGGAAAGATGAACATGATATGGAATTTGAAAATCCGTATTATAATTGTGATGATTTATTATCTCAGAAGACCTTGCGCATAAAGTCAGAGCATGAATCAAAATTAAAGTCGATAGGTTTTTTGTTTTCTATGCAGAACCTAGCTTTAGTTTGTTCTCAAAAATATACTTCTGTATTTTTTAACCCTATAGTATTCAAGGCTATTGACGAATTAGAAAGAAATAAAGCGACGGTAGCATTTAGTGATGTTATTAAGGGTATCATGCAGTTTGGATTGGTCGATTTAAATGTTATAAAAGTAAAGCAACTCGGAACTATAAATAATAATCAGTTAATTCCGATCAATGTGCATCGCGAAACCGAATCAACAATTACTCAAGAATGTATACCATTATGCATATCCGGAGTAACAGAGATTCCGGCAGATTATTATAATCAGGTTCATGATGCTATAGAGGCTATCAATATTGCATTAAAATCAATTGTTCCGAATCTTCAGATTGAACTGGAAAAGAAAATGGAGTTGGAACGTCCTGACGGGACCAGAGCCATTCAGGTAGAGGTTTATTCTATCAGGGATAACAAGAGATTTTTAATAAAGTATGAATCTGAGGGAATAAAGAGGATTATTTCAATTCTTAACTATTTGATTTCAGTATTCAATAATCCGGGAGTTTGTCTTGTAGTCGATGAATTGGATTCAGGTATATTTGAATATCTTCTAGGTGAACTTCTTGGAATGATGAATAAAGAGATGAAGGGACAGTTGATATTTACTTCTCATAATTTGAGAGTTCTCGAAAAGTTAGATGCTAAAAATATTGTATGCTCAACTATCAATCCGGATAATAGATATATAAGACTGACAGGAATTGAGAAGAATAATAATAAACGGGATTTTTATATAAGAGCAATTACAGTTGGCGGGCAAAAAGAGGAACTATATGACGAAGACGATCTGTTAGCAATGGGCTATGCTTTTAGAAAGGCCGGGAAACCCAATGCTGACAGAATCAAGCTGTCATTCTCCCATGATTTTGAGAAAAAACTTAATGCCGGCAATGATTAGGAGGCGGGGAATTGGGTACGACAAGAAAAACGGTATTATTCATTGTTGAAGGCTCTTCCGATAAAACAGCGCTTGAGAAGATATTCAGGTCTATATATAAGAATAATAAAAATATTGAGTTTAAGTTTACGGATGGGGATATTTCCAGTGATGAGACAACTACTAAGGAGAATGTCGAGGATAGAATATATCAGATTGTATATGAGTTTATGAAGGATAAGAAGTTAAACAAGAATGATATATATCAAATCGTACAATTGTTTGATACAGATGGGGTATATATTCCGGAGAAAGCGATAGTATTTGGCGGTGATTATGCAATTACATATTCCACTACAAGTATAATCTGCAGGGATATTAAAAAGGTCGTAAACAGGAATAATTTAAAGACAGCTATTATGGATTACTTGCTGGGAATACAAACGATTAAGGATATTCCGTATTCAATGTATTTTATGTCTTGCAATTTGGATCATGCACTATATGATGAAATAAATCTTGATAAAGATTTAAAACAGGCTTATGCTGACGCTTTCTATGAGAAGTTTATTGGTAAAGAACAAATGTTTATCGAATTTCTAAAGACCGATGTTGTTAATGGTGTTCCAGATGCTTTTAATGGATCATGGCGATACATTAAAGAAGATTTACATTCTTTAGAACGCCACACAAATCTACATATTTATTTTGCACAAAATCCATTGCCGGATGGATTGTATTAAAATTAAGAACAAAAAGAAATGATATAGAATACTGATCACAGGCACAAATGCATCTCAATATTTATATTTGCTGTTTTATGTCTTGTTTTGATTGGCAATATATGTTAATATGATTTCGAGAAAATTCAAGGATTATGGTGTACCACCGTAAGAGGCGGCAACCTCTTACGGCAAGGATGGTATTGAGGGTACCACACAATACAGACGGAGTCTGCGATACACACAAGGCTATTATAATGTAATTGTTTTTTATTTACAAGGGATAAAGCCGCCGTGTCGTAGATTCGTAGTTTTGTAAACCCTTTAAAGATAATGGGGTGTTGGTGTGGACGCATACTGACACCTCATTCTTGGTTTCTCACAAAATATCTGCTGACAGTTGGAAACAACGCCTGCTGTCAGCGATATTTGGGTGAGAAATCGAAGTATGATATGCTTTCTTAGCTTCTGAAAAGAAATCTTTATTACTTCGGTCATATCACGTCAAAACAAATTTCCATTTTAAATTCTTAATCTAAATTTCAAGAATCGAGGGATTAGCTTGAAATTAAACAAATTCATATTTATAGGAGTGCTGATTCTTTGTGGCGGTTTTTATGATTGGAACGTTGCGCTTATCGGTGCTTTTCTATGCTTGTCTGCACTGTTACTTAACTATGGAAAGCAGGGCGGTTACAAGAAGGAAAAGCGATGGATTCTTTGGATACCGGAGCTCATTTTTGGCTTTCAAATAGCAGTTTCACTCTGGGCGGTTGATCGATCGGCAAATACTGCGGGTATTGTGAGAGGCATCGTTATTCTTCTTTGGATGCACATTTGCCTACAGTGGGATAGCGACATTCGGTTGCAGATGCTTCGTATGATACCTGATATGGGCGGTGCCATGGTCATTCTGTCTGTTATTGCCTCTTTTTTTGATAAGACTAAACATTTGTTTTGGAGGGCAGAACGCTTAGGGGGATTCTTTCAGTATGCCAATACTTGCGCATTGTTTTTACTTCTTGGGATCATCATTCATAGTTTTGAGTGGGAAAGTAAGAAAGGAAAGAAAAATCAAAAAGAATGGTGGCTGGGAATCGGGAAAATAACGGCTCTAATAATTGGAATACTCTTAACTGGTAGCAGGAGCATTCTGATTATTGGAATACTATGGGGAATTATACATAGCATATGTCACAAGAGTTTCCGGAAAGTATTTATCTGTATGATTGCTGGAGTAGGAGTCTTAGCTGGATTATATTATGCATTTACCGGAGAGGGTACACAAAATATCAGCAGGATTTTTA
The DNA here is from genome assembly GCA_014804365.1 of Lachnospiraceae bacterium. Classification (GTDB taxonomy): domain Bacteria; phylum Bacillota; class Clostridia; order Lachnospirales; family Lachnospiraceae; genus UBA3282. The sequence continues at coordinate 176,326 of JAAUZX010000024.1, forward strand.
CCGTAATGAATTCCAACAGCACTTTGTATGGCAGGATTCTATATGATATAGACGGTATATCTATTCTGCTCAGACATCCAATGGGACTTGGATATTTGGGATATCACTATGTTCAGCATGCATTTCAGACAGGAGTTTATACGGTGCGGTTTGTACATAACGATATGTTGCAGATTGGATTGGACTATGGTGTGATTCCTATGATTTTGTCGGTGATCTATATGGCGTGGCAAATTATGAGAGGGAATCAGACGAAAGGCGAAAAAACAGTTCTGGCTGTTACGATGGCAGCATCACTTGTTGATTTCCATATGCAGTATATGATGATAGATTTTATTATCGTTCTATGTCTAGATCAAGGTGTCAGGTCAAAACGACATAAGCGGGATGAGAGAATAGAGAACGGTATAGGATTCATCGCTATGTTGTTTGGGTTTATTTATTGTTTCATTCCCTATTATGCGGTCTATAAAGGTATGTATCATATGGCGCTTCAATTTATACCGGATCATACCGAGGCGCTGTGCATGGCGATGGAAAAGACAGACGATAAGAATACGGCTTATGCCTATGCGGATCGGATATTACAGCAAAATTTATATGTAACAGAAGCTTATAATGTCAAAGCATATGCGGCGGCGATGGATGGCAATGTCGAATCTGTGATGGAAAATCAGGATAAAGTATTGCGGCTGGAAAAGTACGACATAGAACGATATCGGAACTATGATTTACTCTTGGAACAAATGGAGTTGCAGTGTCGTGATGTGGAAAATGAACAGATAGTAGTACAGATTCAGGAGAAAAGAACGAATATCAGAGAGCAGCTTAAGGGTGTACAGGAGCATACAAATCCGATTGCATATAAACTTAGGGATGTTCCTGAGTATACATGGTGAGGAGGAAAACACATGAGAAAAATGGCTGGAATATTGATATTGTCGTTGATAATGCAGCTTGTGATGCCGATGTCGGTTCGTGCGGCGGAGACAAATATGGGTGATATTATTTCGACAATGGAGTTTGGGGAAGAGAACGGACAGGCAGAGCCGCTAAAGGAGGGAGAGTATGGTGCGCAGACTAATGTTATGGCAAGTGGCAACGCTAGTTATATCACGGAAAACGCATGAACCCCTATCCTATGACTATAATTGCCCTTCACCTTTTTAAATTTATCCAAATATGATTTTTTCTAAGTATTCTTCATTCAGACACGCCTTTTGCCTTTTTA
>JAAUZX010000025.1 GCA_014804365.1 Lachnospiraceae bacterium
TTTCTTCCCCCGTTGATATAAATGTTATAAAACAATTATATCAAAATGTCCCAAAAAAGAGAATGGAATTATCCCATTCTCCTTAACATTTTTGTAACTTTATAAGTTTATCCTGGCCGCATTTCTGCTCTCGCTCTTAATAAATTCAGCGGGCTACTCCTCCACCTGTATCTTCTGCGCATATAAGTCCATATCCGAATACACGGGCCGAGATGCAGCATAAGCTTCTCCTTCCGAAGTACGCCAACTATTCTGTGCAAGACAACCGGCTACGTAATCAAGCACATCTTGCGGAACAGTATCCCCATCCCTGACATAGGTTACCGCCACAACTGTATCACCATCCCGGAAAAAAATTCTGTGATATGTTCCTCCCGAAAGCCATACTCCATCAAAAAAATCCATCCGGTCACGCATGTAATCCTTCAGATTACTTACAGCCTTCTGCCAGTCTCTCTCCGGTGATCGCCTGGTATATCCTTCACTGTGTGCCCACCTGATATCATCCATCTGTATGGAACTGCGTATCTGCTCTCCCACTGCATCTATATTCTCGTCCAGATACTTCTCCAATACAGGTCTCATATATTCTCTGTATTTACTGACAGTGTTGTCATAAAACACGTCATTATCATACAACGTGCCATACCATCCCATTCGTGAAAAGCTACACCGCGCATCCTTGCCAAGAGCATCATTTCCCCACGCAATATCATAATCCCATATCGGTCCGGCATACATCTTTGTGTCCTTATCTTTATAATAAAAAACGCTGTAACGGTTGGCATCTGTATCGTTCGACAGCTCATTGATCAGGAAGAGAAGACTCCACGAATCCAGATCAAGATATTCCAGATATTCATCCGACTGTGCCGCATTTTCCGTGCTTTGTGTCAAATTACGGGCATATTCACTGATATATTTATACTCTTCAAAAGTCAATGCGGCAGGAGTTTTAACCTCAACCAGCTGCTTATCCGCATAGAAATACCCCGCCTTCTCGTCCTCTATTCTCTCGTTAAATTCAAGCAGATACCCGTCCCTTTTTTCGTATTCCGACTCGTATTCCCACCATGCTCCTTCATTACCTCTGATATATCTTCCGTTTTCCTCCTGAGGCACATCTGCGGTGGAAATATTTACTCTTTCCCCGCCTGCTTCTATTTTTTCGCATAAAAGATAATTGCCTGCATACTCACCGTTTAACCACAAATCCACATAGGCGCTGTCTACGGCATACTGCAATCCGAGATCATGAGCCATATCGTAAGTCAGCTTATTGCGCATACGTGTTGCGTCCAATGCATTGGCCTGCAAAACCCATTTCTCCGCCGCAGGCATACCGGCCAGAGCCGCTTCCCTGCCTAATGTTACACTGTAGGATCTCTTATCCTCTACCCAACTGGAATTGCCCCTGCCGCTGATCTTCTCCATTGCTCCCGTATACACCGCTGTGCCCAATGCATCAATGCAGAGGAATTCGCCGGATTCTTTATTTCCCTTATCTGCATGAATCCAGTCCATTGAGCCGGACTCGGTACGTATAAAAACAGCCGGAAGATTCTCGGACTGCAGCAGGCTCAACTGACATATGATCTCCCCATTCTCCCGAATGTTGGTGATCCTGATTCTTTCTCCGCTCGCATCATCTTCGGATAGGGAAAATGTATCCCCATCGCTCACTTTATATCCCTTATCCACATTTTCGATCACATACAGATCGTCGTCATATGCCCACTGTATTTCCGCCCTGTCTGCCGCAGCAGGCACAAAAGCATATAAGTGACCTTCATCCTGATACAGCCGAATACGCTGCCGGAAGTCTCCCATCTGAACCATTATGCCGATGTCCATGAATGTGTTGTCTGTTTCCTCAGCCTGTTCATTCTGCTGCGCAGGCGGTGTATCCTGCTCCATATCCGATTGGTCTTGTCTGCGCTGCTCATAATGGCGAAAAACAATCACTGATGCGATAAAGGCACATACCAGCAAAATTACCGCAATCCACCGCGCCCTGCCTGTTTCCAAATCCATAGTTTTTCTCCGATCTAGTCATAACAATTATCTAAATAACTTAATCTCCGTTCAATAAACTGCTTCACATCAAGACAAGCCGCCTTATACTCCTCCTGATTCGCGTTCCTGGCAATATAACCGCTTTCAATCAGCTTTCCCTCATACAGTCCGGCATATTGCCTCATGACCTCGGTGTTTAACGCTCCGTTTCGCAAATCATGCCATTTTTTTAGAAAATCTTCTTCAATCGTACTGCCCGCTCCTTCCGTCAGCCTCTCATAAGGTTCATCCTCCATGATCGTCTCGGCGGCTGTCAATGATCTCCACCCCATCTCTGAAGGATAAATACCGAATACGAACTTGCTTCGCTCCGGCACTCTGCAAAATTCATATGTCCCGTTATTCTCATAGGCAATAACACAGTAATCTTCTTGGCTGCTTTGAATACCGCATACAGCCTGCAGCCAGATATGATAATCCGTATAATTCCCGGCATTAATCTGTCTGTACTCTCGATTATCGTCATCCCACAGACTCAAATATTCCTCCAAAGCTCTCCGGTTTTTGCCTATATCCTCGTCTCCCACAACCGAATATATGTCTCCCTCCGCTTTATACAGCCGATCGTCTTCCCCCAGATCGAGATATCCCTTACCCAGCTTGGGCGCCAGATAATGCAGACCGCAGTATTGTCCGTCCACTATGACTTCCGCATATTCCATGTTCCTGTGGAGCTTCTCATCTTCACAGACACAGTTCCAGACATAAGCTGCCAGCATTTCTCTGAATGCACTGTCATCCCTTTCATGAACCGGATACAGTTTCCATGAAGTACGTTTGCCAAGTCCAAGAAGATTCAGTTTTCTCTCTTCCTGATAATCCTGTTTGCATAGTTTAAAGGAAATGGTGCCGGAGTGATTGTTAGTCTTTATCCAAGCAGCAGAATCTTTGATACTCATCGTGATCACATCATCATCATCGGGATTCTGCACCACAATTTCTCCTTTGCAGTAATTTTCTGCTAACCCATTCTCAGCGAGATCAATACTAATCACCGGTAAACCCGTAAAAACCAGATCAGCTACGGCATACTCTTCTTTTGCCACAAACCACAGCCTGAAAACATGTCCATCATAAATTGCCGTCTGTTTGTCTTTCAGTGCACCATCCTCCTGAAGATACACGGAATATTGATCCCCAACAACATGAAAGGTTCCGGCATACTCCGCAACCTTCGTGGATTGACTCACATAAAATGTATTGTGGAATCGGTCATAAGGGATCGCCTTACCATCCAGTTCTATCAGCTCACCCACATTCTGCAGGCCGCTTATTTCGGATAGATTTTCTGTCAACTGTCTTAACTGCTCTTCGGATTTTACCTGCAGGCCCTGAAACCGCATGGCATCTGCTCTGCGAAACAAAATAACGGAAAATATCATGGCAATCAGCAGACATCCCATCCAAATAGGTCTCTTCTTCATTATCCGATACGCTCTCCCATTTCCAACAGCCAGTTTACACCGCTGACATGCTTACAGTTTCTAAGCGCCGTAATCGCTTCCACGTTCATCTCCTGTCTGGCTGATACTTCACAGATGATTTCGCAACGCTCTCCCACATAATTGGAAGCGCGAACGCCCATCTTGGGATAGTACGGTTTCAGTGTTGCCTTAATCAGTTCCAGATCCGTATCTTTGCCGCCTCGTATGATGATCAGATATTTTTTCCGAACGTTCGCATAGTAGCTGGAAGCCAACAGCACAATCGCGATAAAAATCGTCGAAATAACCGCCAGCTTATAGATCTGTGCGCCTACGCAAAGTCCTTCTACGATCGCCCAGAAAATATAGATCGTGTCCGAAGGATCTTTGATGGCCGTTCTGAATCTGACGATAGATAACGCACCCACCATACCTAATGAGATCGCCATGTTGCTGCTGATCATCAACATGATCACCGATGTGATCAACACAATCACCACGTTTCCGGTATTAAACCGACCGTTATAACTGACTCCCGTATAGGCCAATCGATAAGTTATAAAGATAACTATTCCGACTGCAAACGAAATACACAGCACAAACAATATTTTCTCCACGCTGAGAGACTCGCTGTTTACCGTAAACCAATCCAAAATTTCTTTCTTTGACATGTTCTTCCTCACTTCTGCTTTCAGATATGCCCGCCCCGCAATATTTCTATCGGCCACCGCTCTGCAAGCATAATCTTTCTGTACTGTACTCTGTTACACCAGATATCTCTCCATAATCGGACGCCCACTCCCGTATTTGCTTACAGATACATTAGTCAAATGATATTTCGCCAGTATCTTCTTAATGGGTTCGATCAGTTTCTCATTATATTTTACTTCCAAAATCACCGCGTCCTCCACGGTATTCATCCATGGCAGCTCTTTATCAAACAGATCTAAGGATAATTCGGAACTGCGCACATGCCTGTCAATGGTAATGCGGGTACTATATTCGCCATACATGTATGCGCACCGTTCATACTCTATAATAACCACCGGGCGGTAACATCCCAGCGTCATATCGCAATACAGGCGCCACGCCAACTCCTCCGGATAATCAAGCAGGCTGCTGTAATCACCTTCCATATAACGGACAGCATCATCTCTGCTTATGAGAAGACTCTCCTTATGCTGCAGTGAACCCGATTTCTGCTTGCATTCCAGCTTCACCGCACTCGTACCCTCATCATAGATACGCAGCCGTATCTTCCTGCGCCGTTCCACTCCCTCCATCTTTTCTATATAATCCTTCTGATCAAGAGAATCAAAATATAAACTTTTTACGCGGTAAAATCCATCCTGTGAATAGTTATCCGGCATCAGAAGCCGGCTCAGTTCTGCCTGGAGAAGAAGACTGTCACTGTAGCTGATCCAATATTTTAACTCACTTCTAAGTACAGAAAGCATCGTCTCTCCTCCCTGCCCAATTTAAAATTCATGTAACTGTTCAGACCCCTGTCCATCACAGTTACAAAGCTACACCTTCTGAACGGTTACAAATTCATAACAGATTTTACCTTATTTTTGCAGATTATGCAATTTCGCTCTTCTGCCTTCTCACCGCGTCGATTTCCGCATACGCACCTCATACCCTAACAGGGTACGCCGCTCCACTTCCTCCCCGTCCAGCATACGCAAAAGCGTCTCGCACGCCTTTGTACCCAGTTCCTCCACATCAAATCGTATGGATGTGATGGACGGAATACGGTTCATCAGCACAGTGCTGTCATAGAAAGAAGCGATCTGTATCTGCTCCGGTACAGCAATCTGCCTCTGCTGCAGGGTATTCAACACACAGCCGCACAGTAAATCGTCCATGCATACGATACACTCCGTCTTTTCCTCCAGAAGTCTCTCCACGATCTCATCCACCCTGCCACCATCACTCACATTCAGAAAAGTCTGCCTGCTGCCGTCCCATTCTTTTCTCTGCATAAAAGCATCTTCAAATCCCCGTAATCTGTTGCCCGTGACGATATGAGTCTCATCGCTTCCGATCAACGCAATATTCCTGATGCCCTGCGCCAGAAGCTTAGCCGTCAGCTCCCTGCACGCACTCCGATGGTCATTATCGACCTGCACGACCCTGTCATCATCGGTGCTGCCCATCGCCACGAAAGGAATATCGCTTTCGATCAGGTACTTCATCGGCGCATCATCCGCAAGTGTTCTTGTCAGGATCGCCCCGTCGATCTTACGATTTGTCACCGCACGCTCCAGCTGGGATATATTATCCGCCGTCACCATGGAGATCAACACATCATATCCGTGGGCGGAAGCCGTCCTGCTGACGCCCAGCATACATTTCTGGAAAAAAGGCAGTTCCACAACATTGTAATCTCCCGGCAGCACCATACCCAAATTAAAGGTTTTATTCTGCGCAAGCCCTTTCGCGACCACATTGGGGCTATAATGATGTTCCTCAATATAATCCAGCACCTTCTTACGGGTCTGTTCCCCGATCCTGCCCTTGCCGGATATCGCCCTCGACACGGTTGTCTTCGACACCCCAAGCTCCTGCGCGATATCCCCAATCGTCAAATTCTTATCGTCCATAGCTCCCCCGCTCAATCCATTTTCCCTTTACTGCCCTTCAAGTATATGATAGAATAACACCAACACGCTATGCGCAATCGGTTGCTCGTCTTTAAGATTACCAGATATTGGGCCGATTCGCAAGATGCTTTACAATTTTAGACAGTAATGTACTCTCAAAATCAGAAAGGTGAGGACAATAATCTATGAAAACAGACAGACTCTTATTCGGCGCCGCATACTACGATGAATACCTGCCTTACGACAGGATTGAGACAGATATGGAGATGATGGAGAAAGCTCACATCAATGTGATCCGTATCGCGGAATCCACGTGGAGTACCTGGGAACCGCAGGAGGGGGTGTTTGACTTCACCCATCTGCACAGAATGCTGCGCGCTTCCGCAGCCCATGGCATCTCAGTAATCGTAGGCACACCTACCTATGCCGTTCCCACATGGCTTGTCGCGAAGTGTCCCGATATCCTTACGGAGACTCACGACGGTCCCGAACGATACGGCCGCAGACAGAACATGGACATCACTCACCCCATATACTTAAAGCATGCCGAGATCATCATAAGACGCCTGATGGAAGAGGTATCTTCTTATGAACATGTCATCGGCTTCCAGCTTGACAATGAGACGAAGTCCTACGACACATGCAGCGAATATGCCCAGAAGAAATTTATAGAATACTTGAAAAAAGAATTTCACGATGATTTAGATACCCTGAATCACGCCTTCGGCTTAGACTATTGGAGCAACCGCATCAATGCATGGGAAGTTTTTCCCGATGTACGCGGTACCATCAACGGTTCCCTGGGCGCGGAATACCAGAAGTTTCAGAGAAAACTGGTGACGGATTTTCTCGCATGGCAGTGTGCCATCGTACAGGAATATGCCCGTCCCGACCAATTCATTACCCAGAACTTCGACTATGAATGGCGTAACTACTCTTTCGGCCTACAGCCGGAAGTTGACCAGTGGGAAGCCGCGAAACCGCTGACTGTGGCAGGTTTTGACATCTATCACCCTTCGGCACAGGATCTCACCGGCAAGGAAATCTCCTTCGGCGGTGCCGTTGCCCGTTCCGTAAAGAAAGACAATTACTTCATATTGGAGACTGAAGCACAGGGTAATCACGGCTGGCTGCACTATCCGGGTCAGCTCCGCCTGCAGGCTTTCAGCCACCTTGCCTCCGGCTCTAACTCTGTCATGTACTGGCACTGGCACTCTATACACAATGCCATCGAATCCTACTGGAAAGGAATCTTAAGCCATAACCTGAAAGAAAACGCAACCTACCGCGAGGCATGCACCATCGGCGCGGATTTTTCCAAGTACGGCAATCACCTTAAGAATCTGCGTAAGAAAGCTGATGTTGCATTCCTGCTGTCCAACGAATCCCTGACCGGACTGAAGTGGTTTGCCATCCATCCCGACCTAAACTATAACGATATCGTCAGATGGCTCTACGATGCCTTCTACGAATTAAATATCGAGTGTGATATATTATCTGTAAACGACGTTGATCTTTTTAGTCAATATAAGATTCTGGTGACCCCTGCGCTCTACAGTGTTTCCGACACCCTTGTCAGTCATCTGAAACACTATACGGAGAACGGCGGAATCCTGCTTTCAACCTTTAAAACAGCATTTTCCGATCCCGTTCTGAAAATCTATCCGGATGACCAGCCGCACAAACTGACAGATGTGTTCGGTATGACCTACGATCAGTTTACTGACGGGGTCAAAGTCGGGCTAAAAAACTGTATTTTCCAAAACAGTACGAATCCGGTCAAAAATAATGCCCTTCCTAAGCCTCCTGCCGGTTCGACCGATCTGTCCGCAAAAGGTGTCCGTTATTGGATGGAACTGCTCACCCCCACAACCGCACAGACCCTTGCCGACTACGACCATCCTCACTGGGGCAGCTATGCCGCTGTCACCGAGAACCGCTACGGTGCCGGAACTGCGGTTTATCTGGGATGTTACTTTGATAAAACAACATTGAAAGACTTATTGACTTATATAGTCAGCAAATCAGATATTGCGTTACCGGAAGTGCAATACCCTGTCATCATCAAACGCGGAATCAACGAATACGGCAAAGAGATCACCTACTATCTTAACTATTCCGATGAGCCCGCCACGATCATATGGCAGGGCAGAGATTCCGTACTCCTTATGCAGGATCAACCGATCAAACAGGGTGATTCCTTATCCATCGAGGGATGGGGATTTGTGATCGTAGAGGAAATATAGTAAACTCAGACACCACGGACTGCGGATGCCTTTGCATCTTAGCGGTTCGCTTCCCCCTACTTACATCCGCCTGTATACACGATATCCCTCTTCCACACAAAGCACGAACACTACGGCAATCAAGAGAATCATCATCGTCTCTCTTTGCCATTCCACGGCTTCATAGACCGATCCGGTCATGATCAGGAAGAGGGGCATACAGGAGGTAAAGAAATACCCTATTCCGCCGAAAAATATCCTGATTAACATTGGCAGCGCCCACAAGATTCCTGCTGTCGTTACCGCACCGAAGGTACTCTTACAGTGTGCAGACGCGCACATTGTGATTGCACATAACAGGAGCAGCGCCAGAAAATTCATGCCCAGTATAATCCCGGCAAATGTGCTTACCGACATGTATCCGGTTTTCAGATCGGCACGAAGCGACTGTGACAGCACGATACAGATCGCACACCCGCCGCCGTCCATCCCGTAGATACAGGCGCTCATTACGAAGCATAACAGCACAGTCATGCTATAGACTATTATAGTCAATGTAAACGCGGCGGCAATTTTCGCATACACATCCTTTTCTTTTCCTTCCTGCGTCGTAAATAACAGCGGCAACATCTTCGCCTGCCCTTCCTGTGCAAACAGGGTAGATATCGACATAAGCAGCAGAATACTCGCCAACATCATTCCCATCTGCAGCGTATCCAAAAATGCCGTCCATCCGTTGGTATAAGCAAATTGTATTTCTGTACCTGACGCGCGCTGCACTTTGCCAAGCTCCGTATCCGCAATGGTATATACCTGCGTCGGCTCCTTATAATTGTCCCAATCACGCAAGTACCCGTCTGAAAGATACGTGGTTACGAAATCATTCAGATAATTGCCATCCCGCCAGCCCGGATAATCATACACCACCTCCGAAGGCAGTCCGTACCGCTCCACCATTGCCGAAACCTTCTCATCCGTAAGCTCCCCTCGGTATTCCTCTGTAATCCGCCTGTTGACCTTAACTGCCTCATATCCAGAGTACCGCACCCCGTCCACCGCAGCCAACTCACTACCGACTGTTGTCGCAAAATAGAATACCGTAATCAAGATCATACATACCCCACAGATCACAAACCCCTTCTTATGCCACAATTTATATAATTCCATCCGATATAATCTCATACCCTATTCTCCTCGTCGCCATATAGTACAGATGTCATAACCTAATTCCTCAAACGTGCCAAGGCAGGCTGCACAAAATGTTCACGCAGTCGTCCTGCGCAGTCATATGAGATTTTCTTAATATTCCGTTCAACATCCAGAAATTTCAAGGGACGTGCTTATTACCCTAAAGGGCAATAAGCCTATGTCCCGAAAAGCCCGACATGATCAAGACATGAAGTTATACTAAGGACACCAAAGTACGGTGTCCAAGTATAACCAAGTCATGTCTGGACGGCGAATAGAGGGCGGTTTCGTCCGTCTCCTCAACCAAGCCGGAATATTGTAGAAAATCCATATGACGAAGCCCGACACAAGAGAACATTTTGCGCAGCCTGCCCTTCGCCTGTATCAAGTCCTTTTGACATCTACACTAAATAACCCCTCTTCCCTCCAAAAAGTTCACCGCCCTCCACACAAAAAATCTTTTTCCCCAATTAATCTTTTGTATAATAGAAACAGTTATTTAAGTGTCAGAGTAATTACCGTGGCGAATCTGACACAAGACAACAGACAGTATAGAAAGAACAGGATAAGCAAGTGACAGACAAAGAACTGATCCGGAAAGTTCATAGCGGAAGCAAAGACGCCTTAAACGCCATCGTGGAAAAATACTATGATGAAATATACCGTTTCTGTCTGTATCTGACGGGGCAGGCGACCGATTCCTACGACATCACGCAGGAAGTGTTCCTTCGCTTTATTAAATATGTAGATTCCTACGAATACAGGAATCTGAAGGGCTATCTGCTTATCATCGCCCGCAATCTGTGCCGCGACTATTTTCACCATAAGAAAGACACTGCCTGTATCGAGGAGGCATCCTATGCCGGTAAAGAGAACGCCGAGCTTCACAATCTGGAAGACCGCCTGCTCCTATGGCATGCACTACACAAGCTCCCCGTCAAACAGCGAGAGGTCATTATCCTGCGAATTTACGAAGAACTACGCTTTCACGAGATTGCCGGGATCTTAGGCTGCAATCTCTCCACCGTAAAATCCAGATTTCGTCTGGGCGTGCAAAGTTTAAGAAAAATCATGGAGGCATCGGATGAAGAATCATAAAAAAATAAACTTCGCGGGGTTGCGGGATTTGCACCGCGAACTCGAAAATGCAGACTCACTTTTTCCAATCGACGAACATACCAAGGAAAACACCCTGTCTGTTCTGCGACAGGCAATTTCCGATAAAGAAGTGCATCTGCTGACCGACAGGCGGAGAATCTGGCAGAATCAGATACGTTACGCCGACCGCAGCATGCTGGGTTTCCACATCGCCGACTGTTTCCTCGTACTGTTCCTGATGGCAATGATGGGACTGCATGATGTGGATCAGTCTTACATGATCACGATATCCTCGCTGCTGGCGGGTGTGCTCGGCTCTTTCTCCATAATGCAGATCGGCAGGGCATGCTTTTCCAAGATCGCCGAACTTAGCGAAACCTGTTTCTTTAATGTCAGCCAGTTGGCGGCCTATAACATGATCCTCTCGGGTATCATCAATCTGGCTGCGCTGGCGGCGGGAATCCTGTTTGCAGGCTCCCGCTGGAAGATCAGACTTCTGCAGATCGGTCTGTATATGCTGGTGCCGTTCGTTCTGACACAGTGTGCCAGTCTGGGCGTTCTGCTCACAGAGGCAGGCCGACGCAGCCCGTGGCTGCAGGCGATCATCGGAATCTTCCTGTCCGTATTTTTCTCGGTACTGGCGGCTATGCCCGTATTATATGAAGAATCCATGCTCTTTATCTGGGGCATCGCACTGATGATCGGCACGGTGCTTCTCGGAATACAGATCAAAGTGCTTTTTACAGCAATCAATAAAGGAGAAATCTTATGCTCGAATTAGAAATGACCAATCTGGTCAAAACATTTAAAAACAAAACGGCGGTACAGGATGTCAACGTCTGTCTGGGACATGGCGTGTATGGACTTCTGGGCGAAAACGGCGCCGGTAAGACCACCCTTATGCGCATGGTATGCGGCATCCTGCAACCGACCCTCGGAAATATCCTGTGCGACGGCGTACCGATCTCACAGATGGGCGGCGAATACCGCAGGCTGTTAGGTTATCTTCCACAGGATTTCGGCTATTACGGAGATTTCAGCGCACTCCGTTTCCTGAACTACATGGCAGCGCTCAAGGCGCTTCCGGAGGAATATGCCCGCAACAGAATTGATGAACTGTTCGAATTAGTTGATCTGGCGGGAGATAAAAAGAATAAACTGAAAACTTTCTCAGGCGGCATGCTGCGCAGAGTCGGCATCGCCCAGGCGCTCCTCAACGATCCCGAAATCCTTGTGCTTGACGAGCCGACTGCCGGACTTGACCCCGCCGAGCGTGTTCGCTTCCGTAATATCATCAGCTCTCTTGGCAAGAACAGGCTTGTGATCTTGTCCACCCATATTGTGTCAGATGTGGAGTATATCGCAGATAAGATCATGATCATGAAGAATGGGCAGATCATGCAGGTCAGCGATGAATCACAACTTCTTGCCGAAACTGCGGGCTGCGTGTGGAAATGTCTTGTGCCGGAAGGCCGCGCCGATGAACTGGGCAAACAGCATGTGATCAGCAATCTGCGCAATCAGGCAGATCAGGTGGAACTGCGTATTGTCGCAGGGGACAAGCCCGTGGAAAATGCAGTTCCTGCGGAAGCGACGCTGGAGGATGCCTATCTGTATTTTACCAAAAGTAAATTCCTTCGGAATTAGCTTTTGGTGCTTTTGAAAGGCTGAGAGGGCAGATTGCACCTTTTGACACCCGAATCCTATAAACTATATGAAAGGAACCGATTATGCACCTGTATAAAGCAGAATTATACAAACTTTGTTACAAAAAAATATTCCCCGTAGGACTCCTGTTCATACTGGGATTTGTGCTGCTCTACTTTTTCCAGAACCTTCTGGCGGAAACTTCGACGGTAGACGGTATTACGTATCACGGTTATGCAGCCGTTCGGATGGACCGTCAGATTACGGAAGAATTTAAGGGACCTCTTACGGATGAAAAAATGCAGCAGATCATAGACCGGTACGGCTTTCCGCAGAAATTCGAGCCGTATATCGGCTTGACAGACTCTAATTTTCTGAATGAATTTGTGATGCGATATGCTTCCGACGGATACACATACGACTGGGACGATTTCCGTCTGCCCTCCAAGGTAGTGCCCCTTGCCGACACGGAACAGGGACGTCTTATCACTTCTCTTCCGGACAGTTTCCAATTGACATACTATTCCGGATGGGAAAACTTCACGACTATGTACCATACCGAAATGATCCTGATTAGTGTGCTTCTTCTGTGCGTCCTCTCCCCAGTCTTCTCCCATGAGTCACAGTCACGGATGAAACCGCTGCTGTTCACCACACAAGAAGGCCAGACATCGGATATTTCCGCCAAGATCGCCGCCTCTCTCACGCTGTCCGCCGTCCTGTGGCTTCTCTTTACCGTCCTCAACCTACTGCTCTACGGCACGGTGTACGGCTGGGACGGACTGCGCTGTAACGCCTATCTCGTCACCTTCGGTCATCCCAGCTATCCCGGCCACTTCGAAATACTGCAGCAGCCTCTCGGCACCTATCTCTTAATAGTCATGCTTTTCGCCCTGACGGCTGTTCTGGAGCTGTGCGCCATCACACTGGCCATCTCTGCGGGCTGCCGCAGCAGCTTTCACACCGTCCTTGCGGCTGCCCTCTGCTGGATCATTCCCGTTTTTCTGTTTTTAATTATGAAACCGGCACTGATCAGATTTCTCTCTTCTATGGGGCTTTCGCACAGTCTGCTCCGCGTGTTTGCCTATATTGTTTTCCTGTCGGACTGCCTGCTGTACGCCGCACCGTTCTACATGATCCATGATGGCATTCTGGTTGAAATCAGCGTCATGAATCGTCACAGCGAAATCCTGCCGCTTTATATCGTCTTTGCCTGTGCCTGTATCATCTTCGCGCTGTGCGTCGCAAGTACATATCACCGATATCGGAAGCAGGAGCGCCGGTAACAAACCGGGCGTTCCTGCTCCCTGTATCGTTCTATGCTTCTCTGTACCATTCTATCAGTTGCGCTGTACACCGCACTTCTACAACGCGATCTGCAGTCCTCCTACTCTTCACTCAGCTTCTGAAATACCTGCATCATTTCTATCTCTTCTCCCCCGCTGTGCAGAGTTCTGGTCTTGCCGTCCCGCTCCTGATAATTTGCGAGATCGACCTCCTCATAAGTATGCAATACGCCGTCCCATCTGTAAGTCACACCGTAGGCGCTGTGATCCGGCATCTCAAACACGAATCTTACACCGTCGCGATACGCTACTGCGCTGTCCATATGTTCCAGATAGTAGGCATAGACATTCACATAGTCAGCCTCCGCCTTCTTCTCCATAAACTCTTCCGCATATTCTCTTAGTACACCGATCTTCTCCTTTGCCTCTTCGATCGTAAGATCAGATTCATCCGGCGAATCGGGATCTGTCTGAGCCGCCCATATCACACGCCCGTCCTGTGCGCTGAGTTCTATATAATAACATTTGTGCGTGACAGGGTGAGACCATGTGACAACATAGCACGCTTCCCCCGGTATCCCGTTACCACTCTCGGTGTAATAGCTGTTTAATTCCAGTCCCTCACCGTTATTTTCAAAGAAGGTAAAAAGTTTCTCCGTAGCGATCTCGACTGCCTGCTGCTGCATAATACCGCCGTTTTCCACATTATCGGCGATCTGTTTCTCCTCAAGCTCTTTCTCCTGCGCACGCTCCTGTGCATACTCTTTCTCATAATTCTGCCTAAGTGCATAATCTCTCTTCACGCTAAAGTCTATGATCTGCAGAATCTCCTCATCTGTCAGTTCCCGGTCCGGCAGATAGAAAGTGCTGCGCGGCACGATAAAGCAAAGTTCGCCCTCCTTCACATCCTCCTCGCTGTCCGCCTGCGGGATCTCATCTTCCGGAAATGTACCGGACATATACTTCTCTGCAAGTTCCTGATATCTTATCTTCTCGCTGTCCGTATATGCTCTGGAAAATCCGTCCGCTTCTTCCTGACTGCGCGACACGGTATCGTAGACTGCCTCTACTTCCTCCTTCGGCATCGCCTCCAGACGCTCCTGCACAAGAGAATGGACAAACGCCCGGACCGGAAACACAACGACTCCCGATACCACGATGAGAACCACCGCCGCTGCCGCCGCTCTATGCCAAGTCGCAGTCTTTCTGTCCGCTGTGCCTCTTTCCGCACTCTTTTCCGTTCTTTCTCTGACATTATCGATGACCTCTTTGCGCATCTCTTCCTTCATATGAATTCCCTCTACGGAATCTCTTAAATCCTCAATTCTCATTTTCACCCGACTCCTTTCCTTTGATTTTGCCTGCGGCAAAATCGGCAAGAATCTTGCTTCGCGACGATTCTTGCTGGCAACACGCTATTTACTGCAACAAATGAATCTTGCTTCGCATCGATTCTTGCTGACAACGCGCTATTTACTGCAACAAATGAATCTTGCTTCGCATCGATTCTTGCTGACAACGCGCTATTTACTGCAACAAATGAATCTTGCTTCGCGGCGATTCTTGCTGGCAACGCGTTATTTACTGTAGCAACAGCTGCAGGCTCTTTCGTCCTCTCTGCATCCTTTTCTTTACGGCATTCACGGTGATCCCCAGCATCCCGGCGATCTCCTCCGTCTTATAGCCTTCTATGTAGTGCAGATATATGACCGTTTTAAGCTTATCCGGCAGTTTCATCAATGCCGTCAGAACTTCGCTTTGCTCCGGCAGTTCACAGTAGGTCGAAACTTCCTCCAGACTCTCTGTGGGGTGCCGCATTCTTCCTCTGTGAACATCCCGGCAACGATTGGCCGCAACCTTGATCAGCCACGCTTTCTCATGTTCCGCGCCGCGAAACTTCGGCGCATATTCTATGTATCTGCATAAGGTGTCCTGCACCGCATCCTGCGCGTCCTGCTCATTACACAGCATTACAAGACAGATCCGAAATAGCATATCTCCATATTCCGCGACAATCTCCTCAACCGACATATCTTCCTGTCACCTCCTACATTAATAACACGCACACGCGGGCATAATGGTGCCATATGATTATTAAAAAATGTAACTGTTCTGAACCCTTCTGAACACTTCCAAAAAATTATCTTGCTAAACCCTCCCCATCTATGCTATAATACAAGTCGGCGGTTTCAAATACCTGCTGCAATACATAGGGGCATAGTTCAAAGGTAGAACAGTGGTCTCCAAAACCATCGATGTGGGTTCGATTCCTACTGCCCCTGCTATCACCCGTGAGTTACCGCTCACGGGATTTTTTGTTTCGGGTGAACAATTTCCTATATTCAATGAGCTGAGAAAGGATTCCATGTCATGAAGAAAACTGTCACACTGCTCGTATCCATCGGTCTGTCCTTAAGCCTGCTTGCAGGCTGCGGTAAAAGTACGCCTTTGCTCTCCGCAGTGGATTATGAATTGGATTTAGAGACGACTACGACAAATCGAGGGGTATCTGTCGGAGACACCCCTGAGTCTTTTCTTGCCGCTTACGGCGAATATAGAATTTTTACCTCTGTAGACGGCGGCGCATATCAGGCTCTTCCCACGGAGGAGATTCCCTTTGATTCCGCTATCGTTACCTTGCTGCCATCTTTTTTCATTGACGGACTGTCTGTTGACCCCGACGCTTTCTGTGAGGAAAATGAGATCGAGAAAGCCGATCTTCTCACTTTCTTGACTTCCGAGGACTATCTTAAGACCCATACAGTAGTCTACTACTATCTGGCTTTTACATGGGAAAACGGTTCCATCATAGACATCGCTTCCCAATTTATGGATTTCAACGCGGATGCTGCTTACTATACGGCAAACTGACTCTGATACAGCGTCGCATAGAATCCGTTCTGCGCAAGCAGTGTCTCATGATTACCCTGTTCTATAATATTTCCGTCCTTCATCACAAGGATCACGTCCGCCTCGCGGATCGTGGACAGTCTGTGCGCCACGATGAAACTGGTTCTGCCCTGCATCATGGTTGCAAAGGCTTTCTGTATTCTGATCTCCGTTCTCGTATCAATGGAAGATGTCGCCTCATCCAGAATCAACATGGGCGGCAGGCACAGCATGACTCTCGTAATACACAGAAGCTGCTTCTGTCCCTGAGAGAGACTGCCTCCATCTTCGCCGATCACCGTGTCATACCCCTGCGGCAGACGCTTGATAAAGCTGTGGGCGTGAGACGCTTTCGCAGCGGCAACGATCTCTTCCTGCGTCGCCTCCGGTTTGCCCATCACAATGTTGTCTCTGATCGTTCCTGATTTCAGCCATGTCTCCTGCAGCACCATGCCGTAATTATCCCGCAGACTGCTTCTGGTCACATCACGGATATCCTGATCATCCACGCAGATCTTACCGGACTGCACATCATAGAAGCGCATCAGCAGATTAATGACCGTGGTCTTGCCGCAGCCCGTGGGCCCGACGATCGCCACTCGCTGTCCCGCCTGCACCGACAGATTGAAGTCCGTAATCAGTTTCTTATCCGGCACGTAGGAGAAATCAACATGCTGCAGATCCACTCTGCCATCCACGTTCTCCAAAACGACCGCTCCCTCACTGTCCGGAACCTGCGGCTCCTCCTCGATCAGCTCGAATATCCTCGCCGCACAGGCAAGGGCGTTCTGCAGTTCCGTTACCACCCCCGATATCTCATTAAAAGGTTTGGTGTACTGATTCGCATAGGTTAAGAAGCAGGACAGCTGTCCCACACTGATCCCGCCTTTAATCGCATAAACCGCGCCCGTCACCGCCACACCGGCATAGACCAGATTGTTGACAAATCTCGTGGCCGGATTGGTGATCGACGAATAGAAGATCGCCTTCAAGGAACATTTTCCTAATCTGTCGTTGATCTCGTCAAATTCTTCCAGCGCCTCATCCTCATGGGAAAAAGCCTGCACCACCTTCTGGTTGCCGATCATTTCCTCAATCAGCGCAGTCTGCTCTCCCCGTGTCTGGGACTGTACATGGAACATGGTATAAGTTTTCTTCGCAATGAAGGCCGCCACCAGGAAAGATAACGGCGTAATAAGCACCACCACGCCCGTGATGCCCACATTGACACTGAGCATGAATCCAAGCGTACCGAGGATCGTAATGACTCCCGTGAAGAACTGGGTAAATCCCATCAGCAGACCATCCGAGAACTGATCCACATCGGCGATGACCCGGCTCACCACTTCGCCGTAAGAATGTCCGTCGATATACTTAAGCGGCAGAATCTCGATCTTGCGAAAAGCCTCGTCCCTGATATCCTGCACGATGCGATAAGCCATCTTGTTATTGCAGACATTCATAACCCACTGAGCCGCCGCCGTAACGGCGATCACCACTGCCATCTTCTGCAGAATCTGAAATACGCCCGCAAAATCTACCATTCCCTTATCCAGAATCAGATCGATGACCCTTCCGGTCAATATCGGCAAATAGAGTGTCAACGTCACGGTAACTGCCGCCATCACAATGGACAGCGCCAGATAGATCCAATATTTCCTGATATAATCTAACACTTTCACAAGAGTCGCCTTCTGACTGCCCTTTCCTTCTCCCGCTGCCATATCTACGCCTCCTTCTCCTTAGAATACTGTGAATAGTATATCTCCTGATAAACGCTGCACCTCGCAAGCAGCTCGTCATGCGTGCCGATATCCGCTACTTCCCCGTCCTCCAGCACGATGATCTGATCCGCATGGCGAATGGAAGAGGCCCGTTGCGACACGATAAAGACCGTCATATCTCCTTCCATGTTTCTGATCGACTGCCGAAGCGCCGCATCCGTAGCATAGTCAAGCGCCGATGCACTGTCGTCCAGAATTAGGATATCAGGTCTTCCCACAAGCGCCCTTGCTATGGTCAGACGCTGTCTCTGCCCGCCTGACAGGTTCCTTCCGGACTGTGCCACGGGTGCATCCAGCTTTCCTTCCTTCTGCTCTACGAATTCCTTGGCCTGTGCGGTCTCTATCGCCTGCCACAGTTCTTCCTCCGTGGCATCCTGCTTACCCCATTGCAGGTTGTCTCTGA
The DNA here is from genome assembly GCA_014804365.1 of Lachnospiraceae bacterium. GTDB lineage: Bacteria > Bacillota > Clostridia > Lachnospirales > Lachnospiraceae > UBA3282. The sequence goes on from JAAUZX010000025.1 coordinate 18,627, forward strand.
TCGTCCCTTGGAAGAGGACTGCCTTCTGAGGTACGATACCCACTTTCTGACGCAGCTCTTCCATTGTATATTCCCGTACATCCCTGCCTTCTACTCTGACGCACCCCTGCGTAGCGTCATAGAATCGCGGAATCATATGCACGAGGGAAGATTTTCCCGATCCCGTACCGCCGATAATTCCTACCGTCTCTCCTTTCTTCACACGGAAATCCAGATCTGACAAGGATTCCGCACCTGCACCGGCGTACATTAAGTGTACATGGTCAAACTCTACGATATAATCTGCCGGCTGACGTTTCTCCGCCGCTTTGCCATCCTCTGCCGGCGTACCACTTTCGGGTCGGACCGTATCGGTCGATTTCTGTGCCCACTCCATACTGGACTTAATCTCGAACACGCCCTGTATCCTGTTAGCACAGGCAAGCGCCTTTGTGATCGTGATGATCAGATTCGCCAGCTTGACCAGTTCGATCAGAATCTGCGACATATAATTGACTAACGCCACTACCTGCCCCTGCGTGATCGTTCCCTCGTCTACCCGCACCGCTCCGGTATACAGCAATATAATGGTTGCAGCATTGATGATAATATACGTGACCGGATTAGTCAATGCAGACAATCTGCCGACGAAAAGCTGCATATGCGCTAACGCGCTGTTCTTTTCCTCAAAATCGTCGATCTCCTCCTGCTCCTTGTTAAAAGCACGGATCACACGCGCTCCCGTAAGATTCTCTCTGGTGGCTCCCAGCACACTGTCCAGCCCCGCCTGTACTTTCTTATACATAGGCATGGTCAGCATCATAATGCCGAAGACTACCACGGATAACAGCGGAATCGTTACGACAAAGATAAACGCTGCCTTCACATCTATGGTAAATGCCATGATCATAGCCCCGAAGACAATAAACGGCGACCGCAGGAAGAGACGCAGTACCATATTGACTCCGTTCTGCGCCTGATTCACATCGGAGGTCATACGTGTGATCATCGTGGAGGTTCCCAGCGTATCGATCTCCGTAAAAGAAAGTCCCTGAATGTGTTCAAATAACGCATGTTTCAGTTTCGTGGAGAATCCCACCGCCGCCTTGGCCGCATAATACTGCGCCGTAATGGAACAGACCAGCCCGATCACGCCAAGCGAGATGAGCAGCCCGCCCATACGCAGCACATAAGGAACATCGCTGCCGCCGATACCCTGATCAATGATCGCCGCCATAACAAGCGGTACGAACAGCTCAAATGTCGCCTCCAACATTTTAAAAAGAGGTGCCAGAACTGTCTCCTTCCTATAATCATTTAAATAGACCAATAGCTTCTTCATGTCGTCATGACCTCTCTGTTATCAATTACTGTGCCCGGACACTCCGGACTGTTATTCCCCGATACAAAAAAGAGTTACATATTCTGCTTACGCGCACAGACAGCAGTCGGGCTTTTCCCCCGGCTGCTGTCTTAGGTTTCCTGTTTTTATCTGTATTCTGCCGTCAACGACTCAATTTCATCGCTGATACCGGTCACTCGCTTAGATGGTTTATAGTCTGTCTCAGGATATAAGATACTATGCAGTTCTATCACATTCTCTTCCAGATCAATCGGAACAACACAGCTTCCTTTACTGCCTACATTGATGCCGGCTCTGTTATCCTCAAAAGGAAATCCGTCGCTAGTGACCACGCTATAGCCCGCTACACCGCCTAATACACTCAAGATATCATTCACTCCGAGGGAAGTCTCCACCTCCGGCAGTATTGCGTTAACCATATCAGTCAACTCACCTACAGAAGCGCGTTTTGCTTTCTCCATCATAGCCATCAGCACGTCTCTCTGCCGCTCTGCACGTCTGAAATCATCGCCCTTAGTATAGCGTATTCTGCAATAAGCCGTGGCCTGCATGCCGTTCAGGAGCTGTTTGCCGCTGTGTTCCACCGGTATATAATCCACGTTCAGCTCCTCCGCCATGGTCAGCTGATAATTATTCAAATGTGAGATCTCCGCATTCGTGACCTCCATCTCGATGCCACCCAGTGCATTGACCGAATCAATCAATCCGCCGAATCCTACGGTCACATAGTCGGTAATATCCAGATCCAGATTGGCATTCAACATACTGATCGCCTGTTCCGGCCCGCCCTGCGCATATGCCGCATTACATTTGTTGTAAGAATCATTGCCGAGATTCAGGAACGTATCCCGGAAAACGGATATCAGCTTGATCTCCTTCGTATCCTGATTGATACTCGCAATGATGATCGTATCGCTTCTGTTTCCCTTACCAAGGTCTCCATTTCTGGAATCCACGCCGAACAGGGCGATATTATAATATCCTTTGACAGTCTGCTCTGTCTCCTCTGTCTGCTGCTTGATCTCCGCAATCTCTTCGTTGATTGTAATCTTTTCCTTATCGATCGTCTTGCGCTCGACCTCATCAGTGGTAGTTACCACTACATACATGACTCCGACTGCAATAAGGAGCAGACAGACCTCCACGATCAGAAGCGGAATATTCTTGATTCTGCGCGACTTTTTATCTGCCGGATTCTCATTCTGCTGCTCTTCCTGAGAATCCTGTACCTGCTTGTCCATAAGTGACTCCTTCGTTCAGGTTCACGGTAACACCCCTGTTTATCCCATAAGAACCCATAATTTGTTATCACATATCTATAGCACTATAACATATTTTATATATCCTATCACAAAAATCCGTATTTGGGTATACAAAAAACATAAAATATTAAATTTATTCATATTTTTGTTACATTTCTGTTACATTTATCCTGAGATTTTCCCGCGAAATCCCTTATTCTCTTTCATAATTTCTATCTTGTCAAATCAAATCGATCGCATCCCGCACGGACTTCACTCCGATCAACTTCACTCCCGCTACGGGCTTCACCTGTTCAATACCGGACTCCGGAATAATACAGGTGGTAAATCCCAGTTTGGCAGCTTCCGCTACCCTCTGTCCCATCATGGAAACACCGCGCACCTCGCCGCTTAATCCGATCTCTCCGAAGGCAATTGTCCTATCGTCGATCACCCGGTTCTTGAAGCTGGATACGACCGCCATTGCAATTCCCAGATCGATGGCCGGCTCTACGATACGGATTCCTCCGGTCAGATTCACATAAGCATCGCAGTCGGACATCTGAAGATTCAGCCTTTTCTCCAATACCGCCATCAGCAGATTTACTCTATTAAAATCCGTGCCGATGGCCTGCCTCCTCGGAATGCCGAAATTACTGCGGCATACCAGCGCCTGAATCTCTAAAAGGATCGGTCTTGTCCCTTCCATGGAACATGACACGACGGAGCCGCTCGCCCCCTCCGGTCTGCCGCTCAACATAAACTCGGAAGGATTTTTGACCTCAATCAGTCCTTCCTCCTTCATCTCAAACACACCGATCTCATTGGTGGACCCGAAACGGTTCTTCACCCCACGCAGAATGCGGTAGGAAGCATGCCTGTCTCCCTCGAAATAGAGCACCGTATCCACCATATGCTCCAGCACTCTCGGCCCCGCTACTGTTCCCTCTTTCGTCACATGTCCCACGATAAAGACGGATACGTTAAGTCCTTTGGCAAGCTGTAACAGAATATTCGTAGATTCCCGCACCTGGGACACGCTTCCGGGTGCGGACGATATCTCCTCATGATACATTGTCTGGATGGAATCGATAATCGTGATATCGGGCATGACATTACGGATCGTCTGCTCCACGACTTCAAGACTCGTCTCGCACAGCAGAAGAAGATTGTCTGAGAAATCTCCCAGCCTGTTGGCTCTCAACTTGATCTGCCGCAGGGACTCCTCCCCGGAAATATACAGAACCTTCCTCTCGTCAGCCGCCATCAGCCTGCATACCTGCAATAGCAGCGTGGATTTACCGATACCGGGATCACCTCCCACCAACGTAAGCGAGCCGGGCACGATACCGCCGCCCAGCACTCTGTCCAGTTCCGCTATGCGGGTTTGCATACGTTCTTCTTCCTGTATGCTCACCTCCGACAGATTAGAAGGCTCCGCCGCCCTTACGCCACGACCCGCACCGCCTCCGATTCCGCGGGATGCGCCGCCAATCCTTGCCGGCACCTTCTCCTCCACCATACTGTTCCACTCTTTGCAGGCGGGACACTGTCCCACCCACTTAGAAGATTCATGTCCGCAATTCTGACAGTAAAACACTGTCCCTGTCTTGCTCTTAGCCATTCTTCACAATCTTAACCGCGATCTCGCCTGCATGCTCCAGCTCCACACTGATGCTCAGCTTGCCGCTCAAGTTCGTCTTCATCTTACCGATATTCGTATCCCCTACGGTAACGCTGTACTCCGTATCCTCTTCCAGCCCGACGGTGATCTGTGTATCCTCGTCCGCCTCCACGGTGAAAGTAACGCCGTCCTCCGTCTCCTTAAAATCGATCACGCTCGTCCCGGGCTGTGACTCATAGGCGAACATGCCGTTCTTTTCCAATTTCGTCAGTTCCTTATAAGTCTTAACCTTATATAAGTCACCGCCGTGTTCGTAATTCTCCAGCTTTGCTTTCGTCTCCAGCTTATAATTGCCGAAACTGATCGCCCCGTTCTCCTCTGTTCGCAGTAATTCCTCTACTACAGCCATTGTCTTCTCCTCCTAAGTCCTTGCCTTTTATTTATCATCACGTACGGTAAATACAATTTTCTTATTCTTAAGCCCGGCCAAAACCCGGTCGCCCTGCTTGACGCTGCCCCGAAGTATCTCTTCCGCCAGCGCATCCTCGATCTCCGACTGAATAGCACGCTTCATGGGTCTTGCACCCATCTTGGCATCCATATGCTTCTCGATCAGCCACTCTTTGACGGACGGTGTAATGACAAGCTCAATCTCCATCTGCTCTTTGCACCGTTTCACCAGATTCTGCGCAAGCAGTGTGACGATCTTCTTCATATCCTCTCTTTGCAGCGGATGGAATACCATGATCTCATCAATACGATTGATGAATTCCGGTTTGAAAAGCCGCTTCACCTCTTCCATCACACCCGACTTCATCTTATCGTAATCCTGCTCTTTCGTCGTCTGTGCACCAAAACCGAGATTCTTGGGATCAATGATCCGCTGCGCTCCCGCATTGGAAGTCATGATCAGGATAGTGTTCTTAAAGCTGACCTTCCTGCCCTTGGAATCGGTGATATGTCCGTCGTCCAATACTTGTAGAAGTACGTTAAACACATCCGGATGCGCCTTTTCAATCTCATCGAAAAGTACAACGGAATACGGATTTCTCCGCACCTTCTCCGACAACTGTCCGCCGTCCTCGAAGCCCACGTATCCCGGCGGCGAGCCGATCATCTTGGACACAGAGTGCCCTTCCATATATTCCGACATATCTACACGGATCAACGCATTTTCCGAACCGAACATCGCTTCCGCCAGCGCCTTGCTCAACTCCGTCTTGCCTACGCCGGTAGGCCCCAGAAACAGGAATGAACCGATGGGGCGGTTGGGATCCTGCAGCCCTACCCGTCCTCTTCTCATCGCCTTGGCAACGGCTGTCACCGCTTCCTCCTGCCCGATCACACGCTTATGCAGTATGGACTCCAGCTTTAACAGACGCTCGCTCTCTTTCTCAGCCAGCTTCTTTACCGGAATCTTCGTCCAGAGCGCTACTACCTCCGCGATCTCATTCTCACCCACCACATAGGTGCGCTTCGCTTCTTCCTTCTCCATGCGCTTGATGATCCGGTCATACTTTTTGATACAATCACTCTGCTTCTTCTTCAGCTCCGCAGCCTGCGTGAATGCCTCCATACGGATGGACCGCTCGATCTGCAGATCGATCTTCTTGATCTCCTCCGAAAGTTCCCGCAGCTTATCGGGTTGCCCGGTCACATTAAGACGTACTGCGGCAGCCGCTTCATCGATCAGGTCGATGGCTTTATCCGGCAGATTTCGGTCATTAATATATCTGTTGGAAAGCGCTACCGCCGCACTGATCGCCTCCCCGGTGATCGTGACACGGTGGTGCTCCTCATACTTATGCGCGACACCCCGGAGGATATTTTCAGCCTCTTCCACGGTAGGTTCCTCCACCGTCACAGGCTGGAATCTCCTTTCCAATGCCGCGTCTTTCTCCACATATTTACGATACTCCGCGATCGTGGTGGCCCCGATCAACTGAATCTCTCCCCTGGCCAGAGAAGGCTTCAGTATATTGGAGGCATCGATGGCGCCCTCCGCGCCGCCCGCGCCGATGATCGTATGCATCTCATCTAAGAAAAGAACCACATTGCCATCCTCGATCACTTCCCGTATGACCTTCTTGATCCTCTCCTCAAATTCTCCTCTGTATTTACTTCCGGCTACCATCCCAGACAAATCCAGCGTCAGTACCCTTTTATTCTGTACGGTAAAAGGCACGTCGCCTGTAACGATCCGTGCCGCCAATCCTTCTACCACAGCAGTCTTTCCTACGCCCGGCTCTCCGATCAGACAAGGATTGTTCTTGGTTCTGCGGCTTAAGATCTGGATCACCCGGGTAATCTCCTCTTCCCTGCCGATCACGGGGTCCAGCTTACCTTCTCTCGCCAGCGCCGTCAGATCACGGCTGTACTGATCCAGTGTAGAAGTCGATCCCTTCTTTTTGCCCTGCTTCTTCCCCAGATCTTCCTTATACAGGGCGCCGTCCTCACCCATTGCCACCAGCACATCCACATACAGCTTCTGCACGGAGATGCCCATGGTGTTAAGCAGTCTGACCGCCACGTTCTCCCCTTCTTTTAACAGAGCCAGCAGAATATGCTCTGTGCCCGTCTTATCGCTGTGGAAACGCTCCGCCTGCCTATGGGCTTCATCCAGAATGCTCTGCGCCCGCGGAGAATAGCCGTCACGTTCCGCGATCAGAACCGAACTCTCCGGTGCAATCAGATCCTTGATCATCTCTTTCAACTGCACGACATCCACGCCGTTATTTTGTAAAACCGTGGCTGCAACCCCCGTATTCTCTCGCAGCAGACCTAACAGGATATGTTCGCTTCCCACATAGCTCTGCCTCAGACTTCTGGCTGCCCTCTCCGCCAGCATTAAAGCTGCTTTCGCCTTATCTGTAAATTGTGGCTGCATCAGTAATCCATTCCTTTCCCATAGTCTTCATATATTTCATCTATAAGAGCATGTACTTCTTCTCTGGAAATATTCTTACAACTTGCTTTCGCCAGCGTCACCTGCAATTCTCCGCGCACCTCGTCAAGTGCCTGCATCCTGTTGATGTCAATTGCGATCATGGCACCTCTTCTGCGGTCTACCTTCACATATCCCTCCTGTTTCAGCACGGTATACGCTTTGTTGACCGTATGCATATTGATACCGATGGTATCCGCCAGTTGTCTGACGGAAGGGAGCATATCCCCTTCCTGAAACCGCGCCGTAGCAATCCCTAAGATAATCTGGTTGCGCAGCTGCATATATATAGCTTCATCACTGTTAAAATCTATCTCAATGAACATTCATTCTCCTACCGATCTGATCACCGCCGTCTCACAACAATTCAGCATGCTGCCTCCTGCCGCGTGATCTTCTCTTTCTGTCATTCCCTGTCGTCCATACTTAAGAACTCAAACTCGAATTCATCATCATCCAGCAGAAAATTCTTCGTCTTACGCTTGGGGGCGTTTCTTGACGCATCCTCTTCCTCTCTCTCTTCGCGCACCTGTCGTCTGCGTGCCTGACGCTGTTCTGCTTCAGCTTCCTCCTCATTCTCCGAACGCCTTCTGCGCCTGCCGGACGGCTCTTCCGTTTCCTGCGGGCGCCGTCTGCGCGATGTCTCTTCATCTTCCCTTGCTTCCCGTCTTCCGTTCCGCGCCGTTCTAGCATCTGTCTGAGAGTCACGCCTTCTCTCCTGCGGCGCTTCATCTTCCTGCGCACGCTGCCTGCTCCTGGAAGCTCCTTCCGTCTCCGGTTCTTCCTCGTCCTCTTCGTCGTCCTCATAATCCTCGTAATATACATCCCGCAGCTTCAACGCCATAATGATCACCGCGACGATCAGCAAAACTGCAAGAACCACCAGCGCAACGATCGCGATCCGCTGCTTTACAAGCGTCTTCGCCTCCTCCTCCGTATCTTCCGGCTGCGTATTCGCCGCTGCCAATATCTGATCTACTCTCTTCTTATCACTGCCACCCTGTGTGTGGTCATACAAATACCACGCATAGGAACCGTCCGGCTCCGATTCATAGATCAGCTCATAGTCATTATTCACGGGATGTGCCGGTTCCTGCGGCTGTGCCGGCTCCTGCGGCTCCTCTTCTTCCTGTATAGGAACCATATCCCCCAATGTCAGAAGATCCGCACGGATAAACCCGGTCTTGTCCACGTTTCCTGTTCCGGTAAAAGTAACGTAATACCAATCTTTACCGTCACTTCCCTCCGACTTTCCGCTGATAACCACCTGAGCATTTTCAGTCAGCCTGTCTACCACCGTATCGTTTGTGGACGGCGCCGATCTTACCTTGATCGCCTCCACATGAACCGTTGCATACTGTGCATCCATGGGCTCATGAGGCTGTGCCGTCGCGCCTGCCGGTGCCTGTCCGTCACCAGACGATGTACCGGCAGCACTGCCGTCAGTAGAAGCAGCGCTCTGTGAAGAACTGTCACCGCCCTCCGTGTCAATCAGATCCGCCCGGATATACCCTGTCTTATTTGCATCAACGACTACCTGATACCACAGGTTGCCGGAGGCATCCTGCGCTTCCTCCCGGATCGAAACCTTTGCGCCTCTGGAGGCACTGCCGACGACTTCACTCGTCGCATCCGCATTCTCGCGTATCTTTGCGGAATCCACCTTAACCGTACCCGTGGAATCCGCCAGACTGATCAGAGGATAGCACCATAATACGAAGATAATGCCGGTTGCCGCCACCATCCCCCGCAGGATGCGCCCACAGATCGCTCTGATATCTCTTCTGTTCTGTGCCATGTTTTTTCTCCCTTTGTCTGTCTACTACTATTCTCTTGTAAACCGCTTAGAACCTTCCTCACCTTTAGGTCTCTCTGCGCTGAAACCGGACAGATTAATATTTCTGGAAGTCCTCGTTTTCTCCTCTATAGCTCTGTGATATGCCGTCTCACATTTAGCGCAGTATCTTCCGTAACGAATCGCCGTGCCGCAGATCTCGCAGGTCAGAAACACATTGGAATTAGGCGCAATCTCCAGTCTTTCTTCCTTAAGCATATCCCTGATTGCCTTCTGCGACACTCCCGTAGCGTCAGAGGCCTGCGCAGCCGTCGCGCCCGCATGCTTCTCGATATAATTGCGCACTTTACCATAATCGTCATACTCCTGATAATTGCAATCCTCGCAACGGAACTCTCCGCACCCTTTATAAACCATGACCCCACCGCATTCCCGGCATATCGTAGGTCTGTTATAATTCTGTAGATCCAGCAACTCCCTCACGAGATTTTCCGTCTTTTCCTCCCTGCTGCTCATGGAAATACTCCTCTCCCTTCTTTTACACCCCTTTATAAAATTGAGCTTCGCTCAATTGCGAGATTCGCTTCGCGAACTCGAAATCTGCCATAAACTACGATCATGCCTCATCGATCGCCTTACCGATATCGTTCCTCATGTATTTGTTATCGAAACTGATCCATTTGGTTGCTTCATAGGCATTGGCACGCGCTTCTTTCAGATCCTTCCCCTTCGCAGTAACACCCAGCACACGCCCGCCGTTAGTCACGATTCCCTGTTCCGTCTGTTTCGTTCCCGCATGGAAGCAGTAATATTCGTCACTGCCAACAAACCGCTCCAGCCCATTGATTAAAAATCCCTTCTCATAGGAAACCGGATACCCTTCGGATGCCAGCACAACACAGACCGCCGCATTATCCTCGAACTGCAGATCGATCTGATCCAGCGTGCCGTCAATACACGCCTCGGCAACCTCAATAATATCATTTTTCATGCGCGGCAACACCACCTGCGCCTCGGGATCGCCGAATCTGGCATTATATTCCAGCACACGGGGCCCGTCCTGCGTCAACATCAGCCCGAAAAAGATTACTCCATGGAAAGGCCGTCCTTCCGCCGCCATGGCATCCACCGTTGCCTGATAAATATGTTCTTTGCAGAAGGCATCCACTTCTTCCGTATAGAAAGGACTTGGTGAAAACGTGCCCATACCGCCTGTATTGAGTCCTCTGTCACCGTCCTGCGCCCGTTTGTGATCCTGAGCCGAGGACATGATCTTGATTGTCCTGCCATCCACAAAGGAAAGTACGGAAACTTCGCGCCCCGTCATGAATTCCTCTATGACCATACGGTTGCCCGCCGCACCGAACTTCTTATCCTCCATGATCGTTCTGACGCCTTCCTTTGCCTCTTCCAGGTTCTGGCAGATCAGTACGCCCTTACCCAGAGCCAGACCGTCGGCTTTCAGCACCACAGGCATCTTCGCAGTCTCCAGATATGCAAGCGCTGCCTGCGGATCGTCAAAATTCTCGTACGCCGCCGTAGGAATATTGTATTTTTTCATCAAATCCTTGGAAAATGCCTTGCTTCCCTCTAAGATCGCCGCATTCTTCCTCGGTCCGAAGACGCGCAGTCCCGCTGCCTCCATCTCATCCACCAGACCGCCTACTAACGGATCATCCATACCGACGATGGTCAGATCAACAGCATGTTCCTTGGCAAAACTCACGATTTTATCAAATTCCATGGCGCCTATGGGCACACACTCTGCGATCTGTCCAATGCCCGCATTTCCCGGTGCACAGTATATCTTATCCACCTTCGGACTCTTCGCCACACTGGCAGCTATCGCATGTTCCCTGCCGCCGCTTCCTACGATCAATACTTTCATCTCGATTTCCTTTGCCTTTCCGATTTATCTGTATTGTACGCGGGCATATCACTCCGCGATCTGTACCCGTCCGTCAACCACCGTCACTGCACCGGCAGCAATCAATGCCAGACTCCAGGGCAGAATCACCCACTCCGCCTCTTCCATCACACGCTGCTGTAATGTCTCCGGCGTGTCTCTCTGTAAGACCTGCACCGCTTTCTGCATGATGATCGGTCCCGTGTCCGTGCCCTCATCTACGAAATGCACCGTGGCCCCGGTGACTTTCACGCCCCGTTCCAACACCGCTTCATGTACTTTCAGTCCGTAATACCCCTTACCGCAGAAAGACGGGATAAGAGACGGATGAATGTTAATGATCTTGTTCTCGTATTCTTTAATCAGCTGCGGCGGGAGCACTACCAGAAATCCTGCCAGCACGATCAGATCCGGGCTGACCTCGTCTACCGCATTAAGCAGCGCTTCATTGAACTGTTCCCGATCCGGATAATCGCCGGGAGAGACACAGATTCCTTCGATTCCTGCCTGTTTTGCGCGTTCCAGTGCATAAGCATTCCTGTTATTGCTGATTACACGCAGTATCTCTACATTTGGAATTGATCCTGCATGCACACCGTCAATAATTGCCTGTAAATTCGTGCCGCTGCCGGACACACATACCACTATCTTGAGCATCGTTTTTGCCTCTTTTCACTATTTAATAATAACTTCTCTGCTTCCGGCCTCCGTCTCGCCGACGATATACGCCGTCTCGCCGGCTTCCTTCAGCGCGGTAAGGGTTCTGTCCGCATCCTCGGAATCTACCGCCAGGATCATACCAAGCCCCATGTTGTAAGTATTGTACATCATCTTTTCATCCAGATTGCCGGTCTTTTGTAATAACCGGAAGATCGGAAGTACCGGGTAGCTGTCTTTATGTACCACGGCCATCACGCCCTCCGGAAGCATTCTCGGAATATTCTCATAGAAGCCGCCTCCGGTAATGTGGCTGCAGCCCTTGATGGTCACACCTGCACTGCGTACGGACTGCAACGCCTTCACATAGATTCTGGTGGGCGTAAGAAGCGCCTCTCCCAGCGTCATGTTAAGTTCCTCATAATAAGTATCCAGACTCTCTTTCGTCATCTCAAATACTTTGCGTACCAGAGAGAAGCCGTTACTGTGTACACCGGAAGACGCGATACCGATCAGAGTATCCCCCGGTTCGATCTGCTCACCTGTGATCAGATCCTTCTCATCCACTACGCCTACTGCAAAACCGGCCAGATCATACTCGTCCTCCGGCATCAGTCCCGGGTGTTCCGCCGTCTCGCCGCCGATTAACGCCGCGCCCGCCTGCTTACAACCCTCGGCAACGCCGCTGACTATGGACGCGATCTTCTCCGGATAATTCTTACCGCATGCGATATAGTCCAGGAAAAACAGCGGTTCTCCGCCTGCGCACACCACATCGTTGACGCACATCGCCACACAGTCGATCCCTACCGTATCGTGCCGATCCATAAGAAAAGCCAGCTTGATCTTCGTGCCGACGCCGTCCGTCCCTGACAAGAGCACCGGATGCTCCATCTGCTTGATCTTGTTCATGGAGAACGCACCCGAAAAGCCGCCCAGCCCGCCTAACACTTCCGGTCTCATTGTTTCCTTTACGTGTTTCTTCATCAATTCTACCGACCGATAACCGGCTTCGATATCGACACCCGCTGTCTTGTAATCCATGTCTTACCTCCATTGTATATTTAGTCCGCCATATAATTTCTGTATCCCACTTCCTGCAGCTTCGCGTCTTTCTTCTGCACGCTTGCTTTCAGGCTCTGCGTATAATCTTTCAGTCTCTGCAGCAATGCCGGGTCGGATGTGGCAAGAATCTTCGCCGCCAGAATACCCGCATTCTGTCCGCCGCCGATGGCCACCGTGGCTACCGGTATGCCGGAGGGCATCTGCACGATGGAATACAGGGAATCCACCCCGCCCAGATCGGAAGTCTTCATGGGTACGCCGATTACCGGCATCGGAAAGATCGCAGCACACATACCGGGCAGATGTGCCGCCTTACCGGCGCCTGCAATAATCACCTTGAAACCTTTACTCTCCGCACTCTTCGCATACTCGTAGAACACATCCGGTTCTCTGTGTGCCGATATAATCGACATCTCGTAAGATATGCCGAGATCTTCCAGTAAATCTGCCGCCTTAGCCATAACAGGCATATCGGAATCACTGCCCATCACAATACCTACCTGTGCCATCTGTCATTTCCTCCTTCGCTTCCTCGACCACAATATCTTGTGGCAACGCGGATTAATACCCATAATTAGTGTACTATTTTTTCCGTCAGAGCGCAACTATCTTTTATACCATATTCTCTTCAAATGCACGGTTCAGCTCCTCGCACCCCTCCAGAACGAATTGACCGTCCCGGATAATCGAAATCGTCTCTCCCGATTCGGTCAACACTGACAACTCTCCCAGCTCATCATAAGGTATCGTAATATCCGTGTGACACTGGAAATATGCCTTGTTGACATCCGTGTCACGTAAAACTGACACTTCGTTATCCTTCGCAACGATCTCCTTGCCATCCGGATTATACACCCGTACATTCTCCGCATGGGAATAGCAGGTATCTCCCACCGCAAAATGCGGTCCTGTCTTCTCGGCGATCAGAATCGGCATCTTATCCTCTATCCCGTACTTACGCGCCACTACATAGGCGGTAGTATTAGTACCGATGGCAAACTCGCCCAGCGGAAGCGTATCATGGTGAAACAGCACATTATCCTTGATATATTTGCGATTTTCATCCTCCGTCGGGAAATTGGCACAGCCGTAATCCGTCACCATACCGTCCGTGAACTTCAGCCATATATCCTTATATTCCAGTCCGTTCAGGAAGACTCTTGTCACGTGCAGAGTACCGTCCGTACCGGTCAATATCGGGGAAGTGAATACCTCGCCCACCGGAATATTCACATCCGCCACACAGTTCTCGAAATTTGTCTCCTTGTCGGGATCTGCCAGTCTGTGCAGACGGATCGTCAAATCTGTCCTGTTGTCTCCGCTGCCAATGACTCTTACAGTCAATCCAAGATCCAGTGCATCTATGATCTTCTGCTGGATTCCCTGATACAATTTATAATCTAAAGTGTTAATGCGCACGATGTCATCGAATATCTCCTCATACCGTTCGCCGATGTCCGGCACGGGAAAGGCAATAATCGTAAAGCTTCTCTCCTCGCCGGGAATATATTCATTCTGCAATGCCCCCGCCTTAACCGCATACTCTACGGAGAGCTTCTGCTGCTTCGGCGTCAGTCTGTATGCTGTCTTCTTCGTCTGCGGCACGAAAGGTTTCTCACCGAAGATCTCCGCCACCGCGGGACCGCCGAACACTGCCGCCTGTGCACGATACTGCTCATAGGCATTCTTCATGCAATTAAGCTTCCGCTCCGCCAGCTGCTTATCCAGCACCAGTGCCTGGTCTTCCTTGTGGTCATAATCAAACTGTTTATTCGGATTTGCGCCGAAGAAGCCGTTCTTATCTACGCTTCTGCCCTGGAAAATGTTTGTGCCTGCGCGATAGATAGTGGTTCGTAGACCAATTTGGTCAAAATTAAGAACAGCCTCCCGGATCATCCGCTCAAATCCAAGCGCATATCGGATATTCACCGTTTTCTTGATAGAGATATCCTTATTGCCGACCTGAAAGCCGATACGATACCCTTCCGTGTATGTGTCAGCCAACAGCTTCACTCTCTCAGCCGGCATCTCATTCAGATGGGCGGCAGTTTTCAATTCATTGTCCGTGACATATTCCCCGTAATAATAGAGATACCGCAGATCTGACAGATCACTTTCCATCACGATACGATATGCGAAATCCTTGTCCGGACACAGCATTCCCGCCGTCCGTTCCAGCGACGCCGGTTCATAATAATCACTCACATACCAGTACAGAATCTGCTGTAGAGCTTCCGTTTTCGGTATTCCGTCCTGTTCCAGCGCCTCACCCGCAAACACCTGATAAACTTCCAGAAGCAGCTCCGCCCGTATCACCATATCAAACCGGTTCTGCTCAAACGCTGCCGGAATCATCCCCCGCAGTTCCGCATAGAGAAAGGAAAACATTTTTCCTATTGACTCGCCCAGACAATCTACCGCATAATCCGGATTACCGTAGCTTACATCATAATGTTCCGGTAAAATATCGGCATACAGTTCCCTGTTGAAATCCTGCAGTTCTTCCAGACTCATCTGCCGCAGTCTGCCGCTCTCCACGATATTCCATGCACGATCCGCCAACAATACAAACTCGGCCACACGACTGAAATATGCCTGTTCTTTTGCCTCACAGATTGACTCATTCGGTATTTCCCTGATCCGCTCCATTGCCAGCGCATACCGCTCCCTTTCCAGATCTTCTCTGTCCGCTTCCGAAATGTAAATATCTTCCATTATATTGTCCTCTCTTCTTTCTTATAAATAAGCACCGGCATACAGGATCACACTGATCACGACAAGAACAAGCACATTGAGCGTGATACCCAGATAAGCAAAGAAATAAAATTTATCCTTCTCTGTCTTGGAAATCACTCCCAGACAAATCCCCACGAAAGCAAAAACCATGACTAACATCGCCGCCGCGCCGTACTGTCTGGGAATATTTCCTGCCTTAAGATAACTCATTATAATGGCATAAGCCAGCGTTATAAGCGAGATCACTCCCAGAATCGTGGACATGATGCCCTTCTGTGTATGCTGTTTATTTGTAAACATGTAACTGTTTTTCTTTGACATAATTACCCCTTACATCCATCTGTCCGGCCGCGAAGCCCGCAGCGCTTAGAAAGATGGAAATGGGTATCTTCGTCCGTCCCGAAAACACCCATTTGTCCTTAGTTCTTCTTTTCAGAATAAGATCTTGCTTCTTCCTGCCAAAAGCTTGGCTCCGCTAATGATCAGCAGTACTTCGCTTGCCACGCCGACCACCAGTGAAACTACACCGACTGCAATGTTGAGCGCGCCGGAACCACCCATCGTCTTATAGGTTCTCTCTTCCATATCTTCCTCCATTTCAAAGCGTTACACTAGAAACTTGCTCCATACTGTTCATAGTATGCGTCGATTGCACCTTTTAATGTATCATCAATATACACACTGCCTTTGTAGGGCTTATTGTAAAGGAACTCCACCACCTCTTCCATCGTCACGATGGCATCCGCGTCGAATCCGTACTTCTCACGAATCTCGGCCAGTGCGCTCTTCTCACTGTCCAGCCCGCGCTCCATGCGGTTTAAGGAAACCATAAGTCCTTTGATCTCTACCTTCGCCTGGCTTGTCAGAATCGGAAAAGTTTCCTCGATGGATTTACCGGAGGTCGTTACATCCTCGATTATCACCACCCGGTCACCATCCTGCAGCTTGCTTCCCAGAAGTATGCCTGTGTCTCCGTGATCCTTCACCTCTTTGCGGTTGGAACAGTAACGGATCTCCTTACCGTACAACTCGCTGATTGCCATGGTAGTCGCTACGGACAGCGGAATTCCCTTATAAGCCGGTCCGAACAATACATCGAAATCCAGCCCGTATCGGTCATGAATCGCCCGTGCATAATATTCCCCCAGTCTGCGAAGCTGTGTACCCGTCACATAGGCGCCTGCATTCATGAAAAAGGGGGACTTCCTACCACTTTTCAACGTAAAATCTCCGAATTTCAACACCTGGCTGTCCACCATAAATCCAATAAATTCCTGCTTATACTGCTCCATTATTACCCCCGTTCTTACGCTCTGGCTGCCAGTGCCTGAGCGATATCCTCTTTCATGGCGAGCACTGCCGCTCTGGACGCGTCAGCAAAGTTCTCCGCACCGTACTTTGCATACTGCTCCTGCTGATATGCCGCGATAATGCCGCGGGAAGAGTTGACGATAGCTCCCAGCCCGTCCTGATCAAAGAAATGCACCAGATCCGCGCCTTTTCCGCCCTGTGCACCGTATCCCGGCACAAGAATATAGGCTTTCGGCATGATATTCCGCAGAATCCTGCCCTGCTCCGGATAAGTCGCTCCCACAACGGCACCGATGTAACTGTAGGATTCTCCCATACATTCCGCGCCCCATGCAGCCACCTGCTCTCCCACGATCTCATAGATCGGTCTGTCAGCACCTTGTCCACCGTCTTCTGTCGCTTCGGTCCGCACCACTCTGTCCTGCAGTTCTCCGCTGCTGGGGTTGGATGTCTTGACCAGAACGAAGATGCCTTTCTTTTCCTCCTGACATACCTTGATAAAAGGTCTGACCCCGTCAGAACCCAGATAGGGATTCACGGTCACAAAATCCTCATCAAATCCCCTGCACATGGTGCTGCCTACCTTAATCTGTCCTAAGTGTCCTACCGCGTATGCTTCCGAGGTAGAACCGATATCGCCGCGCTTGATATCGCCGATCACCACCAGATCCTTCTGCTTACAGTAATCCACCGTCTTCTGAAAAGCGATCAATCCCTCGATACCGAACTGCTCATACATGGCAATCTGCGGTTTCACCGCCGGAATCAAGTCATATATGCTGTCAACGATCGCTTTATTGTACTGCCAGATCGCCTCCGCGGCACCTTTCATCGTCTCACCGTACTCCGCATACGCTTTCTTCTGTATATGTTCCGGCACAAACTTCATGGTAGGGTCCAGCCCTACCACGATCGGTGCCTCTGTCTTTTTGATTTTATCTACTAATTTATTGATCATAAAGTTTTTCCTTCCAGATCCTGCAATACATACTGATTCTCAATATAGAGCGGGAACTCTTCCTTAGTCACCCATGTCCACTCGCCATAATCTTCGGTAAGTATGATATTGGCTTCATCTTCCTCTTTGATCGAGCACAGATATGCTATGCCCACACACTGGGTATCGCCCAGCATACTCGACCATGTATACTCTATCCTTTCAATCGTTCCTTCCACCGATAAAAGTTCTTTGACCGCACGAATTACCGTATCATCCGGCGCCTCTCCGTGCTGTACCTCCGCATCGATAAATTCCCAGACAAATGGCTCGGGGATGCGGTCATCCACCCATCTCTTAATCAAAAGATACCTGTTATCCTTCTTGATAATTCCTTTCACACGTACGAAAGTATTCCTATTCTCCATCCAGTCACCATACCTTCCTAATTTGTTACGCTGCTTCTACATTCTCTCCCAAATAGTACCATTGCCCTTATTGCCTTGTCAATCTTATCTCGTCTGCAAAAACTCATATTCCCGTTTTGCTGTTGTATCGTCAGGATATGACCTCAGATAACTGTTCATAAGCGCCGCCGCCGTCTTATAATCCCGCATGTACTCGTAGGTAACGATCTCATTTAACTTAAGTGTCTGCATCATACCGTTATCTTCGATATTCATCGCCGCCTGAAAAGCCTCAAGCGCCGCTTCGTATTCGCCCATCTGCATTCTGCACAGCCCAAGTTGATTATAGATCTCCGCCTTACTCTGGTCATTCTCCGTATAACCGGCATAAATACTGGAGGCATAATTATAATCCCCAAGTGCCTCATAGGTTCTGCCCAGATAAAGCGCCGCACCGTAATCCGTCTCCGTCTTCAGATTCGTCAGCCGGTTGCGTGCATTCTCATAATCCCCCATATAATAGCAGATACGCCCCATATCGTAATCGGAGATCGACTTCTCATTCTCCGACAGAGCGTTTTGCAGATAAGTAAGTCCCGCGTCTTTATACCCATACTCCTCAAGCGCCATGTAGATGCGGATCATCTGGTCATAGTTCTTGCCGTCCAGAGCAACCGCCTCGTCAAAATCCGCCTGTGCTCCCTCGAAATCATCCATCGACAGCTTCACGCAGCCCCGCAGATAAAACGCATCCTTTTCTCTGGGACGCAGCGCTAAGATCGCACTGTAGGCATCGATCGCGTCCTGCGCCTGCCCGTTCTTATAATAGGCCGTGGCAAGATAATAGTTGATATCGAAATCCACATCCCCCACCATACCGCTGCCGGCATGAAGTGCTGCCTCCAAATAAACAATGGCATCCTCATACTGCGTCAGCCCCATATAGGCAAGCCCCATGCCGCGGTATATAAGCCGCTCGTCCTCACCCTGTTCCTGTCCGTTCTTAAAACAGTTCAGCGCCTCGTTATATTCCAGCGCCTCCACCGCCTCCATACCCTGCTTCGTATAGCTGACCTGCTCCCCGCCGCACGCACAAAGCAGTATACCCGCCAGCACACACACCGGTATCAATCGTATTCTTCGTAACATCCCAGCCACCGGCCGTCCCGCCACGCCATTGTTTATCCCATCTCTCTCATTCGTTCTCATGTTCACCGTATCTGTCGTTATCCCTATTCTCTATGTGATCTTCTTACTCCATTATATGATATCACACCGCCCGCCTAAATCCAAGTAAAGATTCCCATAACACAGGTTAAACTTATAAACTGTTATTTCAAGCAACGCTTTAAAGCGTTGCTTTTTCTGCTATGAAGATATGCCCTATTCCTGGGAAGATTTCCCCTTAGACTCTAATATATTTTTAATA
>JAAUZX010000026.1 GCA_014804365.1 Lachnospiraceae bacterium
ACACAGTCATATGAAATAAACGGAGTAACATTCTATTATCCTGTAATCGGGGATCAGGTGGGATATGAGGCGTTCCCGTCGGCACCCGCAAAGACGGATGTCCGGTTTCTGGGAGAAGGTATTGAAGATGGGTTCGCCTCAGTTTTAAGTTACTGAATCAAAAAAGCAACTAACTTTGGTCGGAGTGGTTGCTTAACGATTCCTCTGGAAAAATCCTGCAGGAATTGCTATACTGACCATGAAGTTAGATTATACAAGAAATAGAAACGAGGATTAACATGAATAAGACAGACAAAATCTATGTAGCAGGACACAGAGGACTGGTAGGCAGCGCTATTGTGCGGAATTTAGAGGCAAAGGGTTATGCCAACGTGATCGGCAGAACCCATAAGGAACTGGATCTGACGAACCAGCAGGCGGTTATAGAATTTTTTGAAGAACAGAGACCTGACGTGGTGGTGCTGGCGGCGGCGAAAGTGGGTGGTATCAATGCCAATAATACGACACCGGCGGAGTTTGCCTATGAGAATATGCAGATTCAATGCAATGTGATCAAGTGTTGTCATGACTATCAGGTAAAGAAGTTATTATTCCTCGGAAGTACCTGCATCTATCCGCGTATGGCACCGCAGCCGATTCCGGAAGATGCGTTGTTGACAGGACCGCTGGAGGAGACGAACGAGGCGTATGCGATCGCTAAGATCGCCGGTCTGGAGATGTGCAAATTCTTCAAGAGACAGTACGGAGACGATTTTATAAGCTGTATGCCGACGAATCTGTACGGACCCTATGACAATTATGATCTGGAGGGATCACATGTTATGCCGGCCATGATTCGTAAGTTCCATGAGGCCAAGGTAAACGGCGCTCCTACGGTGGAATTATGGGGAACCGGCACACCGTTGCGGGAGTTTCTGTATGTGGATGATATGGCGGATGCGTGCGTGTTCTTACTGGAAAATTACAGTGGAGAGCAGCATGTGAATATTGGTACGGGTAAGGAAGTTACGATCAAAGAACTGGCAGAGACGGTACAAAAAGCGGTGGGTTATCAGGGTGAGATCGTCTGGAACAAGGACATGCCGGACGGTACGCCGCGCAAACTGACGGATGTGACGAAGCTCCACGGATTGGGCTGGAATCATAAGGTTGAATTGGAAGAGGGCGTGCAGCTTGCTTATCAGTGGTTCAGGGAGAATGTAGATTCCGCCAGAATGTAAGACAGTGCGTAGGCGATAACTTACAATTTACATAGTGCATATTTTTTGCTATTATGTAAATGCGTAATAAAACTACACGTTTAATATATTACGCAAAGGAGTAAAAAAGGGAATGTTACAAGAAAACGTTTTGTCCAGACAAGAACTGGAACAGGCAATCTCCGGTTTCATGTTGGAGTTGGGTGTACCTGCACACCTACGGGGCTATCAATACCTAAGGAGCGCCGTGGAGATGTGCACGGAAGACATGGAACTAGTAGGCAGTGTTACGAAACTGCTGTATCCGGACCTGGCGAAGATGTATCGCACAACAGACCAGAAGATTGAACGGGCGATCAGAAATGCGATCGAAGTGTCTTGGGAGAGAGGAAACAGCGATTTGTTCGAGCGGTTATTCGGTTACTGCAATTCGAACGAATACAGCAGACCTACAAACAGTGAGTATATTGCGACAGTGGCGGACTATATTCGTCTGACATACGGACTGATATAGCTGCCGGAACAGGGAAGAGATACGTCTCTTCCTTTTTTCGTCTATGTATGCTAAAATAAACGAAGACCCGACTGTCGGCACCAAGGGGTGTATCCTGGCGGATATAAACCGACGCAGGCGGATATCAATAGATGAAAGGCACGGTAATTTTCATGAAATTGCTCAGTGTTGTAGTACCCTGCTATAATGAAGAAGAGAATATCAGGGACTTCTATGATGAATTGTTCCGGAACGCTCCTTTTTTCAAGGAAAAGGAACTCGAGGTGGAACTGCTCTATATAGATGACGGTTCTAAGGATCGGACGGTAGAAGAGGTTAAGAAGCTGTGCAGAGAAGATGCGCGTGTTCATCTACGGTCTTTATCCAGAAACTTCGGAAAGGAAGCGGCGATCTACGCAGGATTACAGAAATCTAAAGGAGATTATGTGGTGCTGATGGACGTCGATCTGCAGGATCCGCCATCGCTTTTGCCGGAAATGTACGGTTATATCGAGCAGGGGTATGACTCTGTGGCTACGAGGCGTGTCACGAGGAAGGGAGAGCCGCCGGTGCGTTCTTTTTTTGCGAGGATGTTCTACCGGATTATGAATAAGATTTCCAGGACGGAGATCGTGGATGGAGCCAGAGATTACAGATTAATGTCGCGGCAGGTGGTGGATGCGATCCTTGCCATGACGGAATATAACCGATTTACCAAGGGTATTTTCGGCTGGGTAGGCTATGAAACAAAGTGGATGGAATATGAGAATATCGAGCGCAGGAAGGGTGAGACGAAATGGTCCTTCTGGAAGCTGTTTGCCTATTCGTTAGAAGGAATCACTGCGTTTTCCACGGTGCCGCTTACAATTGCGGCGCTGATCGGCGCGCTGTTCTGCCTGCTGGCATTTGTCATGATTATTATTATCATTGTGAAGACGCTGATCTTCGGTGATCCGACTTCGGGATGGCCGTCTCTTGTATGTATCATTATGATGGTCAGCGGAGTGCAGTTGTTTTGCCTCGGAATCGTGGGGCAATACTTATCGAAGACATACATGGAAGTGAAGAAGAGACCTATTTATCTTGTCAAAGAGGATATTTAAATGAACGGACTGGTCAGCATTATCGTACCGATCTATCGGGCCGAATCCTATATCGCCGATACGATTGCGATGGTAGTAAGACAGACATATACGGATTGGGAACTGTTGTTGATCGATGACTGTTCACCTGACGGCAGCGCGCAGGTGGTTCGCGACACGCTGAGAGAGCAGAAGTGGAGCCTTCGGTCTTCAGGGCAGCAGGATGATAAGGAAACGGAACCGGAAGAAGTGCGTTCCGTAGGGAATGAAGGTATTCGTACAGTTGAGGAATACACTGATGACAGAGGGCGGCGGATCCTGTTGATCAGTAAAGAACACAACGAGGGAGCAGCCGCCGCGCGTAATACCGGACTGGATATGGCAGACGGCAGGTATATTGCTTTTCTGGATGCGGATGACGTATGGTTCCCGGAGAAATTGGAGAAGGAACTGCTGTTTATGAAGGACAGGCAGGCGGGATTCGTGTTCACGGCGTATGAGTTCGGTGATGAGCAGGCGAATCCTACAGGGAAAGTGGTGCATGTTCCCGCACAGCTGCGTTACGGACAGGCGTTGTCGCGGACAGTGATATTTACGACGACAGTATTATTGGATCGGGAAAGCATTCCGGACAAGCTGATACGCATGCCCGGTATAGAGAGCGAGGACACGGCGACATGGTGGCAGATCCTGAGGGCGGGCAATACAGCCTACGGTCTGGACGAGGTGCTGGCCATATACCGCAGACCGGCCAAGTCGTTGTCTTCCAATAAATTGACGGCGATCAGACGGATCTGGAACCTGTATCGCAGGCAGGAAAAGCTGTCCGTGATCACGAGTGTGCGCTGTTTTATTCCGTGGGCATATCGGGCGTGCATGCGGCGTCTGTAGAATTACAGTTAGATGAATCGGTACGAATTAGTAACTGTTCAGAATAGGGTTCTGAACAATTACACGAATTATTTGAATGAGGTATGGGCATGAAACGTGTCGAATCTTTGAAAAGACTTATTATATTGCAGTTATCCTTTATCGGATTACTGATTCATACGGCGGTCTATGCCTATTTCTGGTTTCAGGATTATTATCCGTATCTGCTTTATCACGGTAAGGCGAAGTTCTTCCGCAACGGGCATCTTCTCATTATACTGATCTATTTCGTGCTGCTGTTTTTCTTCGCCAACATGTACGGTGTGCTGAAGATCGGTTATCTGAAAGCAACGGATGTTTTTATCTCAGAAGTTTTTGCACTTCTGTTTGTCAATGTGATCTCTTATTTTCAGATTTCCCTGATGGCGAACTGGGTGGTACCGGTGCGTCCGATTGCCGGGACGATGCTGATACAGAGCATTTTTTCCATTGTGTGGGTTTTCGTGTGTGATACGTGTTATTATAAAGTGTTTCCGCCCAGAGAAATCCTGATCATTCATGGAGAAAGACCGATAGATGACATTGTGGCCAAGTTTGAGTCGCGTAAAGAGAAGTACAAGATCGCAAGGAGCATGAATATTTCGGAAGGTATGGAGACCGTAAAGAAAGAGATTACGGAAGAGTATGGTGCGGTGGTACTGTGGGATATTCCCGTTAGTGACAGGAATTATCTGCTGAAATATTGTTACAGTAAGTCTATTCGTGTCTATATGATGCCGAAGATATCAGACGTTTTGGTAAAAGGGGCGGATCAGCTCCATCTGTTTGACACGCCCGTCTATCTGACGAGAGAGTATTCTCTTAAGGTGGAGCAGCGTCTGGCCAAGAGGATGATTGATCTGATCTGCGCGTTGCTTCTGTTAGTGATTGCGTCCCCGTTTATGCTGATTACGGCGATTGCGATCAAGGTATATGACGGCGGTCCGGTTTTGTATAAACAGATTCGCTGCACGATCGGGCGCAGGGAATTCTATATCCTGAAGTTTCGGAGTATGAAAGTAGACGCCGAGAAAGATGGTGTGGCGAGGCTGGCATCTAAGAACGATTCGCGAATCACACCGATCGGCAGGTTTATCCGTGCGACAAGGATCGACGAATTGCCGCAACTCCTCAACATTCTGAAAGGGGATATGTCTTTTATAGGACCCAGACCGGAGCGGCCGGAGATCATAGATCAGTATATGGAGGAGATGCCTGAATTTGCTTTCCGCATGAAAGTGAAGGCCGGGCTCGCAGGGTATGCGCAGGTGTATGGCAAGTATAATACAACGCCTTACGATAAATTAAAGCTGGATCTGACTTATATAGAACAGTATTCGGTATGGCTGGATCTGAAACTTATGCTTCTGACACTTAAGATTCTCATTAAGCCGGAGAGCACGGAGGGCGTGGAGAATACGCAGACTACAGCCATGAAAAGGAAGTGAGCGGACGCCCGGACAGAAGCTGATTTCTACGTCACCGCGCTTTCGCTCCGTAAAAAACGTAACAGATGCTAAGCTCGAAAGTTGCGTTGCAACTTTTAACCTCGCTAAGCACTGACGTTTTTTAAGGGGTTCCTTAAGAAATCAACTTCTGCCCGGGCTGTGTGCTGGAGGAATTGAGAGCTACGAACAGCGGGAAAGGTCTGGATATATGCGGGAAATTAAGTATGCCGATGCGGGCATGGATATGAAAAAACTGGGGCTTTGCTTTGTGCGTAAGTGCTGGCTGGTGATCGTGGCGGCGGTAGTCGGTGCGGTGATTGGCGGCGGGGTGTATACGTTTACGGCGATCGTACCGGAGGCGGAGCGGGAATATCGGGCGATGTCCAAGGTATATTTGGATTTTGAAGTGGATGAGACGGGAGAGGTCTATCAGCAGTATAACGGTTATACGTGGAATGACCTGATGGCGACGAATCCGATTCTGGATGTTACGATGAAATATCTGCCGGAAGATTACAGCAGAGAAGAAGTTATGGCGGCAACGAAGGCCGAGATTCTGTCGGATCTGCGGCTTCTTACAATCACGATTACAACACACGATGCGGACAGATGTAATGCGATCCTGAAGGCGACGGGACAGTCGCTGACGGATCTGGGGGATACGGCGAAGGAATTCCGGCAGATCAGCGTGATTCAGACAACGGCGGCAGATTTGGTGTCGGCGGATGACAGAACTGTGCAGGCGGTGATTGCAGGGACAGTGGTGGCGATGGTGCTGATGCTGCTTGGCATGATATTTTTTTATGTGCTGGATGACCGCATCATGGTTGCAAGTGATCTGAAACAAGTGACAGGTGTACCGTTTGTCGGTTATGCCGGAGCGGACGGGAGATTTGGCGCAGATTATGAGGAGAATCTGAATTATCTGCGAAAGAAGATGACGGATCTTTGCATACTTACCGTGACACAGGGACATTTTGCAGAACCGAAAGAGCAACATATGAAGGAGTTGTTCGTGGAATGGAAACCGGGAATTACCGATGAACAATGGAATAAGCTGTGTGCGGCCGAGGGTGTAGTGCTCGTGGCTGATTACGGGAAGGTGCATGCCGTGTATCTTGCCTATGTGATGGAGCAGATGCAGCTTAGAGAATGCCGTATTGCGGGGATCGCAATCGGCGGTGCGGATGAGAAGTTCCTGTGCAGATACTATGGGCATGCGTTCGGACGTGCAGGCAAGGCGTAGACAGGACAGGGCACTGCTCGGAAATGAGGCAGACTATGAAAATACAGTTGTTGGTATCGGCGGTGAATCAGGATATTTCCGCGCTGGTCAAACAAATGCATATACAGACCGATGCGGTGGTCGTGAACCAATGTGACCGTTACGGTTATGAGGAGATCGCGACCGAAGACAGCAGGATTCAGGTTTTCTCTATGCCGGAGAGAGGTGTGGGGCTGAGCCGCAATACCGCTCTGCTGCATGCGGACGGTGAGATCTGCGTATTCTCAGACGAGGATATTGTACTGTCGGAAGGATATGCCGAGGCGATTCGCAGAGCGTATAGGGAACTGCCGGATGCAGACATGATTCTGGTCAATGTGAAGGTATCACCTGCCAGAAGGACTTATTGGAATGAGGATATCCATCGGATCAACCGCCGCAATTATGGGCGTTATCCGGCGTATAGTATCACGGCGAGACGTGATGCTCTGCTGCGGGCTAATGTTCATTATTCTCTGCTTTTCGGCGGCGGTGCCAAGTACAGCAACGGAGAGGACAGTCTTTTTCTGAGAGATTGTCTGAAGGCCGGTTTGAAGATATATTCCCATACAATATGTATTGGGGAAGAAACAGAACGGGAATCCACATGGTTCAGCGGATATCATGAGAAATTTTTCCGAGACAGGGGCGTGCTGTATCACTACCTCTACGGACGACTGGCGCTGCCGCTGGCTTTTCGTTTTCTATGGGTTCACAGAGAAGAAATGTGCCGGGATGTCTCGCTGAAAAAGGCATATGCGTGGATGAAAGCGGGCGTGCGTGAGGCGGGACAAACGACAGGGAAAGGATAACATCATTCGATGATTCTGTATATTACGGTGGCGGCAGTTACGGTACTGCTTGCGGGCATGGTGAACAGCCGGCCGGTCATACAACCGTATATGACTACGAGACAACAGATGTGTAACCGCGTCTGCCTTCTGTCTGTATTTTTGATCCTATTTGCGTTGTCGGCGTGCAGGCTGAATGTGGGGAACGATTACGCCAAATACGTGGAGTTCATGCATCTGGTCAACTGCGATTCGTATGTACCCACGGAGATCGGATTTAATCTGCTTGTAAAATTAATCTACGGCTTATCCGGTTTCGAGAATTATCTGCTTGTCTTTGCGGTGTATGCTTTGGTCACAGTGTTTTTGTTCCTGTCGGCGATGTATGAGCAGAGCGAAGATTTTCCGTTGACATTTTTCCTGTTTATGATGCTGGGATATTATTTCCAGACATTCAGTACGGTACGCTATTATCTGGCGCTGGCGGTGGCACTCTATTCCATGAAATTTGTGCAGCGCGGACAATGGGGCAGATTCGTCATTTTGATTCTGCTCGGATCGGCGTTTCACAAGTCCTTGCTTGTGGTGATTCCGTTATACTATCTGGCATCCAGGGCGTGGAAGAAGTGGCAGCTTGCTATCGCGGCTCTATTCTGCACAACCTTCCTGTTCGCTCAGGATTTTTATTTAAAAGTGGTGATTCTGCTCTATCCGACCTATGAGGATACGGAGTATCTGGAGGGCGGAACGAGCTATATCAATATTCTGCGGTGCCTTGCAGTGCTTGTTTTTGCGGTAATCGTGTACTTTATGCAGAAAGACAGTCGCTTTGGGTTCTATTTCTACCTGAATCTGGGAGCACTCGTGCTGTATATGTTCTGTTCCTTCCTGCCGATCATATCCCGCATCGGATATTATCTGACGATCAGTCACATACTGTATCTGCCGATGTTGCTTAAGCAGGTGGAAAATGCGAAGTGGCGCAGGCTGTTCCGATTGGGGATTCTACTGGCGGCGATTTTATATTTTGCCATATACATGAGCCGGGCAGATCAGGACGGGACGTTGATTCTGCCTTATAAAACTTTTCTGTTCCACGATATGGTTAATATTTTGTCGGATGTGAATTAAATTATGCAGCAAAGCGGTACAAAGGGTTGAGAAGTTCAGATAGATTATGGCATAATAAATCTTAAGAGGGTAAAACAGAATATGACTTTCAGCATCATTGTAGTGTGTCTGAATGCGGGGGAGAAACTGCGGGAGACGATCGACAGCATTCTGCATCAGACATGGCAGGATTATGAGATCATCATAAAGGATGGCGGCTCCACGGAGGAAGTGACACGGAAATATCTGGATGGCTATGCGAAGGCATGTGAAGCCGCGCATGGACAGCCGGGTGAGCAATCCGCCGCGAAGCTTCGCGTTTACAGCACCAAAGACACCGGCATCTATGATGCCATGAATCAGGCAGTGGAGTATGTGTGCGGCGACTATGTCCTTTTTTTAAACTGTGGGGACAGCTTCTATGATATGCATGTGTTGGAGCGGGTCAGCGGGAAGATTCGGGAACAGGTGCAGAACCGGGAAACGGGAAGCCGTGAAACTGACAGTGAGAAGGCTGTGCAGCCGGAAGCAGTGCGATATATTTTCTACGGCAATATTTATGAACGGCTGACGGGGACGCAGGTACAGTCCAATCCGGTGATTGATGATTTCGCCTGTTACCGCAATGTGCCCTGTCATCAGGCGTGTTTCTACGAGGCAGCGCTACTGCGGGAGAAATCGTTCGATACCGCTTATGCGGTGCGTGCCGATTATGAACATTTTCTGTGGTGCTATTACAGGGCTCATGCAAAGACGGTCTATATGCCCGTTACCGTGGCGCTCTATGAAGGCGGGGGATTTTCCGAGACGAAGGAGAATGAACGCCGTTCACGCAGAGAGCACAGGGAGATCGTAAACAGATATATGCCGGCTGCAAAGGTGCGTAAGTATCGACTGATTATGGCGGTGACGTTTTCACCTGTCAGAACATGGATTGCGAAGAATCCGGTCACGGCGGGGATTTATCAGAAGATAAAAAAGGTGCTGTATACCGGATGAGAAAGCACATTGTGTAATACATCTGCACGGATTAGGGGGAACTGTTTCCGGTGTATGAAGGATCAGAGAAAAATCAGGTGCAGGAATATGGAATACTTCGGAGGAGAGAGACATGAGGGTACTATGGGTATGCAATATTATGCTTCCGACAATTGCCAGACAGCTCGGAATCTCGTACAGCAATAAGGAAGGATGGCTGAGTGGATTACTGGAACGTGTCGTGCAGGAACAGGGGTGGAACCGGATCGAACTCGGGATCGCGTTTCCGGTTACAGAGGATATGGAAGATTTCAGACGGACGATGCAGCTGGGGGAAAATGCATCCTGCCGTTGTTATGGATTTATAGAAAATCTTGATACGCCTGAGATTTATGATGACAGCATTGAAACGAAATTTCAGGAGATTCTGAAGGATTTTGAACCGGATATTCTGCATGTGTTCGGCGTGGAATATCCGCACGCCCTCGCCTGCATCAAAGCCTATGGACGTCCGGAGAGGACGCTGGTCGGCATACAGGGACTATGCAGTGCGATTGCGGAAGAGTATATGGCTGATCTGCCGATGAAAGTACAGCGGCAGGTGACGCTGCGCGATCGGATCAGACAGGACAGTATCCGACAGCAGCAAAAGAAGTTTAAGAAGCGGGGAGAACATGAGAAAGAGGCTTTGCTCATGGCGGGGAATATAGCCGGCAGAACAGATTTTGACCGCACGCAGGCGGCTAAGATCAATCCGGCGGCGCAGTATCATTATCTGAATGAGACGCTGCGTGGCCTCTTCTATCGCGACAGATGGAAGAGAACAACCTGCCGTCCCTACAGTATTTTCTTAAGTCAGGGTGATTATCCGCTTAAGGGATTTCACTATCTGCTGCGGGCGCTGCCGAAAGTGCTGGAGCAGTTTCCGGAAGCCCATGTCTATGTGGCGGGCAATAATATCATTGAAGACAGTACGCTTAAGGATCGTTTAAAATTGTCGGCGTACGGGAAATATATCAGAAAACTGATTCGGGATAATCATCTGCGTGATCATGTGACGATGTTGGGGATGCTGACTGCGGAGGAAATGAAAGAACAATATTTGCAGAGTCATCTTTTTGTGCTGCCCTCCGCGTTGGAGAATTCGCCTAATTCACTGGGAGAGGCTATGCTGCTGGGTGTACCCTGTGTTGCGGCGGACGTGGGCGGCGTGCATAATCTGCTGACGGACGGCGGTGACGGAATGCTGTATCCGGCGGGGGATGTGGAAGCGCTGGCGGAAAGTATCATCGAGATTTTTACAAAAGAAGCCATTGTGGAGAGGTTCTCGGACAATGCCAGAAAGCATGCGCGGGTCAATCATGACGCGGATCAGAATTATTATCGGCTGATACACATTTATCGGGAGATGTTATCATGACCTTTGTGTTTGTCTCCAATTACATCAATCATCATCAGATTCCGCTGTGTGAGGCGCTTTATCAGGAGCTGGGCAGTGACTATACTTTTATCCAGACCATGCCCATGGAACAGGAGCGGGTAGCTATGGGGTGGGGTGTGGATGTCCGCAGCCTGCCCTATGTAAAGTGTTTGTATGAGGCGGAGTATGACTGTCTGAAAAAGATAGCGGAGAGCGATGTGGTGATGTTCGGCTGGACTGGCAGAGAGGATCTGGCAGACTCCAGATTACGATCCGGCAAAGTTACGCTTCGCGTCAGTGAGCGGATCTATCGGGAAGGACAATGGAAAGCGGTATCGCCCAGAGGTCTTGTGGCAAAATATCGGGAGCATATCAGATATCGCGGGCAGAATGTATGTATGCTGTGTGCCGGTGCCTATGCGGCATCGGATTTTCATCTGATCGGCGCATATCCTGATAAAATGTTTCGATGGGGATACTTTACGGCACTGCGTACTTACAGGGAAGAACAATTTGCCAATATGAAACCGTGCGACGGAACGATTCACATCGTATGGGCGGGAAGATTCATCCCGCTGAAACATCCGGAGTATATGGTACGCCTGGCGAATACCTTGCATGACAGAGGGTATCAATTCTGCATCCATATGCTGGGAGACGGGCAGATGGAGCCGCAGATCAGGCAGGATGTAGAGAATAACGGACTTGCGGAGAATTTTCGGTTCTACGGATACACTGCGCCGGAGCAGGTGCGGGACGTGATGGAGAAGTGCCATATTCATATTTTTACAAGTAATTATCTGGAAGGCTGGGGAGCCGTGGTCAATGAGGGAATGAACAGCGGCTGCGTGGAGGTGGTCAATGCGCAGGTCGGCGCGGCGCCTTATCTGATTCGGCACGGCGATAACGGACTGGTTTATCCGGATGACAGATATGATAAGATGGAAGAGCTGGTGATCGATCTGTTCGATCACTGGGAGGAACGCAAGGGCATGGGGTGTAAAGCGTACGAGACGATTCGTGATATGTGGAATGCGGAGCATGCGGCAAAAGAGCTTCTGCGATTCACAAACAGGCTGCTGCAGGGTGAAATCGTGCCTGCGAAGGAAGGACCCTTAAGTGCGGCGACTCCCGTTCGCCCGAAGAAAATGTATCAGATGATGACGGGGAGCAGGAAGTAAGATGGGGGAAAAGATCAGTGTGATCGTACCGGTGTACAATTCCATAGATTGCCTGGAAAAGTGTGTGCGTTCCATCTGTGCCCAGACTTATGAGAATCTGGAGATCCTTCTCATAGATGACGGTTCCACGGACGGGACGGACAGGCTGTGCGACAAGCTGGCCGCGGAAGACCGGCGCATAGGCGTTTATCATAAGAAGAATGGCGGCGCATCCTCGGCGCGTAACATGGGAATTGGTCTTGCAGCGGGGGCGTATCTCGGATTTGTGGACAGTGATGACTATATTGAACCGGACATGTACGAGCTGATGATGAACGCTTTACAGGACAGACGGGCGCCGATCGTACAGATTTCCAGAGACGAGGTGGATGAAGCGGGAAACCGTCTGCCGGACGTATGCGTGCCGCCTGAGAATGCGTGGTTCTGTGGGACAGAAGAGTTCCTGAAAGAACTGTTGCTGCACAGAGGCGATTGCTCCTTCTGCACGAAGCTGGTGAGAAAAGAATTGTTTGC
Source organism: Lachnospiraceae bacterium (assembly GCA_014804365.1). Taxonomy (GTDB): domain Bacteria; phylum Bacillota; class Clostridia; order Lachnospirales; family Lachnospiraceae; genus UBA3282. The sequence goes on from JAAUZX010000026.1 coordinate 12,389, forward strand.
GGCTCACAGATTTCCGGAGGGCGTACTGAATGAGGATTTCAGTCTGTTGGTGGAGTTGCTGCAGGAGATCGACGGGATCACGATCCTGCCGAAACAGTGCTATCATGTAGTGTGTAGGCAGACGAGCACGACCCGCAGCCGGACGAAGGATAGTTTTTCCAGAGTGTTTCTGGATATCGTGGACAATGCGGATCGAATGCAGATGTTGGTGGACGAGCGTTATCCGGCGCTGCACGATTATGCGATACGATTCAATCTGTATCAGCGGCTGGATTATCTGCTGCATGTGCCGATCGCACAGATGACGGCGGAGAATGAATTTTATAACAAGGTAAAAAAATATCTGCGCGGGCATGTGCGCAATACTGTGGGAAACCCCTATCTTACGAGGAAAAATAAAGTATATCTGTTGCTGCTTACGGCTGCGCCGCGGACAGTAAGAAGAGTCCATGCATGGAAGAAGAATGTGGGGTGCAACTGAGAACCGAAGAGTATTTATTTTAGAGTTCTGTAGGGATGTTGTGTGGTGGCTGTCAGCATGAAAGAACAGTGAAATGGAAAGTAATGTAAGAATTAACAAAAAATATCTCATTTTTTTTCTTATAATCTGGGTGGTGCAGATGGCGGCCGCCTTTTATTTCTGTACGCAGAAACAGGGATTTCACGAGGATGAATACTATACATACTACTCCACGGCGCGCACGGCCGGATTCTATGTGGAGGACGGGCAGTGGATGGACAGGGAGACTTATCGCAGTGAGTTCGTGGTACTTCCCGAGGAGCGCTTCCAATACGGTTTGGTGAAGCAGGTGCAGTCGTGGGATGTGCACCCGCCGATGTATTACTGGGTGTTTCACACGGTGGCTTCCTTGGTGCCGGATGTGTTTTCGAAGTGGATCGGCTTATCGGTCAATCTTTTTTTCCATGGGATCAATATTGTATTACTGACATATTTGTCATATTTAGTAAGCGGACGGGATGTCAGACTGACATTTCTTGCGACGTTGGTTTATGGTTTAAGTCCGGCGGCCATGAGCGGCGTGGTTTTTATACGGATGTATGAGATGCTGACGGCCTTCGTGTTGCTGTGCTCTCTCCTGCATATACAGACGGTGCGGCGTGGTGAGAAGAGGTTGTCGGTTATGAGAGGTCTTGTGCCGATGGCGGTGGTGACTTATGTCGGGTTTCTGACACAGTACTATTTCTTTATTTTTCTTTTCTTTCTGGCAGTTTCATTCTGCGTGTGGCTGCTGTGGAGGGACAGAAATCTTTGGAACTGTCTGCGTTACGGCATCAGTCAGGGGATTGCATTCGTCCTTGCCTATCTGACTTACCCATCCTTTCCGGCGCAGATGTTTCGCGGACAGCGGGGAGCGCAGGCAACGGAGAATTTCTTTGATTTGTCTAATACATTTGGACGGGTATGGTTTTTTCTTGATCTGATGAATCGGTATGTGTTCGGGTATATGTTTTTCCTGTTCCTTCTGATTATTGTGCTGCTTGCGGTGGCGCTGCGCCGACGGAGTAATGGGGTTGTAGGGAAAGAAAAGAATGTGCACAGAGAATCGGAATTTGTTGTTGAGCAGCAGGATGAAATAGAGGAAAGTCAACAAAGCGGCGGGCAGTTAGGAGTTGGATATTATATGCTCCTGTTTACTGCGGCAGGGTATTTTCTGGCGGTTTCCAAGACGGCGCTTCTGCTGGGAGAGACTTCTAACCGCTATCAGCTTCCGATCTACGGGATTGTCGTGCTGCTGACCCTTCTGACGGTCAAAACATTGTGGGGAAGAGTAATCGGAGGGCCTGCCATGAATGGTGGGAAAATACTTGCATTTGCCGTTAGATACAGAGGGATCACGGAAAAGGCTGCTGTGGTCTTTTGTCTTGTAATGCTCGTGCTGGCATATTGGAGAGAGGACGTGGTGTTTCTCTATCCGGAGGACCGGGAACAGACCGCATACGCGAAACAGTGGGCGGCGGAGAATACGCCTGTCGTGTATCTGTATCAGCCCGGTGAGGAATGGTGTATCTGGGATGTGACGAATGAACTGCTGGAGTATCCGGAAATATATTTTGCTGCTGTGGATCATGCAGAGGCATTGGTGGATGATAAGATTCGAAATGCGCATTCACTGGTGGTGTATCTGCCTAAAATGGAGCACGCGGGGGAGCAGCTTGCGGAGCTCTGCGGGAAGAATGAGGTGTTGGCGAACTGTCAGCCGCAGTATGTGTTTGCGGAGAAGTATTGTGATGTGTTTTATATTGGAAGATAGGGAAAGGTGGTAGCCAGGCAATAAAAAATATGTTAACATATATACAAAATAGTGATAGCAAAAATGCGGTTGATGAGGCAACGAGAAAGATGGATTCTTATGTGATGAAGGTAAAGAATCTACCGGAAGTGGAGGCGGGATATATGACACTGGGAGACTGGATTGACATTATTTCGGAAGATATTAGGGAAGATATGAGGGAGGAAGTAACAAAGGAAGTCAGGGAGGAAGTGACTGAGGCGATCACGAAGGAAGTAACGAAAGAGGTAACAGAAGCGGTTACAAAAGAAGTAACAGAGACAGTTACCGAAGAAGTGACAAAAGAAATAATAGAAAAAAATATGAAAGCATTCATTAAAATGTTTCAGGAATACCATGACACGAAAGAGAACGCGGTAGATAAACTCCGAAACATATTTCCGGAGTATGCAGATCAAGCGGAGGAAATGACAGAAAAGTACTGGAAGAATTGACGGAAATATTATACATGCTTGGCATGATAATCAAATAAGCAGTTTATAGTAAAGCGAAGACAGTCCGACCGGGCTGTCTTTTTTTGTGGGGAAGTAGGCCCCGTGAAAATGTTTCCGCCAAAATATTTTACGAGAGTGGTGCACGGTACAGTTATGCACATGGAAGAACTTGCAGAAAAACCGTAAGTAGATAGGAAAATACATAGTGTTATTTGCTAACGATTGCAAACATTTTCCCCCTATGCTATACTTAAGGACGATGTAAAAGCCATGTTTTCAGGATGATTAGAGAAAAAGACGGAGGGAAACTCATGTTAAACAATAAAACGATATTGATTACAGGCGGAACCGGTTCGTTTGGCAAATGCTTTACGAGATACGTGCTGACGCATTATGAGCCGAAGAAGATCATCATTTATTCCAGAGATGAGTTCAAACAGTGGATTATGGCGGACGAGTTCAGGGAATACGAAAGCAAACTTCGCTTTTTTATCGGAGACGTGAGGGATGTGGAGCGCTTAAAGAGGGCCTGCGAGGGTGTGGATTATATCATTCATGCGGCGGCACTTAAGCAGGTTCCTGCCTGTGAGTACAATCCGAATGAGGCGATCAAGACCAATATACACGGCGCAATGAATGTGATCGACGCAGCGCTTGACTGCGGCGTGAGCAGAGTGGTGGCGCTGTCTACGGATAAGGCGGTTAATCCCGTTAATCTGTACGGCGGCACGAAGCTGGTGTCGGACAAACTATTCGTGGCGGCCAATGCCTATGCGGGGGCGAAGGATATTAATTTCTCCATAGTGCGTTATGGCAATGTGGCAGGCAGCCGCGGTTCGGTCATTCCTTTTTTCAATAAATTAATTAAAGAAGGTAAAACCGAGATGCCGGTGACTGATGTGCGTATGACACGATTCTGGATCAGCCTGACTCAGGGAGTGGAGCTGGTGATCAAGGCGTTAGCGGAGGCAAAAGGCGGCGAGACATTTATCAGCAAGATACCGTCCTTCAAGGTTACCGATCTGGCGGAAGCGATGCTTCCGGGCTGTACCATTAAAGAGACAGGGATTCGTCCCGGAGAGAAGCTGCATGAGATCATGGTGACGACAGAGGATTCTCATACGACTTATGAGTATGACAAGCACTTTATTGTTTATCCGCAGATGATATGGAATGACAGACAGCAGTTTGCACCCAGCGGTAAGAAGGTAGAAGAAGGATTTTCTTACAGTTCCGGGACGAATACAGAGTGGCTGTCTGTGGAGGATATTAGGGAACTATTGAAGGATGTTGAGTTAGAGAAATAGACGTACTTGATTGAAGAGCATGCGGGCGGATCAATATTATTGGTCATAGTGTGAACGGTAATGAATGAAAAAGGACATGCATGTTGAGTGCATGTCCTTTTTGGAAACTGTCGGCATAGCGGTATCCTGAAATGAGAATATGACTTGTTGTTTGAAAAAGGAGTGGAAGCAGGCATGGAGCAGTCGAAAATGAATAATTCCGATATACCGGCAATCGAGGGCGGAACACCCGCCAGAGAGACGAAGATATTCTATGGGCATCAATATATAGATGATGCAGATGTGGAAGCCGTGGTGGAGGTTCTGCGCTACGGTGACCTGACATGCGGACCGAAGATCAAGGAACTGGAAGACAAGCTGTGCCGTCTGACCGGCGCAAAATATGCCGTGGTGTGCAGCAACGGAACGGCGGCGCTTCATATATCGGCGCTCGCGGCGGGTGTAGGCGAAGGCGATGAAGTGATCACGACGCCGATTACGTTTGCGGCCTCTGCCAACTGTGTGCTGTACTGCGGTGCCAGACCGGTATTTGCAGACATTGATCCGGAGACATATAATATTGATCCGCAGAAGGTGGAGGAAGCGATTACGGAGCGGACGAAAGCTGTGGTCGTGGTAGACTATACGGGACAGTCTGTGGCGCTTGATCCGATCAGAAAAATATGCAGAGAGCATAATCTGGTACTAATTGAGGACGGAGCCCATGTAATCGGCACAAAATATCGGGGGCAGGCGAACGGTTCGATTTCCGATATGACCACGTTTAGTTTCCATCCGGTGAAGACGGTCACCGGCGGAGAGGGCGGGGCAGTGCTGACAAACGATGAGACGTTGTATCAGAAGCTGTTGCTCTATCGGGCTCATGGCATTACGCGCAACACCGACCTGATGGCACATGAACCGGACGGACCGTGGTATTATGAGCAGGTGGATTTAGGATATAATTATCGTATGACGGATATTCAGGCGGCGCTTATTATCAGTCAGCTCGACAAGCTGCCTATGTTCAGTAAGAGAAGAAAAGAGATTGTGGAGCGGTATAATGAGGCGTTTGCGAAACTGCCGTCTCTGTTTGTACAACGGGAGATTCCTGAGTCGGACACTACGAGACACTTGTACATCCTGCGGATCGTGCCGGAGAAACTTCGCATCGACAGGAGACAGTTCTTCGATGCGCTGGCGGCAGAAAATGTGTGCTGTAATGTGCATTATATACCCACATATTATTTTCCATATTATGAGAAACTCGGGTATCGGAGAGGGTTGTGTCCTAATGCTGAGAAGCTATACGAGGAGATCATATCTCTGCCCCTCTACTATGCCATGACAGACGAGGATGTGGAGAGTGTCATAGAGGCTGTGACTAAAATAGCGGTCTACTATGCGAAAGAATAAGAGGATGTAAAAGAGCACGGACGCAGAACAGAGCGGGCGGCGAAAAGGAAATGGAAATGCAGACAAGAGAAATACCGACTAAGACAAAAATAATCTATATCGTAATTGTATGCTTTGTTACGTTGCTATTGTGGCTGGGTGACGAGGGCAGCCGTCCGTTTGAGTATCTGGGATCAGAACTGAATCATTCTGTCGGCCTAATCGATTCGGATTACGGGCTTGTCGTGCGGGAGACGGTGGCGATGAACGGGATTGTGGCATATACGCCGGAATATGTTCTGAACAAGGGCAGTTACACCGCACAAATGGTTTATCAGGCGGAGGAAGAAGATTCGGTCTTAGAGCTGTGGGAACAGAACAGCAAAGTAGCTGCATGGCCGCTTGATCCCCGGCAGTCGAAGATCACTGCGGATTTTACCCTTTCTAAAGATGCCAAGCAGATTCGGTTGCAGATCAATTACGGCGGCACGGGTTCGTTGACGGTTAAGCAGCTAAGCCTGTCTCCGCATACGGTGTTCTATACGGATACTTATTTCTTTATGGTGTTGTTTCTGGCATGCAGTCTGATTATTTGGCTGTATGTGGTACGGGACAGAGCGCATCTGACGCAGGAGAGGCTTACGGACTTTTGTGTGATACTGGGTGTGGCGCTTCTGGCAACGACGCCGATGATGCAGACATACCTCTATAACGGAGATGATCTGTGTTATCATCTGGCGCGTATAGAGGGGTTAAAAGACGGCATTCTGGACGGACAGATTCCGGTCAATATTCTGCCGGAAGGCATGCAGGGCAATGGCTATATGAATGCCATGTATCCGTATCTGTTCTTGTATATCGGCGCTTTCTTAAGGATTTGCCGCGTGTCGCTGGGACTGTCTTATAAAACATTGATTTTTCTGGCGAATCTCGGTTCCGCAATCTGTGCTTATGCAGCCGTGAAATCCATGTGTAAATCGCGCCGCAGCGTGATCCTGGCGGTGGTGCTATATACGCTTATGCCCTACCGGTTTACCAACATTTTTTCCAGAGGGGACTTGGGGGAGATCTTAGCCTTAACCTTCTGGCCGTTGGTGATTGCTGGGCTCTACCATATCATACTGGGTGAGAGGCAGAAATGGTATTATCTTGTGATCGGTGTCAGCGGCATATTGCAGAGCCATATTTTAAGCGTTGCGTTTGCGGCAGTGATCTGTGTGATCACGGCATTGGTCTACTGTGTGCGCATTGTTAGAGAGCGTAGGTATATTGAGGTCGGTAAAGCGGCAGGGATGTTTTTACTCTTAAATATGTGGTATCTGGTGCCGTTCGTATTCTATTATTTTGAGAAGGATCTGAGTACCGATGTGCTCAGATGGAGCGGTTATTTTGAACAGTCAATCAACCCGTCCAACTTTACCCAGAGTCTCAGTCTGTACAACAAACAGTACTTTTCGTTCGGACTTGCGCTTCTGGGCTGTGTAGGGATCGGTGTGATCCGCATTATATGTGAGCGGGATCAAAAGAAGACAGATGAAGATGGATACGTGTTATATTTGTTTATGCTTGGGGTGCTGCTTGCCTATATGACCACCGGATATTTTCCCAGCAGGAGACTGCTGGACAATGCCCTGTTTGAGAATATTGCTACAATGATTCAGTTTCCGTGGCGTTTCTTGGGACCGGCATCCGCCTGTTTCCTCTTCGTGGGAGCGATCGGACTGGAACGGTCACGGATCTTACGGCCGTACCGCAATTTTATATTTGCCATGCTGGTAGGATTAAATCTTCTGATTATCATTTCGGTTCCGGCAGATAATAGTCATATGCCGTATGATAACGCAGAAGCGGTGGCTTCCAAGGGACATGAGAGCAAACTGGGAACGAGCGTAGGGCTGTTTTATCCGCATGAGTGGAGGCTTGCCGGTGCGACGGAGGAGTCGTTGACGAACAGCGTGATTACTTCCGATCTGAATGCGATAGCGGTCAGACAATATCAGAAAAAGGGTACGCAGGCCGCGGTAGTGTACACGGCAACGGAGGAAGGCGGCTATATAGAACTGCCGATTCAGGATTATTCGGGATATCGGGCAAACGATGAGAATGGGAACCGACTTGAGATCGGGCGGGGAGACGGTGCCAGAATGCGTTTTGCGGTGCAGGGTGACGGCATAGAGCATACGATTCGTGTGCGTTACGGCCCTAATCCCATATTTATTGCGGCCAATCTGGTCTCTGCGCTGACGATTCTTTACTGTGTATGGCGGAGACGTAAAGTACATTCGAGATCCGAACAGGCTGCATCGCAGTAAAAAATGCAGGAATGAGGAACAGAATCGCGGCGGACAGACCGAAAGCAGAGGTGCATCTACTATGAATGGCGTAAATAGAAAGAAAAAACAATTACAGTTTCGCTATTATGAGATTCCGCAGAATGAGCCGTGTCTTGCGTTGCTGGGAGAGACGTGGGCGCGTCCTTATGGGGACGGTGTGGAATGCCTGCATTTCCATAATTATATGGAGATCGGGTTCTGCTATGATGGTGCGGGTGAAGTGATTCTGGATGAAGAAGAGATATTCTATTCCTCTGATATTTTTACTGTAATTCCGAGGAATTTTCCGCATAATACGGAGAGCGAGAACTTCTCCGTAAACCGTTGGGAGTTTCTCTTTATTGATGTGGACGCTTTTCTTCGCGATGTCCATAGGGACAATCCCATCTATGCGGAGGATCTGTCATCCCTGATTAATAATCGTGCATGGGCAGTGAAAGTAAGCAGCTATCCCGAGACAGCGGCGCTGATTCGTGCTATTATGGAAGAAATGCGGTATAAGAAGGAATTCTATGTTGAGAGTGTGTCGGGAATGCTGCAGTCGCTGCTTATGAACATTGCTAGGATGAACCATAAGGTTCCTGGCAAAGTGCGCAAGCAGAGCAGCGGTGTATCCAGAGTTTCCTTTGCACTGCACCATATCAGTAAGCATTACGCGGAGGAACTGACGGTTGGTGAGCTGGCGGCGGTCAGTCACATGTCAGAGACACATTTCAGGCGGATTTTTCAGCAGATCATGAATATGACGCCGTCTGATTACGTGAATTTGGTGCGGATACAGATGGCGTGTGAGCTCATGAAGAAATCGGCGGACAGCATGGAACTGGTAGCCCAGAAGTGCGGGTTTCAATCGGTCTCTACTTTCAATCGTAATTTTAAGAAGATTCTGGGGATCACGCCGTATCAGTGGAAGATTCATCCGGAGAACTATGAAGGTAAACTGCTCAACTATAAAATTTCTGCCTATAAAGGATGGTAGTTTCTGCCTTTTTAATAAAAAAAGTATGTTTCTAAGAATTATGATAAATACAATAACGTAAACGTTTAAGAGACAAATTCATGGTTGAATTTGCCTCTTTTTTGATTTTTGATAACAACATACGAAAGTGCTGTAGAGTTATAATGCATACATAATCAATCAAAAAGGGGCATATAGTTATACAAATTGACGAAACGCCTCCGGCGATTGAGAAATAAAGAAACAAGCTAATGCACAATGTGCACAAAGCAAGGTAGTATTTAATGCTACCGACAACGAATGGGAGGAAACTAAAATGAAAAGAAAGATTTTGGCAGCTTTAATGGCAACTACCATGATTCTTTCATTGGTAGGATGTGGCGGTAATGACGGCGCGGCATCGACAGATGGTGGATCAGCACCTGCGGCAGACAGCGCAGCAGATGACTCGGAAGCACCCGCAGCAGATGATGCAGCGGCACCTGCAGCAGACGGAGAAGAGACGCTGACAGTATGGTGCTGGGATCCGGCATTCAACATGAACGCAATGTATGAGGCAGAGAAGGTATATCAGAAAGATCATCCGAACTTCAAACTGAACGTGGTCGAGACACCTTGGGAAGATGTTCAGACTAAAGTTACCACGGCAGCTACTTCCGGAGATCTGAGCACACTGCCTGACATTTTCCTTATGCAGGATAATGCGTTCCAGAAGAACGTTATCAGCTTCCCGGATGTTTGCGCTGACTTGACAAACAGCGGAGTTGATTTCTCACAATTTGCAGCAGGTAAGGTTGCTTACTCTGTAATCGACGGCAAGAATTACGGTGTTCCTTTTGATAACGGTGCAGTAGTTGCATGCTATCGTACAGATTATCTGGAGCAGGCAGGTCTGACAATTGATGATTTCACAGATATCACATTTGATCAGTATCTTGAGAACGGACAGAAGGTACTGGAAGCAACAGGCAAGCCCCTCATCTCCATGCAGGCAGGAGAATGTGACCTGATCATGATGATGATGCAGTCCGCAGGTTCTTCTCTCTTTAACGAGGACGGAACAGCAAATATCGTAGGCAATGACACATTGAAGGTTGTTATGGAGACATACAAGAAGCTGAAAGATGCTGGCGTATTGATCGAGGTAAACAGCTGGGATGAGTATGTAGGCTCTCTCGTAAGCGGCGACGTAGCAGGTACGATCAACGGATGCTGGATCATGGCTTCCATCCAGACAGCAGAGGATCAGGCAGGTAACTGGGCGCTGACCAATATGCCCAGCCTCGTAGGTGCAGCAAATGCAACTAACTACTCCAACAACGGTGGTTCTTCATGGGCTGTAACAACGAGCTGCCAGAATCAGGCATTAGCATTTGATTTCCTTGCAAGCACATTTGCAGGAAGTACAGAGCTGTACGATAACATTCTTCCGAGCGGCGCTCTGGCAACATGGGCTCCGGCTGGTGATTCCAGTGCATACGGCGAGCCGAACGAGTTCTTTGGCGGCGACGCAGTATCCGCTAAGATTGTTGACTTCTCTACTAAGGTACCGTCCAACATCACAGGCGTTTACTACTACGAAGGACGTGACGCTGTTGCAACGGCAATCACGAACTACATCAACGGCGCTGACATTGACGCAGAAATGCAGACAGCAGCAGATACTGTAAACTTCAACATGGGACAGTAGCATTAAGCCATGCAGCGGCGTTTTGCGAATGGGCATGGCGGAAGTACAGATAAGATATAGGGGAATAGTTTTAACAGGCTGTTCCCCTTTTTTTCTCCAAAGACAGAGAAGGAGGGAGTTTCTTGGGTAAGCCATCTAAAAAAATGACACTTAGCAAAAAACATAATTTGACAGGATGGGCGTTCCTTGCGCCCGGTGCACTTTTGATACTCTTTATGAGTTTCGTTCCGATGTTTAGAGCGCTGCTTTTATCTTTTAAGACCGGTGTCGGTGCGAAGATGGAGTGGTGCGGCATCATGAATTATACTCGAATGTTCAAGGACGCGGTATTTATCCAGTCCATTAAAAATACATTTTTCTATTTGATCATTCAGGTTCCGATCATGTTGATTTTCGCTTTGATCCTTGCTTCAATACTGAACAATAAACAACTTAGATTTAAGGGAATTTTTCGTACGATGATCTTCCTGCCCTGTGCTACGTCACTGGTAGCATATGCGGTTATTTTCCGTTCCCTGTTTGCCAACAATGGTATTATCAATCTGATATTGGTTAACTTAGGAATATTGGATCAGCCTTATGCATTCCTGACGAATACGTGGAGTGCAAGAATTGTTATTATCATCGCACTTCTTTGGCGGTGGACAGGATATAACATGGTATTCTACCTGTCGGGATTACAGAATATTGAATATTCTGTTTACGAGGCAGCTAAGATTGACGGTGCGTCGGCGGTTCAGACATTCTTTAAGATCACGGTGCCGCTCCTTAAACCGACGATCCTGTTGACAGCGATCATGTCCACCAATGGTACGCTGCAGTTGTTCGATGAGTCTGTTAACCTGACAGACGGCGGTCCGGCGAATGCTTCGATTACTATGTCGCANTACATATACAATATGTCNTTTAAGTATGTGCCGAACTTCGGATATGCGGCGGCAATGTCCTTCTTAATTTTGATTCTGGTTGCNATCTTGGCATTCCTGCAGATGAAAGTAGGTGATAAACGTGACTAAAGGTAAGAAATTTGGTATGTATCTGTTTTTGTGTATTGTNTCCTTTATCTCTGTTTTNCCGCTGTANTGGATGNTNTGTGCANCGACGAATAANAGNGCGGAGGTNGTNAGNGGNCGTNTGATNCCNGGAACNTATTTTATANAGAANTTTAANAATCTTTTAGGGAATCAGAATATAGGAAGAGCNCTNGGNAATTCNTTTAANTATGCGATTATNCTNACNTTGGTNTCACTTGTNGTCAGNTCNCTGGCAGGTTTCGGGTTCGAGATCTATCATGATAAAGGGAAGGATACNGTTATGAGNNTTATCCTTCTGGCGATGATGGTGCCTTTCGTTGCNACGATGATCCCGTTGTTCCAGATGTTTTCTAAGGCAGGATGGTTNAATACGACGATCGGNTTTATNCTTCCNACNGTTTCNACACCGTTCCTGATNATGATGTTCNGNCAGAGTGCNAGGTCNTTNCCGCATGATATCATGGAAGCGGCGAGAATCGANGGTCTTTCTGAACTGCGTATTTTCTTCCAGATGTTTATACCGACGATGCGCTCCACTTATGCGGCGGCTATGACNATTACATTTATGAATGCATGGAACAGNTANCTGTGGCCGAAGGTAATCATGACGGATGCCAACAGCCAGACGATGCCGATGGTAGTTGCAAACNTGACACAGGGGTATGTGACGGATTATGGTATGCTGATGNTNGCNGTATTGATCTGTACGCTGCCTACGGCNATCGTATTCTTCTGNCTGCAGAATGCNTTTGCNGAAGGTATTACNGGTGCAGTNAAATAATAAGACATGAAGTTATACTAAGACGCCAAAAGACGGCGTCTAAGTATAACTAAGTCATGTCTACGAGAATGCCGCTTGCAGCGGGCATTCTCTGTGGGCTGAGTGAGCCGATAGTAATTNAGTTGTAGCATGAGGGCGGATTGCATAATAGCGCAAACGCCCTCTGNTTATAGAAAAATGAGAGGAGGACTATATATGCAGCCTGATATTAANTGGCTGGATGATCCGCAGGTGTTTCGTGTGGGTCAGCTTCCGGCACACAGTGATCATAAGATTTACGGAANTGAAGAAGAATTGNAGCNNAAGGAGAGTTCGCTTTGNCAGTCTTTGAATGGGGTATGGCAGTTTGCGTATTCTGTGAATCCGCAGNCGCGTCCGGANGATTTCTANAAGACGGATTATAATGCAGAGGGATTCGGNGAGATACAGGTTCCNTGCCATATTGAGATGGCGGGNTATGATAAGATACATTACATCAATACNNTGTACCCGTGGGAGGGNAAGGTGTACCGCCGNCCGGCGTATGCNNTGGGAGCGGACAGGACGGAAGCGGGTTCGTTCAGTGAGGCNGACTATAATCCNGTGGGCTCNTACCGAAAAGTTTTTGATTTGGNTGAGGGACTTCGGGGTAAAAGNGTCTGCATNAGGTTTGAGGGTGCGGAACAGGCGGTTTATGTATGGCTGAACGGTCAGTTNGTCGGCTATGCAGAAGACAGTTTTACACCGTCTGAGTTTGACNTGACGCCTTATATTAAAGATGAAAATAATTTGCTTGCGGTGGAAGTGTACAAGAACAGTACCGCGGCTTATCTGGAGGATCAGGACTTTTTCCGGTTNTCGGGAATCTATCGGGATGTNGTNNTGTATGCGAAGCCNANGCTGCANGTGGAAGATGTGTGGGCGAAACCTTGTCTGACGGAAGANCTGCGTACGGGGAACTTAGACGTACAGCTGCAGATATCGTCGGANGATGCTGAGGCGGAAGGCAGGGTAAGAATCATTCTGAAAGATCAGGACGGACANGTTATAGAGGAGCAGAACGCAGCGGCNGCGTCTGAAGTTAAGGTTNCTTTTGAACCTGTGAAGGAGGTTNTGCTNTGGGAGAATAAGAATCCNTATCTNTATNAGCTGATCGTNCTTCTGGAAGACAAGCAGGGNAACGTGNCGGAAGCGGCTTCCTGNGACATAGGGTTCCGNCGTATTGAGATTAAGGATAAGGTCATTCTTTTTAACGGCAGAAGACTGATNATCAATGGCGTGAATCGTCATGAGTGGAGTGCTGAGGGCGGCAGATGCATTACGATGCAGGATATGGAGTGGGATATCGAGTGNTTTAAGCGCAATCATATCAATGCCGTGCGTACCTGCCATTATCCNGATCAGATCGCATGGTATGATCTGTGCGACCGNAACGGTATCTATATGATGTCGGAGACAAATCTGGAGAGTCATGGNTCATGGCAGAAATTTATTCCGGAGCCGTCGTGGAATGTGCCGGGCAGNGTGCCNGAATGGAAAGANGTAGTGNTAGACAGGGCGAGGACTAACTTTGAGACTTTTAAGAATCATCCGTCGATCCTGTTCTGGTCGCTGGGNAANGAGTCTTATGTAGGAGACAATATTGAGGCGATGCAGGCATTTTTCAAGGANAAGGACAGCAGCAGGCTGGTTCACTATGAAGGCGTGATNTATGACCGTGCTTACGAGGACACTGTGTCCGAGGTGGAAAGCCGNATGTATGCAACCCCTGACGAGATTGTGGAATATCTGGAAAACGAGCCGAAGAAGCCTTTTATCCTGTGTGAATATATGCATGANATGGGGAATTCCATCGGAGGCATGAAGTCGTATATTGATCTGNTGGANCGTTTCGAGATGTATCAGGGCGGATTNATATGGGATTNTATNGATCAGGCNGTTTATGCGCAGGATAAAGTGACAGGAAATAAGGTGCTATGCTACGGCGGGGATTTCGATGACAGGCCGAGTAATTATGAATTTTCCGGTAATGGTATCGTGTTTGCGGACAGGACGGAGAAACCGGCTATACAGGAGGTGAAATATTACTATGGATTGCACGAATAAATTACAGGTGATCGTGGGCGACGCCACGATCGGTATGCGAGGGGACGGATTTTCCTATATTTTTTCCGGTGAAAGAGCGGGTATGGAGTCTCTTGTGCAGAACGGCAAAGAATGGCTGTACAGAGCGCCGAAACCGACTTTCTGGAGGGCGCTTACGGATAATGACAGAGGTTGCGGATTTGCATTAAAGAGCGGTATGTGGATCGGCGCGGACTGCTTTATCAAATGTGTGGGAATCATGGTTTCGATAGATGACCAGCCGGTTACAGTGCCGATGGCCCCTGCAAACAATGTTTACGGCGGTGCGGTGGAAGCGGATCGTGCATCGGTTACTTTTGTGTATGAGATGATCACCGTACCTGAGACGCAGGTTACGGTGTCTTATGAAGTGTATGCCGGCGGAGATATCCATGTGCGTGTGCATTACGCGGGTAAAGAGGGACTGCCGGAGCTGCCGGTGTTCGGTATGCGGTTTATTATGCCTACCTGTGCGGACAGATATCGTTATGAAGGCTTATCGGGAGAGACATATCCCGACCGGATGGCGGGCGGGGTTCCCGGCGTCTATGAGATAGAAGGGCTGCCTGTGACGCCGTATCTGGTGCCGCAGGATTGTAATGTGCATATGCAGACGAAGTGGGTGGAGGTATACCGCAGTACAACGCTTAATAATTCTGACAAGGAAGTAAAAGAAAGCGCAATCCGTGTGCGTGCGGAGGATGGCAGCGATATCGCCTTTGCCTGTATTCCGTATACCTCCATGGAACTGGAGAACGCGACCCATCAGGAGGAGCTGCCGCTGCCGCGAAGAACGGTGCTGACTGTGCTGGGCGCAGTGAGAGGCGTGGGCGGTATTAACAGCTGGGGTGCAGACGTGGAAGCACCGTACCATATCAGTGCGGAGAAAGATATTGATTATGGGTTCTGGATTGATGGGGTGAAGAATTAGACAAGAAAATCTGCAGACTATGAACGGATGATGAGCAGATAATAGAATGTGATAGAGGATGTCATGAAAAGTGGCATCCTTTATCTTATGTATTCGGGGTATATAGTGTTTATCGGATTTCTATTACTGTTTATATGAAGTTCTTGTTTTGCAAAGATAGTTATGTAAATGGTTTGTTTCAAATTGAACAATATCACTGTACGTATAATTTTTATAAAATAGTATAAAGATAATATATTGATATTGTCTTTACAGTGTGGTAGTGTATAGACAAGAATATGAAAGGGAGTGTTATTATGGCACAGACATTAGTAAATATCCGTATGGACGAAGAGTTAAAAAGGAGTATGGAGCAGACTTGTCAGGAGCTTGGAATGAATATGACTACTGCAATTACTATATTTGCGAAAAAAATGACGAGGGAAAAGAGAATTCCGTTTGATGTATCTGTTGATCCGTTTTATTCAGAAAGCAATATGGCGCATTTGCGAAGAGGCGTGGAAGCTCTCAATGCCGGAAAAGGGATAGAACATGATATTGTTTCTTGCAAGGGGCATTATGAAGAGTAAATGGAAAATAAAAGGAATAGCCTGATGAAAAGAACTAACTATTTTATAGAAGGTCTGCAAGGTGCAGGCAAGTCTACTTTTGTACAACGTCTTTCCGAGTATCTGAGTGATTACAAAGTTTTTCGTGAAGGTGATTATTCTCCTGTGGAACTGGCATGGTGTGCCTACGTCACGGAAGAACAGTATCATCATGTGTTAAGTGATTATCCATCGATCAGAGAAGAAATCAAAGCGAAAACGTTCACTGAGGGAGATCGCAAGATTATTTGCTACACGCAGATATTAACGGATATTCCGAATTTTCATAAGAACTTGGAGAAGTTTGAGATCTATAACGGAAATTTGGACAGAGAGTCTTTTGAAAAAGTGATTTTTAAACGCTTCCAGAGATGGGATGGGGAAGGACAGATTTTTGAGTGCTCCATATTTCAGAACATTATCGAGAATCAGATACTGTATCTCATGATGAGTGATGAGGAAATTTTGGATTTTTATAAAAGGCTAAAGAATATACTGGGTAATAAAAAATATAAAATTATCTATTTGGATGTGGAAGATATATCGGGCGGAATTGATGTGATCAGAAAAGAGAGATCTGACGATCAGGGCAATGAATTGTGGTTCCCGTTGATGATCAGGTATTTGGAAGAATCACCTTGCGGGAAGGCGCATGCACTGACGGGATTGGAAGGGCTGTTGGTGCATTTAGAGCATAGAAGGAATTTAGAACGTCGGATTATTGATGAGATTTTTAGGGAGAATGTGATTGTTGTAAGGGCGAAAGATTATACGTGGGAGGATGTTGTAGTATCATTGCAAGTATTAGCGTGACGAAAATTTTCGCTGTTAGAAGCTAATGAATTTCGATTATTGTAAAGATATTGAAGATGTGCTATATTAGAAAAACAAAAAGGAACAACCGCACACAAGGTTGGTTGACCGATTAAAAATGAGATAGAAAATCCACCCCGCGACCAGTCAAAGTTTTGGGGTGGTTTTTTATGTACAGCTACTTACAAAACGTAAAAGCGAATGTAAGTAATATAGAGATCAACGCCACCCTGCAACACGGTTACTTTCACAAACAATCACTTTTCGTTTTTTATAGGAAAAAATTTTTTTGTATGGTAATATTATAGAAACAGTTTCAAAATGCATTAAGCGTGATCACAGAGGAATCGTATATAATAAACGAAGGTAAAAAAGGCTAAAGACACAATGAACAAAAGCATTATCAATGAACTTTACAGCGGCTATACAACAGCATATATAGACGGCAGTGTCGCTTCAAACATATCCTACAGACCTCAGTTTGTCTCCAATAATTACAAAGAGGGTAAAAAGGTATTGTCTTATATTGAGGATGAGCTTTTAGCATGTGATCATTTTCAGATCAGCGTTGCATTTATTACAATGGGCGGAATCACACCTCTTTTGCAGACACTCAAGGAACTGGAAAATAGAGGAATTCCTGGCGAGATTCTCACAACTAATTATTTGAACTTTAGTGAACCGGCAGCGTTAGAGAAGCTACATGATTTAAAAAATATCACACTGAAGATGTATGATGTAGAGGCAGCGGATACTGATTTTCACACAAAAGGATATATTTTCAAAAAGGAAGAGATATACCGCATTATTATTGGTAGTTCTAATATGACAGGGGCCGCTCTTACCAGCAATATGGAATGGAATACAAAGATTGTATCTACCGAGCAGGGTGAGGTTACCGGAGAACTGATAGAGGAATTTATTCAGTTGTGGGGATCAGTTCATGCGTTGGAATATGATGATTTTTTTGAAGCCTACCAAGAACGTTATCGGATTATAAAGAAGCAACGGGAAATAGCCAAACAAGAATTAATACCTTCTATAGAGAAATACAAGTTAAAGCCCAACGATATGCAAATTGGGTTTATCAATAGTCTGAGAAAAATTTTAGCAACCGGAGAGGAGAGGGCTTTACTGATATCCGCTACGGGTACGGGAAAAACCTATGCTTCGGCATTTGCTATGCGTGAACTTGAATTTAAACGAGTACTCTTTCTGGTCCACAGAGGACAACTTGCGAGGCAGACAAAACGGTCGTACGAAAGAGTATTCGGAAGTAATGTGTCTATGGGACTTGTCGGTGCGGGATATCATGAGTACGATAAGGATTATGTGTTTGCGACTGTTCAGACGTTAAACAGAGAGGAACATCTCATAAAATATAAACCAGCAGATTTTGACTGCATTATTCTGGATGAGGCGCATCATAGTTCTGCCAATTCCTATCAGAAGATCATGAGTTACTTTATGCCGAAGTTATGGCTTGGTATGACGGCGACTCCGGACAAGCGTGACGATAATGAAGAGGGAAGAAATATCTACGAGATTTTCCATCACCAGATTGCCTATGAAATCAGACTTCAACAGGCGATGGAACAAAAACTTCTTTGCCCGTTTCATTATTTTGGGATTAGTGATCTTTCGATGGTGAAAGATAAAACGCTTAAGGCACAGAAGTTGGAAACAAAAGACTTTAATCAGCTTGTTTGCGATGAGCGTGTAAAGCATATCGTAGAGCAGGCGGAGTATTATGGTTATAGCGGTGAACGCGTGAAAGGGTTGGTGTTCTGCAGCAGGATCGATGAGTCTAAAGAGTTATCTAATAAATTTAATGAGCTGGGTTACAGAACGATAGCACTAAACGGTGACGCTGCGGAGGAAGAACGTGCAGAAGCTTTTGAGCGGCTGGCGATGGACGAGAGTGACGCAACAGAAGATAGGCAGCCTTTAGACTATATCTTTTCAGTTGAGATTTTAAATGAAGGTGTTGATATTGTAGAGGTTAATCAGGTTATTATGCTGCGTCCGACAGAATCACCAATTGTATTCATTCAGCAGTTGGGGCGAGGTCTTCGTAAGGCGGAAGGCAAGGAATATCTCGTAGTTTTAGATTTTATCGGCAATTATACGAATAATTTTATGATTCCGGTTGCGCTGTCGGGAGACCGTACATATAATGCGGATACTATCAGAAGATATGTGATTAGCGGAAATAGTACGATTCCGGGTATTTCGACCATACATTTTGATGAGGTGGCAAAAGAAAAGATATTTAAATCTATTGATAAAATTCGTGGTATAAGGACAATTATCAAGAATAGTTATGCAACGCTTAAAAACAGGATTGGACGAACACCATATCTACTGGATTTTTACGAAAATGGGGAAGTAGATCCGCTCGTTATTATAAAAGAATATAAGACTTACTATGCGTTTCTTGAAGCAATGGAAAAGGGCACTTATGTATGTTCCTTAACAGATCAGGAGAAATTGACTTTAGAATATTTATCTAAGACAATCCTAAGTGGTGCACGTCCATATGAACTGGAGATTTTAAGATCGATTGTGATGAACGAAAGTATTTCTATTGAGAACTTACAGGAAGAATTTAGACAAAAATACGGATATGATTTTAAATTGCAGTATGTTAAGAATGCAATTGAAGTGTTACAAGGGCATTTTGTAAGTAACGAGGACGAGTATCAGAAGTTTTGTCATATAGATGTACTCGATTATGATGAAAAGAGAAATATTAGCAGGATGAATAGTTTTACCAATCGTCTTGCACATAAGGAATTTTATGAGCAGATCGATGATATTGTAACAGTGGGATTAAGGCGGTACGAGGACAAGTACAGGGTGGGAGAAAGTGATGAAATTCCATTTGTCATATATGAGAAATACTCGAGAAGAGATGTGAGTCTGCTCATGAATTGTGGAAAAGACTTGTCATCAACCATGTATGGAATGAAACGTATAGATGATGATGTTTTTATTTTCGTCACATATCATAAGGAACAGGCTGCTGATGATAAGAATTATGTAGATGGCAAGCCCGATTATGCAGATGTGTTTGACGACAATATGATTTTCCGCTGGGATTCCCAGATTGGTAAAGGCGTTAACAGCTCTTATATGCAGGAAGTGATCACTGCAAAACGTAAGCACTTGCTTGTCAAAAAGAGCGATGCGGAAAGCAATTTTTATTACATGGGACAGTTTGAGATCGTGCATGTCGAAGAGGCACAGAAAGAAAATAATAAAGGGAAGAAAGAAGCTATTTCAAAAGTGCAGGTTAAGATGCAGCACCCAGTGCGGGATGATCTGCTTCGTTATCTGCAAAGTGGAATAACAATCGAGGGAAATGCAGTATGAAAACAATACGAGTAGTAGCGGCAATTATCTGTGACAACATGGAAAATCCATCGAAGATTTTTGCGACAGCCAGAGGATACGGAGAATTTAAAGGGCAATGGGAATTTCCTGGCGGCAAGATTGAAGCAGGAGAATCACCGGAAGAGGCACTGGTAAGGGAAATTCGGGAAGAATTAGACACCGATATTGAAGTGGGCAGTTTGATACATACCATCGAATACGATTATCCGACATTTCACCTTTCGATGGACTGCTTCTTAGCAAAAGTGAATTCAGGCAGTCTTGTTCTCAAAGAGGCAGAAGCTGCAAGATGGCTTACGAAGAGTGAGCTGTATGATGTACAGTGGCTGCCGGCAGATTTATCGTTGATTGAGATACTGGAGAAGATGATGAGATAATTTACGCTTTTGCGATTAAAATAAAGCCAGTATCAAGAGCAAGTGTATAAGACCGGTGTGGAGGATATAGAAGGAGAAATCATATATGAGATATACATGGATCGATGAATTCCTATTAAGTAAACCAGGCGTTACGAAGGATCTTCAAAAAGACTGGAACTGGATTCGCTATCAGATCGGCGGCAAGATGTTTGCTGCGGTGTGTCTGGGCGAAAATGATGAACCATATTATATAACACTGAAACTCGAACCGGATGAAGGGGATTTCTTAAGACAGCAGTATGCGGATATTGTTCCGGGATATTATATGAATAAAATGCACTGGAACTCTGTCAAGCCCGATGGAGAAGTGCCGGATGATCTGTTAAAAGATCTTCTGGATAAATCATATAACTTAGTGCTGGGCGGATTTAGCAAGAAAAAACAGGCGGAAATTCTGGGAGCGTAAGTGACTGCTTTTTGTAGGATTGTAGATAAGATTTTCGCAGAAACACCTGATTCCTTCCTCTTGACATATTTGGGAAAAATCAGCACAATAGAGTCATGTGGGAAACAGCGGGGACTATGTAAAGGTTGTCGTCGTTTCTGCAATGTTATCATACAGACAGAGTGAGAATATTAATACATGAAACTCAGCATTATCGTGCCGGTATACAATATGGCATCAGATCAAAAACTGGAATATTGTATGGATTCTCTCGTCAACCAGACGTTGGAGGATTATGAGATCATAGCCGTGGATGATTGTTCCACGGATAATTCTTATGCCATTTTGCAGGAGTATGAGCGCCGGTTCCCGGATAAGGTACATGCGGTTCAGTCCGAAGTGAACAAACATCAGGGCGGGGCGAAGAACATCGGGCTGAAAATGGCGCAGGGCGACTGGATCGGATTCATAGACAGCGATGACTGGATCACGCCGGACATGTATCGGAAGCTGATTGAGAGAGCGGAAGAGACGGGAGCAGATCTGGCAGGATGCGATTACTGTCTGACGGAAGAACATTCTATGCGGGTCGGTCAGATTGTTCCGAATAATAAGAGAGAACAGAGCGGTATTCTGGATACAGAGAAGAGGCGCAGCCTGATATTGGACGGCGGCAGCCTTGTGGTGAAGATATTCAGGCGTTCCATGATTCTGGAAAATGGGCTTTGGTTTCCGGAAAACATTTTCTATGAAGACAATGCACTCGGCAATTCCTATCTCGTGCTTGCGAAGCGCTTCGAGTATATTGAGGAACCGATGTACTATTACTATCAGCACGACACATCAACAGTGCACACGATCTCGCCGAAGCGATGTGAGGACCGCATGGCGGCGGGGCGTCTTATGCTGGAAGAAGCGCATCGGCATGATTATTATGAGACCTATAAGCCGGAACTGGAATATAGTTTTACGCTTTTATTTTATATCAACACACTTTTTACCTATATGGCAGGAGTAAACCGCACGAAGTACGGGTTTGTGCGGGCGATGGGACGGGAAATGCGGCGGACTTTTCCGGATTTTATGCAGAATCCGTATTATCAGGAGCGGACGCATGAAGAAGAGAAGAAGTTGATACGGATGCAGCAGCGTTCCACACTTTTTTTCATGATGTACTATAAGCTGCTGTGGGCGTACCGCAGATGGAGAAAAGCTCGTCAAAACCAATAGTTTTACTTGCGGGAGAGGGTATTTTGCAGGACGAAGAGGATACACGCACAGCGCAGGGGTGACACTGACGTTTGAAAAACACGATTGTGTCAAGGAGCATGGATGGATATGGAAATCGGCAGCATATATGAGTTGGACCCTGGTCTTTTAAGAGGCACACGGACGGAATCAACAGGATGTTTAAATCTGGGGGAAGTAGAAAAGTACAGCAAAAAGTATATTAGATATACGGCCTCCGGAAGAGAGGCGATTGCGCTGGCGCTGAAAAGTTTCGAGCAGAAACACCCGGATGCTTTAAAACGTTGCCTGCTCCCGGCTTACATGTGTGATTCGGTCTTTTTCCCTTTTGAACATGCAGGATGGGAGTTGCACTTTTATCATCTTGACAGAAAACTGGAAGCGGATGTTGAAGAACTGAATAAACTGATCGGGCAGATCAGGCCGACGTTGATTTTCATTCATCCGTATTACGGAGTGGATACATGGAAATCCTCGCGGCCTTTCTTTCGTGAATGGAGAAAGCAGGGCATCTGCATTATGGAGGATGTAACGCAGTCTTATTATCTGGAAAATGCGGGTATGGAGGCTGACTACTGTGTTGGGAGCCTGCGCAAATGGTACGCTGTACCCGATGGCGGATTTGTGGCATCGGATGAAGAGATTCCGGGGGACGAGCTTGCGCTGAATGAGGAGTTTGCGCAGAAGAAGGAAGCGTTGCTGCGGGATAAATGGGAGTATCTGCACGGGCAGATGGAGCACGAGAAGAGGCAGGCATTAAAGGCGGAATATCTGCGGAAGAATCGGGAGACGGAGAACTGGCTGGACGAGCATACGGGGATTAACGCCATGTCGAAGGATACGGCATATATTTTATCGGGGATAAATGAAAAAGAATGTGAAAGCATACGCAAAGAGAATAGTAGATATTTGCATGAACATTTAGGCGGAAGAACGCAGATTGTTCCAGTTTTCGACAGAGAGCGGACGGATAAAGATACGGTGGGCACATCAGGAGACGAATCAGGCGGCGGGAGTGTGTGGGATGCGGCACCGTTATACTATCCGATTTATGCAGAGGATAGAGACGATCTGCAGAAATATCTGGCGCTTCGAGGTGTCTATGCACCGACGTTGTGGCCGGTAGGGACAGAAAATGCAGATGTTCTGTCACGGGAAGAACGTTATATCTACGAGCATATACTGGCGCTGCCTATAGACCAGAGGTACGGAACACGGGAAATGAAACGCGTGGTAGAGGTTCTGGATCAATATGAGGCGGAGAAGAGCGGAAAAAATGCGAAGGACGGTAGATGGATAGAGAAGTTGAAGAGCACAGGTGCCGAAGGACAGGCAGAGTGTGAGCAGAGTTCTGACACTGGGAAGAGGATTGAAAGCAAGCGGCGTGAGGAGCAGCAACTGATTGGAATACGTGTGGATGCTAACGACACCGTCGCCACAGGACATGTCATGCGGTGTATTACGATTGCGAGAAAGCTTATGCAGGCGGGCAGTAAAGTTATCTTCTATACAGCAGATGAATATGCCGGTGAGATGTTGGAACAAGCTGGTCTGCAATATATCTGTCTCCATACGAAATGGGATGACATGGAGCAGGAGATACCTCTGCTTCGCAAGGAACTGGAGCGGGCGGGCTGTGACAAGTTGCTGATAGATTCCTATCAGGTAACGGAGAAATATTTTGAGGGTTTGCATGATCTGTGTAAACTGATTTATATAGACGACTGTTTTGAGGAAATATATCCGGTTGATATGATCATCAACTACAACGCCTATCATGTGCGGTTCCCATATAGAAGCGCATATGCGGGCAAAGCAAAACTGTTACTCGGCACATCTTATGTGCCGCTTCGGGAGGAGTTCGGCGAAATACCACAGGATTCTGACGAAACACCGCATATTTTGTTAAGTTCGGGCGGTGGTGACATGTACAACGCAATGGCGGGAATTCTGCGCACGGCTATGAAGGACGAGACGTTGCGGCAGGCTGTTTTTCATGTAGTGGTCGGAGGGTTTAACCGCAATGCGGAAGAACTGCGGAGGCTGGCTGAAGGAAATCCGAATATATGTCTGCATGAGCGGGTAGAGCATATGGCGCAGCTGATGAGTATGTGTACGGCGGCGGTGTCTGCGGCAGGTACGATGCTGTTTGAGTTGAGTGCCATGCAGGTGCCGACGGTTTTCTTCGTCAGTGCGGACAACCAACAGTACGATCATGAATTCTTCGCGCAGGACGGGCGAATGCTCTATGCGGGAGATATACGGACAGACCGTGATGGGTGTCTTGAGAAAATATGCAGGCAGTTGCGGCAGCTTCTTGAAGACGGGGATATACGGGAGACAATGAAGCGGAAACTGCATGAGGTGACGGACGGAAACGGCGCGCAGCGAATCGCGGCTGGGATATTGCGGTTATAACACAGAAAAAAGAAAGGCATGGTATAATCATGAACGCTATAGCAATTATCACTGCACGCGGCGGCAGTAAAAGAATACCAAATAAGAATAAAAAAGATTTTCTGGGGAAACCCATCATGTGCTATTCTATAGAATCGGCGCTTGCCTCGGAATTATTTGAGGAAGTCATGGTGTCTACCGACGATGAAGAGATCGCGCAGATTGCGAGAAGTGCGGGTGCAAACGTTCCTTTTATGCGGAGCAGCGCTACGGCTGACGACTTTGCCACCACGGATGATGTTCTGATGGAGGTACTTGCCGAGTATGAGAAACGAGGCAGGACTTTTGACTATATGGCGTGTATCTATCCGACAGCGCCGTTTGTCACTGCGGAGAAACTTAAGGAGGCATTCAGGGTCTTAGTGCAGGAAGACGCATCAGGCGTTATGCCGGTGGTGCCTTTTTCTTTTCCGCCCCAACGGGGTATGGCAGTGAGGGAAGGCAGACTGGAATACTGTTATCCGGAAAATGCCATGAAACGTTCACAGGATCTGGAGACGGTATATCATGACTGCGGTCAGTTCTATTTCTATCATACGAAACGATATATGGCGTGCCGCGGCGATCTGCCTGACGGTTATGTGCCGATCGTCGTGCCGGAGACGGAAGTGCAGGATATTGACAATTTGACGGACTGGAAATTGGCGGAGATGAAGTATCAGATGATGACAGAGTGAATAGCGTGAGAAGAACTTCTAAAGCTTACAGCAAGGGCTGATTTCGCAAAGTCAGCATTGCTGCCTTAGAAGTTCTAAGTCTCACGCGGGAGAATGCCCAAAATACGGTCATTCTCCCCAATGATTTGAGATTCCGCAAAGCGGAATCATGGAGGTTAATTATGGAAAGGAAAATCAGGATCGGGAACCGGTATGTCGGTGAGGGTGAGAGAACGTATATTGTTGCAGAGGTATCGGCAAATCATCTGCAGGATTACAGCAGGGCAGAGGCGATCATACGCGCCGCGGCGGATGCGGG
The DNA here is from genome assembly GCA_014804365.1 of Lachnospiraceae bacterium. GTDB lineage: Bacteria > Bacillota > Clostridia > Lachnospirales > Lachnospiraceae > UBA3282. The sequence goes on from JAAUZX010000026.1 coordinate 37,926, forward strand.
CGCGGATGCGGTTAAGCTGCAGACTTATACGTCGGATACTATCACGATCGATTGCGATAACGAGTATTTCCAGATCACACAGGGGACGATTTGGGACGGAACGACGCTTCATAAACTATACGAGACGGCTTACACTCCGTGGGAGTGGCAGCCGAAACTGAAGAAGCTTGCAGAGGAGCTGGGGATGGAGTGCTTTTCATCTCCTTTCGATGCGACGGCGGTGGATTTTATGCAGGAGATGGATATGCCGGCGTATAAGGTGGCGTCCTTCGAGATCAATGACATTCCGCTGCTTCGTAAGATTGCGAGAATCGGGAAGCCCGTGATTATCGCAACGGGCATTGCTTATCTGGAAGATATCGAGCGTGCGCTGTATGCGTGCAGGGAGGAAGGCAACGAGCAGGTCATCCTGTTAAAATGCACGTCAACTTATCCTTCGCCTTACGAGGATATGAACCTTAGCGTGATTCCGAATATGGCGCAGATTTTCGACTGTATTACGGGATTATCCGATCACAGTATGGGATGTGCGGCTGCAGTTGCAGGCGTGGCACTCGGAGCGAAAATGGTGGAGAAACATCTCACGCTGGCCCGTGCGGACGGCGGACCAGATGCGGCTTTTTCCATGGAACCGGCAGAATTTAAGCAGATGGTAGAGGAGATCCGCATCGCGGAGAAGGCGGTGGGCAGGGTGACCTATGAGTTGACGGAGAAACAGAAGCGCAGCAGGGAAGACAGCCGGTCTTTATTTGCAGTACAGGATATTAAGGCCGGGGAGACTTTTACGGAAGATAACGTGCGCTCCATACGTCCGGCTTTCGGTATGCACCCGATGTATTACGACAAGGTGCTGGGACAGAAAGCAAAAACGGATATTGCGAAGGGGACGCCTATGGATTGGAAATATATTATGTGAAATAACAAAGCAGAAGGAAACAGTGGCACGGTGGAAATGGCAAAGCAGAAGGAAACAGTGACATGGTGAAAATGACAAAGCAGTCTGCAAATAGTGACAAGGTGGAGATGACAAAGAAGAAAGAAATGGTGACACGGTGGAAATAACAAAGCAGAAAAAAATGATGATCTTAGGCGCCAGCGAACTGCAGGTTCCTGCGATCCGCAAGGCGAAAGAATTGGGATATCAGGTTATTCTCGTGGATTACAATGAGAAGGCGGTGGGCTTTNCGCTGGCTGACNTGAAGCTGGTGGTCAGNACGCTGGATCAGGAGGAAGTNTATCGTCAGGCGCTGATCTATGAGCCGGATGTAGTCATTACGTCCACCAGTGACGGACCGGTGAGAACGGCNGCTTACGTCAANGANAANCTGGGCAAGAAACCGGACCTGTCCTNTGAGGATTCGCTGTGCGCCACGATCAAGAGCNATATGCGGAAACGNTTGGANGAAAACCATGTTCCGATTCCGGCTTATTATGNGGTGCAGAATTTTGAGGAGTTTCAGGCGGCNGTGGAGAAGCTGCANGGNGGATGTATTGTNAAACCCGCGGACAATGCGGGCAGCCGCGGNGTGGTGGCGCTTGACGNNGNCAGGAAGCGGAGNGGGGAAGANCTGAAGCAGANTTANGAATACAGCAAAGCAAATTCCAGAAACGGNATNGTCATGGTGGANGAATTCATGTCCGGTCCCGAAGTGAGTGTAGAGGCGATGACNGTGGANGGGGAGACGACGATCCTGACGATNACCGNTAAANTCATTACGCCGCCGCCNTATTTNGTGGAGATTGCNCACAGCGAACCGAGCCGGCTGGATGAAGAGACACAGGAGCGTATCAGACAGGTGGCGNTTCAGGCGATTGCTGCCATACGGNTGCAGAACGGTCCGTCNCATACCGAGATCAAGGTGACAAGCGANGGTCCCAAGATNGTGGAGCTGGCGGCGAGNCTGGGGGGAGATTATATCACTTCGCGGCTTGTACCNCTGTCCACGGGNGTGGATATGGTGGGTGCCTCTGTGCTGCTTGCCNCAGGCGGAGAAGTTGACCTTGCGCGTAAGTGGCAGAAGGGNTCCGCCATTCATTTTATACAGGGAAAAGAAGGCNNCATCAAGAGCATAGAGATCGATCCGGCACTGTCACAGATGGAAGGTGTAGAGGAAGTGGCGGTTTATAAGAAAGAAGGGGATGTCGTGCACGGAACCAAATCCAGCAATGACAGGCTCGGNCATATCATNACCGTCGGAGCAACCGCAGAGGAAGCGATGGAGATCGGNAGAAGGGCGATGGAGCTTGTCCGGGTCGAGGTGGAATGACGATGACGGATTTTAAGAAATATATAATTATGAGGAACGACCGATTATGACGAAAGAAAGAATCTANGTATGTCACACTTACTATCACGTATATGTNACCTGCCTGAANGANCTGGCNNTNCCNAAAGANNGNCANGGCAGGGCAACGTTNNTGCTGAGCACTATGTCCAATGATTTCGGGAATCTGAAAGAGCGCGCCGAAGCCTGCGGTCTGTTTGAAGAAGTCGTGNTGTTTGACGAGAAGGAGGACGTNTTTTTTCCCGAGTTACAGAAATATCACACGGACAGGGGCAATCTGGTGCTCAACATGCTCGCNCGNATCAAGTATACGAAGATGTTCGGCAGACTGGAGAAAGCTTATGTGCCGNTTGATTTCAGGCAATATCAGGATATCTATGTATTCTGNGATTCCGATCCCATCGGCTATTATTTAAGCTATGAGAAGATACATTACCATGCNCTGGAGGACGGTCTTAACTGCATTCAGTATTACGATACNGCNCGGTATGACAATCGCGGGCATTTCGAATTAAANGCNTGGATGGCGGCNCGTAATCTGATTTTTATNCAGAANGGCTACGGNAAATATTGTCTGGATATGGAGATCAACGACTTAAGNGTNGTGCCTTATCCTTGTAAGAAATATATTGAAGTGCCGCGCGCNGGATTGGTGGANCGCCTGACNGCAGAGGACAAGGATCTNTTAATACGCTTGTTNATCGAAGATATGGACGNNCTTCTTGCGCAGCTTAANCAGGGGGCNGAAGATAAGGTGCTNGTGCTGACGGAGCCGCTTTGNGCACTGGATGTTCGGAGAAGGCTTTTTGCGGATGTGATCGAGGAGTACGGNGTNGTTGACGGCAAAAAGGGGCAGGTTCTGATCAAACCNCACCCCCGNGATGTGTTGGATTACCGAAAAGANTTTTCGGAGTATATCGTTCTGAANGCAATGTTTCCGATGGANATTCTGAACTTCATACCNGATCTNAAGTTCAGAAGAGTGGTGTCGGTGGCTACCGTGCCGAACGGGATCAAATTCGCNGAGGAAGTGCTTTTCCTGGGCGAAGATTTTCTGGATAAATATGAACCCCCGGAAGTCCATCGGCAGAATGAGATGATATAATAGNGCNCTCNCTTTTGANNAAAANNNTATTTTTNCCCGATNATAATCACATGGTTGCTTGCGCCNAGTATGGACTGCTCGCGGCATACGCTGTANTGATATCGACACCAGACATCAAATTCTGATTCGTTCCATTGATCGACTTGCTGCGACAGCAGAGGAGCCATGCCGTCCTGTGCAAAATGATCNATNATTTTNAGNNCTTTACTNAAATATAATTGNTCCATTTCTTCCTTNGATGANTAATAGGTGTCCGTCCAAAAACACTTTTCATCNGAGTGNTTTAACACGCCTGTTTCGATNAGCTGTTTTGCTAAAGTGCTGTCTATATATTTGCGATTGCTCATGGCAACATACTGGAAAANATANAATCTGGGAATATACGCAGTCACCAAAATACCGTTCTTTTTTAGNACTCTGATACATTCGTTCATACAACGGTTTCGCTGCTCTTCCGATATTAGGTGATAAAAAGGTCCCATATTTAACACAACGTCGAAGGACTCGTCAGCAAAAACAGACAGGTCCGTGGCATCTAAAACGGCGGTTTTCATGTTGTATTGTTTATCAGCTAAATTTTGATTAATAATATCAATGTGCCGTGGTGTGATATCTGTTGCGGTAACATCATGTCCCTTCTCGGCAAAATAGAAGGCATAAATTCCGGTTCCTGCGGCACAATCAAGTATTTTGCTATTCTTTTGTATATGTTCGTCCAGAACTTTAACCGTATTTACAAACTCTATTCTTCTTGCATTATTTGTTGTGAGTCTGTCTTCTTCCTTATAATTTTCATAACTTTCTATGACATAATTTTTCATTGAAATCCCTCCGTAATTTTATCTTCAATTTTCAGTTTTCTTATAGAACAATCGTAACTGCGAAGAACAGGGTTCTGAACAGTTACGAACAATCCATGTATTTTATCTCCAAATATGAATTTTATATAATAAAAAAGCTACCCTCCTTAAATTAAATTTAAGGACGATAGCTCCAAGCTTCGTGATACCACCTTAGTTCATCTGTATTTCACAATACAGACCTCTGCAAGTACGGAATTACTTCGATACTCTGACGCTGTAATGGGCGCTCCCAGTGTAGCCTGTTGTCTATACAATCGGTACACAGCTCCAAGACCGGTTCAATTTTTATCCTCTGAAGTTTTCCACCAGCCAACTTCTCTCTGTGAGATTCAAAATATTTACTATCTCTTTTCATCGCTTTTATTGATTTTTTAAGATACTACAATTAATTCAATATTTTGTCAAGCCCGAGCTCGCCTCACAAATCCAATATTTGCAATTTCTCTGCTTCTTGTGTTAAAATATAATAATATTTTGTAATTATTCAGAAGGTGCTTCCGCGAGGTGTTTTTTGTGAGTGAAGCGTAAGCGGAAGTCACAGAAAACCCGAGGCAGACTTGTGCGAAATTATGCAGAATGCATAATTTCTGTGCATCTTCGTAACTGTGAAGAACAGGGTTCTGAACAGTTACTGATATTTTATGTATTTTGCAGTCAGGCGCTTGGATTTTGGAAAGGGCATACGGCAGTTATGATGAAAATATACAGAAAACTGATGGTTTTATTGGACAAGCAGCAGAAGCAGAAAATGGTGTTGCTTGTTTTTCTCATGCTGATCGGGGCGGTCTTAGAGACATTGGGGGTTTCCATGATCTATCCGGTCATGAATATCGTGTTGGAGGAAAATGCGATAGAGAATCATGCATATCTGCAGATCATCTGCCGGATTTTCCATACGGACAGCAGCAGGGATCTGACGATTATCGTTATGGGCGGATTGATTCTGATATTTGTTATTAAGAATATATTTCTGTTCATTCAGCAGAAGATTCAGCTCCGCTTCGTCTATACGAATCAGTTTGCTACTTCCAGAAGGATGATGATCAATTTCATGGAGCGTCCCTATGAATATTACTTGAATGCCGATACCGCGGTGATCCAGCGGAATATCACGTCGGACGTGAACAACATGTACGGGCTGATCTTATCGCTGTTACAGCTGATCAGCGAGAGCATCGTCTTCGTCTGCCTGGCTATTGTCAGTCTGGTGACGGATGTTTGGATGAGTATAATAGTGACAGTACTTTTGGTGGTTGCCCTGCTTGTCATTAAGTGTATTTTGAAGCCGATTATGAGGAAGGCAGGAGAAGAGAATCAGGAATTTTACAGTGGATTGTATAAATGGATCGAGCAGTCGGTTATGGGAATCAAGGAGATCAAGATCGCCTGCAAAGAGAATTATTTTATCAATGAATACTCCAAATGCGGAGCCGGATATGTGAGTGCGGTACAGCGGTATAATCTCTATAATGCGACACCCAGGCTCTTAATCGAGACGATGGCGATTGCGAGCATGGTGCTGTATCTGATGGTACAGATTATCGGAGGAACCGAGGCGACAGATATCTTACCACAGATCGGGTTGTTAGCGGTGGTGGCGATGCGACTGATTCCGTGTGCCAACAGAATCAACAATCACCTGACCTCGATCTCCTATTTTGAACCGTTTTTCATGGGTGTGAGTGATAATCTGCAGGAGGAGATACGGGACGAGAATATCGACTATGGGGAAGAAGCGTACCAGAATAAGGTCGATGTAGAGAAACTTGCGATCAGGAAGGATATCGTATTGAAAGATATCACCTATAAGTACCCCAACACGGATGTGCTGATTTTCGATCATGCCGATATGACCATACCTATCGGTAAATCGGTGGGAATCGTGGGAACCTCCGGGGCCGGTAAGACTACAGTGGTGGATATTCTGTTAGGGCTTCTCGAGATCGAGAATGGCAGTATCCTCGCGGACGGTGTGGAAGTGAGAGACCATTATGCATCATGGCTTAAGAATATCGGTTACATTCCGCAGACGATCTTTATGATCGACTCTACGATCCGTAAGAATGTGGCATTCGGCTGTCCGGATGAAGACATAGATGACAACAAAGTGTGGGAGGCGCTCAGGGAAGCACAGCTTGACGAATTTGTGCGAGGGCTGCCGGAGGGCCTGGATACGAGCATCGGTGAGCGGGGCATTCGTCTGTCGGGCGGACAGAGGCAGCGAATTGGCATCGCCAGAGCGCTTTTCGAAGATCCGGAGGTGCTGGTGTTAGACGAGGCCACGTCTGCGCTTGACAATGAGACGGAGGCGGCCATTATGGATTCCATTAACAGACTGCATGGGCGCAAGACGCTGATCATCATTGCCCACAGACTGCAGACTATCGAGAAGTGCGACATGGTCTACCGGGTGGCGAACGGCAAGGCGGTCATAGAAGAAAACAGAAAAACGCACTAAAAACCATGACGATGCGACTGCAGTGGCAGATGGTGTACAGCATGGAGCTTCTGAGATGGCAATGAGAAACAGAGAGGAACAGGATAATTATGAAAAAACTTTGGGATTTTGGATGGGGGATGTATAAGAAATACGAGGAAGGGATCAATTATCTGATTTTCGGATTCCTTGCTTTTGCGTTGAATTTGGTGCTTTACTATCTGTTTTTTGAAGTGCTCAGTCTGCATTATCTGGTTGCCACGGGGCTGTCATGGGCACTGACGGTGGTGTTTGCGTATTGGACAAACCGGACTTTTGTCTTTAAGAGTAAGAATCAAGATATGAAGGCGCTGTTTGAAGAGTTTGTTTCTTTTTTCGGTGCCAGAGTTGCAACGGAGCTTTTGGAAATGGCGCTTATGTTCCTGATGGTGGGCTGTGCGAATCTGGATGAGTATATCTCTAAGTTTGTATGTCAGGTGATTGTGATTGTGGCCAATTATTTTCTCAGTAAACTATGGATATTTAAGGAAAAGAAGTAGCCCGGTGGGAAATCTTGCCGACAATCGTTCATGCGGGTATTGCGTGGGGCATGGAGTGTGTGCGGCAGAAAATAGAGGATAAATCTATGCAGGCAAAAAGACAGGCTAATTTTGAACTGCTGCGTATTGTGGCGATGCTGATGATCATCGTCCTTCATTATCTGAATAAAAGTGATCTGATCCTGCTATATACACAGGAGCATTCCGCGGTGAATTATGCGGCGCATTTCATTGAGGCTTTCTGCATCGTCGCGGTGAACTGCTATGTCTTGCTTAGCGGGTATTTTCTGGTGGAGTCTGCATGGAAACCGGAGCGGGTGGTGTCTTTGGTGGCGCAGATTCTTTTTTATTCCGTACTGATACCGATCGTGTTGATCTGTGTGGGAGTGATTTCCGCAGGTGATCTGTCGGTTTATGACTGGTTGAATTATGTGCTCCCGATCGAGACGGAGCATTACTGGTTCGCCACGGCGTATCTGATCATGTACCTGTTCGCGCCTCTTTTGGCGGCGGGCGTCAAGGCGGTGGAAAAGCGGACGCTGGAGATCATTATTGGTATCATGGTACTTTTTTTCTCTGTATGGAAATCTCTGTTGCCGGCGTCGCTTGCCACTGATCGGTATGGATATGATTACGGCTGGTTTCTGTGCCTGTTCCTGATCGCGGCGTATATACGGTTGTACGGTCTTCCGAAACTGGAAAAGAAAAGGAACGCGGCGTTTCTCTATGTGGTCATGAGTCTGGGGATTTTTCTGCTGACGATACTATCGGGCATTCTGGCGGAGGTGCTGGCGCCTTTTGCCTATTATATGGACATGCCTGATACTTACAATCATATTTTGTGCCTGCTCGGTTCGGTGGGATTTTTCATGCTGTTTAAAGACATGGGGCCGTGGGAAGGCAGAGTGGCTGCGGTGATCAGATGGGCGGCACCCTATACGTTCGGAGTGTACCTGTTGCATGAGCATATACTGGTTCGGTATCGGTGGATGAGATGGCTGCGCGTGGAGGCCGTGTGGGGAAGCTGGAAATTCATACCGCATATGGTTGGCTGTGTGTTGATCGTATATGTGGTTGGTACAGCGGTAGACTGCGCGAGGGCGTGGATATTCCGCAGGGTAAAAGCCTTGTACAAGAAAGTGTGGAGTAAATGAAAAGTGTGACCGCCGCGTACGGCAGATGTCAAAACTTCATAGAGCGTATTGTATTTCCTTTCATTCTGGTGATCTATCCACTGCTTCGGATTCGGCTGGGGATTGATATGGCGGACACCACATACAGTCTGTCGAATTTCCAGTATTTTCCTTCTATGGACGGCACGTGGATGGTGGCGACGTTCCTTGCAAACGTGGTGGGGAATCTGTTCATGCATCTGCCTTTCGGAGATAAGCTGATGGGGATGTATTTCTACACGTCGCTTATACAGTCGATGACTGCGCTGGCAGTATATGCAGCATTCCGCAGAAGTGACAGGTCTGCGGGGCGGATTCCGATGCCGCTTGTGTTTGCGGGTGAGATCATCGCGTTGGGACTGTGTTGGTGCCCATCTACGATTTTATATAATTATTTGACTTATCTGCTTATGACGGTGGGGATACTTCTTCTCTACCGCGGTATTCTGAAAGAAGACCGGAGATATTATGTGGCGGCGGGCGTGTGCCTGGGAGCCAATGTGGCGGTGCGCATGCCGAATGTGATGCAGGCGGCGCTGATCGTGGCGGTGTGGTATGGCACGGCGGTCTGCGGACGGAAGTGGCAGCAGGCAGTTCGTGATACGCTGTGGTGCATTGCGGGGTATGTTGTCGGATTCGGTGTACCTCTTGCGGCAATATGTATTAAGTACGGTGCAGGCGCTTATCCCGCCATGATTCAGACGATGTTTGCCATGACGGAGAAAGCTACGGATTATAAACCGTCGGCTATGCTGACGGGGATGTTTAGCGATTATATCACAGGTCTTTTCTGGATGGTCTTTGCGGGAATCTGCATGGCGGGCGGCTGGATGCTCTTTATGCTGCAACGAAGATTATTTCCGGGGAAAAAAGGCGTAGCGGGATTGTGCGGATTTGTCTATGCGGCGGTGCTGCTGGTACTGTTGCGCTTCTATTGGGGCAGAGGGGTATTTAATTTTCTGTATTATGATTTCGGCAGTATATATTATCCGGCAGTGTTGTTTCTCCTGACAGCAGTTTATGCAGCGGTATACTGTCTGTGTAGGAAAAGTGTCGGGGCGGAGCAGAAGATTCTGGCGGTGTTGGTGCTTGTACAGATTCTGATAACGCCGCTTGGCGGTAACAATAAGTTGTATCCGATTATCAATAATCTGTTTATTGTCGTGCCCTTTGTGTTGTGGGTAGGGTACGGGAAGTTGAAAGCTGTGGTGGGAATGCCGCATATACTGCTTGTGGTGTTTCTTCTGATTCAGAGTGTGGGCTTTCACCTGAGTTTTTCTTTTCAGGATGGAAGAAACGGTGAGGCACGTGACACGATTCTGACGGTGCCTGACAAGGTGGCGGGAATCTACACGAATCAGGACAATGCGGCGTGTCTGGAAGAACTGGCCGAGTATACACAGCAGGAACAGCTTACCGGCAGGGAAGTGATTCTGTACGGAGAGGTTCCGGGTTTGGGGTATTTTCTGGATATGCCTTCGGCGTTATCTACTTTCTGGCCCGATCTGGATTCCTACCGCATGGTGGAATATGAGCGGGACATGGAACAGCTGGGAACACCGCCGGTTGTAATCGTGTCTTCTTCTATAGCCGCATATTTGAATGAGGATGCCGACGGCATGAACTGGTTCGGTGTAGAGAAGGAAAAGCTGGATCAGGATGAAAAATTGCAGATATTGGGTGAGTATATGAAAGTCCATTCCTATCAGGAAGGATTCAGTAACGCACGGTATGTAGTATATGTGACAGAAAGCTGAGAGTGTGGTATAATATTCACGCTTTATCTAAGCCGTTCGCGCAGATGGAAGCTAATATCTACGGAGCCGCGCTCTCGCTCCGTAAAAAGCATAGCAGACGCTAAACTCGTGAGTTGCTTTGCAACTCTTAACCTCGTTAAGCGCTGACCAAAGTTAATTTCGAAGAAATTTACTTTTTTTATGGGGCTCCTTAAGAAATTAGCTTCCATCTGCGCTAGGTATTGGATTATGACGGAACGGTGACAAATAGGGAATTATATTATGAAAATCAGTGAAGTGACTGCAAATCGGAAAAAATATATAGATTTACTTTTTCTGGCCGATGAGCAGGAGGAGATGATAGACCGTTACTTGGAAAAAGGAACGATGTATATTCTTGATGATAACGGGGTAAAAGCCGAATGTGTTGTTACCGATGAATCAGACGGAGTTTTGGAAATAAAGAATATCGCTACTGATCCGAACCATCAGGGAAAAGGCTATGGGAAAATGTTGATTGATTTTATCATAGAGAGGTATTCGGGACAGTACACTGTTTTGCAGGTCGGTACGGGCGACAGTCTTTTAACGATTCCGTTCTATGAGAAATGCGGATTTACCCGTTCACATATTGTAAAAGATTTTTTTATTGATCATTACGATCATCCGATTTATGAGTGTGGTGTACAGCTTGTCGATATGGTTTATTTGCAAAGAAAATTGTAAATATGCTGCTTTCGAGTGGGTTTGTGTTACGGCAGTAAACAGAGAGGAATATAGATATGATTAATTTTAACGTACCTCCTTATACGGGAAATGAAATCGAATATATGAGGGAAGCTATCGGGAATCAGAAGATCTGCGGGGATGGACCTTTTACTAAAAAATGCAGTGAGTGGATCGAGCGGCAGACCGGCACGGCGAAATGCCTGCTCACCACATCGTGCACCCATGCTACGGAGCTGGCGGCGCTGCTGGCGGATATCAAGGCGGGTGACGAGGTGATCATGCCTTCCTATACATTCGTGTCCACGGCGGATGCGTTTGTGTTGCGCGGAGCTACGGCGGTATTTGTGGATGTCAGACCGGATACCATGAATATAGATGAGAAACTGATTGAAGAGGCCATTACGGAACGAACCAGAGCCATTGCACCGGTGCACTATGCGGGTGTGGGCTGTGAGATGGATACGATCATGGATATTGCGAAGCGGCACAATCTGATGGTGATCGAAGACGCTGCGCAGGGAATTATGGCATCTTATAAGGGGAGACCTTTGGGAACTTTCGGAGAATTTGGCTGTTTCAGCTTTCATGAGACGAAGAATTTCAGTATGGGCGAAGGCGGGGCGCTGCTCATACGGGATGAACAATATATTGAGACTGCGGAGATCTATCGGGAGAAGGGGACAGACCGCAGTAAATATTTCCGCGGGCAGGTGGACAAGTACCGCTGGCAGAATTACGGTTCTTCCTATCTGCCAAGCGACATGAATGCCGCCTATCTGTATGCACAACTGGAGCTGGCGGATGAGATTACGCAGGCAAGGATAGACAGGTGGAAGCAGTATAGAGAACTTCTGGCACCTCTTGCGGAAGCGGGGATGATTGAACTGCCTTATGTACCGGAGTACTGCACTCACAACGGGCATATGTTTTATATTAAGACGAAGGACATGGAAGAGAGAACCAGACTGATCAACTTCTTGAAAGAGAAAGAGATCATGGTGGTATTCCATTATGTACCTCTGCATTCGGCGCCTGCGGGGATGAAATTCGGCAGATTCCACGGCGAAGACCGTTATACGACAAAAGAGAGCGAGAGACTTCTGCGTCTGCCCATGTTCTATAATCTGACGGCAGATGAGGTAGAGTACATTACGGATCAGGTGAAAGCATTCTACCGCCTATAGAGTAAATATGATTGAGGGCATGTAGTTCATGGAATATGGTAAAAGAATAAACAAGTGTGAAAAGAAAGTCTGTAAATCAGCTCTGCGCACTTGCTGCGCTGAGCGTACACGCGCCATGCTGCTTGCAGCATGTGTGCATCAAGTACTTGTGCCCGGCTTTTCAAGAAATGTTTGTGTCCAGGAAGACAAGGGGCACAAGTATGAGAACTGCATACCGGCGTTGATTTTCATAGTGGTCAACGTGATTCTGATGGGAGTCTGTTTTGACTTCTATTATGATTTAAATGACGACACGATGATGCATGACATTATGTCGGGCGTATACAGCGGAACGCCCGATGGACATAATATGCAGACACTGTATCCGCTGGGGGCATTAATCGCACTATGCTACCGATTATGCAGAAGCGTACCGTGGTACGGGTTGTTTCTGTGTCTGTGCCAGTTCGGCTGTTTCTACCTCATTGGTGTGAGATTGTGTGAGTTATTTGGCAGCGTGCACAGAAGGTTTCTGTTGCTGTTAGAATTGTCCTTGTGTATGTGGGGAATATGTCTGCCACATCTTGTCAGCATACAGTATACCATCACTTGTGCGCTGCTTTCGGCGGCAGCAGTTTTTTTATTCCTGACGACACCGGACGGACTGGGTACACGACAATTTGTTGTAAAAAATATTCCGTCCGTTATTCTTGTGGTGGCGGCATACCAGCTCCGGTCAGAAATGCTGCTTCTCACGTTTCCGCTGATCTGTCTGGCGGGACTGTATCGTCTCGTGGGGGAGAAGAAGATATTCTTAAAAGAAAATCTGGGGAAATACGCTGGTGTGTTGGGCATGATATTAGTCGGAATGCTTTTGTCCTTTGCGGCGGATGAAGTGGCATACGGCAGTGCGCAGTGGAAAGAGTTCAGGGATTTCTTCGATGCCCGGACGACGGTCTACGACTTCTATCCGGAGCTGATTACCGATGAGAACTACAGTGAGGCGCTTACGGAGCTTAGCGTGGCGCCGTATCAGCAGACTTTACTGAATAATTATAATTTTGGACTGGACGATTTGATCGATACGGAACTTATGACGAGGCTGGCGGATTATGCCGTGCATACGATCGGTGCATCAAAGGATTGGGGTGAAATCTTTCGCGAAAAGTTCGGTTTCTATCGGTATCGGACTTTTCACAGCGGGGATGCGCCTTATAATGTGATGGTGCTCTGGGCGTATGCGGCAGTATTTCTGGCGGGCTTTCGTGAAGCACGACGCGCCGGCATGGTGCGGGACGGAAACGGGCAGGGAGTGCTTCTTCGATATGCTTTTGTGTGGCAGCTTATATTGTTGATTGTGGTGCGCAGTGGACTCTGGATGTTTATCCTTATGAGAGGACGTGACCCCGTGCGGATTACGCACTCTCTATATCTTGCAGAATTTGCCCTGCTGACGGGAATGCTGGTTCTTAGGCTGCAGACAGGCCGGATCGACACAGGCAGTGCGGTACGCGGCAGTACCGTGACAGGGAGCGGCGTGGCGCGCGGTATGGCAGTCCTGGCGGGACTGATTCTGGCGGGAGCGCTGACGGGCAATTTGACTGCAGTGCGGGAGGATCAGTCCTGGCGGGAGTGGGTCAACACCGATTGGAATGCGATCGATGCTTATTGCAGGGGTCATGAGGAGAATTTCTATTTTGAGGATGTGTACTCCACCGTGTCGTTCTCGCGCAGACTGTTTGACGGTTCTGATAACAGTTATGCTAATTATGATATAATGGGTGGATGGATGTGTAAGAGCCCGCTCTATTATGAGAAGTTGCAGCGATCAGGGATCGAGGACGCAGGAGAGGCGCTGTGCGAGGGTGAAAACGCGTATTTGATTATGTCTGACTTGGAGGCGGCAGAGCGCGGACTCGACTGGATCACAGATTATTACGCGGCGCAGGGTACCACGACACGGACAGAAGAGGTGGACGTGATCGGAGAAAATGTACGATATCATGTCTATCGGATCGGAACAAAATGATTCATATAACATGTGCAGGATGACAGCATATCAAATGTATGGAAGGTTTTGGATAAAACAATGCAGGATGTGATTTATCTGCGCCCGATGACGGTGGAAGATACGGACAGAATCGTCACATGGCGCAACCGGGATTTTGTACGTAGAAACTTCATTTATCAGGAGCCCTTTACAAGAGAAGGACACTTGTCATGGATTCGGAATCAGGTGCAGACGGGGCATGTGGTGCAGTTTATGATTTGTCTGCCGGACGACAGGGCGATCGGCAGTGTCTATTTCCGCGATATTGACAGGCAGGATGGCAGCGCCGAGTACGGTATTTTTATCGGGGAAGAGGAGGCTCTCGGCCACGGTTACGGTACGGCGGCGGCACGGCTGGCACTTAAATTTGCGTTCGGGGACTTGCAGCTGCGCACGGTATTTCTGCGTTTTCTGGCAGATAATATTGCGGCATGGAAGAGCTATGAGCATGTCGGTTTCTGTATGACAGACCGGAAAGAAACCGTAATGACGAAGCAGGGTGTGCGGGAAGTATGCTTTATGGAGATCGACCAAAGGCGGTTTATGGATATATGTGGAGGAAAACATGGGTAAACTTGTCAGTTTTGTAATACCGTGCTACCGTTCGGCGCAGACCATCGGTAAGGTAGTGGAAGAAATTGATACGGCGATGGAGAAAATGCCGGAGTATGAGCATGAGATTGTGCTTGTCAACGACAGTTCACCGGATGATACATTCGAGGTGATCCGTGAGCTTTGCGCACGGCGCAAGGATGTATGCGGCATTAATTTGGCAAGGAATTTCGGTCAGCATGCGGCGTTGATGGCCGGATTTCGCTACATCTGCGGAGAAATCGTGGTGTGTCTGGATGATGACGGGCAGACACCCGCCGATGAAGTAGGTAAGCTGCTTCGTGAGATAGAGGAAGGCTATGACGTAGTCTATGCGAAGTATTCCCATAAACAGCATTCGGGATTTCGCAATTTCGGCAGCAAGATCAATGAGCTTATGACGAGGATTATGCTGGGAAAACCGAAGGAACTGTATCTGTCAAGCTATTTTGCGGTTCGGAGATTTGTGGTGGATGAGATGCTGCGCTATACGAATCCGTATCCCTATGTGATCGGACTTGTACTGCGCACCACTAAGAATATTACCAACGTGGAAGTGTCACATAGAGAGCGTGAAGTGGGAACTTCGGGCTATACCATCGGTAAATTGCTGGGACTGTGGTTTAACGGTTTTACGGCGTTCAGCATCAAACCGCTTCGTGTGGCGACGGCGATGGGGTGTGTAACGGCATGCGTGGGATTTCTATACGGTATTTATACAATCATTAAGAAATTCGTCAATCCCGATGTACCGATCGGATTCAGCGCCATGATGGCGGCGCTTGTGTTTATCGGAGGCATGATCATGCTGATGCTTGGACTGATAGGGGAATATATCGGCAGAATCTATATTTCACTCAACAATTCACCGCAGTATGTTATCAAAGAATGTATTGGTGAAAAGCATAGAGGTGAAGAACTGTCCGGAACAGAGCATGAATTACCCACTTAGAATGTCTTAACGGAATTGAGAACAGATTATGAATGAGAACGAATTCAGAATAAAACTGAAATTGAGTACTGTCGCATTTTTGATTGCGACGTCGGGTACGCTGTGTTTTCCGCAGGTTCTGAATCTTAAGGAAAACACTCTTGGTTTCACCAACAGTATTTTTGCCGTTTTCGTGTGGCTGTTGTGTTTGTATGCGGTGAACCGATCATTGCAGACGATTAATTTGAAGGACAAAAGAGGATGGATAATTGCGGGGATTCTCTCCTTTTTATTTACTACGGCAATGCTGTTCGGTGTTCGTCTGGATGCCGTCGGAAACGTTGACTTCAAAGATTGGAGATTATGGATATCCCTGCCTGTATTGACATGCCTCTTTGCGATCCTTGTCAGGAAATTCTGGGATTTCTTAAGCGGCATGGAGGACCGGAAAAAAAGACTTGCAGAACATATCAAAATGCCCGGCGTGCCGAAAAAAACGGCGGAGTATGTGAATATACTTACGTTTCTTTTTATGCTTCTATGCTGGTTGCCGGTGCTGTTGGCGGTTTATCCGGGGTTCTTTGTGTACGATGCACAGGAGGAGTGGCTGCAGGTCGCATCCAGAACATTTACTACCCATCATCCGCTTGTTCATGTGTTAATGCTGGGCGGCATCATCTGCGCGGTGCACAAGGTGACAGGCTCTTATAATCTCGGAATCGCCTGCTATATGATGGTGCAGATGATGGTGGTGTCGGGTGTATTCACATATTTACTTTCCTTTATGAAAAAAAGGAAAGTCTCTAAAGCAGTGAGGCTGATCTCTCTGTTCTACTTTGCTTTTTTCCCGGTTATTGTCATGTTTACGCTTTGTTCCGCCAAGGATGCGTTGTTTACGGCGGCGCTTCTGCTGCTTCTATTGGCGCTTCTGGATATGGGAAGCGATGAGAAAGTGTTTTTTGATTCCAAGAGTAAAATGATTTTTTTCATTCTCAGTGCGATAGCAATGATGCTGCTTCGCAAAAACGGTGTCTATGCATTTGCGGTAATGGTGCCTATTCTTTTGATCTGTCATAAAAAATATTTGAAAAAAATAGCGGTTCTGCTGGCAGTCATATTTCTGTCGTATTTCGTGATTAATACCGGGCTTACGGTGGTGTTTCACGCGGAAAGCGGGGAAAATCAGGAAATCCTCACTGTTCCCATACAGCAGCTTGCCAGAACCTATAAGTTCAACAAAGAGGTTTTCACGGAGGAGGATATCGCCGCGCTCCATGAGATTCTGTCGGAGGAGGCGCTTGTCTTGTATAATCCCAAATTGTCCGATCCGGTAAAAGTCCATTTTCAGAATGAAGTGTTTGCCGCCGACAAATCCAAATATGCCGGGCTTTGGGTGCGGATCGGTTTGAAGAAGCCTTTATCCTATATCAATGCATGGCTGATGAATTCCTACGGATTTTGGTATCCGGATACGGTGATTGATGTCTATTCCGGTAATACGGTGTTTACTTTTACCTATGAGGACAGCTCCTATTTCGGATACGAAGTGGAGGAGCCGGGATTTCGGGACAGCAAGATTCCGTGGCTTGATGAGGCGTATCGCGAGCTGGCGCTGGAGATTTCCCAGGAAAAGATTCCCATATATTCCATGCTCTACTCCCCAGGCGGAATCTTCTGGTGCATTGCTTTCGTGTTTGCTTATGTGCTGTATCGGAAAAAGTATCATGTTGTGATTCCTTATATGATGGTGCTGCTAGTCTGGCTGACAGTTATTTTGGGGCCTACATATCTGCCGCGGTATGTGCTGATCTTTTGGTATGGGCTGCCGCTGTTTGCGGCCATGCTATTGGAAGAGGTGTAGAACAAATATTTTAATCATGAGGAAAACACGTTAAAGAGAAATCCAACTGGATAATTTTCAGGATAAGGAGAATTAACTTATGAAAAAATCAAAAAGAAGATTACTAACGGGATTATTATGTATCGCATTGCTTGGAGCAGACATTATGTCGTCAGGGATTCAAGTGTTTGCGGCAAACCCTGCAATAGAGCTGGAGGCGGAGTATGAAGAAAGTAGTGAAGATTCAAATGAAAATGATATTGTAGATGATGATTCTACGGATAAATCTGACAGTAATGTCATAGAGGCAGAAGAAGAGGATGAATCCGAAGACGAGCAGGAAAAAGAAAATTCACAAGAACAGGACACAGATGAAGATAATGTGGATAGAATAAACGAGGATGAAAGCAAGGATTCGGCTGATGAAGCGGAAAGTGGAAGCACCGATGAAGACAAAATAGTGGAGAACATTGGGGCTGACGGAGTAGCTTCTGAAAGCGTGGTAGAGATACTTGCGCGGATTTCTTCGGAGGATGATCTTGAAAGAGGAGTTGTTGATGAGGACTATGGGCATATTGCGTGGGTTATCGATGTTAATGGGAAACTCAAGGTTGAGGGAACTGGGGATTATTGTAATCCCGATCCTGCATCTTCCAGCCTTCCTCCGTGGTATTCACCTAGGTATTGTATTTTATCTGCGGAAATTAATGTGAAGGGTATGACAAATTCTTCTTATATGTTTACGCAATGTGAAAGATTGAAGAGCGTAGATTTACGTGGTTTGGATACGACAAATGTGACGGATATGTCAAGGATGTTTTTTAAGTGTGAGAGTCTCACAAACTTGGATTTAAGGAACTTTAATACAAGAAATGTGATAAATATGTATAACATGTTTTTTGGATGCGATAGTCTTACGAGTATAAACGTAAGCAGTTTTAATATCGAAAATGTAGTAGATATGGGAGGTATGTTTGAAGGGTGTGAGAGCCTGACAAGTTTGGACATAAGTAGTTTTAGCATAGCGAATGCAACAGATATTAATATGGGAAGGATGTTTGAGGGCTGCAGCAGCCTGACGACCTTAGATTTAAGCAGCCTTGATACGGCAAACGCAACAGATATGGGATATATGTTTGAGGGCTGCAGTAGTCTTACCAGATTAGATGTAAGCGGCTTTGATACGGTAAATGTAAAAAATATGACAGGTATGTTTAGTAATTGTACTAATTTAGCCAGCTTGAATTTAAGTGACTTTAATACAGTGAACGTAACAGATATGGGATATATGTTTGACGGGTGTAGCAGTCTGACCAACTTGGATTTAAGTAACTTTGATACGGCAAACGTAACAGATATGGGATATATGTTTCACAATTGTAGCAGTCTGGTCGGCTTGGATATAAGTAGTTTTGATACAGCGAATGTAACAACTATGAGAGATATGTTTAGTTGGTGTGGGAATTTAATTGGTTTGGATGTAAAAAACTTTGAAACAGTGAATGTAGAAAGTATGTTCTATATGTTCGCTGGGTGTGAGAATCTGACACACTTAGACGTAAGTAACTTTATAACCACCAATGTCAAAAATTTTGATAGTATGTTTGCTGGTTGTAAGAAGTTAACAAAACTTGATTTGAGAACTTTTGATATGCTTGATATCGATGCGGGTGGTTCATTTTATATGCTTGATGGGTGTTATGGGCTTAATGAAATATATACACCGATTATTGGATCAGATCGTAGAATATCTCTTCCAAAAGAAACGGATTCAGATGTTTGGTATATGCATGATGGAACAAAAATCGATTATATATCTGACCTTTCGGAAAGTGTTCACATCATGAAAAATGAAATTCCCGGGAAATATGGTATTACGTTTGATCCGCAGGGAGGAAAAATAAATTATAATGAACAGACCGGTCTATCGACTCTTATTTTAAGTACCGGAGCAGAGGATAAAATAAAAAAATTGCCTGATGGAGTAAAGGACGATTATTTATTTGTTGGCTGGTACACAGCTGTGGAAGGGGGGACTCGCGTCACTGAGGATTATATTTTTACTGAGAATACAACTCTTTTTGCGCGTTATGAGGAAAAGCCACTTACGGCAGAGCAAAGCGCAATAAAACCAAAGAGTGTTACATATAAGTATGCTTATGAGAAAATAGACGTTCTTAAGAAGGCTCATAGTATTGAATCTGATCATGAACCTTTTACTTTGGTATGCACATCGGTAGTTCAGACCAAGGTGCGTAATTATATTTTGTACTATAATGAAGAAGTAATCGCTGAAAGTGCCAATGGTGCATTTATAGATATTGATCCGTCAAAATATGATACCGGAGGTGTCTTTTATCTTGAGACCGTAGGTGCAGATAATGGAAAAACTGCAGAGCGTGTTAAAGTAAAGCTATTATTGCAAATAAAGAACAAAAATATTGCAGTTCCAAGCTCTATTAGTTTATTTGGGAGTGGTTTTTCTGTCACCTTGGATGAGGACGTGCCTATTGTAGGCGGTCAGAAGATTAGTCTGGCTTTCCCGGATATCCCTTTTAGTTGTGTGGTCGAAGATAATAAGATTAAATTGGGATTAAATTTAAAGGAGAAGACGTTATATAGTGCTGATTCGTATAATGGAGAGACGACATCAACACCGCCCAAATCTTTATCACAACAGGTGGAGGAGTGGAAAAAAGACTTAAGAAAAAGTCGTGATATCAAAAAAGATGTGAAGGGCTATCTCGAAAAAGACGATTTGGATGCAGATATTCCCGGCATGGAAAAGAAATGCAAATTGACTGTATTTGGATATTTGGAAAGCGAATTTTATCGTTCTTATGCTACGGGTGCACACGAATTTAAGACTGTGTCCGGAGAAATTGTAGTTGCGATTTCCGGATCACGGACGACGCAGAAGCAGAGTGCAATACCTATTGGATTTTTAACGATTCCTGTTACATTTAATTGTTCTTATACTGGAAATGGAACGCTGACCGGTAAGCTTAAGTGGGATTTTACCAGTGCCTCGTTTTTTCCATTAGACGCAGATGTTACCGGATCGGTAAGCGTTGCGGTCGAACCCTATGGCGGAGTAGGCGTTGGCAAGTGGGTCAGTGTTGGTCTTTATGGGAAAGCCGAAATCGGAACAAATTTCACCGTAGCCAGTACTGCTACTACTCGCGGGCTTGATGATGTCTATTTGTATGGAGAGGCAGGCATAAAAGCATATTTTGCCAAAAAAGAAGGAAAAGTGAGCCTCATATCAATGGCAACGCTTGAGAAAAAATGGCCGACATATTTTGATAATAAAAATCATTTGCTCCTATGGTCCCGAAAGCAGGATTCGCTGATGAATAAGGTGGATTCATCAGACGTATCAAGAAGTGCGCCCGGCATGGAATTAATGGATATCCAATTTGCAATGAGCGAGGTTGAGAATTCCAGCGTTGTCAGAGGTTTTGTGGATTTAGGGAAATATATTGATAATGCTTATGCGGGTGCCGAACCTCAGATTGCGTCATCTGATGCGGCGACAATTCTCGTCTATATTGATTATGACACATCGCGGGCGGAGGCTAATCAGACCGTAGTGAAATACGCACTGATAGCTGATGATGGAACCATATCAACCCCTGTGATTATGTTTGATGACGGGACGGCGGATACGAACCCGGTACTTTATTCTACCGGCAATGACATATATTGTGCATATCTGAATTCAGATAAGGTATATGATGATAATGATGATCCAGATATTGATGCTTACGTCGGCACGTTTGGTGTGTCTGTAAGCAAATACGACAGTGAAAAGGGAGCTTTCATTGATCTGGGCAGAGTCAATAAGAATCACTGTTATTGCTATGCGCCGCAGTTGACAGAAACGGAAGAGGGTATAAAGTTGGTTTGGGCGGAAAATATGGATAATGATATTTTTGGTCTGACTGGTCATAATACAATTTATTCATCTGTATATTCCGGTGGTGAATGGAGTGTTCCGGACAATGTGGCAGAAAATGTGAACAGCATTACTTCATTAGCGGTTTCTCCGACAGGGTTCGTTGCATGGGCTGTAGATGAGGATAATGACCTGACTACCGACATACAGAGTATTTATGTCGATAATGTGTTACAGGCGCATGATTCTGCTTCTTACTTGACATGGACCAACCTTCCGGGAGTTATGGGAACCGTGCTTGCGTGTAATATAAATGGTGGTTTGGCATACATAGACGGATCATCTTTCGTGGAATATTTTGAAGAAGGCATCATGGACAGCAGCAGCCCGTTTGTTGTTTATAATGGAAGCATTTATTTCCTGAAAACATCTGGGGGCCAGCGTAATGTCTTGGCGGCATTTTCCGATAACAACAACGAAACGGGAATAGGACAGCTTACAATAACTGATGATTATGTAGATGCATTTTCACTTAGTAATGGCAAGCTCGCAGCGCTTATAACGAAGGTCTCTGCGAACGAAGAAGATGGTAACATGTCTACTTCATCTTCCATCTATATTTATGATGACGAGCGATATGATCTGGTTCTGGATGAGGCGAACTATGATCTTGATTTTGCAATGCCGGGAAAGAGAATGCCTATAAATCTGGCGGTGTCTAACGCTGGCACTAAGACGATAAGTTCATTCAATGTCACCTTGGAATCCGGAGAGTCTCAGGAGGTAGACTGCATCTTGGCACCGGGTGAGAGTAAAACACTTACGGTATACATGACTGCTCCGGATAGTTTTGCAAAAGATGTTATCATTAAGGTTTCTGAAACTGATGGTGTGGATTCAGATGAAAGTAATAATGAGCAGATATTGAAATTGAGTCGTACGGAGCTATCTGTGGTTACTAAATTTCTTATTGAGAATGATGCGAGATATCTGGAAGCGACAGTTACCAATGACAGCTATATTGATGCATCCATGACACTTACTGCATATGATTGTGATGATAATGAAATCAACAGTGTAAGTGAAGATGTCGAGGCTAAGTCTGCTAAAATATATACGATTGATATTTCTTCTTATATACCGGAGGATGATACGGATTCGTTTGTATATGTTACGGTTCGGACGGATCAGGAAGAATATTATGAAAGCAATAATACGGATTCTGCCGGCATATGGAATATGGATCCGGGTGAAATTACTGTAACCGGATCGGATACAGAGAACAGCAGCGATGTAGGAGGATATACAGATGGTGTATTGTGGATCCTTGACGGTGATGGAAATGCTGTGATCGGTATTCGCTCAGAAGAGGATAATACAAATACTGAACTGACAGAAAGTGTCTGGACAGATACTTCGGCTGAAAGAGTAACTAACATTATCGTAGAAGAGCTTGTAACTTCAATAGGTGAAAATGCATTCAGTAATTGTAATAATCTCGAGAATATCACAGTACTGAATGATGAATGCCGTTTGGCTGCCGGTGCGATTCCTTCCGGGACAACCGTATATGGAAATTATGGCTCAACAGCATATGAGTATGCAGTCGATAACGGATTGAAATTTGAAGCATTGGATGAACTTACACATGATCATAGATGGGATGATGGAAGTATCACAGTTGAGCCGACTTATGAAGCGGACGGAATAGAAGTATATACTTGTGTATATTGTGGAATTACATGTGAAAAAACACTTCCAATGTTGGGAAGTGCTAATGAGACAGTATATTATCTGGTGACATTCGACAGTTGTAACGGGGATATAGGAATCATATCAAAAAATATAGTATATGAAGGAATCTGTGGAGAATTACCGGTTCCAACAAAAAAAGGATATGAGTTTGGTGGATGGTATACTGAAGAAGGGGGAAACGGAGAATTATTTACTAAAGATACGGTTGTCACTGACAATATAACAGTATATGCATATTGGTATTATCAGGGAATGGCTGTTGAAGGTGTTGAATCTGATTATATATATACCGGGGCACAGATAAAGCCGGTGGCAACAGTATATGATGGTGCGAATCTCCTCGCTAACAAGAAGGACTATACCGTAACATATAAGAACAACACCAAGGTCTACACTCTTACTGAGGCTGACGAAGGTTTTGATGCGGCTAAGGCGCCGACTGTAATTGTTACCGGAAAAGGAAATTATAAGGATAAAGAGAAAGTTTATTTTACTATCAGCCCGAAGAATATTACAGATGAAGATATTACTGTTTCGGATATAGCACCATCTTTGCCGACCAATAAGAATCAGACACCTGTACCTAAGGTAACCTGGGGCAAGAAAAAACTGACCAACAAGACTGACTATACGGTTACCTACTATTCTGACGAGATGTGTACACAGACGGTAATACCCAGGGATCCGGGGACGTACTATGTGAAAGTATCGGGAAAGGGCAATTACACCGGAGAAAGAGTTTTGACGTTTGTAATTGCCGAAAGTACACAGAAGCTTGTCAGCAAGTTATCTGTAGGAAAAATAAAAGATAAGCCATATACAGGTTTACCAATAGAACTTGCCTCCACGGAACTTGTTGTTATGGATGGAAAAAATGTGTTGACGGCAGGGAAAGATTATATAGTCACATATCAGGATAACCATACTGATATAGGAACGGTCACTTTGACCATTACAGGTGTTGGGGAGATCTATGTGGGTACGAAGACTGTCACTTTCAAAATTACCGGAGCAACACTTGGCAAAGCTTCTATGACAGGGTTTAAGGCATCCTTATCTTATGCATATGGAAGCACGGTAAACCAGTCGGTATCATTTACGTATGATGGTGTAATGCTAAGCGGTATTTCTGCGTCCGAATATGCAGAATTAACTGATGTCGATACGAAAAGAAGTTATGACTATACTTACGAATATACAAACAACATTAATCCGGGAAGGGCAACTGTCGTATATACAGGTATCAACAGGTTCACCGGAACTATAAGGAAGACCTATACCATTACCGGAACAGCACTCAGCAAGGCAAAAATTGAAACGGCCATATCTTCCTTTACATATGATGGCACTGCCAAAACGCAGGATATTCTTAAGCTGACATACACAGCTTCTGGGACGGTGGAGCCTGTGGAACTTAACGGGATACTTAAGAGTGATTATGATAAGCTTGGGACAACAGAACAGCTTAAATATGATTACATTATTGATTACCAGAATAATGTAAGGGCTGGAACTGCTAAAATTATACTGACAGGTGTCAACGGCTATACTGGAACGGTAACGAAGACATATAAGATTGCTCCATTTGATATTTCAAAGGATGCTTCAAATACGTTTAAAATTGCTCTGGATAGCAGTGCCGTTTATTATTCAAAAGCAGGTGCAAAGCCTGAACCGGTAGTGACCTTCAACGGAGAAGTACTTAAAAAGGGAACGGACTATACGGTAAGCTGGTCAAATAATAAGGCAGTGAATGATGGAACCGGAACAAAAAAGCCGACAATAACAGTAAAAGGAAAAGGTAATTTCAAGGGTACTGATGGGACAACCACGTTTACTATCTCACAGCGACTTATTGACGACGGTAGTATTAAGGTGTCTGTTTCGGATAAGGTATATTCCACTAAGAAGAATGCATGGAAATCATCAGTTGTTGTTATTGATGCGGATGGTAAAAAACTTTCAATGGGAACAGATTATGAAAAGGCGGTGGTTTATACTTATAAGGACAGCGGAGCGCTGGTTGCTGACAGTGACGTAGTTCCTGCTGGAACTACAATTGTTGCCACTGTTACAGGCAAAGGTAACTATATCGGAGCTCTGTCAGGGGAGTATAGAGTCGTTACGAAGGATATAGGTAAGGTCACAGCCACCGTGTATCCCAAGACTTATACGGGTAAAGAGGTAAAACTTTCCGAGAGTGATATCATTTTTAAGTCTGGTAAAGATCTTTTGACCGGTGTGACCTATACTATTGACGAGTCAACCTATAAGAACAATATTAATAAAGGCAAGGCAACAGTCGTAATTAACGGAACAGGAGATTATGGTGGTGCCAAGAAGATCACATACACCATTGGAGCAAAAGGCTTCCTATGGTGGTGGAGGAACCTGAGCAATTAGATTGTTGACGATGATGCGTAGTTTATTCCTATACATATTATCACCAATAATAAGAGAAGTTATATTTAGCGGAGCGGCATCGTACCTTAGTTGTAAAAAATATACAATCGTGATATACTAAGCAATGATATTTTTGAAAAAGATCAGGAATGGATAATGAACAGGATACTCAATAGAAGACAGGCAATCTGTGGAACGGTCTGGATCATTGTACTGTGCGCGATGTTTGCACTGTGGCCGGTGCGTCTGATCAAGGAGACGGTGACTGCCAACAGTAAGACGTTGCCCGGGACTGTTATGGAATCTGAGGAGATTACGTCAGGCTATGTGGTACAGCAGATGTTCATCGCTCAGTATGACAGATTAAAAAATATTGATATTTACCTCCATGAGGGAACGACAGGGGAAGAGTTCAATTTCGTGCTGTATGATGCTGCTATGCATGTGATCATGCAGCAGGTGATCGATACGGAAGATATGAAGACTATTCCGGGCTTCTGTACTGTGCAGGTCAATATCGATACACAGGTCGGCAGGGAATATTATTTCCTGCTGCAGGGGATTGAAGCGCCGTTTCGTGTGGCGTATCAATATACGGCGGATTCGGGAAATATTTATAACGGTACGCTGTATTATGGCAATGTGGAAGACACAGAGCGCTGCATGATAGCCGTGTATGAATATGAGGTACCGCTTCGCAAGGGCAAAACACTACTGTGTGCTGCTCTGTTTGTGTTGTCTGCGGTTCTGGTCTCTTATTTTACAAGCAGGTACTATCGGAGATATCCGGAGAGAAATGCACTGGTCACGGTGGAACAGACTGTCAAGGCTGTGTGTAATCCGCTTATTATACTTGCAGGCGGTGTGGCGTGCGCGGCGGTGTGGCCCTGCAAATTGTTCACGACAAATACTGTGTCGATTTTCTTCTATGAAGGGGGTATTCTGTTTACGGCCGCACTGCTGCTCTATGCGGTTAATCATGACAGGACAGGCTGTGCCACGGACAGGACGGTCTTTGATGTTCTGAAAACAAATATGCCGGGCGGGTTGCAGTCAATGATGTTTGCAGGAGCGATCTGGGCTTGCTGTAACTATATGAACGGGCTGTATGAGATCCATCATACCATGGCGTACAGACAGCAGTTGATTTTCTTTGCGCTGGCGGTGATTGTGACTTATAAGCGCAAGGATATTCTAAATATAATAAACTTCGTGTATCTCATCGCGGCGGCTTTTATCGGTATGCGTTATTATCACAGTGCCGTGGCGGCGCTGACAGACCCGGAAGAGCTTCAGATTCTCGTGGTGAAGCTTACCGTGTGGGCCGGTATTCTGGCTGGGCTTGTGGTGATTGGCACCATACGGGTTCTGGTACGGGGGCGGGTTAGAGGTATATGTATTCCGTACTGTGTTTTAGTGACGGTGTTTTTTGCAGCGATTATCTTATATCGCAATACGAGAGGATGGCCGGTCTATCTGGTATGTTCTTTTGTTCTGTTTTATCTGAACATGGCAGCATGGGATGGGAAGGCGCAGTTGCTTCGGAATATCTGTAATGGCATCCTGCTTCACTTCGGGGTGATGGTGGTGTACTGTCTGTTACACAGGCCGTATATGTTTTTTCAATACTACAGATATCCCTTCATCTTCCATACGGTGACGATGTCGGCGGTATATCTTGCCTTGGTAGTGGGCGCCGCACTGGTGAAGTTTTTAGACGTATACAGGAGAGAACAGAGATTGGCGGTTGTCCATAAAGAGCTGTTTATGTTCGGCGTATCGGCAGTGTATCTGCTGTTTACGTTATCCAGAACGGGATATCTGGCGGTTTTAGTCATGTCGGTGGTGATGATTCCGGTGCTATGTTTCTCCATGCGGAATAGATGGCGCGGTATGCTGCAAAGCATTGGTATGATGCTGCTTGCGACCGCAGTTTGTTTTCCGGTGGTATTTACGGCTCAGAGGATGGTTCCGGCGGTAGTCGCCAGACCGCAGATGCATGAGATCGAAGAACTTCCCGTAGAGATCGTGCACGGCAGGGATATGGATTCTTATTATTACATTACCATCCAGCGGTTCATACAGGTATTTCAGATGAAGGTGCTTGGCATACCGGAGGAGGAGAGCCTGCAGGCAATGGATATGGTTGCCGATGCGAAGGAGGAGCTGTCCGGCGATCCGTATGTTCTGGAGGGAGAGGCGATTCTGCTTGCATCGTTACGGGATACGGCGTCGGGAGCAGAGGGCTTGATAGCCGACGGGCAGATAATGGATATGGCATCTGCGGATACGCAGCCGGAGGGCGAAACCGGGGATGATGAGGATAGTGAGGAAGAATATTCCTATACAAACGGAAGATTAGAAATATTCAGACTGTATTATAATAATCTCAACAAGGTTGGGCATGAAGACATGGGTATTATGGAGCCGAACGGTCATTATAACGTTCATGCACATAATATCTACCTGCAGGCTGCCTATGATCACGGGATCTATGTGGGCATGATATTTATTCTGTTGGGCGTCGGCACGCTGGTGCAGGCGGCAGTCTATTTTCACAGACACAAAGAGGATAGAGCTTGTGCGGCGCTGCCGCTTGCCCTGTTGATTCTTTTTGCGGTTGCGGGGCTGACGGAATGGATTTTCCATCCCTGCAGTTCGATTGCGTATTGTTTACTGTTGACAATGGCACCGCTTTTGATCGATAGAAAAAAAGCGGTGTAGGATGAAACTATGAACAAAGAGAGAAAACCCTTTAATGTAAAACTGTTTTATAGGAGAACCTGTCTGATCATATATGATGTGATCAGTGTGATTCTGGCGAGTTATCTGGCGATTGTGATGCGTTATGAATTCCGCGTGGACGCGATACCGGAGCATTTTCTGAGTCCGATTGAACATGTGATGCCGTTAAACATCGTGGTGACGCTGGCAATTTTTTACGTGTTCCGTCTGTACAGCAGTCTCTGGGCTTTCGCGGGTGAGTCAGAATTACAGAATATTGTGGTATCCTGCGTACTGTCTACTATTGTAAACAGTATATGCCTGCAATTTTTTAAGACTACGTCCAGTGCGGTGCCCAGAAGTTACTATTTCCTTTATCTGTTCCTGTTGATCACATGTATATTCAGCAGCCGTTTCTCATACCGATTCTTCCGGAGCCTGAAACATAAGCAGCAGAATAAGAAGAACAGGATTGCCGTTATGGTGATCGGAGCGGGGGAAGCAGCGAATCTGATAATTAAGGAGATCGTCAACAGCAACTTTTCCACTATGGTTATCAAATGTATTATTGATGATGACAAGGGAAAATGGGGAAGATATATTCAAGGTATCAAGGTCGTGGGAGGCCGTGACAAGATCGTGGAATGTGCCGATATCTATGAGGTGGACGAGATTATCGTGGCGATGCCGTCGGCCACCAGGGCAGAGATTAAAAGTATTCTGGAGATCTGTAAGGATACAAACTGTAAGCTGCGTTCCCTGCCGGGCATGTACCAGTTGGTGAACGGTGAAGTTAACGTCAGTAAACTGCGGGATGTAGAGGTGGAGGATCTGCTGGGCAGAGATCCGATCAGTGTAGATCTGGATTCCATTCTCGGCTATGTGCAGGGTAAATCGGTGCTGGTCACCGGAGGAGGCGGCTCCATCGGCAGTGAGCTGAGCCGGCAGATTGCGTCACACAGGCCAAAGAGGCTTATTATTGTAGATATTTATGAGAATACGGTGTATGATGTGCAGCAGGAATTGAGGGCGAAATATCCTGAGCTGGATCTGGTAGTGCTGATTGCATCCGTGCGGAATACAAACCGCATGAACTATATATTCTCGGAATATCGTCCTGATATTGTATATCATGCGGCGGCGCACAAGCATGTGCCGCTTATGGAGGACAGTCCTACCGAGGCGATTAAGAATAACGTGTTCGGAACTTTTAAGACCGCACAGGCAGCCGCTATGAGCGGTGTGCAGCGCTTCGTTATGATCTCCACCGATAAGGCGGTAAATCCGACTAATATAATGGGAGCCAGCAAACGGATCTGCGAGATGATCATACAGACTTTTGACAAGCATTACGAGACGGAGTTTGTGGCGGTTCGGTTCGGCAATGTGCTAGGCAGTAACGGCAGCGTTATTCCTCTGTTTCGCAAACAGATTGCTGCGGGCGGACCGGTAACCGTGACCCATCCGGATATCATCCGTTATTTTATGACAATCCCGGAGGCGGTGTCGCTTGTCCTGCAGGCAGGCGCTTATGCTAAAGGCGGGGAGATCTTTGTGCTGGACATGGGAGAACCCGTGAAAATACTGGATCTGGCGCAGAATCTGATCAAATTGTCGGGCTATCGTGTTGGGGAGGATATCCAGATTGAATTTACGGGGCTACGACCGGGCGAGAAGCTGTATGAAGAGCTGCTCATGGACGAGGAAGGCATGAAGGATACGGCGAATAAGATGATCCATATCGGAAAGCCGATTGAACTCAATGAACATGAATTTTTTGCGCAGCTAAAAGAGCTTAAAGATGAATGTCAGGTCGAAAATTCGGATATCAGACCGCTTATTAAGAAGATTGTTCCGACTTATCACAGTCAGGATGAGGAGAACCAGAAATAGAGAAATTGTAACTATTCAGCGCAGGTCGAAGCATTTACTGCTGAGACCGTAAGAATATGATTAGAGAAATTCTATAAATCCGGAAAGGTAAAGAGGCTGTTATGGAGAAGAAAAGGATATACTTATCGTGCCCGACCATGCACGGGGAAGAACAGAAATATGTACAGGAGGCATTTGACACGAACTGGGTTGCGCCGCTTGGCCCTAATGTCAGTGCTTTCGAACAGGAGATAGCGGCATATACGGGCTGCGGTCACGCGGCGGCGCTCAGTGCGGGAACGGCGGCGATCCATCTGGCGCTTAGGTTGATCGGGGCAGAACAGGGCGATATCGTGTTTGTGTCGGATCTGACCTTCTCGGCAACCTGTAATCCGATCGCGTATGAGGATGCGACACCGGTATTTATCGATGCGGAACCGGATACATGGAATATGTCTCCGGAGGCGCTTAAGCGGGCTTTTGAGAAATATCCGCATCCGAAGGCGGTGATCTGTGTGCATTTGTACGGTACTCCCGCAAAATTGGATGAGATCATGGCAATCTGCGAGGAACACGGTGTACCGATGATCGAGGATGCGGCGGAGTCTTTGAGCAGTACTTACAAGGGACGGCATACGGGCACTTTCGGTAAATACGGCATTTATTCTTTTAACGGAAATAAGATTATCACCACTTCCGGCGGTGGTATGCTGGTATCGGCAGAGGAAGAGGCAACGAAACGTGCTACCTTCCTGGCTACACAGGCAAGGGATCCCGCCAGACATTATCAACATTCCCAGATTGGGTATAATTATCGTATGAGCAATGTCACGGCAGGAATCGGTCGGGGACAGCTTCTCCATATAGAGGAGCATAAGGCAAAGAAGAAAGCGATCTATAAACAGTATCAGGAAGCTTTCGCGGATATGCCGCAGATCAGCATGAATCCGCTGAATCCGGAGGGAGATGCAAACTGCTGGCTGTCCTGTATTACAATTAAAGACGGGTGTAATGTAACACCTGATATGATAATGGACGCATTGGCGGAAGAGAATATTGAGTCGCGTCCGATCTGGAAACCGATGCATTTGCAGCCTGTTTTTGAGAAATGTGATTTCATCGCTCACAATGAGGACGGAAGCAGTGTGGGCGAGGATATATTCAATAGAGGGCTCTGTCTGCCCAGCGATATTAAGAACACGGATGAGGATATGGAGCTGATCATTCGTACGGTTCGCGGGTGTTTCGGAAGGAAATAGAATAATACGGGTATAATTGGAGAAATATATGTATTCTTTTGAGGATGAAGAAAAGCGATCGATGTGTGAGGAAATTGCTCATTTTTTTAAGGAAGAGCATGATCTGGATCTCGGAATTATCGGAACCGGAAAGGTGCTGGATTTTTTTCAGGAGATGCTGGGAGACAGAGTTTATAATAAGGCACTGGATGATGCAAAGAAGTTTTATGAGAAGTATGCGGATAATATGGAGACGGATTATTACGCTTTGTATAGGGACGTGAGATAAAGAGGAACTGCGTATGTATAAGAAGTGTATCAAGCGATGGTTGGATTTTCTTTTGTCATTATGCGGGATTATTGTACTCAGTCCGGTTTTGCTGGTGCTCTGTATGTTGGTGCGTGTGAAGCTGGGAAGCCCTGTATTATTCCGGCAGGAGCGGCCGGGGAGGGACGAGAAGATCTTCACATTGTGTAAATTTCGCACAATGACGGATGAAAAGGACGAGAACGGAAAGCTTCTGCCGGATGCGGTTAGACTGACAAAGTTCGGTAAGTTCCTGCGTGGGACAAGCCTAGATGAATTGCCGGAACTTTTTAATATTCTAAAGGGCGATATGAGTATTATAGGTCCCAGACCGCTGCTGGTGTCGTATCTGCCCTATTACAGTGAGCGGGAGCGGCTTCGTCACAGTGTGCGGCCGGGACTGACGGGGTTAGCGCAGGTCAGCGGACGCAATTTCATTGATTGGGACAGGCGGCTTGCCAAGGATGTGGAGTATGTGGAGAATCTTACCTTCGGCATGGATGTGAAGGTGTTGTGGATGACAGTGAAGACGGTGCTTGGGCATGCCGATGAGGTGGCGGAGGATACCAATGCGGTGGAGGGCAATTTTGCCGAGATACGCCGGAAGAGGCTGGAAGAAGCGGGAGAATAGAGAAAGGTGCGGGTAGCGGGTTGAATATATTAATTTTGAGCGCAGGTACGAGGAATAAGGTAGTACAGTACTTTAAGAAAGAGTTAGAGGGCAGGGGACGGGTCATTGCCACGGACTGCAGTAATCTGGCTCCGGCGGTATATGATGCGGATGCTTTCTATCTGGTGCCGCGAATTACAGCGCCGGGATATTTGGATGTGATTTTGGATATCTGCAGGAAAGAAAAAATAACAGGTGTATTTTCACTTATTGATCCGGAGCTGAGTATGCTGGCGAAGGAGCGGGAGAGATTCCTTGCAGTGGGTACGACACCGATCATATCGGATTATGATCTGGTGGAGACATGTTTCGATAAATACAGAATGTATGAATTACTCTGTAAAATGCAGATCCCTACGGGAAAATGTTATACCGACAAGGAGCGTTTTTATCAGGCCGTGGCAGACGGTGAGATCTCATATCCGGTGTTTGTCAAACCTGTGAGAGGCAGCGCAAGTCTGCATATCAACAAGGTCGGCGGACGTGAGGAGATCGAAGTTTTGTATGGTCTCCATGAGGATTTGATGATACAGGAGTACATGGACGGGCAGGAATACGGCGCGGATGTGTATATCGATATGATAAGCGGTAAGTGTACTTCGATCTTTGTCAAGAAGAAGGTCAAGATGCGCGCAGGAGAGACGGACAAATCAGTGTCCTTCAAGGATGAGAGGCTGTTTGAGCTGATACGCGGTTTTGTGGAAAAATGCGGATTCCGCGGCATGATTGATATTGATATCTTTGAGATCGGCGGTGAATATTATATTTCTGAGGTCAATCCCCGGTTTGGCGGCGGTTATCCTCACGCCTATGCCTGCGGCGTCAATATGGCGGCATCGGTGCTCCGTAATCTGGAGGGACAGGAGAATAAAGCAGAAATTGGGAATTATTTGGAAAATATCTGTATGATGAAGTATAATGAAATTGCGATACGCGATATGAACGGGGAAGAAATCGTTCCATGATTTACGGAAGCTTCCGGAAAACGTATATGGATTATAAACTTGTTAATGCGCTGTCTCAACAAAGTTGAGACAAGAGCGTGCGCAGAAATGAGGATTAATATGGGCAGAATATTGGTTTTGACAAATTCTTCCGGCGGGTTGTATGATTTCCGAAATGAATTTATGCAGGCGATGTTAGCGGAGCATGAGGTCTATGTCAGTATGCCTGATGATGTGAAAGAGAAGGAGCTGGCGGCGGAGGGATGCCGGATCATCAAGACGTCGATCAACCGCAGGGGAATTAATCCACTGGAAGATTTGAAGTTGTACCGCGCTTACGGCAGACTGATGAGAGAACTTAAGCCTGATCTGGTGGTTACTTATACGATTAAGCCGAATATCTACGGCGGTTTTGCGGCGGCGCGGCGTAAGATTCTGTATATTGCCACGATCACAGGTCTGGGCGGCGCTTTTGACAGGACGGGGATTCTCCTGAAGGTGATCGTTGCCATGTATCGAACGGGGCTGAGACGGGCCGCATGTGTCTTTTTTCAGAATGAAGAGAACAGAGGTATATTCCAGAGACTCGGTATCACGGCGAAGAAGACACGCATGGTCATGGGATCGGGCGTAAGTCTGGAAAGGCACCGGTATGAGCCGTATCCTGACAGCGGGGAGACGCATTTTCTCTTTGTAGGCAGGGTCATGAAAGAACGTGGTATACTGGAATATATCGAGGCGGCGAAGGAGTTACATAGTGATAATGTCTTCTTTGATATTATGGGATACTGCGACGAGGATTATCAGGACATGCTGGATGAGTTGGAGAAGGAAGGCATTTTGCGTCAGATCGGATTCCACACGGAAGTACATCCGTATCTGGCGGCGGCCAGTGCGATTGTGGTGGCATCCTTCCATGAGGGAATGTCCAATGCGCTGATCGAAGGCGCGGCCACGGGAAGGCCGGTGATCGCTTCCAATATCAGTGGCTGTCTTGAGGCGTTCGAGGACGGACGCACCGGATTCGGATTTACGCCCGGACATGCAGAGGAACTGATTGGCGCCATGCGGAAATTTTTGGATTTGTCTACAGATGAGCGTGCTGAGATGGGACGCAGGGGCAGAGAGAAGATGGAGCGGGAATTTGACCGAAGGCTGGTGACAGGAGCCTATATGGATGAAGTAAGACTACTGCTGGGACAGAAGTAACGTGATCGTAACCGTGAAGGTACTGAACAGTTACACGTGATCATAATATTACAAGCGATACATCTTTATGTCTGTACTGCCTGAACAGAGGTCGGATAAAGCAGCGCAGAAGGGTATACGGAAAATGGAGGATAAAAATGGACTTATATGAGAAAATTGTAAAAGGCGAGGAAAAATTATCTCTCGTGGGACTGGGTTATGTGGGTATGCCGATTGCCGTTGCTTTTGCTAAGAAAATTAATGTGGTGGGATTTGATCTGAACGAGAAGAAGATCGAACTGTATAAGAGCGGCATCGATCCGACCAACGAGGTGGGAGATGAGGTGATCAGAAACACTAAGGTAGACTTTACTGCAGATCCTGCGAAGCTGCGAGAAGCGAAGTTTCATATCGTAGCCGTTCCCACGCCGGTGAATGATGACCATACGCCGGATTTAACGCCGGTGGAGGGAGCCAGCCGTATCCTGGGACAGAATCTGACGAAAGGATCGATCGTGGTATTTGAATCTACCGTGTACCCGGGTGTTACGGAGGATATCTGTGTGCCGATTCTGGAGAAAGAGTCGGGTTTAAAGTGTGGTGTGGATTTCAAGATCGGTTATTCGCCGGAACGTATCAATCCCGGCGATAAAGTTCATAGATTAGAGACTATCACAAAGATTGTGTCCGGCATGGACGAGGAGACGTTGGATATTGTTGCCAAGATATATGAGCTGGTTGTAGAGGTGGGAGTGTACCGCGCGGAGTCCATTAAGGTGGCGGAGGCTGCAAAGGTCATCGAGAACAGCCAGAGAGATATCAATATCGCGTTCATGAATGAGCTCTCTATGATTTTTCATAAGATGGATATCGACACGCGGGCGGTGTTGGAGGCTGCCGGGACGAAGTGGAACTTCCTGAAATTTATGCCCGGACTCGTGGGAGGACACTGCATCGGCGTAGATCCCTATTATCTGACTTATAAGGCGGAAGAGCTGGGCTATCACTCGCAGATCATTCTGTCCGGGCGCCGCATCAATGATGATATGGGGAAATATGTGGCGGAGAGCCTTGTGAAGAATCTGATCAAAGCGGATATCCCGGTGAAACATGCCCGTGTGGCGATTCTGGGCTTTACCTTCAAGGAGAACTGCCCGGATACGAGAAATACGAAAGTGATCGATATTTATAAGGAGCTGGGAGAGTACGGGATAGATCCCATGGTGGTGGACCCTGCAGCAGATGCAGAGGAAGCGAAGCGGTTGTACGGAATTACATTCCGTTCGATGGATGAGGTCAAAGACATGGATGCGGTAATTATCGCGGTAGCTCATAATGACTTCTTAAAGCTGGACAGAGAACGGATCGATTCTTTCTACGCAGCGTCACATAAACGGAAGGTTTTATCGGACATTAAGGGTGTATTGAACAGAAAAGAGTATCTGACAGAGGATTATCTGTATTGGAGACTGTAATAAATAGAAAAATATCAATTAAATCATGGTGCATTCTTGCAGCGCTGCTTCTGTTCTTCTTAGGGATGCTGGCGGCCTGCGGGGTGGGTGTCTACAATGACTCGGAGCAGTATATTACGATGCATATACACAGAGAGCCGTTATATCCGTTGTTTCTGGCCTTTTTTCGGAAATTATGCGGTGACGGTTATCTGACTGTGGCGGCAGTGGCGCAGAATGTGCTGACGGCAGTAGGAATATGGATATTTACGGAGTATGTCGCAGTGCACTTTCGTCTGCGGTTATGGGAAGAGCTGCTTGTTGTGCTGTTGCAGGTTGTGCCGCACGCGATGACGCGATATGTGTCCGCATTGCATATATTTCTGGAAAATTCGGTGATGAGTGAGGCACTGTGCATTCCGCTGTTCCACTTTTTTATGTATTATCTGCTCCGTATGGTGTTTGAGCGGCGTAGACGGGATCGGATTATAAGCCTGGTGTTTTCTTTCCTGTTGTCTATGACCAGGGGACAGATGATGACTACGATCCTTATATGGATGGCAGTATTACTGATACAGATGTTATTTTACAAAAAATACCGCACGTTATTGATTCCGATAATAGCTGTAATTGCGGTATTTGGTTTGCGCAGCCTGGCGGTTCATATATACAATTACGGCGTTACGGGATATTTTATGGGAAATACTTATGCGCAGGTCAATACGCTGACCAATGTGATCTATGCCTGTGACAGAGAAGACGGCGAGGTGCTTGAAGATGGCAGTCTTGAACGGGAATTTTTTGAGCGGTTCTACGATGAGGCAGATGCCATAGAGGCTAACTATCGGTACGGAGGCAGCACGTTTGCACAGCGGGCGGCACATCTGGAGGAGCATCATGATGAGTTGAAATTTCAGGTGTTGGAAGCCGATATGTCTGCTTATTTCTTTGGGCTGGGTGAAGTGGATTATTATCAGCAAAGCAGTATGTCGGACGAGCTGGCAGGGCGTATGTTTGTAAAACTTCTGCCGGTCTGTTTCGGGCAGTGGCTGTATGATTATATATTGTTATGTGTCTATGGGTTTATCAGAAGTGTCGCGGTGGTACATCCGGTGCTCAACTGGCTGGCGCTTCTTCTGTATGCCGTCGCGATCGGACTTGCCGCGCGACAGATACTTTGCAGAAGGCGGCGGAAGAACATGGAGGTGACTCTGAGAGAGGGCTGTCAGGACGCCGCGTGGGTGATGGGGGTAGCGCTTCTTTTTATTGCGGCTAACGTATGCGCCACATCCATAACAATCATGTGCCTGTCGCGGTATATGATCTATGGTTTTTCATTGTTTTATACAGCTCTGTTTCTTTTAGTCAGAGAAAATATAAAATTTTAATTGCGGAATTTGCGGCAAGCAACGCAGAAATGAGGAGAAAATGGGATATCGTGATGTTAGGTTTAGCGAAGGAAGTGTGTTTTTGGTAAGCGGTGGCGCCGGTTTTATCGGTTCCAATATCTGTGACGCATTGATCGACATGGGTTATACCGTGCGCTGTCTGGACGACTTGTCTACCGGAAAGTATGAGAACATTGAGCATTTGGAGGGAAATGACAGGTTCACATTTATCAAAGGTGATATTAGGAATCTGGATACTTGTATGGAAGCTTGTAAGGGCGTAGATTACGTACTCAATCAGGCGGCATGGGGCAGTGTGCCGCGAAGCATCGAGATGCCCCTTTTGTATGAGGAGATCAACATACGCGGTATATTGAATATGATGGAAGCGGCCAGAGAGTGCGGTGTTAAGAAATTTGTGTATGCTTCCAGTTCTTCCGTTTACGGAGATTCCACTATACTGCCAAAGAAGGAAGGGCAGGAGGGCAAAGTGCTTTCTCCCTATGCGCTGACGAAGAAAGTGGATGAAGAATACGGACGGCTGTACAAGGAGCTGTACGGCCTGGATACTTACGGACTGCGGTATTTCAACGTGTTCGGACGCAGACAGGATCCCAACGGTATGTATGCCGCTGTTATTCCGAAATTTATTAAACAGCTTCTTCACGGGGAAGTGCCTACCATCAACGGTGACGGCAGACAGTCCAGGGATTTCACATATATTGACAATGTGATCGAAGCGAATCTGCGCGCATGCCAGGCTTCTTCCGAGGCGGCAGGACAGGCATATAACATCGGTGCCGGCGGCAGATTGTTCCTGAATGACATATACAGCCATCTCTGTAAGGCGCTGGATAAAGACGTGGAGCCGAATTACGGACCTGCCCGCAAGGGTGATGTACGGGATTCCAACGCAGATATCAGCAAGGCAAGAGAATTGCTGGGCTACGATCCGGAGTATGATTTCGAGAAAGGGATCGCGCTGGCTATCGACTGGTATAAGGAGTATCTGAAATAATGATAAGTTAGGAATCAGGATAAATCAGAAATAATGAGAGATCAGTAATACTGATAGATGATACGAGGACAGCGACACTGAGGGACCGGTATGGAGTTAAAGATTGGGGGCTATCGGATACAGATAGCCAGAGAATATGACATTGATGGTACAATGCCGAGAATATACAACGCGGAGGGGCAGCCTCTTGAGACCTATTTCATTAAGAACAGGCACTCAAGACATGCCCCTTTTGGGCACGAGGGGAAATATTTCTTCTGGGACCGATACAATTACGGTCTGGATACGCACTTCTACGGATCGGAGTCCATGGCACATCCGCTGGGAAAACCGCGGGTAAAGTATGGCATGCTGACAGAATCCCGAACAATCGTGCCGCAGGACTATGAAGTGTTCCGTAAACACAGAGGCCTGGAAAAAGAGTTTCGTTATGTTTTTACTTACGATGAGAGAATACTGAATGAGATAGAGAACGCCAGATTTTATCCTGTTGCGGCGGGCATATGGAATCGGGAGATGAAGGAAGGACTGTATCTGAAGAAAGACCGCGATCTGTCCATCCTGTCCTCAGATAAGACTATGTGTGAACTGCACAAATTTCGTCTGGAACTCGCCAGAACGTGCAAAAAAGAACAGTTAGCCGACACATACGGCAGATTCGACGGCGGAGACTATGTACAGAGCGTGGATGAGACGCTGGACCGCTATCGTTTTTCGCTGATCATCGAGAATGACGTGTCGGATTATTATTTTTCGGAGCGCCTTACAAGCTGTCTGGCAGCACAGACTATACCGGTGTATCTGGGGGCTCGTAAGATTGGCGATTTCTTTAATACGGATGGTATGATCCTGCTTAAGAAGCCGGATATTGAAGAAGCGAAGCGCAGAATCAGAGAGTGTACGAAGGAGACTTACGAGGCGAAGCTTCCTGCAGTGCTGGATAATTATGAGCGGGTGCAGGAGTATGTGAATATGCAGGATTATCTGTATGAGCATTATCTGCGTGGGGAGTGAATCAGGGTAAAAACGAAGTTTACACCAAAGATAAACTGTTTTGGACGCAATGGCATTTAATCACTAATTTAACGCTGGGAGAATGTGTATGAAAAAGGGCATTAGTCAGAATTTAAGTATGGTGGTACTGACAGTTATCTTTATACATGTAGTATTGACAGATTGTATGGTATACTTTGTTTCCATGGAGTATATAGCGGCGAATGTTGTCGTGGCAGGTGTTGATGTAATCCTTTTTATTTTCCTTTTAAAAAAGAAAATTGTAAGGATTACAAACGGATATTGCAGGTGGGACATATTTTTTTGGATGATTCTTGCAGCGGCGTGTGTTCTGGGCATAGGGTTTGCAGATGAAAGCTATGATACATACAGCTATCACATTTATTTACAGGAGAATCCGTTTACGGATAAAATATATGGAGATTATTTCCCGGGAAGGACGCTTAATTCATTTATATATCCCCTTGCGGACAGAGTATTTTACCTGTTTCGGGGTGTACTCGGTTATCGTTTGGGAACTCTGCCCTCCTATCTTATTTTGATTCCTATGTTTTATGGGGTCAAGAAACTGCTTCGCCTTTTGGCTCCGGCGATGAATCGGAGATTTTTATCTGTTATTTCCATGGCACCCTTATGTACATTTATTATATTGCAGCAGACGGGTACCTATTATATTGATAATTTTTCGATTGTGCTTTTATTGGAGTTTACTTATGCGGTGATGGCGGATGGGGAAAATCTTTTGGAAAATAGAGCGCAACTGTATTTCTTAGCGCTTCTTGCCGGAATAACGGTCTGTATAAAATATATTAATGGGATTTTTCTTATAGGGCTAGTTGTATATCTTTTTATAAAAAATATCAAAGAGCTGCGTGCCTTAAAATGGTTTGATTATATCTTGGCGGTGTTGTTTTTTCTTGTGCCGATGCTGCCTTATGGAACGGACGCTGTAAGGCAGACGGGAAGCCCGGTTTTTCCATATTATAACAGCATATTTAAGTCCCCGTATTTTGCGGAAAATAATTGGCTGGATTTGCGGTGGGGTCCGAATAATTTATGGCAGCTTTTGATTTGGCCGATTTATATTATATTTCATCCTGATAAAGCCTATGAATATAAGATTGGGTTGACTTACATCGGTTTTGCGGCAGGGTATATCTTATCTCTCATCTGTTTTGTGAAAGGACTGTATGCCCATATTCGTAAAGCGAAAAATATTGATAAAGGAAAGTGGTGTTTGTCCTGTATTTTGCTGTATGATTGTCTCGCATGGGGAAAGTTTATGATCGGGTATACCCGCTATGCAGGGATTATACCGGTGCTTGGGATGATATTTGTTATATGGTTTTTGTGGGAAGGAGTCGTGGAAAAGGGAAGATGGCGAAAAATTGTGTGTATTGTTGCCGTAAGCCTTTCTGTTTTAGCAGGAGGGCTGCAATACTGCAGACATTGCGCACCGAGATGGTATGCTTTTTATCTGATACCTGCTAAAACACAAAGCGGAATATTGAAGAAAGAGGTTTTAGCATTAAAAATCAGGCAGGCGTTTGCCATGTTGGGTAAGGACAGGGACAATTTAACTTATGATATTGATGGAATCTGGGGTGTGGTCGGAAGTGACAGTTTGTCGCCGCAGCTTTTATCTACAGATGACAGAATTGTTTATCTGGTGTATGGTGTTGATACAGGAGAAACGGAAAAAGCACAGCAGATATACTGGGAGAATGTATTAAATAATAATATTTATATTCCGTTGTTCGGAAGTATGGCAGAGAATAAGTTGAGAATCCTGGATGAAAATCATTTTGAGATCTCCGAAATTACAGATATCCTTTACGACGTGCCGTTTATTCAGGGAGAACAGACGATGTATATCGTCAAGGTGCAGTATAATACAGAGCATAGCGGCGGAAATTCGGAGATATTTGAGAATTTGAAAGGTATGGCGGAAACGTTGTAGGGGACGTAATGTGGTGGGATATGCAGCTTTAGAGTATTTTGGTAGGGCGTTCGGAACAAACCGGACAAGAATATATCAAACACGGAGGAGATAACATGTACGAATACACCAAAATAAGTGATAACATCTGGCAGATTGCAGAAGATAACGGCGTATACTGCACGCTCATTAAAGGAAGCGAACTGGCGGTATTGATAGATACCGGCTTCGGTAAGCGCGATCTTCGGGCGTTTGTGGAAGAAAATATTTCTACACCATATATTGTGATCAACAGCCACGGGCATCCGGATCATATCGGAGGAAACTACAGATTCGAGGCAGTCTATGCACTTAAAGAGGAATGGGATTTGATCAGGTACTTTGAGGAAAAGGATCACAAACCTTATGATTTGAAGGAAATACAAATTGGACAGCAAATTTCGTTAGGGAATCTCAATATAGATGTCGTTCCCTTAACCGGACATACGAAAGGTTCTGTCGGTTTTATCATACCGGAGGAGCTGATTCTGATCGCCGGGGACGCTTTAAATGAATGTCTGTGGTTGTTTAATTACGGCTCCTTGTCAATGGAACATTTATATGAGACAATTAGGTCGACTATGGAGCTGCCTTTTGACTTATATCTTTGCGGCCATAGCGACAAACTATATAAAAAGGAAAAGCTGCTTTCGCATATAAAGAATATTGAGAATCTGAAAACAGATGAGAATACAAAACAGAATATGCTTGGGTTTGAGACTTATTGCAGTACATATGAAGGTGCTGAAGGAAAGTCGGAGATTATTTTTACGATAGATAAAATTAAAAAAGAGAATGCATGAATTACACAATGAATTCAAATTTTGAGGGAAACAACTATTCATGCCGGTGTTTTTTAAAACAATAATCCGAAAAATTAGCACGTTATTGAGTGCATATAAACTTGAAAATCGGAAGATAGAAGGATGAGGAGGAATAAGATGAAATACAAAGTAGTGGTATTCGGCGTAAAGGATACTTCAGAAAATATCGTGAACTTCATACAGGAGCAGATCTGTCCGGTGGATCTGGTGATCACCATCAGCCCGGAGGTGACGAAGAAAAATCAGGTGTCGGGGTATAAGGGGTTGGCGATTCTGACAGAGAAATACGGGATTCCGGTGCATGAGGCGGACAGCTATTTTCTGACGGATGAAAAGACGCAGAAGTTTATACAGGAAAATGAATTTGATATCGGTATTTCCA
Source organism: Lachnospiraceae bacterium (assembly GCA_014804365.1). Lineage (GTDB taxonomy): Bacteria > Bacillota > Clostridia > Lachnospirales > Lachnospiraceae > UBA3282. Next base: position 80,424 of record JAAUZX010000026.1, read on the forward strand.
TGGGATGGCAGAGACTGATACCGCCATCTGTTCTGGATGCGTTCAAATATGGTATCTACGGATTTCATGGGAACTGCGGGTATCTTCCTTTCGGCAGAGGGCGGTCGCCGCTGAACTGGTCTATCATTCTGGGGGACACAAGATTCAATCTGAATATGTTCCGCTATGATGAGAAGGCGGACAGCCCCAATGTATTTGCAACGGAGATGTTTTCCATCACGCCCCATGATGATATTCGGACGGCGCAGTATAAGAACATGATCTGCTCCAAGAATCTGATCCGGAAACTTCTGAAGGCCTATGAGGAGGATAATATCGTGATACGCACGGAGTCTAAGGACTATGACTCGTGGTATAATAAACGGACGGCGGCGGACGGCAAGATCGCCTTCCATGCAAGAACAAGGGAAATCTACAATCTGATCCGCGGTGTGGCGGCGCCTTTTCCGGGGGCATATGCCATGATCGGAGAAGAGAAGGTGACGGTATGGGAAGCGCATCCTTTTGATGAGATGATCGACTTCTCTGCATATGCGCCGGGCGAGGTGATTGATATTTTCGACGGTAAACCGATAGTGCGTACGGTGGACGGTTCATTGCTGATTGATCGGTACGAGTGCGCAAGACAGATCGCTGTGGGGGATGTACTGGCGTAGGTTAAATAATAACATGTGAAATGTAACACCCGCAATTAAATTATCAAAGATAGAAAGGCATTAATATGTCAGAGGCGATTCGAGTTCTGCATGTGCTGGGCGGCGTGGGTCTGGGCGGCGCGGAGAGCCGCATCATGGATCTGTATCGGCAGATGGACAGGAACGAAATACAATTTGATTTTCTCGTTCATAGCGAAGCTATGAACAAGAGCATTAGCTCTGCTATGAACAAGAGGAAGCCGGAATTTTATGACGAAGATATTCTGAGTCTGGGCGGACATATCTACGTGCTTCCCAAGTTTAAGGTATATAATTACTTAAGCTACAGGAAAGCGGTGCAGGACTTTTTCAGACAGCACCAGGAGTTCCGTGTGGTACAGGGGCACATGACCAGCACGGCGGGTATTTATCTGCCGATTGCGAAGAAATACGGGATTCCCGTTACGGTGGCACATGCCAGAAACGCGGGAGTGGTCAAAGGTTTAAAGGGAATCGCGACGAGATTTTTCAGACGAGGTCTCGCGCAGAAAGCGGATTTCTGCTTTGCATGTTCCAAGCTTGCCGGAGAAGATGTATTCGGGGAAGCGGCGATGGATGGAGGAAGGGTGAAGATCATTTACAATGCCATTGATGCCGCCGAATTTACTTATGATCCCAAGGTGCGTGCGCAGGTGAAGGAGCGGTTGGGACTGAAGGAGGAGCTGGTGATCGGACATGTGGGGCGGTTTAATTATCAGAAGAATCATCCATATCTGATCGATATTTTTGCCAAACTATGTGAAATAAGACAGAATGCAGTACTTCTTATGCTGGGAGAAGGTCCCGATCAGGAGAACATCAGGGAGAAGTGCCGTATGCTGGGAATCGAGGATAAGGTCAGATTCCTCGGCAATCAGAGGCGGCCGCAGGACTATTATCAGGCCATGGATATTTTTCTGTTACCCTCTTTCTTTGAGGGGCTTCCCGGTGTGCTGGTGGAAGCGCAGGCGGCAGGACTTAAATGTTTCGTGTCCGATACGATCACGAGAGAGGCTGCGGCAACAGATCTGGTGACGTACCTGAGTATTGAACAGCCTGCCGAGGCGTGGGCGGAGCAGATCGCCGAGGCGGCAGAGTATGAACGGCAGAATACTTTTCAGAGAATGAAATCTGCCGGATTCGATGTAAAGACGCAGGCGGCGGATTATCGCTTGTTTTATGAGAGAGGAGACAGTTCGGGGCTATGAAGAAACTGTTATTGATCGTGCCGTCCCTGCATCAGGGCGGATTAGAGAAGGTATGCGCGGCGACTGCGAGGCTTATGAAGCCGTATTTTGATGTACAGATCGCCATCTTTGATTCCCGTAATGTGGCGTATGATATCAAAGGAATTCCGGTGGCAGATCTGCGCCTGCCCAGCCGTCCGGACAAGCTCGGTAAGATTATCAATGTATTAAAACGCGGCTGGAAACTGCGCAGCCTGAAGAAGAAAGAGCAGATCGACATTGCTTACAGCTTCGGTCCGACCGCGAACCTTGCAAATATTGCGTCCGGCGGCAGAGGACACCGGTGGCTTGGTATCAGAAGCTATATGGATATGGGTAATCCGAGACAGATCCGCCTGTTCTGTAAGAGCGCGGACAGAGTGATCTGCTGTTCGGAGACCATTTGCCGTGAAGTACAGGATAAATATCATTGCAATAAAGCGGTGACGCTGCAGAATCCCTTTGACATGAAGGAAGTGAAAGAGCTGTCCGAGCGGGAGGAGGCGGAGATTCCTTGGAGTGATGGGCGAATTCTTATTTCCATGGGACGTGAGGACACGGTCAAGGGCTTCTGGCACCTTATGAAAAGTTTTGCCCTGGTGCATAGGAAACTGCCGGATGTGAAGCTCATGATCATCGGAAAAGGAGAATTTACAGATTACAGAGAGCTGGCGGTCGGGCTTGGCATTGATGATGCCGTCTATTTTACCGGTCTTAAGAAGAACCCGTATCCCTATCTGAGAAAGGGAAGCATGTATGTGTTGACGTCTTATTATGAAGGATTCCCCAACGCCATGGTGGAAGCGATGTCCATGGGACTTCCCGTGATTGCAACAGACTGTATGACAGGTCCGAGAGAGATACTGGAAGACAAATATGGTATTCTGATTCAGAATATGAGCCCTGATGTGGATTTTGATCCTGAAAATATCACAGATGAGGAGAAAAGTCTGGCGCAGCAGATCATGACGCTTCTGGAAGATCGGGATAAGATGGAACATTATCGGGAGATGGCACGTAGGCGCGCAGCGGACTATACTGCGGAATCTTACGTGGAGAAGATACGGGAGTGGGCCAAAATGCAATAAAGAATTTTTTGCGGAGAATGAGGATGGGAAGGTAAGTAGGGAAGTAATGCAGAAAGAGACAGTGAAGAGAAAAGCGGCGTTATTCGGCTTGATTATCTTAATGCTATATACCAATTTTATAACATTGCAGGCGAGCTGCCATGTTGCCAGAAGGCTGTTAATGACGAAACCTGCATATATATTATGCAATTTGTTGTTACTGACGGCTGTTTACTGCATTATAGCTTCTTTTTCGCCGTCGCCATGGATAGCGGGCGTTATATTCAGTACGGCATGTACCGTATGGGCCTTGGTAAACGACTACGTATATGCGCTGCACGGACAGGTATTTACATTAGCGGAGATTTCCAACGCAAAGACGGCGCTGCATGTGATGGATGTGACATTGCTGCTGAAGAAAACACCGTTGATTTTCGGTACGGCGGTTCTGATCATATACGGTTCCTCTATTGTGCTATGTTATTTGCAGAAAAGAGTTGTTGCGGGGGAGGAAAAAATATCCGGGAGAAAAGCTGTGATATGCAGAATTGCGCTTTTGATCGCCGGTGGGTGTATTCTGTGGGTGGTGTCGTTTCCGGCAAAGAATCTGCAAAGTGTGATATTAAGGGATTGGACATCCAGAAATACTTGTATTGAAGAAGGATATCCCTTGTATGTGTATGCCAATGTCTTCTTGAATGATATTAAAATTACACAGCCTGACGGTTATGATGAAGAGCTTCTGACTGATTATGAGGATTATAAGGATGACAAGGAAGATGTCGGTGAGCAACTGCCGGATATTATACTGATTTTAAATGAATCCTTCTATGATTTGTCAATTTTGGGTGATCTGCAGACTGATGTACCTTATATGGAAAATTATTACAGTATAGACAATGCGATCAGAGGAAATGCGGTAACATCCGTGATTGGCGGGGCGACGAACCGTTCGGAGTTTGAGCTGCTGACAAGCAATACAAACTACTTATTAGGGGAACTTACGCCCTTTAATGTTCTGGATATGTCCTATACGAGCAGCATCGTAACGAATTTAGAGGAGTGCGGATATTACACAATGGCGGCACATCCGGCGGACGGCGGGAATTATAACAGGATTGAAAGCTATTCCGCTATGGGATTTGACGAAAGATTTTTTAAAGAAGATTTTGAAAACTATATGTATTATGGAAAACGAGAATGGATGATGGATGAAGGCGCTTATCACAATTTGATCACATGGTATGAGAGCAGAAAAGCCGATCATGACAAAATTTTCACATATTTGCTTACCATGCAGAATCACGGTGATTATATGATGAACGATGCGGAGGAAGCACTCGTTCATGTTTCCGGGTACAGCGGTGATCTGGAAAAGGAATTAAACGAATACCTTTCCTGCGTACGTCTCAGCGATATTGCGTTTAAGAAACTTACAGAGTATTACTCAGGGAAGGAACAGCCCGTCATCATATGCATGGTAGGGGATCATGCACCGAATTTTATACGGGAAGTTGCGGAAATTGATTCTCCTAAGCAGGAGATTCTGGCGCGGGCAACGCCGTTTATTATATGGGCAAATTATGATATTGACAGTGAGGATATGGGAGTGATCAGCGTAAACGGATTGGTTCCGCTTTTGTTAGAAAAGGCGGGAGTGGAGAGTCTGCCGTATTATCACTATATAAACCGTATGCGGGAAACGGTTCCGGTGACGGGAAGCTTCGGAATGATCATGGACGCAGAGGGAGAAATATTTTCTTATTACGACGATATGGAGCACTCTGACATGGTTTGGAAATATTTGTATCTATCCTATAATAATTTGCAGGAAGAGAGCGTACAAGGCTGGTTTCATCTTGAAAATTAAGTGAAATCTTTTACAACACGGCGGCATTTATGTGCCAGAGTTTTGATGCGGCAAGTAAAGTATATAGAAGAGACGGGTTGATTCCATGAGAAAGATTGCATTTCATTTAAATTGTTTAGAGCAGGGCGGCGCGGAGCGTGTGGTCACGAATCTGGCGAATCAGTTTGCGAAAGAGGGATATGAGGTCATGATCGCCACGGAATGGTACGGCGAGAATGAATTTCAGATTGATTCTAAGGTGAGACGCGTTCATGTGGGACTGCGCGAGGGGGATGATAAGAAACACCGTCTCGTTCAATTCATGCTCCGCGTGAAGTATCTGAGGAAGTTTCTGAAAGAGGAGAAGCCGGATATTCTGATTCCTTTTGCGAGGAAAGCGCTCTACAGAGGTTTGATGGCAGCGTATTTTATCAAAATACCGGTGCTTATTTCTATCAGGACGGACCCGGCGGGACATTATGAGGAGCGGTCTGATAAGATACAGATTCCGCTGCTGTTTCCGCGGGCGGACGGGTGTGTCTTCCAGACAGAGGGAGCGAGAGACTTTTTCGCCCCAAGATTACAGAATAATTCGCGGATCATCTTAAATCCTATTCATGATAAATATATCGGGGTGCCGATTCCGAAGGCACGGACCAAGACAGTGGTGCAGTCCGGCAGGCTGGTGGACTTTAAGAATCAGCCTATGCTGATTCGGGCGTTTGTCAATGTGCACGCGAAGCATCCGGACTATGATATGAAAATATACGGTGGAGATTCCTTCGACGGAACGAAAGAGATTCTGGAAGGGCTGATCGAGGAATACCATGCACGGGACTATATCCACCTTATGGGTGCCAGTGACAGTCTGGAGAAAGAGCTTACGGACGCTGCGCTGTTTGCCTTTACCTCGGACTGGGAAGGGCTTCCCAATGCCCTTATGGAAGCCATGGCGCTGGGGCTTCCCATTGTAGCCACGGACTGTCCGTGCGGCGGACCGCGGACGATTATGACTGACGGGGTGGACGGTCTGTTGATTCCCATCAAAGACCAGCAGGCGTTAGAGGACGGAATCAATCGTTTGATTGAGAATCCCGAACTGGCAGAGCAGCTTGGCAGCAATGCGCGCAAGATTGCAGAGAGGGCGAACAGCCAGGCGGTCTTCGAACAGTGGAGAGATTATATCGAGGAATTGTGCAAGGCTTAAACTGCGCAAGACTTACTGAAGCATCCATTGCTTAAGATCATAAACCAGTTGTCTCGTGCGGAGGTCTGCGCCTTCATTAGTAAGATGATATTCCGTATCGTAGAAGTAATCATAATCTATAAAATAATCTCTGTAATCGGAAATGACGGGGCAGTCTACTGCTTCTTGCAGTTTGGTCTGAAACTGTACATATTCTTCTGCGGGCGGCGTAAACTCACCATGGGCAATGGGGTATGCTGCGATCACCAGAGAGGCGCCGTGGTCTGACACGTATCGATTCAGTTCATTGAGCCGGTTAGTACATATTTCATTGACTTTGGGGACGCAAACGGATTTTTCGGTAAATGTGTAGCTTCTGGTTTTTCGTTCAAAAGTGACATCTCCATATTCATTAAAAGCAAACCGGCTGTAAACAGTTCCGAGATCCTGCTCATTTCCCTCTTTAGAAGCCCAAAGTGTCAAGGCTCTTTTGGCATATGTTGGGAATGAGAAATACATATCAGGGACGTCTTTCGGGCGTATAAGCCGCCATAACTGCGGGTGATTTTCAACAGCCAGCCATGTCGTGACCGGATCGGTAATTTTATCATGATCGGAGTATTCGGTATGTGCCACAATAATGATATCGCCTTCATTCAGATTCACTTTAGCCATTTCTTCGTGAAAAGCATTCCCCATACTGCCATGTAATCCCATATTGACTACAGGCATATCAAATGCCTCTTCCAGAATCTCAGAATTGATGCCAAAGGTGAGATTGGAATTGCCAATCAGTATGATTTTAGGTTCATCAATAGATTTCAGCCGTTCCATTTTATCGCATAAGGAAGCGGTGTAAGTGTAGCGGTACTGGGGCATGACAACAACGCCCATAAAGAAGACGAGCACTGTCAGAACACATAGTAGTTTCATGAGAAAACCAAGGGCTTCCGGCAACCTTTTTTTGTTAGAATTGGAAGTAGATAAATTGTGTCTGTTCATAAGTATCTCCATAAGCTCCAAAGAAAATAATCATGCATAATGCCGCAATACTGATTAACCAGCGGAAAGCCGAACTCTGTTTGAAGAAAAAGGCTGTATAAGATATTTTCTCCCGATAAATGATCGTATCAGTCCATAGCAGGATAAGCAGTGAGAGCGTGATGACAGCAAAAGTTTTTATGTCCGGAAAAAGGTCAAGGAATCCGAAATTGAACAATTCCCGAATGCCGGGCTGTGTAACGGCATGACGGATCATGCTAAGAGCAGATGAAAGGTTCGGCATACAGAAGAACAGCCATGCGAAATCAATTAGGAGAAAAGTAATGACCCGGCTGCGCAAATGTGTGCTGAAACGGTTCTTTGCAGGCAGCTCGTGTCGGGACGCTTTTTTTATAACATTCTCTGCTATGATATAGAGGCCGTTCAGACCGCCCCAGATTACAAACGTCCATTCAGCACCGTGCCACAGACCGCTTAATAGAAAGACGATCATAGTATTGACATATTTGCGAAGAGTACCCTTTCGGTTGCCGCCAAGGGGAATATACAGATAATCTCTTAACCAGTTATTTAATGTGATATGCCATCTTGTCCAGAATTCAGACACACTTTCAGCGTGATATGGGGATTCAAAGTTATTACTTAATTGAAAACCAAGTATTCTTGCACTGCCGAGCGCAATATAGGAATAGCCGCCGAAATCTCCGTAGATCTGGAAAGCGAAGAGTACCACGGCGAGAGCAATTTGCAGTCCGGAATAGTCCTGCCATGAGGCAAAGACAGGGTTGATAATGGCGGCAATGTTATCTGATAACACCAATTTGAGAAACAAGCCCATAAGAATCAGGCTCAATCCCTCTTTTAAGTCAGACAGATGCAGATGAATCGGGGTGCGGAGCTGATCTAAAATGGTTCCGGCACGCTCAATCGGTCCGGATACGAGTTTCGGGAAAAAAGCCAGATAGAAAGCAAATTTTATAGCATTTCTTTCAACGGGAATCGTCTGTCGATAAATGTCCACAGTATAACTGATAGATTGAAAAAGTATGAAAGAAATCCCCAGCGGTGGCAGAATACCTTCAATAACTGTAAGGATATCTGTTTGAAATAATGCTGTAATATGTTTTAGGTTATCCAAAAGAAAACCTGTATACTTGAAATAGCACAGAATTCCCAAATCAATAATAATAGTAAGCACAAACAAGCTTTTTGCCAGGATAGCTTTGTTACGGCGCCTCGCTTGGTCGATTCCGATGCCGCTCAGCCAAGCCAGGAGAGTAATTCCTAGTAGTAAAGGGACATAGCACGCATTTGCACAATAATAAAAGAAATAGCTGGCAGCCAGCAGCCAAATATACCGAAATTTATTTGGAAGTACTATATATATGGTATAGACGACCAAAAAAAATAGGAGATATTGAAAAGAATGAAATGCCATACGCATGCTCCGATTCACATTTTATATTTATATTTTATCAGATTTCCGTAAAATGACAATATGAGTTTAGGCGCTTCGACGTAACTTCTTGCCACATTTAAGGATAACGGGTATAATGAAGTAATATCATAGGTGGTTTTATGATATGTGTGGTGTGTATAGTATAAATCGGCACAATATAGAACAAAGAGGGAAAATACCATGTTTTCATACGACGATTACAGACAGATTATCAGGATCATACAGTCTACCGGGAGGCAATGCGGCTATGCGGATGCTCTTGGAAAAGACAAATTCATCATTATGCGCCACGATGTGGAATACAGCGTGGACAGGGCTTATCAGTTGGCTAAGGTGGAACAGAGTATGGATTTCGTCTCCACATTCTTTTTCCAGTGGACAAATAATACTTATAATATTCTTTCCAGAAAAAATATGGATATGATCAAGGATATGCATGAGAGAGGACAACATATCGGGCTGCATTTTGCATTAAACGGTATGACGAATATGCAGCAAATTCGCGGACGCATTAAGATGGAGATGGAGATCTTAAGCGAGATGTTCGGATTCGAGATCACGGAATTCTCGGTGCACAGGCCGTCTAAGGACATCCTGCGGGAGAATATTAAGCTGGACGGTATTTTAAATGCATATCAGGATGACTTCTTTACGTTCGCGGACAGAATCGATGAGAGTACATCTTTAAATGTGAAATATATGTCAGACGCAAATCATATTTGGCGTTACGGATATCCGGATGAGGAGAATATCAAGGGGTACGATAAGGTGCAGATCCTGACTCATCCTTTCGCATGGAGTAAGAAGGGATGCGGTAACTTCGACAACTACAGGGATCTGCTGCAGGAGAAGTACATAGAACTGGTAGAATCCGTGGATAATGAATGTAAAGATTTCGGTGAGTATCGGGAGTATTTCTTGGAGAAGAATGTACGTTGATAGGGTAAGATGTAATGTGATAATTAAGTGATATCGGATGGGAAATATATGTGTGGAATATGCGGTTATATCAGTAAAAAGAGGATAACAATAAATCAGTTGATAGACATGAACGATACGATGTATCACAGAGGACCGGACGACAGCGGCGCGGAAGTCTATGAGATGACGGGGGGACGGAGGGTCGGGTTTGCGCAGAGGCGGCTTTCCATTCTGGACCTGTCTGCGTTGGGGCACCAGCCCATGCATTCTGTGGATCAGCGGATCAGCGTAGTATATAATGGTGAAATTTATAATTATAGGGAACTGAGAGAAGAATTGGCGGACTATCCCTTCCGGTCCAACTGTGATACGGAGGTCATCATAGCCGCCTATTTAAAATGGGGCATTCGGTGCGTGGAGCGTTTCAACGGAATGTTTGCGATCGCGTTGTTTGACAGGCAGACACAGGAAGTATATCTGATACGTGACCGCATTGGCAAGAAGCCCCTTTATTATTGGTATGAAGACGGTAATCTGGTATTTGCCTCAGAGTTAAAACCGATCATGAAATGTCCGGGTTTTACGGGTGAGATTGATCGCCGCGTATTGTCCCGCTATCTGTTCCAACAGTATATCAATGCGCCGGAGAGTATTTACCGGAATGTATATAAGCTGGAGCCAGGGGCGGTCCTGCGGTTTACGGAGGGAAATATCAACACATGGAAATACTGGGATGTCAGTAAAGTGTACCGGGAAGCTGTGGGAAATCAGATCAAAGATTACGAGGAAGCGAAGGCATGCTTGAAGGAAGCGCTGCAGAAGTCCGTGCGTGCCCGTATGATCGCTGATGTGCCGTTAGGGTCTTTCTTAAGCGGCGGATATGATTCTTCGCTGGTCACTGCCATTGCGCAGGAATGCTCGGATAGTCCGGTGAAGACTTTCTCCATCGGTTTTCATGAGGAAAAGTATAATGAGGCCAAGTATGCCAAGGCAGTAGCGGATTATCTGGGGACAAACCACACGGAGCTCTATATTGATGAGCGGGACATGTTTGATCTGGTGGAGAGCATACCGGTGTACTATGATGAGCCGTTTGCAGACAGTTCGCAGATTGCCACAATGATGGTGTCCAAACTGGCAAAAGAGCATGTGACGGTGGCACTGTCGGGAGACGGCGGCGATGAGTTCTTCTGCGGTTATAATATTTATCAAAATGTGGCGCAGGCGCAGAAGCTGGATGTACTTGGAGCAATGGTGCACGGTGTGTGTCATCTTCCGATACTGAAGCAGCTGCATATGGCGGACAGGCTGCCCTTCAAGGTGCGCGTAATCGCGGGCAACAGGGAGAGAGAGAGTAAGACTCAGTTTGGTGCGGGCAATTATCTGGTTCGTGCAAAAGCGATGGTACAGGAAACGCGAGGAGGAAAGAACGGTCAGAGAGAAGAAGCGCTTCCCATCCATTATCTGTTTGAGAGCCGTTACAATGTGAAGGACTGGCAGATCAGGAGAATGCTTCTTGATATGGACACATATCTTCCGGGGGACATTCTCTGTAAAGTGGATCGAGCTTCCATGAAATATTCTCTGGAAGCTCGCTGCCCGATTTTAGATACAGATGTTATGGAATTGTCTTACAGGATTCCGCATGCATTTAAATATGCCGATGGAGATAAAAAACATATCCTGAAAGATATCGCCTATGATTATATTCCGAAGGAACTTTTGGAGAGACCTAAAGTGGGATTCGGGGTTCCGCTGGACAAATGGCTGCGGGGACCGCTTAAAGAACAGCTGTTAGGTTACAGCAGTTACGATTATTTGAAACGACAGGATATTTTCGATGCGAAGTATGTTTCAGACATGATCGAGCAGTATGTCAGGACAGGAGATGCGGGTCCCGCGACGGGAGCGAACTACTCCAAATTGACATGGTCCTTCTTCGTATTCCAACAGTGGTATCAGACGTATCACGAGTGAAAAATGGCGATTGTATAACTTTCGGAATACTATAAAAGATAAAATAACGCAATAAAATAGTGATTTTTAGCGAAATAAGCGGTCAGAAAACGGGATAAATTGTCGATGCAATTTAAAATCCAAAAATAAAAATAAATTTAACAAAAGTGTTGTTTTAAAAGGATTTTGCAAGAAAAAAGAAGAAAAAATGCAGAAAAACTCTTTTTAGATAAAATTATGAAGGATTTTATTCAAAACGCATGAAAACGAGTCTGGAAAAAAAACACATTGCTTTTTATATTGGGTCTTTGCATAAGGGAGGAGCCGAAAGAGTCTTCGTAAATCTGGCAGAATTTTTCCTGGGAGAGGGATATCGAGTGACAATGGTCACCCAATATCAGTATCCGAGTGAGGAAGAATATATTTTGCCGGGAGAGATCAAACGGGTGCTCTCCGACCTGACTTTAGAAGAATTAAATAACAGTCGAATCTTGAATTTTATAAATCGGGTCCGTAAACTGCATCGAATTTGGAAAAATGAAAACCCGGATCTTGTACTTTCCTGTATCGGTAAAAATAATTTCATGACAGTTGTTACTACCATGTTTACCAAGACCAGACCGGTAGTGTCGGTGGTGGGTGAGGCGAAAGAGGAGTACCCGAACCGATTGATGCGTCTGCTCGCCAATTTATTATTTCCTCTTGCGGATGGTATCATCTTACAGACGACGCGATCAAAATTCTTTTTTAATAAGAAGATACAAAATCTGGCGGTCATTCTGCCCAACTCTCTGAACCCTGATTTTATCAGACCCAGATATGAGGGAGAGCGGGATAAGCGTATCGTTTCGGTTGGACGTCTGGACGCCAATAAGAATCATGAGATGATGATACGTGCCTTCGCGGCGATTCAGGACAGATATCCGGAATATACGCTGACCATATACGGAGAAGGCGAGCTGCGGACTTATCTGGAGAATCTGGCAAAAGAACTGGGAGTATCCGGCCGCGTATCGCTGGCGGGAGTGATTCCCGATGTGGCGGTGCAGATCGAGCGGGCATCGCTTTTCCTGCTGACATCTTATTCCGAGGGTGTGTCTAATGCGCTGATTGAAGCGTTGGCGACGGGGCTGCCGGTGATTTCTACGGATGTACCCAGCGGCGGAACGGTGGAATTAATGGAGGATGGAGTGAATGGGGTGATTATTCCGACTGGGGATCAACGGGCGTTGGAAGTGGCGATGGATCGGGTGCTTAGTGATCCGGCATATGCGGACAGGCTTGGCAGGGAGGCGGCTAAGATTCAGGAGAGGTTGGAGCCTGATAGGGTGAATCGGATGTGGATGGAGTATTTTGAGGGGATTATGGAGAAATAACGCGCAATATATTGAATTGTGAATTAACTTATTGACTGCTATAGCGGGCGTTATGGGATGTGCTGTATAAAATGGTGGTTTGTATTGGAATGGATAGTTGGGTTATCTAAGCCGGACGCGCAGATGAAAGTTAATATCTACGGAGCCGCGCTTTCGCTCCGTAAAAAGCGTAGCGGACACTAAGCTCGAAAGTTGCGTTGCAACTTTATACCTCGCTAAGTGCCGACGCTTTTTAAGGGGCTCCTTAAGATATTAACTTCCCTCTGCGCTGGGTATTGGATGAGCATAGGGCATTAGATTAAAACGGACGCGCGGAACAGTATATATTTACCCTAAGGACGCGCTTTCGCTCGGTTCCAAACGCAGCGGTACTAAGCTCGTGAGTTGCGCTGCAACTCATAACCTCGCTAAGTGCCGGTGTTTTCCAACGGTCCTTATGGTAAATATATACTGCTCCACGCTGTATACCTAAAAAAATTTTAGTGGGATAATGTCTTATCTGAATGATACTTATACAATTATTGTAAAGAGCTATCTTAGATATGATTTTGAAAGATTATGACGGCATAAATTGGCGATTGAAAGTGTTATATAACAATAGAAATATTAAAATTACATTTAATATTCTGGAGAAAACGAGAAAATAACGCATGGAACAAAAACAAGAGATTGGAATCGGAGAACAGAATAGAGTTAGGATTGTCTTGCAGATCGTCGGCTTTATTGCGATTTTCTTCGTGTTGCTGTTGGTGGTGTCTTATATGGTAAGGACAAACGGGGATGTGAAGGATCGGTTTGCAGGATTTTATGCTGAGAAGAAGGATTCTCTGGATATCGTGATGATCGGTTCCAGTCCGGTTTTTCCTTATTATGCAGCTCCTAAGCTCTGGGGAGAGAGCGGTATCGCAATGTATCCGTTGTCTTCCAATGTACAGCGGCCTGTGGCGATGAAGTATCTGGTGGAGGAAGCGGAGAAATCTCAAGATCCTGAGCTGTATATTTTCGAGATGAGAATGTTTACTATGGAAGACGCGGGACTTCGCGAAAATATGGCGTATACTCGGGGCGTGACGGATAATCTGCGGTATTCGGGACTCAGGAATAAGACGATACAGGCGATGGTTCCGGAAGACGATGAGGAAGGAAGGATCAGCTTCTATCTGGATATCATGAAATATCACACGAACTGGAAGATGCTGGCGCTTCCGTCGGAGTGGGCGAATATGCTGTACTACAATCCGCACCCGCTCAAAGGGTATACTTTCAAGGATGAAGTGGGACCGCTGCCCATGCCGGATTGTGGTAATGCGGATGGGACGAAAGCGATTCCGGAGGAGCAGGAGGCGTATCTGCGGGATTTATTGGATTATTTGGAACAGGGGAATCGTGAGGCGCTGTTTATCGTATCGCCCTACGGGGAATCGTTAGAAGACCAGCAGATGTACAATTATATAGGAGAGATTGTGACATCCTGCGGCTATCGATTTCTGAATATGAATGATTATTATGAGCAGATCGGCATAATATTCGAGGAAGATTTCGCAGATTACGGCAGTCATACGAACGCTGTCGGGGCGGAGAAGTGCACGGATTTTCTGCAGACGTATTTGCTGGAAAATTATGATTTTACGGATAAACGGGGCGAGGCGGCATACGAGTCGTGGGACGAGGCGTATGTAAGGTGGCAGGGCGAGATGGAGACTGCAAGGCAGACGATCGCTGAACGGATCGTGAACGAGGAGTATGCTGTTGTGGAAGAGTGAAGTGATATGAGCGAAGCAAATCTCGCAACCCCGCGAAGCCTAACTAAGAAGAGGACAAGGCATAATTATGCGAAACTCAACTAAGAAGAGGACAAGACACAATTGAGCGAAGCGCAACCATGAAGAAGACAAGCCACAATTGAGTGAACTTAATTTAGGAGAGGAATGGATAAATGTGTGGAATTGCCGGATTATGTAATTGGGGTGACAACTGGCAGCGGAATATAGAGAGAATGAATGAGAAGATGTATCACAGAGGACCTGATGCTTCCGGCATCTGGGCATCTGAAGATCATGCGGTTGTTCTGGGACACAGAAGGCTCTCTATTGTGGATCTGACTCCATCGGGTGCGCAGCCCATGGAATCTCATGACGGGCGTTACGTGATAGCCTATAACGGAGAAATCTATAATTATCGGACGATTCGGGACAGGCTGCTGCAGGAGCACAAGACAGCGGATTTTCGGGGGACATCTGACACGGAGATACTTCTGGAGGCAATCGCGGCATATGGAATGGAAGAGACACTTCGCATGGCAAAGGGAATGTTTGCCATGGCCGTATATGACAAAAAAGAACAAATGTTATTTATTGCCCGCGACAGAGTGGGAGAAAAGCCTTTGTACTATGGATTCGTGCGGGGAGACAAGTTTGTATTTGCTTCCGACCTGAATTCCATTGCGGCGTTGGAAGGTTTTGAAAACCCCGTTAATGCAGGGATTCTGGAGCAATTTTTTCGATATGGCTACATTCCGGCCCCCTATTCTGTTTATCAGAATATTTATAAATTAGAGCCGGGGGAATGCCTAGAAATTAAATTTCCATTTAATAAATATGATGTAAAAACCTACTGGTCCATGCGTGAGGCAGCGGTTTACGGGCAGTCGCATCTTTTTACGGGAAGTGAGACGGAGGCGGCGGAGGAATTGGAACGTCTGCTGAAAGAATCCATTCGTGGCCAGATGGTGGCGGATGTGCCGGTGGGGGCATTCCTCTCAGCAGGAATTGACAGTAGCACGGTGGTATCTCTTATGCAGTCCATAAGTGACAGGAAAGTACGCAGCTTCACGATCGGTATGTGGGACGAGAAATTCAATGAAGCGGACATTGCCGGACAGATTGCGGCACATTTGGGAACGGAGCATACTGAACTGTACATTACGGAAGAAGATGCCCGCGGGGTGATTCCCCATCTGGCGCATATGTTTGGGGAACCCTTTGCGGATTCGTCTCAGATTCCCACGTATCTGGTCAGTAAGATGACCAGGGAGCATGTGACGGTATCCTTAAGCGGAGACGGAGGCGATGAGCTGTTCTGCGGTTATAATACCTACACCTCTATTGACAAAATCTGGCAGAAAACGCGAAAGATTCCTTATGGGCTGCGTAAGCCGGCCAGCGCACTTCTTGGTGCGGGGAGTGCCGGGAGTCACGGTGCCATGGCAGTCAGGGCCGGGCTTCTGGGTGCGCGAAGTATTGAGGATATGTATCTGCGATCCGAGATCGGAGAAGGGTTCCGGCTTGTGAGGAGGCAGAAGGGCGCGGCTAAAACTGAGGGAGAGTTATGCGCGCTGGCAGAGCGGTATGATACAATTATGGACACTTATCCGTCAGGACTTCTCAAGGAACCGCAGCATAATTTGATGTTGATGGATCTGTTGATGTATCATCCTGACGACATTCTGTGTAAGGTGGACCGCACTGCCATGGCGGTCTCGCTGGAGACAAGGGTGCCTATGCTGGATCGGGATGTGGTAGAGTTTGCATGGACGCTTCCGCTGTCCTATCGCAAGCAGGATGGTGTGACCAAAAAGATTCTGCGTGATATTCTCTATCGCTATGTGCCGCGTGAGTTGATGGAGCGGCCGAAGAAGGGATTCAGCATTCCCCTGCATAAATGGCTGAAGGAACCGGAACTGCGCGAGTGGGCAGAGAGTCTGATTGACAGGAAAACACTGGATGAGCAGGGCATATTGGAGACTGGTGTAGTATGGCAGTTGTGGGACGACTATATTAAGCGGGATATCTGGCGTGTGCAGATCTGGTATGTGTTGATGTTTCAGGAGTGGATGCGCACGTGTTATTTGCAGAAATGATTAGCAGACGCAAAGCGAGGTCACAAGATGAAAGTTATAGAGCACTATCATCCGGCTATCAGTATAAGAGAGCAGACGGATCTGATTTCGATCATTATAGCGGCTTACAATATAGAAGAGTATATTGAGCGGGGGGTAGAGTCTGTCCGTAATCAGACTTACGGGAATCTGGATATCATTGTGGTGGATGACGGTTCTACGGACTCTACCGGGGCAGTCTGTGACCGTCTGGCAGCTAAAGATGCACGGATCAGAGTCATCCATAAGAAGAACGGTGGGCTCTCCGACGCAAGAAATGTTGGGATTGCTGCCGCGAAGGGCGGCTATATCGGATTTGTGGACGGCGATGACTGGATCGATCCCGACATGTATGAGAAGATGCTCGGCGTTATGAAGGAACAGAATGCGGAAGCGGCAATCTGCCGTTATCGCCGGATATACAGAACGAATACCGTGGATCAGTCGAAGGACAGGGTGGTCCTGTTTGAAGGGCAGGAAGCCCTGCAATATTATGTACAGGAAACGCCGGACTACGATATTCAGAACGCCGCATGGAATAAACTATATAAGAAAGAGGTCCTTGCGGGAATCAACTTTCCGGTGGGAAAATGGTACGAGGATATCATGTTTACCACCAGGGCGCTTGGCCGTGCGGCTAAGTGCATTTACCTTGACAGTGCCTGTTATAACTATATAATAGACAGAGAGGGAAGTATCATGAATGCGCAGATCAATTCGCACACTTTTACGGATCAGATCCCGGCTTATTATGAGAAGACAGAATTTCTCAAGAGTCTGGGGAGAGAGGATCTGGCGGATATTCATGATTATTTTTTTTATAAAAGATTACTGCAGTTCTACGTACAGGTGTATAATGCGGACATGCCGGAACGGGACAGCTACTTAGAGCAGCTTACGCAGATCATACGGGATAACAGGGAACATTACAGCAAAGCCTATAGATGTGCGGTGGCTGACCCGCGGGATTATCGGAAGATGAAGCTCTTCTTACGTTCTCCGAAGCATTATTTGTGCAGAGTACGTCTGGACGAACGGGTGATCATACCGCTTAAGGTCAGGGTGAAAGCGGTATTAAGAAAAATAAAGCACAGTCAATAAATAATAACAATTATTATTGATTGGATTTGTGCGACCAAGAGGACAGAAAGCATTATAATATGGTCATCATACAGCTTGCAGGCGGGCTGGGCAATCAGATGTTCCAGTATGCCTTATATTTACAACTGAAAAGTCTGGGCAAAATCGTCAAAATTGATGATGTGGCAGGATTTGCACAGGACGCGCAGCGCGATCCGGCGCTTAAGTATTTAGGCATCGGGTACGAGCGGGCGACTGCGGAGGAGCTAAGGCAGATGTTGGATTCCTCCATGCTGCCTTGGGCGAGAGTGCGCAGGAAGCTGTTTGGCAGGAAGAAGAAATCTTACTTCGAGGCGGACAAGCTTTTTCACCCGGAGATCATGGAGTGGGATGATATTTATTTAGAGGGATATTGGCAGACGGAGAAGTATTTTGCCGGGGTGTCACAGGAAGTCAGGGCGGCTTATGATACGGACAGATTGTTACAGTTTGCCGATGCCGCCATGCGGGATAACGGGGAGCGGTGCACAGTGGCCGAATGGCTGGCACAGATCAACGCTACCGAGTCTGTCAGTGTGCATATCCGCAGAGGCGATTATCTTCTGCCGGAGAATCAGGAACTGTTCGGCGGAATCTGCACGGCATCGTATTATCTAAGAGCGATGGAGCAGATGAAACGGGAACATCCGGAGTGCATGTTTTATATTTTTACAAATGATAAGCAATGGATCAGGGAACAGATCGCCAAAGCCAAGATGGCAGCTAATGCAGAAGCATCGGAAGAAGCGAAAGCGGCAGACAGGGCAGAAACAGTAGAGAGATCCGTAACAGCGGATCGTATAAAAATAGTAGAACTACCGGAAACAGCAGGCACGCCAGAGCAGAGGGATTACGCGGAGTTTGCCTTGATGAGCAAATGCAGGCACCATATACTGGCAAACAGCAGTTATAGCTGGTGGGCCTCCTACCTGTGCAGGAATCCCCATAAGACGGTGCTTGCGCCCGAACGGTGGCTGAACGGCTGGGATTGTACGGATATCTACAGGGAAGATATGCAGCGCGTGTAGGCAAGCGATCTGCTGTAGAGAATGGCAGGCGTGTGCGAGGCCGAAGGAAAAAGGAACGGGCGGGCATGCGACAGTACGAAAGGAATTAATGATACATGAGTAAACAGGCAGTTGGAGAAGATAGTCATAGAGACAGCGATCAGGCAGGGAAGAAAGTTACTCTGCTTCATAAAGTAGGATATCTGTTTGATCAAAAGCAGAAGAAGCAGTTAGTGGGTCTGGCGGTGTTAATCCTGATCGGCGGCTTGCTGGAAACACTGGGCGTGTCCATGCTTCTGCCGGTAGTGACGGCAATTATGGACCCGGAAGCCATCATGGAGAAAGAGCCGGTGCGCGATGTGGCACAGATGCTGCACATTCAGACAAGCAGAGACCTGATTATGTATATGCTCATTGTGTTGATCGTGCTGTATGTGTTTAAGAATGCCTATCTGTTGTTCCTGACTTATGTACAGAACACTTTCGTAACGCGTAACCGGAATCGCATGATCAGCCGCGTGATGAGAGAATTCTTAAACCGTCCGTATGAGGATTATCTGGGGGCGGATATTCCCACGGTATTCCGCCTGACAGATAATGATATTCCAAACGCTTTCCAGCTGATTCTCGTGATGATACAGATGATTACGGAGATCGTGGTTGCGGTTTCGCTGTGCATTGTGTTGGTGGTGAGCAGCCCGCTTATGTGCCTCTTTATCGTAGTGATCTTCTTAGGACTGACCCTGATTATCACGAAGCAGTTAAAGCCGCGCCTTAACAGAATCGGACACAGGAATCAGACGATACAGTCGCGTATCGCCAAGTGGCGGATTCAGTCGATCTATGGGTTAAAAGATGTGAAGGTACTGCACAGAGAAGAGTTCTTCGTGCGCAATTATTACGAGAGCGGTGCCGTCGGTGCAAATGTGGCGAGAAATTATGCGGTGCTCAATAATCTGCCGAGGCTTCTGATCGAGACGATTTTTATGGCAGCGATGTTTCTGTTTATGCTGCTGTATATGATACGGGGTGGTAATTTGACCGTGCTGGTTCCGCAGTTGACGGTTTTCGCCATGGCGGCGATCCGTATGCTGCCCGGTATCAACCGCATCAACACATACCTGTCGGAGATCGCATACGCGCAGCCCTGCCTGGATTATCTGTATGATAATCTGAATGAGAACATGAAGAAAGACGTGAACGGAAGCGTGACCGGGCTTACCGGTGATAAGCAGCCGGAGCTTCCGAAGCTGGAGCTGCAGGATAAGATCGTGTTAGATCATATCACCTACGCTTATCCGAATACGGAGAAAAATATATTTACGGACGCGCATATGGAAGTGAAGAAAGGACAGTCCGTAGGTATTATGGGACCGTCCGGCGCGGGCAAGTCCACGATCGTGGATATTCTGCTGGGGCTTCTGCATGTGCAATCGGGAAAGATTACTTGCGACGGGATGGATATCTTTGACAATTATCCCGCATGGCTTGCCAAGATTGGCTATATTCCGCAGTCCATCTATCTGATCGACGAATCCATCAGGGATAATATCGCCTTCGGTATTGATGCGGATCGGATCGATGATAAACGAATCTGGGAAGTGCTGGAGGAGGCACAGCTTAAGGAATTTGTGGAAGAACTTCCGGAAGGGCTGGATACGACCATAGGTGACAGGGGTGTCAGAATATCTGGTGGACAGAGACAGCGTCTGGGCATCGCCAGAGCGCTCTACCACAATCCAGAGATTCTGGTCTTCGACGAGGCGACTTCTGCGCTGGATAACGATACGGAAAAAGCGGTTATGGATGCTATTAACAGTTTCCATGGCAGGAAGACCATGGTGATCATTGCCCACAGACTTAACACGATCGCTAAGTGTGATGTGATCTATAAGGTAGAAGACGAGAAGATAACGGAGACGACGATATCATGTTAGGGATTGAGGTACAGGAAGGTTTCGGACTCGGAAACCAGTTGTTTTTCTATATTACGACCAGGTGCATTGCTCTGGATAAGGGGTATCAGTTCAGTGTGCTTGATCCGGAGCATTTTGCCAACAATATGCACAGCGACTGCGGGCTTTATTTCATGGACCCAGATATGGGAGTGCAATCTTCCAGGGAAGATTATAAGAAGGTCTTTCATGAGAAAGAAACCAGACTTTATGCGGGCAACTCCAAGCATGATCTGACGCATGGCGTGTATGTGACGGATGCCGATGCGCAGTTGTTTGATATTGAAGACGATACGCTGATCTACGGCAATCTTCAGGCGGAGGACTATTTCATTTCCCATAAAGAGGAGATCAAGAAGTGGCTTGCGGTCAAGCCGGAGTATGATTGTAAAGAATATAGCAGAGATAATCTCTGTATTCTGCACCTTCGCTGCAGTGATTATATGGGCTCGCCGGAATTGTATCTGCAGAAGAAATATTGGATTATGGGCATGAAGCAGATGCGCAGGATCAATCCTGACATGGAATTTATGATCATCACCAATGATGTGAAGGAGGCGGGAAAGTTTCTGCCGGGTATACCTGCTTATAATTTTGATCTGGCGAAAGATTACAGTGTGTTGAAGAATGCAAAATATCTGTTGCTGGCGAATTCTTCATTTGCGTATTTCCCTGCGTTTACCAGTGATACGGTGCAGTATATCTTAGCGCCGAAATATTGGGCGCGACATAATGTGTCCGACGGTTACTGGGCATCGGAGCAGAATATTTATGCAGGCTGGCATTATATGGACCGTAGGGGCAGGGTGTATACGGCCGAGGAGTGTAAGAGAGAGCTGGCGGAGTATAAGCGGACATCGAAGAAATATGCGGCGGTCAATGTGAAACCGACAGGAGTGCGTCTGGCGTTTGCGAAGCTGCGCGCACAATATATATATAAGAAAGCATATTTATGTAAGATCGCAAGAGGTGTGGCGAGAAGATTAAGAAAACTTCGGCAGTAACGCCTGAACAGATAGAAATTTCCCGAAAAGTAACGGAAAAAGGATATAGATCGGATGAGCAGTACGGAAAAGAAGAAGGAAAACAACATATATATCAGGTTTACGAGAGCCCTGCAGAGCATTTGCGGAAGGATCTCGGCACGCATTGATCGGATTCCCATGAAGCGGATGACAATATATGCGGGAATCCTGCTGCTTCTGTCTCTCATTCCGCTTTTGCTGCTGGGCAGATATAACGTGATGTGCATCGATGACTATGACTATGGTAAGCAGGTGCATGATACATGGATTGCCACAGGCTCTCTGTGGCAGTCGATCCGGACTGCATGGAAGCAGAACATGGAATTCTATCAGGACTGGCAGGGCACTTATATATCCTGTTTTCTGATGGCACTTTGCCCCATGAACTTTCATTATGAGATCGCTTACGTGGTTCCGATTCTGATGATCGGGATGTTTGCGGTATCGACCTACGTACTCGGAAGGCATATTCTGTGCAGATGGCTGGGAATTGACAGAACGGGCGGCAGCTTTATCATGTTTATGCTGCTCTTTGCCTTTTATCAGGTGCTGGAGGCGCCTTTTGAGGGAATCTACTGGTATAACGGCTCTACCCACTATATTTTGATGGAGTCTCTGTGGTTCTTCACTCTGACGGCACTCTCGGCAAGCATGTGGGCGCAGGACAGAACGAGGGAAGCATTTCTATGCGGAATCGCGTCAGTGCTGGCGGTGATTGTGGGCGGCGGCAATCTGGTGACGGGATTACAGGCGGAGATCGTCATGGCGCTATTGGTTATTTATGTGATAGTGACGAACCGTAAGAAGATTGCTGCGGCGGCAATTCCTTTTGTCACGGGCAGTATAGGATTTATGATCAACACGATGGCGCCGGGCAATGTCAGACGGGGTAGCATAGATATGGATGAGGGATATCCGGCGATGATGTCGATTCTGCTTTCTTTCTATTATTGTGTGGTATTCATCCTTCGCTGGACATCAGTGTTTGTGATTCTGGTTTGGCTGCTGCTTTTGCCTGTTATGTGGAAGCTTGTGAAGAAATCAGAGAGATCCTTTGCGCATCCTGTATGGGTGACGGCGGGGGCTTTCTGCGTGTTATCCGCCATGTTTACGCCGACACTTTATGCGGTCGGTATGGTGGGAATGTCCAGAGTGGATAATATTATTCAGATGGTATATTACCTGTGCCTGTTCATGGTGAGCGCCTACTGGCTCGGGTATTTTGCGCATAGAGAGAAAATCCGGACAGGAACGCGGGAGAAGGGTTCGGAGAGTTTTATGGATAAAGCGGATCGGATGACGGCGGGTGAACTGTTCGGCGCTTTTTTGGAAAAAGCAGGGAACAGAATGACGGCAGGATGCCTCTTCCTAGTGCTTGTGGTGTGGGTCTGTACGGCGGATAAGAATACTTATACGAGTGTCTCGGCTGTGCGGTCACTGGTCAACGGGGAGGCGCAGACCTTCTACGAGGAAGCGATGGAACGGCACCGGATCTATACGGACGATTCGGTCATGGATGTGGAGGTACGTCCTTATTCCGCCAGACCGGAGCTGTTTGACTTTCAGGATCTGTCGGAAGATGCGGGAAACTGGCTGAATCTGGCGGTGTCGCGGTATTATCATAAGGATAGCGTGAAGGTGGTGAAGTGATATGGCCGATAAATTGAAGCTGCCGAATGTCACGCTGGCGGCAATGACCAGTGTGGATATTTATGAGACCATTAAGGCGATGAAATACAGCATGAGACAGATCGAGTTCGGCGATGTGGTGCTGGTTACCCACAGGAAGCCGCTTACGCTGCCGCGGTCCATACGATATTCCCATACGTCCAAACTGGATAATATCGATAAGTTTAACTACAAAATGGTGTATGAACTGGGGGAACATATTCATACGGATTATATGCTGTTAGTTCATGCGGATGGTTTCGTGGTACACCCGGAAAGCTGGCGGGAGGAGTTCCTTGATTATGACTATATCGGTTCGCCTTGGCCGCTTCCGGAAAACGACTATTCTTATCGTGACGCGAAGGGACAAATCTGCCGCGTAGGCAACAGCGTTTCCATTCGAAGCAAGCGGCTGCTGGATTTCCCGAAGCAGGCGAATTTGAAGTGGGAAAAGAATATAGAGGGAGATTATAATGAGGATGTCTTCCTGTGCTGTAAATACAAGAACGTGATCGAGGACGCGGGTATGCGGTTTGCGCCCATCGAAGTGGCCAAATATTTCGGACATGAGCATATGATTCCGGAGATCATGGATGTGGAGAAGCCCTTTATCTTCCATAAGTGGCGTGGCAGGAACGAACAGTACCCGAGATTCATAAGTCCGTGGAAAGTCATATGGCGGAAGATAAAAGATATCATCAGACCGTTTCTGTTCTGGCGCAGATGACATGCTTCAAAATAGGATGTGTGAAATAATAGTAAAGCAGTGGTATGAGACAAAGTGACGAATACAAGTCATAACATGCACAATATATAATGTAGATATAATATTCGACACATTGCGGATGTAACTTAGGCGGAAAAGGATAAAATAACGTATGATATATGATTGCATACCCTTTTTTAATGAACTGGATATTCTAAAACTCAGAATGCAGATCATGGCTCCTTATGTGGATAAATTCGTGCTGGAGGAAGCCACGGTGACTTTCTCCGGAGAACCGAAAGAAATGATCTTCGCGAAACACAGAGATATGTTTGCAGAATTTGAGGACAAGATCATTTACGTGGCGGTGGATGATTCGCCCTTAGAAGGCGTGACGACCCATGAGCGAGATAAATTCCAGAAAAACGGGCTGATCCGTGGGCTGGCAGACTGTAAGCCTGATGATATCGTGATATTCAGCGATGTGGACGAGATACCGAATCCGCGGGTTTTAACAGAGATTCTGCAGAATTTTGATGCGGGAAAGGTCTATCATTTGGCGCAGCGGATGTTCTACTGTTTCCTGAATATTGAGGAAATATCGGGCAATCTGCTGTCCATTACCGGAGAATTCCCCGGAGTGGAACAGAAGAAATGGCTGGGAAGCAAGATCTGCAGCTTCGCCGCACTGCCTCCGGAGGGGATCGTGTATCTGCGCGAAGTACCGCCGGAAGATCCGCGCAGTGTGCGTGTGGCTGACGGCGGCTGGCATTTCGGCTATATGGGCGGTGACGGCGAGCGGGATGTGGCGAAGCGCATCGGAGTAAAAGTGCAGGCGGCAGCGCATCAGGAATACAACAAACCGAGTTATCTTAACGAGGCAGTAGACAGACTGCTGTGCGGTGAGGATATCTTTGGCAGAAATGCGAGATTTATCAGGGTTCCCATCGATGAGAGCTATCCGGACTATCTGCGGGAACATCAGGAAGAATATGATTTTCTCATCGCTCCTGAGGTGAGCGGAGCGGGAATCGCATGGAAGAAAACGAAGCTGGCGTGTAAGACGTGGCTGCGCAGAATACATGGAGCGGCGGCGCGAGTGATACATCGCGGAGGCTGAACTCGGAACAGAGAAGGGGATTTGATCTGCATAGACAGGAAAATGATATATGCAGTTGCAGATCGTGAGACACCTAACAGTATACAGCGGTATACGATCAGAGTAGAAGGGGGAGACGGTGAATGGAATTATATCGTAGAATAAAGTCAGGTAAATTCCCGTGGCTTCTCTTTTACATCGGGCTGACCATTGAGCTTCTGATAGTGATCATTGATAAAAGCAATTATATTAATCCTATCGAAGGACGGCTGTTTCAGATCACTTTTCTGATCTTTGCCTGTAAGCTACTGTTGACGGATTACGATAAGAAACAGTGGTGCGCTATTATCCTGTTAGAAGCGGTAGCGTTCGTGTCCTATCGGGTTACGGGGGCTAACGATCTGATCCGTATCGTGACCTTCGTGGCGGCATGTAAAGATATACCGCTCAGACAGATGTTGAAATATACGTTTCAGGTGACGCTGCTGGGGTGTCTGATCATCATTGCGCTGTCCGTGACCGGCATATACGGAGAAATCAGTCTGACACAGGCGTTCGGACATGAATCTGCGGAGACGACACGCTATATCGGCCAGGAAGCGGCGGAGGAGACCCGTTATACGCTGGGTATGGGGCACCCCAACGCTCTGTCGTGCATGTTCCTGATGCTGGTGGCGATGGGAGTGTATGTCTATTTTGATCGGATGAAATGGTATATGTATCTGTTTATCATGCTGCTCAATGTGGGAGTCTATATGTTGACGGAATCCAAAACGGGCATGCTGATCGGAACCGGATTTCTGGCAGGAGCGTGCATACTCAGTTATTGTAAAATATTACGTGAAAAAGCCTTGATCTATGTGTGCGGCCTGCTTGTGCTTGCGTTATGCATTGGTTTCTCCGTAGACGCGGCAGTGTGTGCACAGAGAGTGCGGGATGCCCAGTGGAACGAATTTTTCTATCTGAATCCGCGGGATAATAAACATATCGTGACGTTAGGGCGGATCGACCGGCATATCAGTGGCAGGATCGTGTCCCTTACGGACTCGGAGAAGAATGACGGCATGATCCATACCTGGTCAGCTTTTTCCGAACCGAACAATATGAAATATTACTTCGATATGGGGTGGGTGAAGCTGTTCTACCGCTATGGCGTTGTACCGGGAATAATCTATGTCATCGCCCAGCTTGCGCTTCTGTGGAAGTTCTGGAAGAAAAGAGATGCCTGCGGACTCTTGCTGTTTACTATTCTGGCGGTCTATAACGTGGTGGAGGCGCATCTGATCTCAGTCTATATCGGCAGGAACTTCCTGCTTATGATGATGGGGTATTATTTGTTGACGGATGGGGAAACTCAAATGCATTAGAGCTTGACATAGAATGAGGTTATCGTATAATTAAGATATCAAATGAGTAAGATAGACTCCGTAGCAATGCGGGGTCTTTTTATTATATTGTATGCCTTACCTTATTTACACACGTGCGAACACGTGTTATAATAAATTCGGGTACAGAAAGGAGCTACATAAGATGCCAATGACCTCGGTCGAAATGATTAAATATCTACGTAAGAATGGTTTTGAATCAGTCAGTCAGAATGGTTCTCATGTTAAAATGAAAAATGTTGAAACTGGCAAAACTGTAATTATTCCTTATCATTCAAAAGATTTAAAAAAAGGGATAGAACAGGCGATTTTAAAACAAGCAGGACTAAAATGATCTTGTGATTATTATAGGAGGAATAGCTATGAATAAATTATTTTATCCGGCGGTCTTTCACATCGCGGAGGAAGGTGGCTTTTGGATTACGTTTCCTGACATTCCGGAATGTATGACGCAGGGTGATGATATGCAACATGCCTATGAGATGGCAGTTGATGCTTTAGGGCTTGCAATTTCCAGTAGAAAAGAAGAAAAAATTGAGATACCCATTCCATCTGAACCTTGTAAGATCAATACATCTGACGATGAATACTGCGTTGTTATTGAATTTGATATGCTTGCCTATCAGAAGCGTACCAATTCCAAGGCGGTAAAGAAGACTCTGACAATTCCTGAATGGTTGAATGAAGAAGCGATTGCTCTCGGCATCAATTTTTCTCAGGTATTGCAAGAAGCATTGATACAGAAGGTTACTGCCAATTCTGGTGTTTAGTATTTTATGGTGTAATAAACTTAAAAAGTGTAAAGTCCTAATAAATCTAGCAGACTTTACGCTTTTTTATGCTATGGTTTATTTATCTTTATTCTTTAATCAGGTCAATAGCTGTCAAATTCACGCCGGAGACATTCAGCAATACTTTTATTGTTAAATACTCTTTCTTAAGTTCTGCATATGTCTCGACAGCATTTTCCTGTTTAGCTAATAGCATATAGGTTTGAGTTCCGGCACCCTCATTCCCCTTTTTAGTAAAAATAGATAAAAAAAAAGTTCAAACGTGTTGCAGAAAGTCAATAGAGGATTACTTTTTTTTGAGATATAATAAAACTACGAAAAATTGCGAAAATTCTAATTACATATGTGGGATGGCAAAACGATGTTGGGGTTTTCGTAAAGCGGAAAGTGTTGAAAGATTGATACAATGTGTTCCGCAAAAAGCAATCAAAAAAGAACAGGAGGAAAAAAATGAGAAAGAGATGTTGGAAGACAGTGCTCAGTGCCATATTGGCATCGGCGATGCTCTTTACGTCAGTTCCGACGAATCTGACCATGACCGTGCATGCGGAAGAGCTCGGCATGGAAGATATGTTGGATGATGTGAACGAGACAGAAGTCGAAGATGAGCAGGAAAATGAAGCCTTGACCGGAAATGAAGCCGGTGAAGAGGAGAATGTCCAAAATCCTGTGGGGGGGGGTATAAATGTAGTTACAACCACAGAGGATGACGGTGCGGAAACGAAGGCTCCTGACACAAACGATGGCAACGTCGGAAGCAATGATAATCAGAACGTTGCAAAAGCTACAGATGAAACGGGGGAGAAGGTCGATGGAAAATCAGTAACCTTTACCTGCGTAGAGACTGAGGTGAGTTTTTCAGTATGGAATGATGCGGAGCATAGTAGTACACCCATTTATCCATCTGAAGAGAATCCTATTATGGTTACGGGTGGTAGAACAGGAGAAGCATGGAAGACTCTGGCAACCTTAACAAAAGGTGAAGGTGATGTTTGGAGCGCAACTGTGACACTTAGTCCCGGAAAATATGGGTACAAATTTATTGTTGGAGAAAATGGCTATGAAGCTGGTGATGATCGGTCTTTTTCCATCGACGGAATGAATGACACCACGATTAGTGTGGTCCGTGGAGAAGAAACAGCTTTAGCCAGTTCGATTGATGGCGTGAATGTGGAGTATAGCCTGACATCTGAGACTGAGGCTGCGAATTCTAGTGGCGTTATTAAGTTAGAGGGTAGCGCTGGCAGCCAGAAGATTACAGTTGGTGCAGACTGGGATGTCAGCAAGGCTTTTACCATGACGGCGACACAGGTAAGCGGTAGTGAGACTTGTACTGTTACAGTCAGAGTTACGGCTTCTGCTCTTGTGGAAGATGAGAATGGTAGACTTCCGTTGATCGATAGCGAGAAAGGAGAAGTAACATTCTATTATTTTGCACCTTCGGCGGATAATGTGACTATCAAGGGTCAGATGACAGGATCAGATTGGCCGTCTGAGGATATGGCCTTAGATTCTACGACTGGCTATTGGGAGAAAACTTTTTCCATGGGACCGGGCTCTTATGAGTATGGATTTGAGGTAAATGGAGCGTGGGCTGTTGATCCGAAACAGCTTCACAAAACGGACGTGGGAAGTAATAATATTGTGATTGTTCCCGGTTTGGTGAATTCACAGGTAGCAACGGATGCAGTGCCTGGTGGTGATGCAGTGAATTTGCCGAAAACGTTAAAATTATTTGAAGCTTATACAGACGAGTCAAAGGTTAATGTTGCGGCGGCAGTGAAATCTAAAGATGTTGCTGTAACGTATAGTGTTCCGGCTGATGCAACATCATGGGCGGATAAAGTGACTTTAACGCAGGCGGCGGGAGAAGATTCGGCTACAGTGGCTGTTAAGAGTGATTTTCCCACGGATGTTAAATCTTTTGATCTGGTAGCTACTGATGAAACTGGAACCTATACATCAAAAGTGACAGTTAATGTCGTAAGCACATTGTATACTTATACGATCTACTACTACGATGCCATGCATGAAATGAGTACAGAGGCTGTTGATCTCTGGGTATGGGAAAATGGCGGCGGTGGCGGTAATATCGCGGTTCCCTTTACAGAAAAGGAAGAATTAGAGGATGGTAGGGAATGGCTGAAGGCTACGACTGAACTGAGTTTCACCAGTCTTGGTATGAAATCCCGTGCAAAAGGTACATGGGATGAATGGCAGGATGGAGTAGACAGAACATACAATAACAAGGAAGCGAAAGAGGAAGTTACGCTGTATTATGTGTTTGGACAACCATTGACAGATACGCTTCCAGAGATTAAAGAGGGAGCTGATCGTTATCTGGTCGTAGAATATACGCGTGAGACCAAGAAAGATGGCAACTGGCAGTTACGTACATGGAATAATGGATTTGGAACTACAGTTTGTGATTTTGTTGCTGAAGAAGACGGTACATTTATAACTCAGGTTCCTGTAGCACCGGGGGTTGATTCCATCTCGTATAATATTAGAAGGACAGAGCCCGGCAATGAATGGGCGGAGAAAGATGGCAATGACTATAATTGCCCAATGCCTGTAGATCAGAATATCGTTAAGATCAAGATGGAAGAAGGCAAGGGTATCACCTACACCTATCCTTACAATACAGGCTACGAGATTGATACGAAAGAGAAGAAAATCAATTTCTATTATAGAGATGACGATGCATTCCTTGCAGGTAGTGAAGGCGGTTATGCGGATGTATCTCTGGAGGTAATTGCGCCGAAGGCAGATAGTGATGCAAAAGCGGCTGATGGGGAGGAAGAAATTTCTAAGCAGACCGCGAAGATGATATACGATGAAGAAGAACAGCGTTATGAGTATGTTCTGGATCAGCTTGTTTCGGGTGACCATTATTATCGGTACGGCAGGAAGGAAACTACGGACGATAATGTAGAGTATGTTCTGGATGCTTTCAACGAACTGAAAGAGACAGTCGCAGAGACTGAATATTCCGTACTGAAATATGAGCTTCTGGATGTAGAGATGGTAGCGGAAATCCAGAATGCTACAATGGACTATAATGATAACAATGTCCTGTCTATCAAGGTGAAGGCTAAAGATCTGGCAGGTAACCAGATTGAAGAAACATCTGATTTTAAAGTAGTTGAAAGAGCAACAGTAGATTTGGATGAGGTCGGCGGCGGTATTACCGACATTGATCCGGAACTGTTGGCAATCTCTATTGCAGTGAAGCAGGGTACATCTGCAGGCGAGAAGACGCTTCCGATCACCATATACGATGTGTATAACAATGAGTATACGACAGAGGCTAAGGTTACAGTTGTGGATCGCAGTAAGGATTCCGATTTTGACTGGGATGAGGCAGTAGTTTATTTCGCAGTGACAGACCGTTTCTTTGATGGTAATGCAGCGAATAACGAAGGTGATGCGCCGGGAAGCTATGATAAGACCACAAACGGTGGTTTGAACTCCAGTTATCACGGCGGTGACTTCGCGGGTCTGACCCAGAAGTTGGATTACTTGCAGGAGCTGGGCGTTAATACGATCTGGATTACTCCGATTGTAGAGAATCAGGCGGTTGCAAACAGTGTTGATGACCCTACTGTTAAAGAAGCATGGGGCTATACAGGT
Organism: Lachnospiraceae bacterium; assembly: GCA_014804365.1. Taxonomy (GTDB): domain Bacteria; phylum Bacillota; class Clostridia; order Lachnospirales; family Lachnospiraceae; genus UBA3282. The sequence continues at coordinate 111,405 of JAAUZX010000026.1, forward strand.
TATTGGGCGAAGGATTTTACGAAGCTGGATTCCCATCTCGGAACAGAAGCTGAATTCAGTGCTTTACTGAATGCGGCTCATGCGAAAGGTATGAAGGTCATGGTAGACGTGGTGCTCAACCATACCGGTTATGGTAAGGAGATCACGGATTACTATAATGCATATGTTAAGAACGAAGGCGACGATCCGATTCGGATGTTAAGAAACTCTGATGAGGTCGTTCCCGGAAGTGATCAGATGAGTTCCCTGTCGGGACTTCCTGATTTCCGTACAGAGGATCCGGAAGTAAGAGAGCTGGTCGTAGAATGGCAGTCCAATTGGATTAGCAAATATCCGATTGACTATTATCGTGTAGATACGGTAAAACATGTAGATGATACTACATGGTCGGCATTCAAGAATGCATTGACCGAGATTAATCCTGACTTCAAGATGATCGGTGAATGGGCAGGTGCAGGCTACACAACAGACACTGGTATGCTGAATACAGGACGTATGGATGCGTTGCTTGACTTTGACTTCCCGGCAAAGGCTGCTGACTTCGTTACGGGCGATTTGTCGGGTGTAGAGGGATTCCTATCCGCGAGAAACGGAGCCATTGACAACACCGCGTCTCTGGGATCGTGGTTAAGCAATCATGACCAGCAGGGATTTGTAAAGAGACTGATGAGTGAAAAAGGCATACAGTCGGAAGAAGAAGCTAAACAGCTTGCACTGGTAGCGGCATCCCTGCAGCTTACGGCTAAGGGACAGGTATACATCTATTACGGTGAGGAAATCGGCGTAAGCGACGGTGAAGAGAATTATCCGTATCAGTCGAACCGTAGAGACTTCGATTGGTCCAAAGTAACGGATGATAATGAAGCGTTGGCACACTACAAAAAGATGATCTCAATTCGTAACATGTATTCCGAGCTGTTTGCGAAGGGCGCTCGTAATACGGTAAGTACAGACAATGGACTGGATGTATTTACAAGAAGCTACGGCGGCACTACGCTGACAGTAGCACTGAACATTACAAATCAGGCACAGAACTATACTCTGAGTGGACAAACTCCGGGTAAGGTGCTGTTAGATTATTACAGTGGCTCATTATTCCCTATTGACGAGAACGGTAATGCAGTGATTACGGTACCTGCTGCAGCGGACGGTGGTACAGTAGTGCTTGTACAGGATGAAGAACTTGAGAATCACCCTGAAGGAATGCAGATTAGAAAGATTCCGGATCAGACATACACAGGCTTAAGTATCAAGCTTCCCGAAGATGTACTGCAGGTATATGCCGGAACGAACAAACTGAAAGCAGGCGTTGACTACACTGTCAGCTATAAGAACAACAAAGCGATCGGAACGGCAACCGTTACGATCAAAGGTAAAGGCAACTATAAAGATTCAGTGACTGCACAGTTCAATATCGTTCCTAAGGATATTGCCGCTGATGATGTGGTGATTACCTACAATGAGTATGTAAAAGCCAGCACCAAAGAGCAGAAACCGTTGTCAAAAATCACTTATAACGGTAAGAAGCTCACGACAAAGGAATATCAGGTCGCGTACTATAAGTTAGATACGAATGGCCGGAAAACAGGGGAAGCCTTAAATGGCGTCCAGGAACTTGGCAACTATGCTATGGAGATCACCGCTACGGGGAAGAATTACACGGGTGTGGCTAAGAAGACGATTCATGTGGTAGAAGGCAAGTTCATGAATGAGCTGAAGATCACATTTGGCAGTACCTCCGTAACTTATGCTAAGACGAGTGAGGAACTCGAAACCAAGCTGGGCGTTGTAGTGAAAGACGGAGATGTCGAGTTGGAGAAAGGTAAGGACTATGAAGTCAGATTCCCTGATGGCATAGAAGTAGGAAACGCTAAGATCGCTATTACTGCCATCAACAAAGAAACGAATCAGAAATATTATGGAAGCGTAACGAAGACCTTCAAGATCAAGGGTGAACCATTGAATAGCGTAGCGAAGGTGAACCCGACAGGCTGGGTAAATGTGGCTATCGATCCTGTATCTGGCAAAGCAGAACAGCTTCCTGGTGTCGCGGTATTGGTTAAGAAGAACAACAATTCGCCTGAGCTTACACTGGATGATTACACAGTAAGCTACAGCAACAACACCAAGCCCGGAACAGCTACAGTGATTTTTACGGGTAAGGGAAAGTACACGGGCACTCTTAAGAAAACCTTCAAGGTTACTGCGATTGCATGGAAAGCGGCTGATCTTGGTAATGATCTGAAAGTTACCGTGAGTGAGACAGCTCCTTTCTCCAAAAAGGGTGCACAGCCGGCTGTTACCGTAACATATATGGGCAAGAAACTGGCAGCAGGCAAGGATTATAAGGTAACATACAACAATAATAAGACTTTAACTACTGGCACTAAGAAGCCTTCTGTGAACATCGCAGGAATGGGTATGTTCTCCGGAACAATTAAGAATGCAGCAGAATTTACTATTGTGAGAGCGAATTTAGAGACGGCAGGAATCACTGTGACAGCGCCTGATGTGGAGCTGGCGAGTGGATATGAGTCGAAACCTGTTGTGAAAGCGGCTGATGGCACGTATCTGATAAAGGATACAGACTACGAAGTGACGTATCATAAACTGGATGAGAACGGCGAGCCCAAAGATATTGAAGCAGGCTTTGAACCTTCACCGACTACGCGTATGCAGGTTACAGTGACAGGTAAAGGCAATTATGAGGGTTCGGTTCCTAAGGAATACAGAATCGTAGGAACAAGCATCAGCAAGGCAACGATCATAGTTAAAGCACAGACATATACCGGCAAAGCGATTACTTTAGGTGGGGATGACTTCTCTAAAGCGAGAATCGGCAAGCAGCCCTTGACATACGGTACGGATTATGTGATTGTAGCGGACAGCTATGAGAAGAATGTCAACAAGGGTAATGCTACGGTTACGGTCAAAGGTATCGGCAACTATGGTGGTGAGAAAAAAATTACCTTCAGAATCACATCGGCTGGTATGAGATGGTGGTGGAATCTGTTCTCATAATCATGATAGCTGAGAACTCCTACAAATAATAAGTAATAACAAGGCGGGCAGATCATCTTAACAGGTGGTCTGCCTGTTTTTCACAATACAAAGAGTTGTTGTCAATTACCGAAAAAAGAACTGTCATCCACAATATCTTGATAGGCCATGCTTGGTTATCGATATTTCGTCCCTACATTTTCTACATTATATTTCACAAAAAAACTTGTACCATTTCATTTTTTATGCTATGTATAATTTACAGTTAATTCATATTTCTCTTTTCATCTTGCAATCTCAGGTTGCGTTTTCTGTACCGTCGGCCGTCTTAAAGAAAGGCACTTCTATGACCCGTACTAATGCCACATCTGCATTCCCGTCTACTACCTATGCCCCTGTCTCTGTCCGTCACAGGCATCGTGTCAACTGGCATGAAGCCGCTGCGTGTGCCATAGAAATCGAATTGCGCGATTATGCGGACATGCTACAGTTTCTTACTGAATACATTCTGGGCAGAAACAACTACCGTATTGACCTTCTCGTCATTAGGAAATTGTCCGATTGCGCTATCCCTAAGAACATCGCCCGTATTTTCAGGATTTACAACATCTTTGAATTAAAGGGCATCCATTCGTCTCTGACAGCCAACGCCTACTATAAGACGATCGGATATGCCGGAATTTTGATCGACCAGCTAAGCAA
>JAAUZX010000027.1 GCA_014804365.1 Lachnospiraceae bacterium
AGATGCTTCTGCCACTCTATCTCCACATCAAAATGATCAGTCTCATTCACCGGATAATATGCCATCATATAAACTGAAGTCTCAGGCAGTCTTTCCTGAATCTGCCGAAGCAGAGTCCTGTAATTTTCTATCAGCTTCTCCAGCGTATAGCCGGGAGCAGCAATATCATTGGTCCCGATATTGATAAAGATTCTTTCCGGCTTCAGATCAAAAATACAGATATCCCTCACACTGTAAAGCTCCGGTATAGTAAACCCCCCGATGCCTCTGTTATAGATCACCTGCGGCATTCCGTAATCCATCAAAAGCTCATTGATGGGAAAACCTTCCATCAATGAGGAACCTACAAAAAGTGTTGCTCCCGTTTTTACATACTGATTCAAAATACGGAACTTATTGACCTTTTCCTGCTTCTCTGCTTCTAATCTTAGTCTTTCTTCCATTTTAATACCTTCTCCTTCATTTTGTTCCCAGTTCCTGCCACCGCTTATCTGATTTCATATAAGCATAGGTTTCCTCATCCCGGATATTCTCCAGATCATAGACCTCCTCGATGAACTCTCCTCTGTCAAACACTTTCGCTAATTGTTTTACTTTTTCGATCAATGAAAGGATTTTCTCCTGATCTTCTTCCTGCCGGGCCAGCATTCTCATACCGTAAAATACCAGGTCAGCCATCTGGTAATAATGAAACAACAGTTCTTCATAAGCTTTATATGCTTCCTCTATTCTATGAGTCTTACTATATATTTCGGCCAGTCTTCTTTTTTTATCAGGATTACGGTCAGAAAAATAAGACAAATATTCTTCTGCCTTTTCATACTGCTCCTTCCGGAAATAAATAGTATACAGGCTCTCCGCTGCCGAACTTTTTATATTTTCATCCCTGCTGTCCAAAAGTCTTTGGAAGCACTGAAGGATATACTCATCATAACTTTCCGAATCCAAAACTTTATCCATAACACGCCTGCCGCCAAAAAACAGCGCCCAATTTAAGGTCAATGCATCACTGCTTGGATAGGTCTCCAGTTTCTTTTTGGCCCACATAAATACTTCATCATAAAACTGACTTTCCAACTTCACCTATCTGCATATACAATGCCTCCATTCATTTTATGAGCATCGGCCTTTGCTGTTTTTATCATATCAAAGTGCCGCCCATTCCACAACTGAGCAGAAGTTAATTGTAAAGAAAAGAATTTAACTGTTGCTCGTTCTTAATCCATGAGACAAGAAATCCCCATTTCTCAGCAGGTAAAATTCACTTATTTCATTTACCGGCTAATCATGGGGATTTTTTATTTTTATATCGACCGTTATTTTACTCTGCCATACAGTTTGCACATATTAAAGATCTTTTCTGCCAGTTCCTGACTCAACTGGCCTTTAACCATTCTCCATTTCCAGTTATCTCCGAGAGTAGATGGCGTATTGATTCTGGCTTCGCTTCCCAGCCCCAGATAATCCTGCATGGGAATAACTGCTGTATCTGATACACTGGCAATTGCTGCTTTAATAAATTCCCACTGAATATTCTTATTGGATCTGATCCCCAGATAACGTTTGGCAAAGCTTTTATCTTTCCTGTTCAGAACATCTAACCAGCCAAGAGTAGTGTCATTATCATGTGTCCCCGTATACACTACAGAATTCTGCATATAATTGTGGGGCAGATAATCACTTTCTTCTCTGGAATCAAAAGCAAACTGCAAAATTTTCATTCCTGGATATCCTGTCTTCTTCACCAGTTTAATGACTGACGGAGTCAAGAATCCCAGGTCCTCTGCGATCACTGCTTTATTACCAAGTTTTTGCTTCATAACTTTGAACAGATCATACCCTGGGCCTTTCTCCCAATGACCATTCTCTGCTGTAGGATCTCCGTAAGGAATAGAATAATACTCATCAAACCCTCTGAAGTGATCGATCCTCACTACATCATATAATTCATAACAATATGCAATTCTCCGCATCCACCACTCATAGCCGGTTTCTTTATGATAATTCCAACGATACAATGGGTTTCCCCATAACTGACCTGTAGCCGAAAAAGAATCAGGAGGGCAGCCTGCAACTGCGACGGGAGTGCAGGTATCATCTAATTGAAACAACTCCGGTGCAGCCCAGGTATCTGCACTGTCAAATGCCACATAAATAGGAATATCTCCAATAATCTTTATTCCCTTTTCATTGGCATATTTCTTAAGTTTAATCCATTGTTTTTTGAACAGGAACTGTTGGAATTTATAAAATAGCACCTGCTCTTTTAATTCCTCGCGATATTTGTTAAGCGCTGTTTCCTTTCGAGTTTTAATATCTTCCGGCCATTTAGACCAGCTGATGCCTGAAAGCGAATCCTTAACAGCCATGTACAATGCATAATCTTCCAGCCATGTTTTATTACCTTCAGCAAACTCTTTAAATTCTGCATCATCCTCTATTTTACTGCGGGTAAATGCTTTATATAAAATTTTAAAACGGGAAAAATAAATTTTTTCGTAATCTACGTAAGATTCATTTTCACCGTAGTCATACTCTTCACAGTCCTCTTGGATCAAAAGGCCCTCCTCTATCAGCTGCTCAAGATCAATATAATAAGGGTTGCCTGCAAATGTGGAAAAAGACTGGTAAGGTGAATCCCCATAACCTGTCGGTCCAAGCGGAAGTATCTGCCAATAACCCTGTCCTGCATCGGTCAGAAAATCCACAAACTCATATGCTTCTTTAGAAAAAGTTCCGATTCCATACTTGGAAGGAATGCTGGATACCGGTAATAAGATGCCGCCTGCTCTCATTTTCATCTCCTCCTGATTCATTATTTACGAAACTCTACGAATATTTTAAAAATACCACTTGAAAAGGCTTTTTTCAAGTGGTATCACCATTAATTCTAATCTGATTTCGATATTTTATTCAACTGCCATTTTCTTTACCCTTATCATTGCATTTCTGACTGGCGGCAGCATCAATATAACAATTGTTATCACTCCTTCCGCAAGAATATAAGAATAATTATATACAAAAGGATAAATCGCCGTCAGTGACTTAGGGAAGGAATCCGGCATATATTCCATCCAATACAAATATCCACCGATAGAATGGAAAAATCCCCTAATCATGACCGCCAGAATATAACCTTTGATCAATCCGTTCGGCTTTTTGTAAAAAAGACCGGATAATCCAAGCGCCGCAAAAGCAAAGATATAATCTACACATACCTGCAGAGGCGACAATATGTAATCTCCGCCTCCCTGTATGAACTGTAAAAATCCGTAAGCAAATGCTGCCGTCAGACCAATTTTAGGACCGTACCAGTAACCGATTAGTGTTACAAAAAGCATAGAGCAGAGCGTTGCTGAGCCTCCCCAGGGCATATCAATGATTTTAATGTAAGATGCAACGAATCCCAGAGCAAGTGCCACAGCTGCAAATACCAGCTGCTTTGCCGAAAAACCTTTTTTTTGTTTCTTTTCTTCTCCGTCTTCTCTTTCCTTTAAAAGTGGCGTCAGTACGATCAGCATTACAATAACAGCAGTTACGGCAATAATGCCTCCTGTAGTCAATGCATAATAACCATCTTCCCTGTTTACAAAAAATGACATAAAAAATCCTCCTTTGAATCATCACAGGAGGGAACCTTTGATTTGTCAAATCATCACACAAATACCATGACCGGTACCATTTTGCATTAAATGACTTAAAAAAATCAGCTTCCCTACGCCGGTATTATCCGGGTCAGGTAATGAGGGTTAGAATTCCCTGATAAAGAGGGTAATTCAATCTCAGCTAAAGCTCCCCTAGCGATATATTTAGTATTTTATCAACATTTACAATAAGGCTATCAGTCTTTTTTGTCAAGAGCTATTTCCCGTCCAAGCGCAAAGGAATAGATGATTTTCTCTTTTACAGGCTTTCCGGTCAATTTATAGAGAGCCTCCGCATAATAATCAAGCTGTACCTGATAACGCCTTATCAGCTCATCATCCTTCTCCACCCGGTCTGTCTTATAATCAGCTACTACAATATGATCCTCTTCTTCAAAGAATACATCAATAATACCCTGTATCAGCACCATCTCCGTTTTCGGGAATGACTCATTCAGTCGATCTGCTGGAAGCCCCAGTACAAAAGGCTGTTCTTTTCGCAGTTTATTCCCGGCAGATGCCTTTGCCATTCTCAGTGCAAGATCCGTTTCCATAAAAGCCAAAAGTTTTGGAACTGCAACAGCCTTTCTCCATTCAGCGGTGATCTTCCTGCTCTCTTCCATACTGTTAAGCTGACTGATCAATTCCCTTTTCAACGCCGTCTTATCTGCATTCTTTGACAGAAGATCATATAATCTTTCAAAATCCAAAAGCTCCATTACCTTATGATATGCACTGCCTCTGTCGGTACCTGACATTCCTTCCTCATCTTTCATAAAAGAAGGAATATAAGGAATTACTTCCTGCTCTTCATAAAGCATTTTGGTAAACGCCNTCTGTGATNTGNTTCCCCCATCTGCTCCATNTACTTCTTCCATTGACTTCTCTGATAAATACNCTGCTCCNGCCTTTTTCAGTTCTGACACAGTAGTTTTAACAAATANTCCTGAAAGATACTGATANGGATAGTATCTTTCNATCNTTTGTGACAGNTCTGTCATNATNTGATTGTCCGGCTCNGACAATAGNAGGTTTTGCCTTAGATCNTTCNCCCGAAGAGTATCTTCAATATCCGAAAGCACAATATCTTCCGGGTAGATCCATTTAACTTCCTCCGGATCCAGACAGGGTGCAAGAAAATCCAGAAAACTTCCGGCTCCTGCCAATACCGAAAAAGCAACTTTATCTGAGGCACCTCCTGTATTATCAAACAGCGTCCTCTCCCGGTTAAGTTCTTCCTTCAGTTTGTCGGGATCAGGAACAGCAGCCGTAAGGATCAGTTTCTCTTTCGCACGGGTCATGGCTACATAAAGGATACGCAGTTCCTCAGAAAGAGTATCCAGCTTCAGCTTCATGGCAATAGCGCTTTTACGCAGGGTTCTGCTCTGTATCCGTCTTACGCTGTCAATATAATCAACGCCGATCCCCATATCCACATCAGCAATAAAACGCCCTGCAGTATCCTGCATATTAAACTTTTTGGACAATCCTGCCACAAAACAGACAGGAAATTCCAAACCTTTACTTTTATGTATACTCATGATCCGCACTACATCTGCATTCTCATCCAATATATCTGCTTCACCGTAATCTACCTGATATTTTTCAAGCTGTTCTATATACCTGAGGAAGTGGAATAATCCATAATAACTGGTGTTTTCAAATGCCGCCGCCCTTACAAGCAGCATTTCTACATTGGCTCTTCTCTGCTCTCCTCCCGGTTTAGATGCTATATATTGGACATAACCCGTTTCTGTCAGAATATCTTGAATCAGCCTGTGAATGGGGGTATAAGACGCCTTCATACGCCAGATTTCTATCCGTTCAAGGAATTCAGCAATTTTAGGTGTAGTTTCCATGTCCTGCAGATTTTCATACAAAAAGCTGCCTTTTTTCCCTTTACTGCGGATCCACGCAATTTCTTCCTCATGAAATCCCCCGAAAAAGGATTTCATGGTTCCGTAAAAAGGGATATCCTGAAGTGGATTATTCAGGATATGAAGAAGCTGCAGAATTTCTCTTATCTCCGCTGCCTGAAAATATCCGGTTCTTGATGCCACATATGCAGGAATTCCTTCTTTTTCAAAAACTTCCTTAAAATCCTCTGCCCAGCCCGACGTCGTCCTTAAAAGAATGACAATATCACCATACCTGACCGGCCGCATCTGCCCCGTCTCCTTATCCGTAACCTGAAATCCCCGGATCATTTCTTTGATTCTGCCGGATATAGCAAGTGCTTCCTGCCCTCTTACCGACAGCCGGCTTTCCCGATCTTTTCCGATCAGAATTGTTTCTGTCTGATTCCCTTCGTATTCCGGATAAACCGCTCCCGGATAAAGGGCCGCATCCTCATCATATTCAATTCCTCCGAAATCCCTGCCCATGATCCTTGCAAACAATCCGTTGACACTGTCAAGAACCTCCTTGCGGCTTCGGAAGTTCTTATGCAGATCAATTCGTTGTCTCTCTGAGTCAACCTTTGTATAACAGGTGTATTTTTCTATGAATAATTCCGGTCTTGCCAGTCTGAATTTATAGATGCTCTGCTTTACATCTCCTACCATAAAGCGGTTGAACCTGTTTTCTTCTTCTCCTGAGATGCTTTGCAAAAGCAGTTCCTGCACCAGATTGCTGTCCTGATATTCATCGATCAGTATTTCATGAAAGAACTGCCTGTATTCTCTTGCCGCCGGCGTCGCCTCATATTTACCCGTTTCATTTTTCTTAAGGAGAATATTCAGGGCAAAATGCTCCATATCATGAAAATCTATTATATTCTCATCTCTTTTTTTCTGATCTAACAGCCTTTTAAACTGAATTACCAGCTCCATTAATGTCTGTACCGGTTCTCCGGCCAGGTGCATACGTGAAAATACCTGATCCAAAGAAAGCAAAAAGAAGCTGTCTCTTAATCCCTCCACCTGCTTCTTTACATTGTTTCGCAGCTGCTTTACCCTTTCTCTTAAATCCGGGTCTACACTTTCATCTTTTTTACTGGGAAGTCTTCCGAAACTGATAGTTTCAAAATATTCTGAAAGTTCACTGAAACTCCCCTTAGATGCTGCCGTTTCCAACATTTCCCGTTCTTGTTCCAATAATTCTCCGTAAAAATAAGGTCCCTCCGGTCTCTGTACCAGTACGATCGCTTTGGACAGTGTATCTGCGCCTTCTTTAAGGCAGGTTCTTACATAATTAACAAGAAAACGGCACCAGCTGCTCTCCTCTATATCAATAACATTTGTTACTATATAGTCATTCTTTCTGTCTGCAAGCCATTCCTCGGGCCAGGGATTGCTCATGGAAAACTCATACAGTTTTTCTATGTATTCCTGCAGTAGCCTGTCATTGCTCCCACCCGTAAAATATTCCACACAGTTTATGAAATTCTCTGTTTTCTCCGTGTATTTCTGCTCTAAAAGCTCTGTCAGCACATCCTGCTTCATGAGCTTCAGTTCCCCTTCATCCGCCACTCGAAACCCCGGATCCAGTCCGATATCATTAAAATTATTGCGTATGATGAACAGACAAAAGCTGTCAATGGTAGTGATCTGCGCATTATGCAGCAGTGTTGCCTGCTTTTGAAGATGCTGATTGTCCGGATTCTGCTCCAGTTTCCTGTCAATTGCCTGGCTGATCCTCTCCCTCATTTCCGCTGCAGCCGCATTGGTAAATGTGACCACCAATAGCCTGTCAATATCCACCGGTTGTTCTTCATCTGTAATTATTTGGATAATACGCTCTACGAGCACTGCGGTCTTACCGGAACCTGCCGCTGCAGATACCAGAATATTCCTCTTGCGAAGATCGATCACTTTCTGCTGTTCGGGTGTAAATGTTACTGGCATGGCTGTTCCTCCCTCATTTTCATCATCAGATCATCTTCCGAAAGCCTTGGCAGTATTCTGGTCTCAAATCCAGGTACTTTTTCGTCAAAACTGCATACTCCTTTATAGGCGCAGTATGTGCAGGCAGTCCCTGTCCCCATCTCACAGGGATTTATCTCAATATTTCCAGCCAGGATCTGCCTGCCGAATCGTCTGATCTTCTCATTTACAAAAGCCGATACGGTTTCATAATCTTCTTTGGAGATCACACTGGAAGAAGCCGTAAAGCTGCCATCTTTTTTCCGTTCCACCGGAACCAGTAAAGACTTATCTGAAAAGTTTCTGTCAAGAAGGTTGATCACATGTTCCTCACTGTTTACGATTCCGGTGGTCCTAAGGTCCTTAAGTAGTCTTTCATTGATTTCTTCTGCGGTTACTTCTTTTTCTTCTTTGATCATAGGATCGCCTACATGATAATAAAGCAGAGCTGCCGGTACTATTTCTTTATCGGGATGTTTTTTCTTTTCCATTTCCGCTGCTACATTCATATAGACTACCAGCTGCAATTGCAGACCATAATACAGTGCCGCCAGGTCAAATTTCTTATTCCCTGACTTATAATCAATAATTTTTACATATACGTGCTCATCATCTTCACAAGTATCGATCCTGTCGATCCGTCCCTTGAGCTTCATTTTTTCATGCTCTGTCAGTGCAATATTGACCGTCTCAAGATCTTCCACTCTGGAAAATGACATTTCAAAATGAGCCGGTGTAAAAGCACCGCCTTTTAGCTGACTCTTCAGGGTTCTGATGGTTCTTTTTAAGATGCGGAAGATTCTGTCTACCATATATTCATAACGTGCGTTACTGTATAGGATAGTCTCTCCGTATGCGGCAGCGCAGTCTTCCAGTGACTCTTTTAATAACCTGTCTCCTTCTTCTTCCGGGAAGTCAAACCAGGTATATTGGCATTCTGCAAGTTTTCCTGCAAACATATCCAATACACTATGGTAGATATTTCCTAAATCTACCTGTTCAAAGCTGTATTCTTCCCGTTCTTTCAGCATCAGACCATATTGCAGGAAATGTGAATAGGCACAGGCTGCATACTGCTCCAAACGGCTTACACTGTTCTCTAACATACTGCCGTAAATAGCCCTGGATACTGCCTGACTTAAGGGGGAATGCTGATATCTCATAAAAGCGGCCTCAGTCATCTTACCGGCCAGTTCACGGTATTTTTCATCTTTTTCATAAAGCCGCAGCAAAGCAGTCACTTCTTCTGCCTTACCGCTTCTTTGACCTCCCTCGCCGTAACTGCGAAGTTCCTCCGAAAGAACAGTAAGTCCGTCCTTTAATCCCACGATCTGTTCCATGGGTGAAAGCGTAAGGTCTGGTTTTTCCGTAGCGATTCCAGGATATAGGCGCCTGATCATGTCGATCAGGTAAGAGGGGCGGATACTTTTCCCTTCACTGCTCACTCTTGCATAAGACAGGTGCAGCTGTTCTGAGGGTTTAGTCATATTCATATAAAGGTACAGCCTCTGAATATACATTTGCTGTCTCGGAGTAGGCGCCAGTTCAAATTCCGACTCCTGCAAAAATTCCCTGTCAATATCTGAAATAATGCCGCCTTTTGAATTTTTCCTGGGAATATTGCCGTCATTGACGCCCAGAAAAAACAGAACTCTGACCTGTTTAAGCCTTGTTCTCTCCATATCTCCCACTACGATCCTGTCGATACCTCCCGGAATAATTCCAATCTCAATTTCTCCAAAACCGGCATCCAGTATATCCGCAAATTCCTGCATGGAAATTTCTTCTTTTGAAAGAAGCCCTTCAATCTGTTCAAAAAGCTCCATCACAAGACGATAGACCTGGGCATATTCTTTGGCCTTTTCCATATCGCCGCAATCCTTGAAATAATTCTCATATCCCGCCAGTTTTTCCTGTACCCTGGCCTTTACAATAAAGTCATACAAGGTTCTGACATATTCCCCGGCCGTTTCCTTCTTTTCCAGTAAAGGCGCTATCTGATCCATCAGTTTTTCTCTTGACCGATTCAGTCTATCCAACAATAACAGCTGCTCCTCTTCGTCAGGTATCCTCGGTTTTCTGGTAAAAGCTTCGCTCCACTTCTTTTTCCCTTTGATTCCAAGGGACAGCACGTAGTTTTCCAGCCGATCGATCTCTTCATTCTCAAAGTCAGCCAGTCCGCTTCTCAGGTAATGAAATACTGATTCATAGGAAAAGTTACTGAGACATATCTTAAGACTGCTTCTGATAAATTCTATAAAAGGATTGAGCAAAAGCCCTCTGGTGCGGTCTATAAACATCGGAATATCATATGTTATTCCTTCTCTTTCAAGATAATCTCCATAGGTTTCCAAATCTCCTGCCACAACTGCAATATCCCGGTAACTATACCCTCCGGATAATACCAGTTCCTTGATCTTAATGCATACCTGTCTTGCTTCTGAGGAGGGATTCATTGCCTCCATGATGCTGATCTTATCCGCTTCGTTCTCATAAGGTTTTATCGGATAGCGGAATATGTGTTTTTCCAGATGGGAAAGCTGCGGGTTCTCTTTAAATCTGTAAAGAGGCTCCTCTTTCAGGTAAACATCTTCTTTTCTTGCAACACTTACCTCTTCTGCCAGCCGGCACAGATCCCGGACAGTCTTTTTACTTAAGTGAAACAACTCCTGATCCCCCGTATTTTCAAAAGGATCCTCTGAAATATCAATCGTTATCGAAATGATGACTCTGTCGGTCAATTCCAATAATCTTTGTATCAGCCTGTTCTGAATAGGCGTAAAGCCGGTAAAACCGTCAAATACCACCACGCTGTTCTTAATGATATCTGACTTTTCCACTGCTCTGGTCAGAAGATCCAGGGTTTCTTCTGTCGTAATAAATTTATCCTTAATATAGGAAAGAAAGCCGGTATATAAAAGCTGCAGATCCATCAGCTTATAATACAAGGCCCCTCTTCCCTTTGCATATTCAGCCAGTTTATTTACCTGATCGGGTGCAATTCCATACTGCATGAACTCAGAAAGTGCAGACTTCACCTCATGGATATATCCGATCTTATGAAGATTAGGACCTATCATAGGCAGATCCTTACTGATATCTGCCGCTACTTTACGAAGCACCAGGCTCTTCCCCGTATCGTCCAGTACCTGCCCTGTCCCCAAGCCTGTCTCTTCAAAGATTCTGTGGGCAAGGCGGCCAAAGCTTAAAACATCAATATTCATAATGCCCTTATTTTCGCTTGCATTTACCAGATCGAACTGGGTCTGCATAGTGAACTGATCAGGGACAAGAAACAAAAAGTTCTTATCAGGCTCCCTGGCGGCCCACTCTATCATATCCATATGAAGTTTTCTGCTCTTGCCGGAACCTGAAGGTCCGAAATAAAATTGCAGTGACATTTATTTTCCTTTCTGCCCATCCTGCGTTACAGTTTCTTTTATAAAAAGAATAACATTCCTTTCCTATCCCTGCAAGTGCCGGAACTTTTCATAATCCACAAGGGTCATTAAGTCATTAACCGGCTTTTCTTCCCCTATTCTGACAAATCCACATTTTTCATACAGATGACAGTTCCCCTGTTCCTGTTTAATGGTCTCCAGCTTCCATGTGACCACATTATCATATTCTTTAAATATTTTCTGAAGCACACGGTATCCAATTCCTTGATTTTGGAATTTGGGCAGAATAAACATAGGACTGATGTGTCGAATATCGTCCACATACTTATCATTTTTAAGATGCTTTCTTATCCTGACTGCACCCGCATTCTCGCCTTCAAATCGTATGATATAGTAATCCGACCAGTCCTGCTGTATTTTTCTGACCACCGAATCGATATCTTCCTTCACGGGACTGGTTTTATCATCATGATATTTTTCATAAAGCGGTAAAAATGATTCGTATTTCATTTGATGGATCAACTGCGCATCTTCTTTCCTTGCTCTTACCAGTTCAATTTCTTTCTTCATAAGCTCTCCTTTTCCCACAAAAAAACCGCTCTGAAACTTATATGTCAGTGCGGCAAATGATCATATTCTCTGAAACTGAATAAGGTAAAATTTATCATAAAATCAGATAACATACATTCTCATCTATGCACAGACATATAAGACCTATCGGCTTATAGCTGTGCATTAAATGCGTAGCAGCTATAAGCAAATACGTCCGTAATAATACATGTACATATACATTTTTGAATGTAAGCTGCGGTTCATCTGTGTACTCCTTAATTTTTCATTATGCCATCACAGGAGTGCTGTCTTTGTCAAACTAATAGTTGTACCCCATCTGTAATGAAATTTCATCAGCAGCATGCTTCATTATTTCAAAAAAACGGTCAATATTCTTCTGATCCTGGTATTCCTGATAACTCCCGGTAATACCGATAGCAGCTATACAATTGCCTGTATAATTGAAGATAGGCACTGCGATACAGCCGACACCAATACTGAATTCCTGCATATCCAGGGCATATCCCCTCTCTGCCACCTTTTCCAGTTCCTTCATTAAAGCATCATGATCCGTAATACTATACTCCGTATATTGAGCGAGCTCTGCATGAGATAAATAATCATTTTTCTTGTAAAGCGGCATATATGCACAAAGTATTTTGCCTCCGGCACTTACATTTACAGGCGAGGGAACAAATTGTTTTGCCATGGCATTAATAGGATTAATGGGCAATGTCTGTTCTATAAATATAACGCCGCCTGTTTCCAGAACAGACAACTGTACTGCCTGATTCAGCTCCATGGCGATCGTTTTCATAAATGGTATTGCAATCGTTCTTAAATCCAGTTTATACAGCGCATATTCAGCCAGCTCAATGGCTCTGAACCCATATAAATATCTGCCTTTTGTATATCGGTCCTCTATCAGATATTTCCTGGCAAGAAGATTCTTCACAATTCTGAAACAGGAGGCTGTGGGAATATCAAGCGCATCAGACAATTCCTTAATCGTAACAGGATTCGGTGCCTGTGCTATATATTCCAATATATCTATTGATCTGTTCACTGCCGGTACAATATTATTCTCTTCACTCATACGATCCCCTTCTATCCGTCACTTTTCTCTGCTAAAATAGAAAATTATTGCTATTTTTAATTATATTATATTTGATATTCAAAATATTTGCAAAACAAATTTCACATATGAATTATAGTATCTGTTTTTTCTCATTTTTTGTTTTCCAACACTTATAAACGGATTCAATGATCACTTTAAACTCTGCTGCATTCCATGCACTTCTTCCGATGAACAACCCGTTTACCTCCTCTATCTTTATCAGGTCTTCTGCATTACCCCGGTTTACACTGCCCCCGTAAAGTATGGGCACTTCGTTTCCTTTATTTCCAAACAGGCTGCAAAGCACCTTTCGTATTTCATTATGACGCTCTTTTACATATTCAAGCTCAGGCGGTTTTCCGTTTTCTCCGATTGCCCAGACAGGTTCATAAGCAATCCATAGTTCAGTGACCTGCGATTCTTCTATCCCATGCAGCCCCTTTATCAGCTGACATGCCAGCACCTGGTCTGATTTTCCTTCCTCTTTATCCTGCTTAGTTTCTCCGATACACAGAAGCGCCTTCAGCTGATTTCTCATTGCACACAGAACCTTTTTGTTTTCCTGCTCATCTGTTTCTCCCAGGATATGACGCCTTTCCGAATGACCGATTTCCACCAGTGTTACACCGGTTTCTTTCAGCATCAACGGTGATATTTCTCCGGTATAGGCGCCCTTTTCCTCCCAGCACATATTTTGAGCGCCAAGAGTAATATTACTTTCCAAAAGCTCCCTGCGGGCGCCTTCCAAAGATGTAAATGATGGTATTACAAACAGTTCCAGATCACCAGGCAGCATCGGCAGCTTTGTTCTCAGCTCCCGCAGATACTCCTTCGTCTCTTTTGTGTTCTTATACATTTTGGTATTGGTTCCTATATATAGCTTTTTCACTTCATGTTCTCGCTTTCAATCAAAGAAATATCGTTTATTTTGGCAGATGAGGGACCCGGCACAAACTTAAGCTCCAGCCATTCCTTCAGGTTCTTTTTCGCAAGCTCCACTCCGATCACACGCTCTCCCATACAGAGTATATTACAGTCATTACTCAGAACCGATCTTTCTGCTGAAAAAGCGTCATGACAGACTGCGGCCCGTATTCCCTTAAATTTATTTGCCGTAATCGCCATTCCGATTCCCGTTCCGCATAACAGAATTCCTCTTTTTTGATAATTGCTTTCCTGTATCTTCCTGCAGACTCTCTCAGCAATTTTGGGGTAGGTAGTGATATCCGTGACAGTATCACACCCCACATCTTCCACAATAACGCCTTTTTCCTTTAAGAATTCCACAATAGGGAGTTTCAAATCTATAGCGGCATTATCACAGCCTATTACAATCCTTGTCCGCTTTGCATCATTGCTCTTTTCCTGCTTCTCATCTTCCAAAAGCAGATATTTATACATGGAATCAATTATAAAGTAAGTGCTGGTGGCACCTGCATCCTGATACCCTATGGCTCTTTCCATGAGTGATTTTGCTCTCCCGAACTTTGCCCCAAACTGCTTTGTGCTTTCCATTCCTTCTTTAGCAGCTTCCGACGCCTTTTCCATCAGAACTGTCATATCCTGCTCTCTGCTCTCTAAAGCCTGCAAAATTTCTACTGCAGGCTCCAGAGCATCCACCATAGTTTTATCACCTTTTTGTGCCCCGCCGCGCTTTTTAATACTTGCAAGACCATTCGACCATATGCTTACCAGTTCGCTGCTTCTCATGCAGTCAAAATCCTCCATTCCTTTTACTCCCTGAAGAAAAAGAGAACTGAATATTACTCCTGAAGCTCCTCCCATGGAGTTCAGCATGGCCATGCCCGCTTCCCGGTATAGCTGATTGATAGTATCAAAAGAATGACCCTCTACAGCACTGATCAGGCTTCTAAATCCGTTTTCCATTCCGATACCATGATCTCCATCCCCGATCTGCGCATCGATCCTGGTCAATTCATCCCTCTTATCGATCAATTCATGTGCCGTGAATAAGAGCATATCCTGCACCTGTTCTATTGATAGCCTATCCATATTTTCATTTCCTTTCTTTCGTATAATGCGGACTGCTGCATGGCATATCCATATAGTCTTTCAGTTCATCATTTAATTTTAGGACAGACAATGAAACGCCTGCCATTTCCTGACATGTTATGTATGAATTTACATCATAATCCTGTACTTGTATTTCTAATTCCTGCATCCTTTTCACAAGACGCCTGTTCATAATGTACAGCTCTGCCAATGTGGTAGATCCAAGTCCGTTGATCAGACAGTTGACCCTGTCACCCGCCTCAAGTCCTGCCTCTTTTACTAAAAGATCCAGCATCATATCCAGCGTTGCATCTGCCGTTAAAACCGGCATCCTTTTCACTCCCGGTTCCCCATGCACTCCCATTCCAAACTCTATTTCTCCATCAGGAAGTGTAAATATTGCTTGCTTTTCTCCCGGAATTGTCCCTCCTGACAATGCAGTTCCCACACTGAATGTATTGTCTCTGGCCATTTGGGCAATCCGATACACCTCATCCAGACATTTCCCTGCCCCAGCCGCTGCTCCGGCAGCTTTGATCACAAAAACGTCACCGGCGATCCCTCTTCTGTCCTGTATTCTTTCTTTTGGAGCAGATGCCACATCATCCCACACCTGAATGCTCCTGCATTGAATTCCCATATCCTCCAATATTTCTGATGCCATATCGAAATTCAACCTGTCTCCTGAATAATTTCCGTACAAAAATAAAATCCCGTTTCCGTTTTCTACAGATAATGCCGTTTTTACAATGGTATTGGGATCCGGAGATGCAAAAATATTTCCACAGGCGGCCGCATCCGCCAGATTTTCACCAACAAACATGGCAAACATCGGCTCATGACCGCTCCCGCCACCGATTACAACGGCCGGTCCTTTCCCTCTATTCTTTTTTCTGATTCCTTTTACGCCCTCTACCAGCTCATAATCACTCTGATAAGCTGCCGCAAATCCTTCCAGCACCTCCATAGGCACATCTCGGGGATCATTTATTAACTTTTTCATTCATCTGCCTCCTATCACTTTTTCAGATAATCCAGATATACAGTGTTCCATTCTTTTTCCTTATATTCCCAATAGGGGATAAACTGCATACTTTTATCTTTCGCTTCAAATCTAAGTCCAGCCCCGGTCTTTTCAATATCATTTTCCGGATTTCTAAAATCTGCATTTATCTGACTGTGCCTGCCCTTTGCCGCCAGCATGACCGGTCCGTACATAAGCGCTGCTCTTTCCGGATGACTTTTACATATCGGAACCGTGTATAAATGCATAGGGAACTTAATTTCTAAGGAATCTTCCCTTTTCCATTTTCTGTCTATCC
>JAAUZX010000028.1 GCA_014804365.1 Lachnospiraceae bacterium
CCTTCGGTTTGCAGTTCTCTTCCAAAGTCCAGTGGCACGTCGTAGCGGCTGATGTGATCGTAATACCTCTTTCCTGCTCCTGCTCCATCCAGTCCATAGTCGCAGTACCTTCATGAGTATCACCGATCTTGTAGTTTACGCCAGTATAATACAGGATACGCTCTGTCAATGTCGTCTTACCGGCATCGATATGCGCCATGATACCTATATTTCTGGTTCTCTCTAACGGATATTCTCTTCCAGCCAAGGTTTTTTCCTCCTTATATTACTAAAAGCGGTAGTGAGCAAACGCCTTGTTTGCTTCTGCCATTTTGTGCATATCTTCTTTTCTCTTAACTGCTGCACCTGTATTGTTTGCAGCATCTAAAATCTCGTTTGCAAGTCTGTCCTTCATGGTCTTCTCGCCTCTCTTACGAGAAAACATTACCAACCAGCGAAGACCGAGAGCCTGACGTCTGTCCGGACGAACCTCGATCGGTACCTGATAGGTAGCACCACCGATACGTCTTGCCTTAACTTCGAGAACAGGCATGATATTATTCATAGCCTCCTCAAATACGTCAAGTGCCGGTTTGCCGGCTTTCTCTTCTACTCGCTCAAATGCTCCGTATACAATCTTCTGGGCTACACCCTTCTTACCGTCCAACATGATATTGTTGATCAGCTTGGTGACAACCTTATTATTGTATAAAGGATCTGCTAATACATCTCTCTTTGCAATATGTCCTTTACGTGGCACGATTCTTCCCTCCTTAAAAATTATTTTAATTCATCGGTACTCACATGTGTCCTCTAATTCAATGTGTACGTGCGGTATTTCTATTCATATCGAGCAGGACAGCCCTACTCGCCTCAAAAGAATCCCAACACTAAATTAGTTCTGTTTGTGGTACTAAAGCCTGCAGGCTATACGCCTTTCTCAAGCCGAAAATCTGTGAAGCAATTTTACTTCGATGCCTTCGGTCTCTTAGCGCCGTACTTAGAACGAGCCTGCTTTCTGTTAGCGACTCCCGCGGTATCCAGCGTACCTCTGATGATATGGTATCTTGTACCGGGTAAGTCCTTTACTCTTCCGCCACGGATCAGGACAACGCTATGCTCCTGTAAGTTGTGACCTTCGCCCGGAATGTAGCTTGTTACCTCGATTCCGTTGGAAAGACGTACTCTGGCGATCTTTCTGAGTGCGGAGTTAGGCTTCTTAGGAGTTGCTGTCTTAACAGCGGTGCAGACACCTCTCTTCTGCGGTGAAGCCGTATCGATCGCTGTCTTGTGAAGGGAGTTGTAACCTTTCAACAATGCAGGTGCGGTTGACTTCTTTACAGATGTCTGACGTCCTTTTCTGACTAACTGGTTAAATGTTGGCATTCTTTTCACCTCCTACTTATAATTAATACATGCCTCTATGACATTCTGTGCAACGCAAAAAAATGCATTCACGTGCACACTAAAATAGTATACTTGCACGCGAATGCATTGTCAACACATTTTTTTGCTTATAAAACGGTTTTAAACGGCGGTATTGTCTTACTCTACTACTTCCATCTCCGCCTCTTCGACATCGGACTCTTCCGGATCGTTATCCTCGAGATCGCTCTCCACATCCTCATCCTCGTCGAAATCAACATCCGTCAGTTCTTCGTCTTCTAACAGTTCTTCCGCCGGTTCTTCTTCGCCATCGAACCCGTCATCAAAGCTCAGTTCATTCTCCGTCACAAGACGGCTGAGAAGATTGGCGTCCGTACTGAGCGTTGTATCACGATAACGCTTCATACCGGTTCCGGCCGGAATCAGCTTACCGATGATGACATTCTCTTTCAGTCCGATCAGGGAATCAACCTTGCCCTTGATCGCCGCCTCGGTCAATACCTTCGTGGTCTCCTGGAAGGATGCCGCCGACAGGAAGGAATCCGTTGCCAGCGCCGCTTTAGTGATACCGAGCAGGATCTGTTTACCGTCCGCCGGCTCTTTACCTGCCTTGATCAGCTCCTCGTTCATGTCCTCATAATCCAGAACATCTACCAGCGTACCCGGCAGGAAATCCGTATCGCCGCTGTTCTCAATGCGGACCTTCTTAAGCATCTGCCGCACGATTACCTCGATATGCTTATCGGCAATATCAACACCCTGCAGGCGGTATACACGCTGTACCTCACGCAGCATATAATCCTGAACCGCACGAATACCTTTGATCTTAAGCAGATCATGTGGATTCACACTACCCTCTGTCAGCTCGTCACCGGCCTCCAAAACAGCGCCATCCATAATCTTAATTCTGGAGCCGTAGGAAATCAGATACGTCTTGGACTCTCCCGTCTCATCATTCGTGATTACGACTTCTCTCTTCTTCTTTGTATCCTTAATCGTGGCCACGCCGCCGAACTCCGCGATGATTGCGAGACCCTTCGGCTTACGCGCCTCAAAAAGTTCCTCTACACGGGGAAGACCCTGTGTGATATCGTCACCGGCCACACCACCTGTATGGAACGTACGCATGGTAAGCTGTGTACCAGGTTCACCGATGGACTGTGCCGCGATGATACCGACAGCCTCACCTACCTGAACAGCCTCACCGGTTGCCATGTTAGCGCCGTAGCACTTCGCACAGATTCCCACATGGGAACGGCAGGTTAATATGGTACGGATCTTCACCTCTTCAATGGGCTCACCCTTCTCGTTTACACCCTTGCTTAAGATCTTCGCCGCACGGGCCGGTGTGATCATGTGATTTCTCTTCACGATCATCTTGCCGTCTCTATCCTTGATATCCTCACAGGAGAAACGTCCCGTGATTCTGTCGCTCAATCCTTCGATCGTCTCTTTACCGTCCATGAACGCCTTAACTACGATACCCGGAATCTCATCCTTACCCTCGCAACAGTCGGTTTCACGAATGATCAGTTCCTGTGAAACGTCAACCATACGTCTGGTCAGATAACCGGAGTCGGCTGTACGCAGCGCCGTATCGGACAGACCTTTACGTGCACCGTGTGCGGACATAAAGTATTCCAATACGTCCAGACCTTCACGGAAGTTAGATTTGATCGGCAGCTCGATGGTTCTACCTGTCGTATCGGCCATCAATCCACGCATGCCCGCCAACTGCTTGATCTGCTGGTTGGAACCACGGGCACCGGAATCCGCCATCATGAATATATTATTATATTTATCCAGACCGGACAAAAGCACATCCGTCAGCTTCTTATCCGTCTCGTTCCATGTCTCTACAACAGCACGGTAACGCTCTTCCTCCGTGATCAGACCACGTCTGAAATTGACGGAGATCTTATCAACGGTAGCCTGTGCTTCTTCCAGCATCTCCTCTTTCTTCGCCGGTACGGTCATGTCGGAAATAGATACCGTCATAGCCGCTCTTGTAGAATACTTATAACCTGTAGATTTGATCAGGTCAAGCACCTCAGCCGTCTTTACAGCACCATGGATGTTGATGACCTTTTCCAGAATCTGCTTTAACTGCTTCTTGCCTACATGGAAATCCACTTCCAATTTCAGCAGGTCTTCCGGTGTTTTTCTCTCCACATACCCCAGATCCTGCGGCAGTATCTCATTGAAAAGAAATCTTCCCAGCGTGGATTCCACATTGCCGGTCACATTCTCACCATCCGCTGTCTGCTTCGTAACTCTGACCGTAATTCTCGTGTGAAGCGTACATGCGCCGTTCTCGTAGGCCAGAATCGCTTCGTTTACATTCTTATAGAATTTGCCTTCGCCAATTGCACCGGGTCTCTCCTGCGTCAGATAATAGATTCCCAGTACCATATCCTGTGAAGGAACCGCTACCGGTCCGCCGTCGGAAGGTTTTAACAGATTATTCGGAGACAACAGTAAGAATCTGCACTCTGCCTGCGCCTCCACGGACAGCGGCAGATGAACTGCCATCTGGTCACCGTCGAAATCGGCATTAAACGCCGTACATACAAGCGGATGAAGCTTGATTGCCTTACCTTCCACAAGAATCGGCTCGAATGCCTGAATACCGAGTCTGTGCAGGGTAGGAGCACGGTTTAACATAACCGGATGCTCTTTGATTACTTCCTCCAAGACATCCCATACCTGCGTATCCAGTCTCTCCACCAGTTTCTTGGCATTCTTGATATTCTGAGAGATTCCTCTGGATACCAATTCTTTCATTACAAAAGGTTTAAACAGCTCGATCGCCATTTCCTTAGGCAGACCGCACTGATAGATCTTTAATTCGGGACCGACCACGATAACGGAACGTCCGGAATAATCCACACGCTTACCGAGCAGGTTCTGACGGAAACGGCCGGATTTACCTTTTAACATATCGGACAGAGACTTAAGCGCTCTGTTACCGGGACCCGTTACCGGACGTCCTCTTCTGCCGTTATCAATCAGAGCGTCCACTGCCTCCTGCAGCATTCTCTTCTCATTGCGGACAATAATATCAGGCGCACCAAGCTCTAACAGTCTCTTAAGACGGTTATTTCTGTTGATGATCCTTCTATATAAATCATTTAAGTCGCTGGTCGCAAAACGTCCGCCGTCCAACTGTACCATCGGTCTAAGATCGGGCGGAATAACCGGAATCGCATCCATGATCATCCACTCCGGCTGGTTACCGGACTCTCTGAAAGCCTCGATCACTTCCAGTCTCTTGATGATACGCGCACGCTTCTGTCCTGTGGACTCGCGTAAACCTTCTTTTAACTCTACCGCCTCGGCATCTAAGTCAATTGCCTGCAGCAGTTCCTTAATCGCCTCGGCGCCCATGCCTACACGGAAACGATTGCCCCATGCCTCTCTGGCATCCTGGTACTCCTTCTCGGAGAGAACCTGTTTGTACTCCAGATCGCTCTCACCGCTGTCCAATACGATATAGGAAGCAAAATACAACACCTTTTCCAGCACTCTAGGAGACAGATCAAGGATCAGTCCCATACGGCTGGGAATTCCTTTAAAATACCAGATATGGGAAACCGGCGCTGCCAGTTCGATATGTCCCATACGCTCTCTGCGGACGCTTGCCTTAGTAACTTCAACGCCGCATCGATCACAGACTACACCCTTATATCTGATCTTCTTATACTTACCGCAGTGGCACTCCCAGTCCTTGCTCGGTCCGAAGATCTTCTCGCAGAACAGACCTTCTTTCTCAGGTTTTAAAGTTCTATAGTTAATGGTCTCCGGCTTAGTCACTTCGCCTCTCGACCACTCTCTGATTTTCTCAGGCGATGCCAATCCGATCTTGATGGCATCGAATGTCATAGGTTGATAGGTTGCTTGTTTCATGTCTGACATTTTATATCACCATGCTCCTTCCAGATTATATATTTGCGCGGCGTCCTATGACGTCTTAGAAAACCTCTTTCTCTTCTTCCGCGAAATCAGCGTCCAGATCCATATCGTCCTCTGCGAATGCGTCCTCATCCTCATCGCTGCTTATCAGCTCTCCGCTGTCCTCGTCGAACTCCTGTTTCTGGTATCCCATAGAGCCGAATGAATCTTTCTCATAATCATAATTTCTGGAATCACCCTCGATCTCATAGCGGTAATCGTTCTCACCGTAATCGATCGTCTCCATGATCTCTACTTCCGTCTGATCATCACGGAGCACTCTTACATCCAGACCAAGAGACTGTAACTCTTTTAACAGTACCTTGAAGGACTCCGGAATACCCGGTTCAGGAATGTTATCACCCTTGATGATCGCTTCATAAGTCTTGACACGTCCTACCACATCATCGGATTTCACCGTAAGGATCTCCTGCAGGGTATAGGCTGCGCCGTACGCTTCCAGCGCCCACACTTCCATCTCTCCGAAACGCTGTCCGCCGAACTGTGCCTTACCGCCCAGAGGCTGCTGCGTTACCAGCGAGTAAGGACCCGTGGAACGTGCATGGATCTTATCATCTACCAGGTGATGCAGTTTCAAGTAATGCATGTGTCCGATGGTAACCGGTGAATCGAAATATTCGCCTGTTCTGCCGTCCCTAAGCTGCACCTTACCGTCTCTGGAAATCTCAACGCCCTTCCATACTTCGCGATGATCCCTATTCTCATAAAGATATTCCATGATCTCGTCTGACAGGTCATCTTTATGCTTCTTCTCAAATTCTTCCCATTCCATATTGACATAGTCGTTCGCAAGTTCCAGCGTATCACCGATATCGCCTTCCTTTGCACCGTCAAACACCGGCGTTGCCACATTAAATCCGAGCGCTTTCGCCGCCAGCGATAAGTGAATCTCCAATACCTGTCCGATATTCATACGGGAAGGCACGCCCAGAGGATTTAATACGATATCAAGCGGGCGTCCGTTGGGCAGATAGGGCATATCCTCCACCGGAAGTACACGGGAAACAACACCCTTATTACCGTGACGGCCTGCCATCTTGTCACCTACCGAAATCTTCCTCTTCTGCGCAATGTAGATGCGAACTGCCTGGTTTACACCTGGAGACAGCTCATCGCCGTTCTCTCTCGTAAATACCTTGGCATCTACGACAATACCATACTCGCCGTGAGGTACTTTCAGGGAAGTATCCCGCACCTCTCTGGCTTTCTCGCCGAAAATTGCACGAAGGAGTCTCTCCTCCGCCGTCAGCTCCGTCTCACCCTTAGGCGTAACTTTACCGACTAATATGTCACCGGCACGAACCTCTGCACCGATACGGATAATACCTCTGTCATCCAGATCTTTGAGGGCATCGTCACCCACACCCGGAACATCTCTCGTGATCTCTTCCGGTCCTAACTTGGTGTCACGCGCCTCGGCTTCATATTCCTCAATGTGCACGGAAGTATAGACATCTTCCTGTACCAGCCTTTCACTTAAAAGAACCGCATCCTCGTAGTTGTAACCTTCCCATGTCATGAATCCGATCAGCGGATTCTTTCCAAGCGCCAACTCGCCGCCGTCTGTAGAAGGACCGTCAGCGATCACCTCTCCCTGCGCCACATGATTGCCCTTGAACACAATAGGCTTCTGGTTGTAGCAGTTAGACTGGTTACTTCTGGAGAATTTCGTCAAATGATATTCGTCCTTCTCACCATCATCATAAGTTATCTTGATGAGATCAGCGGATACATAATCAATCGTTCCCGCCTTCTTCGCAACCACACAAACACCGGAGTCAACAGCCGCCTTCGGCTCCATACCGGTACCTACTGCCGGTGCCTCGGTGAAGAGCAGCGGCACTGCCTGCCTCTGCATGTTGGAACCCATCAGCGCACGGTTCGCATCATCGTTCTGCAAAAACGGGATAAGCGCCGTCGCCACGGAGAATACCATCTTCGGCGATACGTCCATATAATCGAACATCGTCTTCGGGTATTCCTGTGTCTCGTCTTTATAACGGCCGGAAACATTATTCCTCGTAAAATAGCCGTTTTCGTCAAGCGGCGCAGATGCCTGTGCCACATGATAATTATCTTCTTCGTCCGCAGTCATGTAGACAACCCTGTCGGTAACACGAGGGTTTTGCGGATCGGACTTGTCAATCTCACGGTAAGGTGCCTCCACGAATCCATATTCATTGATCCGTGCATAGGATGCCAATGAGTTGATCAGACCGATGTTCGGACCTTCCGGTGTCTCAATAGGGCACATTCTGCCGTAATGTGTATAGTGTACGTCTCGAACCTCGAATCCGGCTCTGTCTCTGGACAGACCGCCGGGACCTAACGCGGACAGACGTCTCTTATGTGTCAGCTCACCCAGCGGGTTATTCTGATCCATAAACTGGGACAACTGCGAGGAACCGAAGAACTCCTTGACGGCAGCCTGTACCGGTTTAATGTTAATCAGTACCTGCGGGGAGATCTCCTCCGCATCATGTGTCGTCATTCTCTCGCGAACCACTCTCTCTAATCTGGACAGACCGATACGATACTGGTTCTGTAAAAGTTCTCCTACCGCACGAATACGTCTGTTGCCCAGATGGTCAATATCATCATCGTTGCCGATGCCGTATTCCAAATGGATATTATAGTTAATGGAGGCAATAATGTCTTCTTTCGTAATATGTTTCGGAATCAGCTCATGTACATTCTTCTGAATCGCCTCTGCCAGCATCTCCGGATCTTCACTATACTCCTCCAGAATCTGCTGTAACACAGGATAGTATACCAGCTCCGTGATGCCCAGCTCTTTCGGATTACACTCCACAAAGTTCGTGATATCTACCATCATGTTGGACAGAACCTTAACGTTCTTCTCTTCCGTCTGGATCATAACCGCGGGAATTGCCGCATTCTGAATAGCATCGGCCAACTCGGCGCTGACCTTGTCGCCCGCCTTCGCAATCACTTCGCCGGTCAGAGTATCCACCACATCCTCTGCCAGTACATGATGTCTGATTCTGTTCCTGAACATTAACTTCTTATTAAATTTATACCTGCCGACTTTGGCAAGATCATATCTTCTGGGGTCAAAAAACATGGACGTGATCAGGCTCTCCGCACTCTCCACGCTTAAGGGCTCGCCGGGACGTATCTTCTTATATAATTCCAGAAGACCTTCCTGATAATTCTCCGCCGTATCCTTGGCAAAGCTTGCCTCGATCTTGGGCTCATCACCGAACAGTTCCCTGATCTCGTCGTTGGAACCAACGCCGAGCGCACGAATCAACACGGTGATCGGTACCTTCCTCGTTCTGTCAACGCGCACGTAAAACACATCATTAGAGTCTGTTTCATACTCTAACCATGCGCCGCGGTTGGGAATGACGGTTGCGGAAAAAAGTCTCTTACCGATCTTATCATGCCCGATTCCGTAATAGATGCCGGGAGAACGCACTAACTGGCTGACGATAACACGTTCCGCACCGTTGATGACGAAAGTGCCCGTAGCTGTCATGAGCGGCAGATCTCCCATGAAGATCTCGTGTTCCGTGATCTCATCCTTCTCCTTATTAATCAGACGGACTTTAACCTTAAGGGGTGCCGCGTAAGTAGCATCTCTTTCCTTACATTTCTCAATCGAATACTTAACATCGTCCTCGCATAACTCGAAGTCTACAAACTCCAGACTCAAATGTCCGCTATAGTCTGAAATAGGAGAGATGTCATCGAAAACTTCCTTCAAGCCCTCATCCAGAAACCACTGATAGGAGTCCTTCTGGACTTCAATCAGATTTGGCATTTCCAGAACTTCCTTCTGTCGTGCATAGGTCATACGCGTATTTCTGCCGGCGGCAGTCTTACGGATCCTGTTCTTTTCCATCGACAATTTCACCCCGTTCTTTATGATTTATTGCTCATTGATTAGAAATTACAATACAAATAAGCATACCACACCACAATAGTGCATTATCCATTTTACTACAAACCTTTTGGAGAGTCAATGATTATTTCTAGAATTTTACAAAAGAATTTCCCGATTTGTTTATGAGAGAAAAAAGCCTGCCGCAAACAAGCATAAAACCGTTCATGCTGACGAAGCATAAGCCTGTCTGACATGAACGGTTCTTTTTACTTATGGTTGCTTCCCGAATTATTTTAGGGTAACCTTAGCGCCTTCTGCCTCTAACTTAGCCTTGATGTCATCAGCCTCTTCCTTGGAAGCAGCCTCTTTCAATACCTTCGGAGCGGAATCAACTAAGTCTTTTGCTTCCTTCAGACCCAGACCTGTTGCTTCACGTACAACCTTGATAACCTTAACCTTGTTAGGACCAACCTCTGTCAGCTCAACATCGAACTCGGTCTTCTCTTCTGCTGCCGCTGCACCAGCGTCACCGCCTGCTGCTGCAACAACAACGCCTGCTGCTGCAGATACGCCGAACTCTTCTTCACATGCTTTTACTAAATCATTTAATTCCAATACTGTCAACTCTTTGATCGCATCGATTAATTCCTGAGTAGATAATTTTGCCATTACTGTTTACCTCCGTTATTTTGTTTACATGTTATATGATATTTCTCACTATTCTGCTGCAGGTGCTTCTGCTGTCTCTTCAGCGGGTGCCTCTGCTGCGGGTGTTTCTGCTGCCGCTGTTTCCTCAGCCGCAGGCGCTTCTGCTGCCGGAGCTTCCTCTACGGGTGCCGCTTCTGCTGCACTCTCGGACGCGCCGCCTTTTTCCGCCAACTGATTCATGACGCGCGCAAAATTGGTGATCGGGGACTGGATGCTTCCAAGCAGCTTGGAAAGCAGCTCTTCTCTGGACGGAATCTTCGAGATATTCTCGATTCCCTTAGCATCATAAGCCACACCTTCCACAACACCGCCCTTAACTTCAAGAGCGTTTGCCGTCTTAGCGAATTTGCATAACACTCTCGCAGGTGCCGTAGCATCCTCAGTGGAAATAGCAACTGCGCTGGGGCCTTCCAGATAGGGAGTAAGAGACTCAAAATCCGTACCCTTAAATGCAAAATTCATCATTGTGTTCTTGTAAACCTTGTAGGTGATTCCTGCTTCACGAAGCTGTTTACGAAGTTCCGTATCCTGTTCCACCGTAAGTCCGCGGTAATCAACCAGAACAACCGACTGCGCATCTTTCACGGAAGCCGCAATCTCTTCTACGATAGGTTTTTTCAGTTCGACCTTTGCCATTACATTTACCTCCTTATAGATTTTACGCCGAAAGGAGTTCACCATATATAAACCCCTTTCCAAAGACAGGAAAGGGGTGACTTTACAAGCTAACTCTTCTCCTCGGTAGGCGGATTTGCTTACGCCGGCATTACGGCACCTACTGTCTTCGGCATGGTTATAACAACCTTGACAACTATAGCACACTGTGTTTATGGCTGTCAAGTCCTAATTTTTACACGTTCTCCACGCTCAGATACAAGTTAATATCTACAGAGCCGCGCTTGAGATATTGTCCCGGCCAATACTATGCCCCATATCTATCATCAGCCCGAACTTCTGTGCCTGTGTAACTTCCAGCTCCATCACGCCATAGGCCGTCTTGATCTGCAGCACTGTGGAACCGTCCGGCTTCGTTATAAGCTTCGTTTCGATCTCGTCCTCTTCTTCCGAATCTTTATTCTCTCCGACTCCCGCAGGGATCGTCATCTTGCCGTCATAATCTGACAGCCGTGTCATTTGCTTCCTGTTTTCATGCATTACGCCTCGCTGGATCAGCTCCATCTCTTCTCTGGTATAGAAGTGCACCCCGAAGTCATTCATATATTTCGCATACTTGATCTTCTCCCGATCTATGTATGTAGAGCCATCCTTCTCATAGGTATAATCCGGCACTCCGTCCTTTGTTGTCTCGAAAAAGGATACGAATTCATCCTCGTTGATCTCACCCGCAAGGAAATCCTTCCAGAAATTCTCGTGGGCGGCAAACCGCAGATTGGCATCCTGGGGAAACCGCTCCAAAAAAGCCATGACCTTCTCGTACTGTCCTTTTTCCGTATATGAAAAGCTCCACAGATCCTTGTTGACCCATCTCGTGCCGTCAAAATATGCTTCCTTACAGGAGATACCGTCCTGCCCGTAACAGGTAATATACCAGTGCTTCTGCTCCGGATTATCGGTGGGGTAACTGCATTTCGTGATTTCATCGGTAAGAAGCGCCGCTGCCTCCTCCGTTCCGATTTCGTCCTTCTTGACCGTGTCTGTTCCAGCCACGCCTGCTGCCGGCTGCTGCGGCACTCCTGTCACATCGGGTGCAGTCTGTGTATCCGTCATTCCTGACACGTATGTCGCTTCTTCCGGATCATGCATGCCGCTTTCGGCTTCCCGGCGCAGCGCTTCCGCTTCCGCCTGCTTCCTGATCTCCTCAATCATCGCTTCCACTTCCTCGCGAAGCGCCTCCTCGGCAGCATCGAATTTCTCCAGAAGCTTTTCCCACTCTTTGATGGTATACTCCTGCGCACCGATCTTAAATTTCGGCTGGATCGTACCTTTTTTGATATTCTGCGCCATCTCCTCCATCTTCTCTAAAATCTGTTCTCTGTAAGACTTTGACTCAGTGGCGTCATCCTGCTTCTTATCCTTCGCATCCTCCCCGGCCTTTACACTCTCATCCACTGTTTTCTGCCCCTCGCCGAGACGGTCAGCAAAGCTCGTCGTTTCCTCATTTTCCGCAGAATTTTTGCCATAGCTTCTGCCATATTCCGGATAATATCCCACTCTTGGGCCGTATTGATTCTGATTAATATTCATACAATCCATCCTCCATGTCTGAACCGCTGTTCACAACAGCACGCCGATTCCGGAACGCCCCGGACAGCCTTCGCGCGAATTGCAGCTTCTACTTATGCTCTTACCATAAATACGAATCACAAATCCGAAAAGTTTCACCCGGCTTTATTTTTTAATTTTTATAACCTTCCTGTCATGTCACGCCGACGACACAAATAATATAGGAAGAATGCCGGCTTATTTTGTGATTTCCATCACACTTTTACCAGGTAATATATCCCTCGTCGTCAATCTGCACACCCGCTGACATATTCCGCATATCATTTAATACCCTCAATTTCTCCTCACCCTGCAACAGCACAGTCCTGCTCCCCTGTTGCAGACAAGGCAGAAACCTACAGCTTTTCAGCCCGTTCTCATCAAGCTCCACCTTGATCATTCCGGTATCCATCGTTCTGGAATTGAACCAGAAATTTCCCAGACTGTACACCACCGGCACCCCCTGCACGATACCGATCGGCTGCAGACAATGCGGATGGGCTCCGATGATCAGATCCGCTCCTGCCGCCGCCACCTCTGCACCCTGTTTTTCCTGCGCCCAGTCAATCTCAGATACATTCTCAGTACCCCAATGCAGATACACGATCACAAAGTCGCTGTTTTCCTTCGCTTCCCGGACGGTTTCCAGCAGATTGTCTCCGTTCCAGCAACGAAATACCCCCGGCGAAGAATCTGTTGCTCCCTTGGTGTCCGGTTGATCCAGCCTTTCAATCTGAGTCGCAGATACGATGGCTATCTTCATATTATTGATAATATAATAGACCGGTCTGCGAGCCTCTCGCAGATTTCGTCCGGCACCCACATAAGCGATACCCGCCGACTCCAATGTAGCCATCGTGTCCAGAAATGCGCTCTCTCCATAGTCATAAGCATGATTGTTGGCAAGCGATACGATATCCACACCCAGATCATTCAAATAAGACACTCTGTAGGGCTTGGCGCGAAAGGTAAACTGTTTTTCTTCAAGCGGACTGCCGCCGTCTGAATACGGGAACTCATTATTGAGCATCATGATATCCGCGCTCTTCATCTCCTCGATCAGCTCCGGCGAAATGCCATTGGATATATCATCATTACCCACTACCCTGGTCATGATCGCATAATTTTCGTCAAACAAAATATCTCCTGCAAAAGTAATCGTTACCTGGTCAGGTTCAGCCGCATTCTTTGCGTAGATATTATTCTCCACCATGTATTCCGGATCGTTCAGCACATCATCGTACTTATCATTAACGCTTATGATCTCTTCGATCTGCGCTTTTGTCTGTTCCTCTACTTCTGCCGCAAGTTCCGTCTCGGATTCCCCTACCGTCTCCACCCTGTCCACGCTCACCTGAAAGTGGCTGGTATTTACCGATTTGACAGGCTCAACAATCCACTGGTATGTCGCGATTCCTGAAACGCCGATCAACATCACTATGCTGAAAGTCAGGATAAATGGCTTCATAAAATGATGTCCGACACTTATTCTGTTGTGTTTCTTCCTTTTTCTGCTCTTTCTACCCATGTCACTATTGTACCACTTCGCAATTATAACGTCAAAAGGACAGCGCGCCTGCTGCGTGCTGCCCTCTTATTATTCGTTTGTCGTAATCTGAAATCGACTGATTAGTATTTCGCCGTGTTTACTTTCACGCCCGGTCCCATCGTGGTCGCCAGAGTGATACTTCTCAAATACTGACCCTTAAGTGCCGACGGTCTTGCCTTAACGATCGCTTCCATCAGTGCATCAAAGTTCTCCTGCAGCTTCGCCTCGTCAAAGGAAACCTTGCCGACCGGAACATGAATGATGTTTGCCTTATCCAGTCTGTACTCGATCTTACCTGCCTTGATATCATTGACAGCCTTGGTAACATCCATGGTTACCGTGCCTGCCTTCGGGTTGGGCATAAGACCTTTCGGTCCAAGCACCTTACCGAGACGTCCTACCACACCCATCATATCAGGTGTCGCAACGACTACATCAAAATCCAGCCATCCGTCATTCTGGATCTTCGGAATCAGTTCCTCGCCGCCTACATGATCTGCGCCTGCTGCCTCTGCCTCAGCCACTTTATCACCCTTAGCAAATACCAATACTCTGACGGTCTTACCTGTTCCGTTCGGAAGTACAACGGCGCCACGAATCTGCTGCTCCGCATGACGTCCGTCACATCCGGTCTTAATATGAACTTCTACAGTCTCATCGAATTTAGCTGTTGCTGTCTTTTTAACCAGAGCGATCGCTTCTGCCGTATCATACTGAACTGTACGATCTACGAGCTTAGCCGCCTCTGCATACTTTTTACCATGTTTCATATCAAATCCTCCATTACTCTTCTACTGTGATGCCCATACTTCTGGCAGTTCCGGCAATCATGCTCATAGCCGCTTCCAAGCTTGCAGCGTTCAAATCAGGCATCTTTGTCTCTGCGATCTCCTGTAATTTCGCTTTAGAAATCGTAGCAACCTTTGTCTTATTCGGAACTGCGGAACCGGATTTAATGTTGCATGCTTTCTTCAAAAGAACTGCTGCAGGGGGAGTCTTCGTAATGAAACTAAAACTTCTGTCTGCATAAACCGTAATAACAACCGGGATGATTACATCACCTTTGTCGGCTGTTCTTGCGTTGAACTGTTTGGTAAATTCAACGATGTTCACGCCGTGCTGTCCGAGTGCGGGACCAACCGGCGGCGCCGGCGTAGCTTTACCGGCAGGGATCTGTAACTTAATATATCCTGTAACTTTCTTTGCCATAATGGCACCTCCTAAAATAATGTGGTACGGGCGCAATAATTATTGCTCCCACAGTCGGGTCACAATTCCGCTATGCCATTCATAATTTGTCGAACACACATCGCATTTAAAATCCACACATCGCGCGACAAATTATTCATGTCGGGCATCCGCCCTATAGAAATGGCAGAATTGTAACCACAGTATATCTAATCCGCCGAAGCGGAATAAATATCAATTACATTTTTCTGACTTCTGCGAAACCGATCTCCACAGGCGTCTCTCTTCCGAACAACTCAACATTGATGGTCGCCACCTGTTTACCGAAGTCTATTCTCTGAACAACGCCGATCGTATCCTTCCAGACACCGGCAACCACCGCAATGGTATCGCCCTCGGCAAAGTCAACACTCACGTTCTCCATCTTAATACCCAGCGGTTTCATCTCAGCCTCTGTCAGCGGCACCGGCTTACTTCCCGGTCCGACAAATCCCGTGACGCCTCTGGTATTTCTCACAACATACCATGTATCGTCATTCATGATCATATTGATCAGGACATATCCGGGGAACATCTTCTTCTGGACCGTCTTACGGGCACCGTTCTTCATTTCCATGACTTCCTGCATAGGCACCCTGACTTCCAGAATCTCTTCCTCCAGATGTCTGTTCTCGATCGTCTTCTCAATGTTGGCTTTTACTTTATTCTCATATCCGGAATAAGTATGAACAACATACCAATTTGCTTCTGCCATACGTCCCTCCACGTCAGTATGATCTTCTGATCACATATCATACTAATACCCATGTCTTTCTCACAACCTGTTACCAGAGCTTCCTATAATGAAAAAGTTGTAAGGAAATCCACACCATACTGCAGACCAAAGTCCAGTATCGTAATGACTGCTCCGATCACAACGGAAATAATAAAAACCGCGATAGATTGTTTTAAGAGGGCATCTTTATCAGGCCAAGTGATTTTCTTAAATTCAGCTTTCACACCGTTCCAAAATTTCGTGATCTTGGATGCTCCTTCTGATTTAGCAGAATCTCCCATGCTATACTCCTTTCGTCCACACAACCGGCGACTATTTTGTTTCCTTATGCAAAGTATGTGTCTTACAGAATCTGCAATACTTCTTTGTCTCCATTCTGTCCGGATGAGCCTTCTTGTCTTTCGTCGTATTGTAGTTACGCTGTTTGCACTCTGTGCATGCTAAAGTAATTTTTGTACGCATCTCGCTACCTCCACGTGTATGATTCAAACATTCGAGTCACTATTTTTGAGCATAAAAAAAAGACCTGAATCTTATCTTGCTCAAACAATATACCATACGAAAATCATGAAGTCAACCTGTTTTTCCGATTATTTCAGGTACTTTTGGGAAAATTTTTTAAAAAAATTCTCCACACCTCTTCATTTTTGGCAGATACGCTACGATATACATATTACAGAATAAACTCAGTTTGATCACTTATTGCAATTTTACGGCAACATTTTTAGTCGTTTTTCGGCCAAAAAGGCTACAATATGCTTGCATTTTCCATAATTGCAGTGATAAAATAGAGTTATAGTATATCCGCATTGATGAGCCGCATGCTACGGACAGCGACGCCGGCTATCAATGATCATACAGGTTCCGAGAATATTTCATGGAAGAAAGGAGGGGGACTATGTCATATAATAGTATCAATAGTCTGAATAATGTCTATAATTTCTATATGACTACCTACGCCCCGAAATCAAGCACACCTTATGATTCTCATAAGAAGAGTGAACTGCGTGGTGTCTATAATTCCATAGTCAAGATGAATAAGGAATCCCCTCTGTATATCTTAGATACCAGTAAGGATTCTCAGCGGTTCGCTATCAGCGTTAAAGAAAACGCACGCGAGCTGCGCAACACAATCGCATCGCTCGGCGGACTGGATGAAGATGAACTTCTGAATAAGAAGGTAGCCTATTCCAGTAATCCGAATATTGCGAAGGCTTCCTTTATCGGTTCTGCCAAAGCGGACGACGGTCTGCCCTCCTATGACATTGAGGTAAATCGTCTGGCTTCTTCGCAGGTGAATGCAGGGAAGTTCCTTCCGAATGATGAGGTTGTGGCGCTGGCACCCGATACCTACTCTTTCGATGTCGGTATTGACGGGTTGAATTATGAATTCCAGTTCAGCATCAAGCCTACTGATACTAATCGGGATGTACAGGATCGTCTTGCCCGTCTGGTCACCAATGCCAATATCGGCATAACGGCGCAGGCCATTTCCGGAGAGGACAACACTTCCTATCTGCGGATGGAATCCAATTCCACGGGGCTTAAAGATGATAAGCCATATATATACAAGATATCCGATCACAGAACAAGTAAAACTTCTGGTGCAGTGGATTATTTCGGTTTGGATCATGTAGCAGTACAGCCGGCTAACGCTTCTTATACCGTCAACGGTGAGGAACACACCTCAACCTCCAACCGGTTCACGTTGGCACACACTTACGAAATCGAGTTGACAGGCTTAAGCAGCGAGGACGGCGAGACAGCTTCTATCGGGCTCAAGACGGATGTGGAATCGCTTACGGAGAACGTTAATACATTAGTGAGAGGTTTTAACTCTTTCCTGCAGGCCGTTGCAGAATACAGTGATAATCAACCCAAGAGTAACAGACTTTTTAACGAGATGAGCAGTGTCGCAAGAGTTTACGCCCGCGACCTCACATCCGTCGGTCTGAATCTGAACCTGGACGGTACTCTGGAAGTTGATGACGCGACGCTTCGTCAGAGCGCAATGAGTGACGACGCGAAGAATGCTTTTTCACCGATGAAAAGTTTTACGAACTCCGTGCTCCGCAAATCCAATCAGGTAGCACTGGACCCGATGAATTATGTCAATAACGTAATCGTGGCGTACAAGAATCCCGGCAAGAATTTTGCCAGCCCGTATATCACGAGTGCATACAGCGGCATGATGTTCAATAGTTATTGCTAACAAAACGACAGATCGAAAGATCTGTCGTTTTCTCGTTACCGTCGCCGAAAGAAAACAAATGTCGCTTCGCGCCGCTTGTTTTCTTTTTCTTTTTATGTCTGAGACTCGCAAACACGCGCTTCGCGCTCTTTGTCCGACTTCGTCGGACGTTTGCTCGTTACCCCCGCCGAAAGAAAACAAATGTCGCTTCGCGCCGCTTGTTTTCTTTTTCGGCTAAAGAGGTATATTTCCGTGCTTTTTCTTGGGGGCTTCTATCTGCTTATTTTTAAGCCCCCTGAGCGCTCTCACCAGTGCTTCTCTCGTCTCTTCCGGCTTGATCACCTCATTCACATAGCCTCTTGCGGCCGCCACGTAAGGATTCAGGAACCGCTCTTCATATTCCGCTTTGCACTGTGCGCGCATGGCTTCCGGATTCTCTGCCGCTTTGATTTTACGCTTGAAGGCAATATTGACGGCACCGTCCGCTCCCATAACCGCAATCTCCGCGATAGGCCATGCATAGACGATATCCGCGCCCATCTCCTTAGAGTTCATGGCGATATAGGCTCCGCCGTACGCCTTACGCATAATCAGCGAGATTTTCGGCACCGTAGCCTCGGAATAGGCATACAGGATCTTCGCACCATGCCGGATAATGCCGTTATGCTCCTGTGCTGTGCCGGGCAGGAACGCAGGTACATCTATCAGTGTAATCAGCGGAATGTTGAAACAGTCGCAAAAACGTATAAATCTTGCAATCTTGTCAGAGGCATGATAATCCAGAGACCCGCCCATGGAATTGGGCTGATTCGCCACGATACCAACCACTTTGCCTTCCATCCTGCACCATCCGATCACCGCATTGGTGGCAAATTCCTTCTGTACTTCAAAGAAACTTCCCTCGTCCACGATACAGTCAATCACTTCTTTGACATCATATGCATGCCGGGAATTGTCCGGCACGATATCCATGATTTTAGTCGCTTTCGCTTTCATGGAAGAAGCCACCCTGCCATTATCCACTTTGCCAAACACCTTACCCACACGAGGCAATATACTCTGTCTCTCTACATTATTAATAACCGGCGGTTTCTCCATCCAATTGCTGGGCAGATAAGACAACAATTTCCGTACGCCCATCAGACATTCATTTTCGCTGTCATATGTAAAATGTGACACGCCGCTTTTCTTGGCATGCACATCCGCTCCGCCCAGTTCCTCTACGGACACTTCCTCGTTAATAACCGTTTTCACCACATTCGGTCCGGTGATGAACATCTTGGAAATGTCCTTGACCATGAATATAAAATCACAGATAGCCGGCGCATAACATGCGCCTCCTGAACAAGGTCCCAGAATCACCGCGATCTGCGGGATGACCCCCGACGCTTTTGTATGACGAAGGAACATGCCGCTGTAACCGCTCAGGGATGAGATACCCTCCTCGATTCTGGCACCGCCGCTGTCATTGATACAGATCAGGGGTGCTTTCATCTCCATCGCCATATCCTGAATTCTGCATATCTTAAAAGAATGATATTCCCCCAGCGTACCGCCAATTACCGTAAAATCTTCGCTGGCCACGAATACCTGTCGTCCGTCGATCTCTCCGTAACCTGTCACCACACCGTCACCCGGCACCCTTCTCTTATCCAGATCGAAATCGTTAATTCTGGACTCCATGAATCCGTCCACCTCCACAAAAGTACCCGGATCCAACAACACCTCAATCCTCTCCCGCGCAGTCATCTTACCGGCGGCATGCTGCTTATCTATCCTGTTCGGTCCGCCGCCTAAAAGAGCCTTCTGTCTTCTGGTATCCAGTTCTTTAATCGCTTCGTTCCATTTCATGATCCCCGTTTCCTCCACTTCACCATCATCGCATGGGCCGAATCATCATAGTCCACTTTTCTGCACGGATTTTCCGTGTCCTAAATTTCCGTCTGCAAAAAGCATATAATAATTTGACCGTCTAATACTTTGATATTCAAACTATCACTTGATATTATAGGCAGAGCACCGACTATTGTCAATACTCTGCCTATAGATTTTCTATTACATATACTGTGTTAGTTACTTTTCATACCCACGCCACAGCCTAAGCGCAGAGGGAAGTTAATATCTTAAGGAGCCCCTAGAACAGCGCCAGCACTTAGCGAGGTTTCTCACGAGCTTAGTGTCTGTTGCGCTGTGAAAGGAGCGAAAGCGCGGCTCCGTAGATATTAACATCCCTCTGCGCGAACCATTTAGACACCCTATAAGCAGTAACTACACCTCCGCCTCCACCGCACAAAGCGCCGCCGCAATCACCTTATCCATATCATAATACCGATACTGCCCCAAGCGTCCGCCGAAGATCACATGCCGCTTTGCCGCCGCCAATTCACAATACCGTGCAAAGAGCGCATCGTTACGTTCATTGTTGACCGGATAATAAGGCTCGTCGCCCTCCTGCCACTGCGCCGGATACTCCCGTGTAATCACGGTGCCGGGCTGTGTCCCGAACTCAAAATGTTTATGCTCGATGATTCTCGTATAAGGCACTTCCCGTTCCGTATAGTTCACCACCGCATTTCCTTGATAATTATCGCATTCCTGAAGCTCTTCCGTCTCAAACCGAAGAGAACGATATTCCAGATGCCCCAGACAATAGTCAAAATACTCGTCCATCATGCCGGTGTACACCACCTTGCGATAAGTGTTACCCTCTTTGTCAATGACCGTCACACCACTGTCCGTCTCCTGTTCTGTGCCAAAATCCCGATAGGAGATTCCCGTCTGCACATCAATCCCTTGAAGCATATTCTCTACCATAGTGGTATACCCTCCGATGGGAATTCCCTGATAACGGTCGTTAAAATAATTATTATCGTAAGTAAACCGAAGAGGGAGTCTCTTGATGATAAAAGCAGGCAGCTCCTTACAATCTCTGCCCCACTGCTTCTCGGTGTAGCCTTTTACCAGCTTCTCATAGACATCCGTTCCCACCAGCGAAAGTGCCTGCTCTTCCAGATTCTTCGGCTCCGTAATCTGTAGCCTCCCGATCTGCTCCGCAATCTTCTCTCTCGCCTGCGCCGGTGTCACCACGCCCCACATCCTGTTAAATGTATTCATATTAAAAGGGAGATTATACAATTCTCCCTTATAATATGCAATCGGTGAATTTATATAGTGATTAAATTCGGTGAACTGATTGACATAGTCCCATATTCTCTTATCCGAGGTGTGAAAAATATGCGCTCCATACTTATGCACCTGAATATCCATCACAGGCTCCGTATAGATATTTCCCGCTATGTGCCTGCGTCTGTCAATCACCAGCACCTTTCTGCCCTGCCGCTTCATCTCATGGGCAAATACCGCGCCGAACAATCCGGCGCCAACTATCAGATAATCGTATTGCATTAATTCTCCTCTACTGCCTTATATTTCTCTAACTGCGCATAATCTTCCATCAACTCCAGCGCTTTCTTACGTCCCGTCTTGTTCAGCTTCACATAGTACTGCATCACACGATTCTCCATGATCTTGCTTCCGAGTACACTCTTCTGGTTAAGCGGTGTAAAATCAACCGGATTCAGGTTCAATTTGTCACACATTCTGATTACAGTGCCATACGCCATTCCCTCAATTCCTCTATCCAGGGCAGTAACCAGGGTGGAGTACGGTATCTCCATCTCGATCGCGAACTGTCTGACACTCTTGTACTGCTTTAAAATTTCTGCCTTTAATATTTCTGCCTTTGTCATTTTAGCCCTCCTATAGTGTATGATTCTGATTATTTTTGTGGAAATTATATCATAAAATTCTCTAAAATGGAACCATTTAAACGTATACTGAACGATATTCCGTCCATTTCATCATTTTGTTGATTTTTTCCTACATATTTTTGTGCAAAAAGTCTGGTACTTTATTCCTATTTTTTGCCTTTTTCTACCCGAATACAACAAAATATTTTATTGTCGTAACATGCAGAAAATGCTAATATATATGATATAAAAGATTTTTACTGTTGAAGAGGTGACGCCATGATTCCTATTTCGGTATGCATGATCGCTAAGAATGAAGACAATCATATAGAAGAGTGCCTCAAAAGGCTTAAACCGTGTAAATTTGAAGTCATCGTTGTGGATACGGGTTCTGTGGACAGAACCGTGGAAATTGCCCATCGCTACGCAGACAAAGTGTTTCATTTTGCATGGTGCGACGACTTCAGCGCTGCCAGAAACTTCTCCACCCAGCAGGCTTCTAACGACTGGGTGCTGATTATAGACTGCGACGAATATCTGGA
Organism: Lachnospiraceae bacterium; assembly: GCA_014804365.1. GTDB lineage: Bacteria > Bacillota > Clostridia > Lachnospirales > Lachnospiraceae > UBA3282. The sequence goes on from JAAUZX010000028.1 coordinate 22,113, forward strand.
AAATGTCAATCTCGCCGAACTGGAGGAAGTACTGGATCAAAACAGCCGCTCCATGGGTATGATCATCCGCAATAATCCCTATATTGTTCAGGGTGTGCGCTCCATCCAATCAGAGCGCATCGGCAGATTGTTTAACCGCAAATACTGTCATTATGAGGGCAGTATCCACGAGCAGGTATGCACACTGGATGGCAATGAGCCGGATTCTTTCGCGATTCCTCTGACCTTTTATCACGAGGGCTACGTCTCCGAATCCGATAAACGTATGCGCGCCACCCGCAATCTGGAAATGCTGCTTCACGACCTGACCCTCAAAGGGCCAAGCCCCTATATTTACTTCCAGCTTGGACAGAACTATATCTCCCTGAACGATCTGGAGAAGGCGGCGTACTACTATCAGAAGGGGTTGGAATTAAACGCTGATCCCCGATCCGCTTTCGTGCAGAGCATGGCGGAAACATACGGCTATTGTCTGGTGGAGCTGGCTAAATATGATCTTGCCATGACGCTTAGGGATAAATATGAACTTTTCTCCCACCGTGCGGATTTCGTCTACCTGATGGGCATAATCTATATGAAAAAAGGATTAAATGACAAAGCGATCGAGGAGTTTCGGAAGGCAACCACACTCTCCTCCTACTCCCGTAAAGGCGTCAACAGCTACCGCGCCAACTATAATATCGCTTCCATCTATGAGAACATGGGCAATCTGAATGAAGCCCGTACATATTATAAGAAATGCGGCGACTATGAACCTGCCGTAAAGAAACTGAAGGAACTCACCCCGTCTCCCGCTCCGAAGCCACTGTTTAACAGCTTCGTCCAGGGACAATGATGTAAACCAACAGGAAAGGAATCTGCCGTGCTGCCCATATCAGTCTGTTTGATTGCCAAAAATGAAGAGAAGCATATCGATGAGTGCCTGAAACGCCTGCAGCCTTACGAATTCGAGATCGTGCTGGCAGATACCGGCTCCACGGACCGCACTGTCGAACTGGCGCGGAAATATACTGGCCGAATCTACCACTTCGACTGGAACGGTGATTTCAGCGCCGCCAAAAATTTTGCCATGCAAAAAGCCTCCCATGACTGGATACTCTCTCTCGATTGTGACGAGTATGCGGAGGTCATAGATCAGAAGACATTACGGAAATGTATGGAAAGTTATCCCCGTTATGCCGGACGCATCCTGATCCGCAACCGTTTTACGCAAGATGGGCAGACATCATACGAGCAGGTGCGTGTCAGCCGTTTTATAAACAGGCGCTATTTTCATTTTGAGGGAGTCGTTCACGAGCAGCTTGTACCGATAACAGCTTCTGATCACCGTAACACCGCGCCTGATGCAGCTCCCGTCAAATATGTCTACTCTGCCCCGATTACCATTCTTCACGTAGGTTATGACGGCACGGAAGATGAGATGCGCGAGAAATCCAAACGTAACATTACTCTTTTAGAGAAAGAACTGGAAACCCATGGTGCTGATCCCTACATCTATTACCAGTTGGGCCAAAGCTATCGAAAACTGCATGACTTTGAGACCGCTTTCCGCTATCTTGATCTTGGGCTCTCCATGGATGTAGATCCTGCATTGGATTATGTTCAGAATATGGTGGAATCCTATGGTTATACTCTATTAGATCTAAAACGCAATCAGGATGCTCTCGGGCTGCTTGATATATACGATGAATTTGCCACGCGCGCCGACTTCGTATTCCTGATCGGACTGATCTACATGAATAACGGATTCCTTGATCAAGCTATAAATGAGTTTAAAAAAGCTACTACAATGGAAGAGTTTGCAGTGGAAGGAGTCAATAATTATAAAGCCTATTATAATATCGGTGTTATCTATGAATGTACCGGATATGCCAGAGAAGCCATAGCATCCTATCGAAAATGTGGTGATTACCTGCCCGCTAAGGTAAGAATACAACAGCTTTCGTAATGATTTCCTATTTTATTCACAGTAAAACTAATTCAGTATTACAACATCATTGCCTTTTAGCTATATTAATGTTATTTTATGATAAACTATATGGCAAAATATTACACTAAGGTCAGGGTGGTCATATGGAAATACATGAATCCTCAGAAGATTATTTAGAAACGATACTTATTTTAAAAGAGCGCACCGGTCAGGTTCGTTCCATTGACATTGCAACCGAAATGAATTACTCCAAGCCCAGTATCAGCGTAGCTATGAAAAAACTACGCGAGAATGGTTATATTGAAGTGGATCAAAGCGGTTTTATCACTTTAACCGAGTCCGGTTATGAGATTGCCTCGAGCATCTATGACCGGCATAAGGTGTTGACCAACTTCTTTATCTCACTGGGAGTAAACGAGAAGACCGCTGCCGAAGATGCCTGCCGGATCGAACATGACTTAAGCCCTGAAACTTATGAGAAAATCAAGGCGCACGCACTGAAAACGGTCGGATAGGCGACACACTGCACCTCACCGGCAGAACTGAGGATATCTATGAAAATACTGTTTATCGAATGGGCAAGTTTTGGAAATAATGACATGAAAGAGGCTTTTATTGCGGAAGGGCATACGTTAGTCTGCTATCCTTTCTCCAACAAAAATCCCAGACAAGACAAGGAATTGGAAGAGCACCTGACCTCCACTCTCCGTCATGAAGTGCCTGATGCTGTTTTTTCATTTAATTATTATCCTGTCATCTCTAATGTCTGCAAAGAAGAAACTGTCCGTTATATTTCATGGGTCTACGACAGCCCCTATGTGCTGCTCTATTCCTGCACTGTGATCAATCCGTGCAATACGATTTATGTGTTTGACAAAGAATTATATCTGGAATTCCACAACGCAGGGATAGAGACTGTCCATTACATGCCTATGGCCGCAAACACCGAGCGGTTAGACAGAATTACACAACAATCTCCTCTTGCTGACACCTCACGAAAAAATGCAGATTCCCGTTATCTGTATGACATCTCATTTGTAGGATCTCTCTATACAGAAAAACATAACTTCTTTGACCGCATGACGACTCTGTCCGATTACAGCAAAGGCTATCTGGACGCTATTATGTCTGCGCAGATGAAAGTACAGGGCTATAACTTTATTCAGGAATCTCTGGCTCCTATCATGGATGACCTATATCATGCGCTTCCTCTGGAGCCCAATCCAGACGGTGTAGAGTCCAAAGAATATCTCTATGCCCAATATATGATCAATCGTAAGATAACCGGATTAGAGCGTGCGCAATTAATTCAGGCTATTACAGAACACTTTCGCATGGACCTGTTTACCCCTAACAGCAGCTTTACTATGCCCAATCTCACTAACCACGGAACTGTCGATCCATACGAGCAGGCTCCGGTGATATTTAAACAAAGTAAAATCAATCTGAACATCTCTCTTAGGAGCATCAAGAGCGGCATTCCACTCCGCGCCTTTGACATCATGGGCAGCGGCGGATTCCTTTTGAGTAATTTTCAGGCTGATTTTCTGGACGACTTCATTCCCGGAGAAGATTTCGTCTATTATGAAAGCAAAGAAGACTTGTTAAATAAAATTCATTACTATCTAAGCCACGATGAAGAGCGTGTCTCTATCGCTAGGAATGGGCATGATAAAGTCACCAAAGACCATACCTTTCGGCATAGAGTGCGGGAAATGTTGACGTGAGTACGTGCATTTTATCTATGATAGGTACTCCGCAACAAATTTCTCTTTCTCAACATCATAATCCTTTAGATTAACAAATCCACAATCATGTACGCACCAAGGTTCCCTCATACTTGGAACCACTACCTGATAACCATGCCTGATAAATTCCATACTCTGTGAACAATCATAAAAATCCCACTTATCAAATAAATCCTCCCGCCACGGAATATCATATTGTGTAACCATAAGGAACCCGTCTATCGCATCTACCTGCATGTATTTTAAACTTGAACTAACTGCATTACACAACAGTTTCGTCTCATATATATGCTGTTCGTACAGCATGCCATATCTATCGCCATCCCACATAACACCGGAAGCCGGCATCGTTTTAACTCCTACATTTCCAATCATACCAATCTCCGAGTGGTTCATAAAAATATCCAGACAATCCTTAATAAAATTCCGATTAATGATAAAGGTATCATGATGAAGATATACCTTGTACCGTGCTTCGGTACAATGCATTGCTTCATTATATCCTGCCGTCATAGATTTTGCTTCTTCGACAGTCAAAATATCAACATCTATGCCTTCCGGCACGATAAGATGATTAATATAGTGAATACACTCTTCAGCATAGATAGGATTATTCGTGCATATGATAAAGCAGATCTGCTGTGTATCGTCACTCCTATATGCGTCTACTGCACTATTACTATCTGCCTTTTCATCCATCTTTGCAGCTGATACATTCACGTCCATTTCTACAGGATTCTCAACTGCCTTTTCCGATGCTCCACTACCAATTCTCTGCAACACTTTATCTTTATGCACCGCGCTGAAATCAAGCACGCGCAACAGCTCATAGGAAGAAACCTGGTTCTGAACAAGAAACTCCCCAAAAATCCTCATATCATCCATTACGTCGAACTCAATTCTTCTTAAATAAAATTTCAATATGGTATAACGCTTTATTAACGCTTCCATATCTGACACTTTTTCAAAAATTGTCCTCTGGCCTGCAGCCCTCTCTTGTTCATAGACAGTGCACAAATAACAAATTATAGCTAAATCGTTATCATGTTCCGTCACGTCTTTATGAGCAAGCAACTGCTCTTTAATCTCATCATGCTTTCCCGATTCCAGCATCTGGTTCACTTGCTGTTTTAGCTGATCTCCACTCATATTTTCCCTCATTTTAGCGCCTAAACTACATATTGAAACAGCTCTTGATCCATTATATTGCAAACAGCTTTTCCAACCCCTCTTGGTAAGAAAACATATCCTTCACCTTTTTCTTCCCTCTTTCTGCGATCAATCTTCTCTCTTCATCATGAGTCAGGTAAAAGCTGATTTTATCCATGCAATCTTCCAAGCCGGTAAATGTTGCTATTTCCTTCCCTTCTTCAAAATATTCTGCAATCTCCGGCTGCCAATTAGACAATACAAAACCGCCACATGCCATAATATCAAGTACTCGCAACGGTATGCCTGAATGAATGGACCGTAAGGAAAAATTCAGATTAATCTTACTGCCCGAGAACACCAATGGCATCTGTTTGTGATAGTTCACTATACCTTTATGATATTTCTTAAGCATGGGCTGTTCATGCAAATCCGAACCGCTGTACAAACTGAGCCGGTATTGCTCCCCAAATTTCTCTGCAATCCGGTTCAGCAATATTCTTCGTTCTTCCACTGTCACTTTTTTCTCCAGGACAACCGCCTGTAAAACATCCTCTGCATCAGCAAAATAGTCTTCTCCCAGCATCAGCCCTTCTTGTTCCATCTTCTCTTGTATCACGTGAATATCTATTTCTCCTGATACAAGCGCTTCACTTATATAATCAACTTCATATGAAAAACATTGTTTTCGTATCATGCAATCGAACTGCTCTTGTTCCTGCTTCTCCAACAGTCTATTATAATAGTTATGTTCATCCGTATACAGCGAACCTACAAAAGATATATCACTCTGAAACATCTCAGATTCTTTACGTCCTGCCCTTCTGATTACCTGTTCAAAACAATCCGCATCTACAGACAACGGTATATGAAAGGCCGTCTGCACACCTTTTCCCTGCAGCTTATGCACCATATCTTTATCAAAAATGCCAATATGATTACACGGCAGCATAACCTGTCGTGCATACAAAGTAAAATGAGGACTATCATATATCCACGCATAATAAGGAATCTTACAGGTATCACAAATCATAGAAATGATAGGAAAATAGTTAAATGATATAACTGCATTAATATTTTTCTGATGAATATATGGTATCATCTTAGCCGCCAATTCTATATCCCGCGTGAAATGCTTGCACGGCTCGCAAAACCAAATTACCTCAAATCCAAATTTTATTAAATTATCCGCCAGTATTTGCTCATTGTTAGCATTCCACGCATATAACAACAATTTCATAAAATATCTGTTTCCTATCTGTCTAATTCTTTAATTTTTTCCAGCGCCATCGGAAAATCACCGCATTTCCTATAGTACGCCAATGCCATCTCTCTCTCACCCATCATTTCATTGATCAATCCGAGATTGTAAGACGGAATAAAACTATTTGCGCCAACTACATGAACATTTTCACAGGAAAGTGCTTTGACAAATTCCAGCATCGCCTTGACATACTGCTCATTTCTGAGATAAATCAGCCCCATTAATGAAAGAAAATCCGCCGAACCTGAAAACTCGTCATAAACATTGCATAACCCCAACGCCTCTTCCACACGGTTAAGATGTAACAGAGCATAGCCGTAACCAATCACCATCATCTGCACATATTCCGCATTAGGATTCACATCATACGACAATCCTTTGTCATAATATAAACACGCTTTTTCGTCATCATGCATCATGTTATATGCCTGACCAATTTGAAAATAAGTATACGGATTATCCGGGTGTCTTTCCAAGTCTTCCAATAGCAAGGAAATATTCCGGTTTGCTTTCTCTCTAAGCTCTTCATCGCTCCCGTTATATCCGGAATGATTGAGAACAAGCGGAATCTGGTAGGTATTATAAGAATGTTCTCCCGATTCTTTTAAGACAACCTGTTCATGGATGATTCCCTCATAATGATAATATTTGCGAGAAAAAAGTCGTTCCACTAAGTCTACATAGACACTGTCTGTTCCGTTCATCTGATAGTGATTCTGACGCGAAAGAAGCCCTACCGATGTGGGATGCTGCTTCACAAGGGACAATATGACATCTGTGTCAATTTCTATCAAATACTCGTCACTGTCAATGAATAGAATGGTGTCATAGGAAGCACACTCGATAGAAAAATTTCTGGCGGCACTGAAGTCTTGTATCCACACATAATCAATCACCTTGTCTGCATACTGCATGGCAATTTCTTTCGTGCGATCTGTGGAACCCGTATCCACAACGATAATCTCCCAATCATAGACTCTCAAGGGCTTCAGACAATTTTCGATATTTTGCTCTTCATTTTTTGCTATGATACAAACTGATATCGGCAGCATACTTTCCTCCCTCTATTACGTGTCATCCTTTTCCATCTGGTGATAGTAGCGTATCAATTCAGACAAATCAGTAGAGTAATCCAACATTGAAGTTCCCTTTTCCTTCTCTTCCTCCATACAGATATGAATAATCCGAAGAATGGTTTTCAGTTCCTGTTCAAAATCCGAACCGGCAAGCATCACATCGGGCCTTGTTTTCATGGTATCCAGAAAGAGCTTATGCGCTTGTCCAATCTCGCGTTTTCTAAAAAGAGCTGCTAATTGATTCTTGAGCAAAACAGTCTCCGCTTTCTCCTGTGTGAAACCAATGGCGGCTTCATAATAAGTCAGATTCCGATAGCGTATCCACACATATATAAGCTGTTCTGAAAGGAACCCGTAAACTCTTTTATGATAATCATCATAAGTACTTACATCAATCTTGCGTTCTGCAATTTGAAAAATAGAAAACAGCCATTCTGCGTATTCATCAAATAGCTTTTTAGTCGTCACAAACAGATTCCCACAATATATTTTTCTCCCCTCAAGCACTTCCTGAAAAATATTTGTGCAGTCCGGATAAAGTAATGCAATCGCCTCACCTACAGCCTCTAAGTCATGTATGTTATGTGCCTGCGCATAATTGTCCCGATAGCATTGGTCAGAAATAACAGGTTGTGACACAATAATATCATGCTGCTCTAAAAGCGGCATAAAGTCCGCCTTGGACATAATCTTATTGTCCTTATTCAGAAAATATCTCCGATAATGACACAATCCGATATACTCCGTTGTTTTTACATTTTTCCAAACCCAATATAACCCTGTCAATTCACTATAATAAGGATTGAGTTCAGAGATATGATCCCCTGTATTATCTCCCTGATAACCTAAATCTTCTTTCAATGCACGTCCTACATGTAACGGGCAGTATATAGGATTTTGCGGTGCCTCGAAAGCAACATGAGTCATGACATATATCTGCAACGCCCTTTTACTGTCATGTATTTTCTCGGCAAGTTCTTCTGCCCTTCGCACCCATGTATGATGAGCCAAAGCCTTTTTGTATCCGCTATCAGCAATCTCCTGCATCTTATCAGGCTGTTCAAGCAGCTCTTTCACAACACCGGGCAGTTCCTCCAATACCGACAAGGAATAGAAAATAATATCTTCTTTGTGTTTAAAGTGCTCTTTAAGATAAATACTGTCATCCGTCAGGCATACCGCCTTCTGCAGCATAGCATTAAAAATACGTTCACTTCCGCCCTCCTTAAACCATGCCATCTGATTGAGTACAATTTTACTCTCCTCCATCAATGCGATGCCTTCCATAAATGGAATCCGTGTATATATTTTCAAATTCGGATGCTGATATAAATCAGTGTTTTCCCACCCCTCGCCACACACACATACGTTAATCCCTGCCTCAACCATAGAGCGCACAATCTCTAAGCGATACATTGCACATAAATTTGTCTCAATAAAGCAATGCTTCTGCAGCATCAGCTTTAACTCCCGGTCCGATAATTCCGGCTGCACACTTTTCAAGCAGAATTCCATAGCGCTTTCCATTGTTTCCTGCGGATGTGTAATCAGATAATCCATCACCATTTCATCTACCGCATCATATGTGTAGTCAGTATGATATTTATAGCTTCCAATCAGAAGTACGTCAATCGGTCGATCCGCAATCGGTTTCTTCGGAAGATTCGGGTGCAGTTCTTCTCCTCCGGTTGGCAAAAAAAAGGAACGCTGCACCATAGGATAAAAGCGCTGCACGTATTCTACATGTTTCCTGTCCGCGCAGACAACAATCCCTTCCACCGGACTCTGGTTTAACACATCATAATAGTACATAGGGTGGTCTACCAGAATATTGAAGCAGGGGATCTGCCATTTATCCCATAAAACAGCTTCCTCTTCCAAACGCATTCGGAATCCCTGATTATTAAACGTAATCACTGCATCAATACCATTCTCATGAAACAGAAACATCTTCTCAATATTCTTGGCAAACTCTTCTACTACAGAGGTCGCCTCAAAAACAAATACTTCGTGTCCCATGTTCTGAAAGGCTTTCCGGTATTGTTCCATAATATACTGCAGGATAAAATTCCTGCTTCCAAAAAGTATTAGCCGCATATTTTCTTCTCCTGCTTCTATATTAACATACTTTATCTAGAATAAAAAGACCACCCGAAAAAACGGGTGGCCTCTGATCGTTTTACGCTATGATTACTCTCTCTGGCTGTTAGCCTATTAGCCAAGTAAGGATAGTGCCAGCTGGTTGGACTGATTAGCCTGTGACAGCATAGATGTACCAGCCTGCTGTAAGATGTTGTTGTTCGCGTATGCAACCATCTCAGTAGCGATATCTGTATCACGGATAGCTGCCTCTGCACTCTGGGTATTCTCAATAACGTTATCCAGGTTGTTTACTGTGTGCTCAAGTCTGTTCTGTACAGCACCCAGCTCTGAACGCTGTCTGGATACTTCCTTGATCATACCTTTAACCAGCTTGTTCATATCAGCGAAATCTGTCTCTGTAAGCTCTGTATCAAACGGATTTGCAATATCAAAGTCTACAAAGTTGTCATCTTTACCGCCATATGCACCACCCTGTGTGGAATCTCTCAAAGCATCCCAGCTCATATCCGTAATGGTAATACCGATATGCTGACCTGCCTCTGCACCTACTTGAAGCTGCTTACCATCAAACTCACCCGTCAACAGGTTCTGCTCATTGAAGGTGGTTGTGCTCTGTACACGGTCAATTTCTGTCATCAGCTGTTTGATTTCCATTGCGATGTAAGAACGGTCTGTACTGGTCTGTGTAGCATTCTCACCTTTAACTGACAGCTCGTTGATACGCTGTAACATATCATGTACTTCTGTCAAAGCGCCTTCTGCTGTCTGCACTGCGCTGATACCATCCTGTGCGTTAGCGGAAGCCTGTGTAAGACCTCTTACCTGACGTCTCATCTTCTCGGAAATCGCAAGACCTGCTGCGTCATCTGCTGCACGGTTGATCTTGTAACCGGAAGATAACTTCTCTGTGGACTTAGCCTGTGCGCTTGTTGTCAGGCCGAGCATTCTGTTAGAGTTCATTGCTGTAATGTTGTGTTTTACGATCATAATATATTCCTCCTTGAATTTATTGTGGCTTCCCTGCCACATTTTTGTTGTGTGTAACGGAACTTCCGGTTCGTACGCAACCTTCGAAACCGTTGCTACTAAGTAATTTGTTTTCCTTACTTGCTATATATATCGGATAGTTTTTCACGAACTTTATAGATACGATTAATTTTTTTTAAAAATTGAACTTCGCGGGGTTGCGAGATTTGTTCGCTTACGCTTCACAAACTCGTGGCTATCCGAGCAATTTCCTGTTACATAAAAAAGAGCTGCGCACTAACAATTCAGTACGTAGCTCATTTTTTAAACATTCATGCAATTACAAAATTGCAGACAGAATAAATATCCTGGTTACTTCTTATTGTCATAAAACTGAGGTGCCACATAGTTCAGCCGATTCATATTATTGTAATAATTACGACTCGCCTTGACCTGGGAAACTGCCTTCCCAATCTGATCCCTGCTCTTCTTGAACTGACTATCGGCCTGCCTCTTATTGCGCAGCTGCGCCGCATTAATCTTAACTACTTTATCAGTAATCTGCCCAATCAGTTCTTGCATCCGCGTAATCTCACGCCGATAGTTCTCTTTGTTGGCAATCAGCTCTTCACGTGTTCTATCATACACCGCTTCAAAGCCATCATCAAGCCGTTCAAGCTGCTCCGCAAACACACCCAGCCGGTCAGTGGACTCATCCAATGCGTCCATATCCAGCTCCTCCTCTTTAAGAATCTTCTCCTGCACTTCATTCTCCCGAATAATCTCATCAAGTATCCGATTCTTCTTTTCGAGACTTTCCATCAGTATCTGCGCATTGCTTTGACTCATGTTGTACCAACCTTTCCGTCACTATTCAGTTCGCCTCATAATTGCGTTTCATGACTTCCTTCCAAGTGTCTCTGACACTTCTCAAGTGCATGTTGACCTCTTCCAAAATATCTTTATCCTTCTTCACATTCGCCTCAAAGAGACGTCGTAAAAGATAGACGTAGATTCTGTCGAAATCCTCCGCCACGGGATATTTTCGATCCAAGGTATTGCGAAACTCTTCAATAATACGCTGCGCTTTCATAATATTTGTATGCGCTTTCTGTATATCCTTTTGCTCAATCGCCGTAATAGCGATATTGCAGAACTTAATCGCACCTTCATAGAGCATCAGGGTCACTTCCGCCGGAGTAGCCGTCATGATCTTATTCGTCGTATATTCCGCATAGGGATTGCGTGCCGGCATAGCCATTCTCCTCCTTGATCAAACCTGCCATTTTATTCATCACGATCCGCCGCCAAGCATACCGGCTATCGCATTGTTCTTGGACTGCAGTTTCGCCATGGCAGTCTCCATTGCTGAAAACTTAGCGTACCACTTATCCATCAGGGCATTGACCTTATCTTCCTGTTTCTTGATCTTATCGGTGTATTCATCATACTCCTTTTTCAGTAATTTGTCATTATAGAAAGTAAGGGCACTGCTTGTATCCTTAACTGCCGCCATCTTCTCCTGAAGTTTATCATGCATATTATTAGACAATTTGGTAAAGAAATTCATTACCGTGTCCGGATCAGATGCAATCAAACTCTTTAAAATATCCTTGTTGCCGCTGGATGACGTATCATCCGCATCACCGTCGATATGATAAGCATTCTTCTCATTATCCGCCGCCTTGAAATAACCTAAAGTATTGATTCCGAAATCGGACAGATACAAGGTCTTACCGCCCACTTCAATACCCTGGAGCATAACATCTTTCATAGCAGAAGCAACACTGTTTAAGGATGCGTCTCTTCTCAAGAGGGAGTCCTTTACTTTCTTCTCCCACTCTTCAATCTCATCATCAGACAGCGCCTCTTTTTCCTCGGATGTCAAAGGATCATATCCCTTAGCGGCGTCTGCATTGTACATGGCATCCATCTCATTAATCAGTTTGTTGTACTCTGTAAAGAGTCCTTTGATCATATCATAGATACCGTCTGTATCGGTAGTCGTAGACAAGGTGACAGGTGAATCCGTCTTATCAAGCGCGGTAATCGTCATACCGTTAATCTCGAAGCTGCTGCTCTTAGATGTATACTCTACGCCATTCAACACGATCACTGCATCTGTACCATCAATCTTCTTACCGGTTGCTTTATAAGTATCTTTATTAGCTATAATTTGCTTTGCCCCAGCTACCTTGGCATCAAACTCTGTCTCCACATCTGTTCTAAGTGCCGCCGTACCGGTAACCTTGCCGTCTCCATCTACATTGAACTTAGATTCATTTGCGGTAATCTTACCCTCGTTTTCCTTAATCTTCTTATTATTTTCTTCAATTGAATTCAAATAACTGTATTTGCCCTTGGCTGTATTAAATTCATTCTTTGCCTCAGTAGCTGCCTGAGACTTCTCTGCAACCGTCTTCTCTGCCTTCGCAACATCATCTGCCGTAGCAGTGCTGCCGTTCGCCTTCAGAGCCTTCAGCTGTTTCTGAGCCTCCTCCAGCTCCTTCTTAGTATCATTAACCTTCTTCTCCAAGTCGCCTTCTACGTGAACTTTCTTTGTCTCTCCATCAACCGTCTGGTCTTCATCATATCCGTAGAGACTCTTACGGAGCTTATCTACATCAGCTAGTGTCTCCGTCGCATCCGGATAGTCTTTTTCATAAGCTGCCTGCGCTTCGTCATTTTTCTTCTTAAGCGCCTCATTTGTCTCATTCAGCTTATCATTCTCTGCCTTGTAAGCCGCTGCACGCTTTGCGATCTCGGCGTCGATCAAATCCTTATATGGCTGCGTTCTCGTTGACGGATCAGTCGGATCACTCATATAGCCCGCCCAAGTGTGATAAACGCCACCTTCCTCAACGCCCTTGTCGATCTCGTCCTTCGTGAGAAGTCCCAACGCTGCAAGCGCATTCATACCTGCCTCATTGTCACCCGACAAGGTAAAGTTCGCCAATTCTCCTGTCTCTTTGGAGCTAACATACATACGTCCATAATTAGCGTCAAAGCTCGCATTTAAGCCCGCATTCTTGAGTTGGTTAACGAACTGGTCAACCGTCATATCCTTAGACACATCAATCTTAACCGATGATCCATTACCGGTGTTGACGCTGATACTTCCACTATCTGCAAAGCCTAACTGCTCTAACGTAGTGCTCCCTGTCACTTTACCGCCGCTGGTAGTCTTAAGCTCCCCACCTGTCAGATATCCGCTTCTGGCAAGATCGGTCACTGAAATAGACTGAATACCATCTACCGCATTACCATTACTTACCACGCTGACCGCATTAGGATTAGAAGATATAGTCTTCTTCTTCATATAAGAGCTCTGCAGACGCAAATCGTCAAGTTTCTGGTAGAAGCTGTAAAGTTTCGTGTTGAGTGACTTCCATGCATCCTGTTTCCAGCTGAGCTTCTTCTGCTCTTTTACAAGTTTTGTTTTCTTATAGCTTTGGGCAGAAGCCAGCTGATCGATAATACTCTCTGTATCCAAACCGGAGTACATGCCCGTAATTCTGATTGCCATCTTATTACCTCCTGACTGCTTATAGTTTTTGATCTACAAGAATACCCGCCATCTCCCATATCCTTGCAATCATATCCAGAGTTTTTTCCGGCGGAAATTCCTTGATTACTTCCTTCGTGTCCTTATCCATGATCTTAATCATAATTCTGTTGGTATCCTCATGAACACCAAACACAGCCTCTTCATTGCTGTTATTAATCTTTTTGTTCATCTCAGCAATCGCTTTCTTAAGCTGCTCATTCTTGGGCTGATTCTGTGGAACCCCACTGCCCGCTTTGCCTGAAGTATCTTGCTGCCGGCCGTCACTTTCTTCGCCGCTGCTCCTGTCCTCCTCAGCTTGCGGTCTGGTCACTGACGCTGTCGTCTCGTCGACATTGATCGTCTGCCCGTCTTCAGGAACTTCCGTGTTCACTGGTGTCACCATCTGCGGCTTCGCTGCTGCCTGTGCCTGATAACTCATGGCACTGTTTAATGGTTCAATTGCCATCCTTGATCACCTCCGTGTGATATTGTAATATTAATAGAATCGTCTTCTGATAACGTATTCTGCCTCCGACATAAAGGCAGACGTAATCTCTTATAGCTTATATCGGATTAATTCAGCAAAAATTTAGTTATTTAGAGTAAATTTATGATTTATCATTCAGAATCTGCAATTATGTTGTGACCATTGCCCATGCATGATATAATTCATAGCATATCAGAAGATTCATCCGGAGGCTCACATGAAAATTCAATTCCTAAACGGCGGACTGGCAAATCAAGTGTTTCAATATCTTTTTGCAAGATACTATTCCTTATCGCATCATGGAGATATCATGTATCTGGACGACTCGTATTTCGCCTTGAACACGGTACATAACGGTTACGAACTGGAGCGGGTATTCTCGCTTCATCCGCCCATGCTGAGCGACTGTCTCGATGAGGACGTATGGGAATACTGTCTGCAAAAGCGCAGAGAAGGCAAGAGTATTCCTCAAGTTATGACGGAGATCGGCATCCCCTTCACCATGATTGCGGAGTTTGACAATTATAAATCTTTCAACCCTTTTGACGGCGAGGTACTCCTTGTACCGTCTAAAGAATACTTGCCTGAAATACAGGATTATCCAAAGGACACATATTACCACGGCTACTGGATCCATGCAGGATGGTTTCATCGCTATGAGGATATCTTCCGCAAGGAACTGACCTTCCCGCCGCTTGTCTCTCCTGCCAATCATACTTATATGGAAAAGATAAACTCCTGTCAGTCCCTGGCAATTCATATCCGTCGTGGGGACTACGTCTCCCTCGGCTGGTCCTATTCCGTCGAAACGTACAGGCAGATCGTGCAGGACTTTATCTCACTGCATTCCCGTGAGTGGGAATTATTCGTCTTTTCGGACGACATTGACTGGTGCAAGGTTAATGCCGACAATCTCGGCTTTACAGCTTTCTGCGAAGTATCCTATGTAGAAGGCAACACGAAAGGCAATAACTATATCGATCTGCAGCTCATGAGTTGTTGCAAAGGAATGATCTTGTCCAACAGCGCTTTCAGTTATCTTGCCGCCTTGTTAAACAGTCATAAAGACTGCATTTTCAATCCGACTTCACGACCGCTGTGAATCATTGCTTTATTAATAACAAATATTCCGGAGGCACAGGAAGTATGGAAATATTATTCTATCGTTACAACAGCATATGTGAACCCGACATTATGCAGGTTTTCAACTCATTTGGAATTACGGTCCACACTGAGGAGATGGAGATGTACGACAAGCACACCACCCCGAAACAGTGTGCGGAAAAACTGACTGAATGGATCACAGAGCATTCTCTTGCCTTCGTATTCAGCATTAACTTTTTTCCCGCGATTTCATATACCTGTAATCGGTTCAAGATTCCATACGTGTGCTGGAGTGTGGATTCTCCGGTGCCGGAACTCTTCTCCAATGCTTTGAAAAATGAATGGAACCGCGTTTTTCTGTTCGATCGGGCACAATACGAGATGTTCCGTCCTGTCAATCCGCAGCATATTTACTATCTGCCTCTTGCCACTAATATAAAACGTTGGGAGAACGTGATTCTTTCCATGCAGGATGAAGATTTCGCAAAATATGACAGTGATGTCTCTTTTGTGGGTTCTCTCTATACCGAAAAATGCAGATATAACCAGCTTTTACAAAAACAATCAGTTTCTGACACTTGTGTCATATCAAAATATACGCAGGGATTCGTAGATGGTCTGATAGAGACTCAACTCAAAATATACGGCTGCAATTTCATAGCCGACTCCCTGACAGATCGGATCATCCGCGAGATTGCCGACTCCGATCCCAATTTTTATAATGGAAACGACACTTACACAAATGCCGACCGCTATCTGATCGCCCATCAATATATCGGTATTAAGCTCGCCGCTATTGAACGGGAAAGGACATTGAACCGACTGGCAAAACATTTCCGGGTGACTCTTTACACACGCAGCGATACCTCTACGCTTAACGGAGTAGACTGCCGTGGTGGTGTTAACACGCTGACCGAAATGCCGAAAGTATTCCACGCCAGCAGAATCAACCTAAACATTACCATGCGTCCGATTGAAACAGGACTTTCCCTACGCATCTGGGACGTTCTTGGCTGCGGCGGTTTTCTGTTAACAAACTATCAAGCTGAAATACCGGAATATTTTGAAATCGGCAGAGATTTGGAAACTTATGAATCCATGGAAGAATTGGAGCAAAAAATACAATATTATCTGACACACGAAGAGGAGAGAATTGAAATTGCAATAAACGGCTATGAAAAGGTTGCCGCCTATCACACCTGGGAACAGCGGATCACCGAAATGATCAAGATTCTAAGTGAATAAATTGTGCTTCGCGAACTCGTTCATGTACGTAGGAATTTCCTATAGAATATAAATAAAGCCGGGCTGACAAATCTGATCTGTTTCGTCCGCCCGGTTACTCTGTTTTATCCTATCATGTTCTATTCTGTAAGCCTATGTCTACCCCAGCAGATTTTTCAACGCTTCCATGCCGTCCACATTGACAGCTTCCTTGTTGGAATCCTGAATCTGCACATACACTTCCTTGCGGTATACGGGTACCTCTCTCGGCGCGCTAATGCCCAGCTTTACCTGCTCACCTTTAATTTCAAGTACCGTGATCTCAACATTATTATTAATCACCAGCGCTTCATTCTTTTTTCTGGATAAAGCTAACATTTACTCACCTGCTTTCTTCTGATTTAAGATATCATAGATCGGAAACTTCACCTTATACTCATCGCCTTCCACGATGATCTGCAAAGCCCTCTTCTCAGCGGCATTGATGACGATGGGACCCTTGAGATTTACTGACATCTTTGTCAGGTCTTTCGGAACCGTAACTGTCACCATTACAAGCAGCTCATCGGGTTTGATCTCACCCAGTACATTGAACAGTTCATCATCCGCCTCCGGATTGTAGTCCGGGCATACGATGAGTGGATCCATTACCGGCATAGCGAACGCCGGCTCCTGAATAGACTGGAGCCAATGGATGGAATCCGTTCCCTTCTCCTCATCGTGCACGAGGGTAAACTCCGTCAGATCCGGAAATCCGATGATGCCCTTCGGAAAATGTATGATCTTGTCATCGTCTATCGTAATCTCGCCAAAAACTTTTGTCGTAATCTGCATATCCCATAACCGCCTTTCCTAAAAGTAAATTTGCTTCGCAAATTAACTTTGCGAGTTTGCTTCGCAAACTCGAATCTCGCTGTATAATTTCCTATAAATTTGCTTCGCAAATTAACAAATCGAATAAATTCGATTGCGAAATTCGCTGTGAAATTATCTGTAAATTTGCTTCGCAAAACTCAAGCATACGCTCTTAAATATAATTCATCAGATTGGTCTCCATGATCTTGCCGGTTGCCATGAGAGCCGCCTGATATGTCAATTCGGAAGCGGACAGTTCCACTGCCACCTGCGTGACATCGATTCCCTCATTGTCAGTCTGCAGATCTTTAAAGGTAGCTTTCTGATTCGAGAGTCTTGTCGAGATCAGCTCTAATCTGCTTCCTCTCGTCGCGTTATTGGTGATCGCGATATTGTTGTCGTTCATATATGTCTGATAATTTGTAATCTGGTTCTCGAACTTGGTATGGATATTCTCCCGGATATAATCCTTCGCCTTATTCGCTGCCTCCAGCTTCTTCGTCCAGTTCTTATAATCATCGCTGTCCTCAGCAAACTCCGCTCTCTTTTTCTCGATATCGCTGATGGTCGTCTCAATATCGCGAAGCTGTGTCAGGCAGTGCTGGAAATCGTCCATATCCCTCTGGACATCATGGGTAAATACTTCTGTCGCCAGCGTATTCACCTGGATCTGCTGATTGAATCCTACGTCATAATAGATATCCTGATTGACAGAGGTATAGTTATAGCCAGTCTGCTTGGTATCTGTCATTGTGCCATCGCCGATATCCCTCGTCTCCGTACATTGGAAATAGTGTGCCGGATTGATATCGCCTTCGAGCCATTCGGACTTATTATAGGTAACCCTGAACTTATCGCCCTCTTTGTAATTATTCTTATAATACTCCTCGCTGAATACCAGCTCGCCGGTGGAGGGAATATAAGCAATTCCCGTTTCCTTACCGCTGGCAATTGCCGCATAAGCCTCCTCCGGATCACTGTATCCGGTAAAGTCATTTTGCGAAACTGCAGTGCCGTTAACCGTAAGAGTGATAGGAAGCGGCTTGGTCAGCTTACCGTCAGCATCAACCGGTGTGCTGTCTATATTATTGTAGGACAGACGCATACGGAACAACTTTGTGTTCGTAACTCCCTGCTCATAACTCTGATTGTTCGCGTCGATACCATCACCGGCGATGTCTGTAGACAATACATTATAATCCGTATAATTGATCGTACTGATCTTGTCGTATCCGAAGTCTTCATTAATCTCATAGGACACAGGATGTTTACTCATCTCCGAAATGTCCTCTGCCGAGAAAGTGATAGCCGTGTCAGTTCTGTAACCGGAGAATACGTAACGTCCTGCATAATCCACGTTACCACTGGAATAAAATTCCTTCGTCAAAGACTTCATCTGTGTCAGAACAATCTCCAGATTATCCGCCGTAAAGTCTTTATTCGCAGCGCCGGTAGCCTGTTTGTACAGATCTGTCAGCACCTCATCGATCGTTTTGAGCGCATCCGCCGTTACTGTCAGCCACTGATCCGCATCCGAAGCGTTCTTGTCATAGTATTGTGTCAAAGCTGTCACATTACTCCTTAAGCGAAGCGCTCTGATTGCTACGACCGGATCGTCAGAAGGTCTTGCGATCTTACTCTGATTGGTCATCTGGTTGGTCAGTTTATCCTCCAGAATCTTGTTCTGATTGATGTTGTACAACGAATTATTCCGCATGATCTTATTTGTCATTCTCATGGCTTCATCATCCTCTTTTCCTAGTTTGCGGTTTATATATATCTATTATGAAACGCCTGTCTGTAAAATCAGCCTGTCATAGATTTCCGTCAGTACGGAGATCATCTTCGATGCCAGCGTGTAAGAGTTCTGGTATTTCACCAGGCTTACCGCTTCCTCGTCCTCGTCTACGCCGGAGATGGATGTCCTCTGATTATCGATGTTCGTCTCCAGACTTAAGTATGTGGAGTAGAAAGTGTTCGCATTCTTAGCGTTTAACATCGCATCGGAAAGTACACATTCCAGAAAACCGCCCGCGTCTCTTCCCCGGAAACTGAACTGGTTCTTATCGCTCATCATGGAGATCACTTTTCTGACCTGCACGCACTGTTCCACACCGTCAACCTCTTCGGGATCAGTCACGTTTACTTTCTCGTTCTTACCTCTGGTGCCAAGCAGTGAAGCATCCTTCATCAAAGCTTCTATGATCGTCACATTTCCGGAAGTCAGATAATAATATCCTTTACCATTCATTGCGGAGTCATTCAACTGTCCCTCTGTGTACTGTCCGTCATTCTTCGGATAAACACCCGTGAACAGAATACCTGCATCCTCTTCCGCGTCCGTCATACCATCCGTAAAGATCTCGTTGACCGCCTTGGCAAAATCGCGCATCCACTCGTTCATCTGCGCCATATAGTACGGTACACCCTGATAGTTTACTTCACTGCCGATGGTTGCCTGCCGATAGTTCTTCGCCGCTGTAAGGGGCTCATCGCTGGCTACATTGTCAATCGTAAATGTGTATACACCGTCGCCCTCATAAGTCCAATCCGTGTAATAGTATAACTGATCTCCTACATTGATAATACCGCCCGTATCAGACAGATTACACTTACTCATGTTATTTAAATATGACGCAGATGTCTCGATCGTCACCCGGGTGGTCTTACCGCTGTAGATCACTTCCGTCGTTGTGCCGTTGAAATATTCTCCGTTATTACCGTCCCGCATCTGGATCAGTCCTTTAAGCTCACCGCCCATAGATGCATTATATAATCCGAAATCAACGCCGTTTGTCCAATGGATATCATACAGACCGTCTATATCCGTCTGATGTTCTTTCTCTCCCGTAGCACGCGCCTCACAGACAAGCTGATTATAATCATTCTGATCCACCAGCATCTGTCCGCCCGCAATTCGTACAATATATCTGTTGGCGTTGGTCGCATTGCCAAGCTGATCATAGATGGGCGACTCCGATACCTGAACGTCCACGATCGCAGATAATTCATCGATCAGCACGTCTCTTTTATCCCGAAGTTCATTTGCTACAGTTCCCGTCATCTCGATGGCATTGATCTGTTTATTCACCGTCGCAAGATCCTGCGCAATAGAATTGATGTGATCCACACGTATCTTAATCTCATCATTCACGTCAGCCTGCAGATTCTGCAGATCACCGTACATATTATTGAAGTAATCCGCCATACTTTTCGCCGTGGAAATAAAAGCTCTCTTGTATGACTCGCTGCTGGCATTCTTCGTAATCTCCTGAAGCGCCAATCCAAACTGATCGAATATAGACTTAAAACCGGTCTTACCGTCGTCCTTCAAATACTCCTCGATCATCTTACAATAGTATGCTTTGGTGTCGAATTCGCCCAGCTTCGTCTCATTATCGCGGAATTTGTTGTCATAGAACTGATCCCTGATCCGCTCGATCGCTAGGGTGTCAACGCCTGCACCTGCACAGCCGTACGTCGCAAACACGCGCAGAGGATTCATCGCCTCCTGCTTCACTTCCTGTCTGCTGTATCCTTCCGTATGAGTATTACTGATATTATTCGCCGTCGTATTGAGCGCCGCGTTAGAAGCTCTCAATCCCGACGCTGCAATTTCTAATCCGAAAAATGTAGATGGCATATGCTTACTCCCTCTGTCTTATCGACCAAGTGTGGTTAATATATGTTCCAGCATCTCGCTTATCACGTTGATATAACGGCTGGATGCGTTGTATGCGTTCTGATATCTGATCATATTGGTCAGTTCCTCATCGGAGGAAACGCCGACTATCTGCTCTCTCGCATTATACAGTGCATCAGTCGTCTGTATCTGGGTCTCCTGAATGCCCCGGAATACAGATCCCCCGTTAGCTACCTGAGCAACCAGATTCGTATAGTAATCCCTGAAACAAAGCGGCGTCTCCACCTTAGGATTCAAGGTATAGATCTTTTCCTCAAAAGCCGCTTTCAGTCTCTCCGTCAGCGGATTATCTTCCGAATGCTCCTCCTTACGGAATTTCAACAGCGCCGGATTCTGTCTGAGTTCCTGATTGATCAGGATGTTGGAAACCGTCCAGTCATCGATATCAATTTTCTTCACGAATAACTGATAAGGATCTCCATTCTCATCCCGAAGATAATCTGATACACCGGCCGGTCCTGCCTTTTCCGCCTCTTCCGCCAGAATACTGTTAATCTTCGTCGCCACAGCATTGACCAACTGATCGAACTCCGCCTGTATATTCATGATGATGGACTGTGATACATTGTTGTTATACCAGCCTTCCTGGTATTCCCCATCCGTGTTAATGTCCTTAAGTTCACTGTATGTGGCTCTGTGATCGCCCCTGGCAAGAAGCATGGCCTTAAGCGAACCGATATCCGTATTCCGGTCGGAAGATACCACCGCGGTCAGATCGAACACTTCCGCTCCTTCGATTCCTTCCTTCGTCACTACAATATTGCCTTTTTCGTCATAATCGCAGTGCGCCAGCATTTTCCAATACGGGGTATAGAAGCCCGTCTTCGGGTCCGTATACAATTCCACCCTGTTGACCATGGAGCCTTTCACAAGATCAATGCCTTCGAATTTCACGGTCATGTAACCCAGTGTATCCTCGCTGTAGGAAATATTTCCCATCTTGCCCAGTTCATCCAGCAGGTAATTCCGACGGTCACGCAGGTCATTGGCATGCTCCACGCCGCCCGCCTCGGTCTTTACGATCATCCGGTTCAGATCCTCGATCTCCTGCGCATAGCTGTTCATCTTGTTCACTTCTTTGACAGCCGTCTGATTTAAGTTATCCTGATACTGGCATAAACTGGTATAGACTGCCGAAGCTCTCTCTATAAATTCATAGGCGCGTGTCACAAACAGATTCTGATTGACTGAACTGGTCGGATCCTTGCTGAGCTCCTGCACCGCTACCCAGAAATTGGATATCGATTCCGAAAACTCGTGTCCCTCGATCGATCCACCCGATTCGCTCTCGCCCAATATATACTCTATTTCTTCCATCGTGAAAGCCGAGACTTCATAAAAAGAGTTCCGTCCGGCCTCCCTGCGATAGTTTTTGTCCAAAAAATAATCTCTTTCCTGTCTTGTACGGGAATAATTGACACCGAGACCTAATTGCTTCCAGTTCGTCTTGTTGTTCTTCTCAATCGTTACATACGATCTGGTTGACTGGGATACCTGTTGTCTGGTATATCCCACGGTGTCCATATTAGACATGTTATGCGCCGTTGTATTCAGCGCATTATTTGAAGTTTGCAATCCTGATACGCCCGTATAAAGGCTTCCCATCAATGACATATATATCTACCGTCCTTAACAATTATTGTTTCGCATCAAAGGCTTTGTAACTCGAGCCGATCATATCACCGGTATTGTAAGCGCCCTTGTTATAGTTCGCTGTCTCCGGAGCTTTGTTCATCGCCTGGAGAACGTTCATATTAAACTGCACCAGTTCCAACGCTTCCTGAATCAGTTCGCGGTTCTGCTCATTGATCCGTTTCACACTGCGCACATTATCCTGCAGTTTATCGAACACAATTGCCAGTTTCTCCTGTTCTTCCGGTCTCGCCGCCAGCATCTTGATCAAATCGACAATCTTTAATTTTTCAACATCCTTGTTAAGCACATTCGCAATATCATTGACAGCTTCATTTCTCTGATGATCCAGATGATTGATTCTGCTTACTATGATCTGCTCTTCATCCGTGATTTTTGCCAACTGCTCTAAGTCCTCAGACACAATGACCGGAGTTTTCTTCATGGACAGAGCCAAGAGATTCTCATATTCCTGGCTCTCTTTCTCCAAAACATCGATCAAGACTTCCATTAAACTCGCCACGCCGATAGCTCTCCTTCACTGTGTCTACAGACTTTCGATCTCTTCGTACTTCTTCATCAGTTTCTCTGCAAAGCTCTCTGCGCTCACCTGATAAGTGCCGTTCGCAATACCTGCCTTGATAGGAGCCGTCAGTTCTTCTCTGATGTCACTCGCTGCAGCCACTGCGTTCTTCGCATTCTGGATATCCTTACCGATACTGGAAATCTGTATCTGGTCGGAAGCACCCGACTTTGCTTTTCCCTGTAATTTTGCGGGCTTCTTCGTGTTGTATAACTGTTGTACCTGTGTATATGATTCAATACGCATAGAAGATGCCTCCTTTCATGCATAAATAATTCTTTACATTATTTGTATCGGATAATTCCCGTGAGACTTTAGGGGTGAAATGATTTTTTTACCGGATTAGCTGAAATCGAATGAAACAGAACCTCAAACACTTAATGCTGAATAACTTCCGGCAGTACCGCATCAATATCCACATAATAATGTTTGAAATTCTCACCGTCCACATAGACCCTCACCATTCGGTCCCGCAAAAGCGGCTCCGGATCGAAATACACGCCCCTGCTTCTGAATGTATGGATATTGCCGTACATATCCTGATATCTGCATACTATGACATAGGGATGTCTGCCGTTTACACGGATGGCATGATTCATAACGATTTCGGAAATCTCCGCCGTAATATACTGTCCCGAATTGATCAGCCTGTTGCCGACGACTCTTTTACGGATATCAGTGCACAGACATATCACACCTGTAATCAGAAGCGCCGCGCCTGTTGCACAGAATATAAAACGGAAATAATCGATGTCTCCGTCTACTTTAAAGGTTCCTGCAAGCGCTCCTACAGTTATGTACCCGATTCCCATTGGGATGAGGATAATGCTTACCATAAGACGCGCTGTCAGTCCTCTTTTCGCCTTTCGTTTCTCCATGTTGTATGCTCTCCCTTCCCGGAGAGGAATCTCCCCAAAGAATATCTTTTAGGATTCCTCATCCTCATAATACGCACGAAACGCTTCTTTCGCATAGAAATTATCCGCCACCGCCCCAAATTCCCGGATAGAATGCATTGCAAGCACAGGGGTTCCGATGTCTACTGTAGGAATCGTGGTCAGACTGGATAACGCCGGTCCGATCGTAGAGCCGCCGACGATATCATTTCTGTTGACATACTTCTGATAAGGAACCTGCGCCCGTCCGCATGCTTCCATAAAATACGCGGCGCTGAACGCATTGGTGCTGTACCGCTGTGACGCAGAATATTTTATCACCGGACCGCCGCCCAGCACGGGACGACTCTCCGGATCATGCTTATCACTGTAATTCGGGTGAACCGCATGGGCTGTGTCCGCAGAGATCGATGTCGAATTGGCTATCGCCTGAAAACAAGCGTCATCCGTCAATCCGAGGTTCTTACTGATCCGTTCCAATATATGCGGCATGAAACCGGAGTGAGCCCCCTGCGCAGAGGCGCTTCCCACCTCCTCGTGATCAAAAGCGGCAAGCACTTTACATTTCTTCCCATCGTCTTCAGATTCCAGCAACGCTGACAGTCCCGCGTAAACCATACACAGATTATCGATTCGGGAAGCAGAGATAAATTCTTCATTTGGTCCCATGAAGATTCCCTTCTGATATTCGTACAAAAATAATTCATAGTCCAGAATATCGGCCTTCTCTATCCCTGTTTCCTTCCGAATCAGCTCAAACAGATAATCGCCTTTCTCCATTCCTTCCTCTTTCATGGACAGCAACGGAAGGATATCCGTCTGTTTATTATAACTGCAGTTAGTATTGCAGTCTCTGTTAAAGTGGATGCAGAGATTGGGAATCATGCACACAGGTTTGTCAATCTTGATGAGGCGCTCCGTCAGTCCACCGTCCCGTTTCACGATCACCCGCCCCGCCATGGCAAGAGGACGATCAAACCATGTACTTAGAATGGCACCGCCATAAACTTCCACATTCAGCTTCACATATCCATCCGGCGTGACCATACAGGCTCCCGGCTTAATCTTCAGGGCGGGGGAATCGGTGTGTGCACCTATGATCCGAAATCCCTCCTGCGCCAAATCTCCGTCTCCCACTGTGAAAGCAATGATACATGAATGATTGTTCACGACAAAATACTTGCCGCCCGCATGCAGAGACCACTTTTTCGTTTCTTTCAATTCCTGAAAATCATGATTCCTAAGCATATCCGCTGCGTTCTCTACAGCGTGATACGCGGTAGGGCTGTCATTTAAATATTGCAGCATATTTTCTGAAAAAATTTGTTGTGTGAGGTTGTCCATTGGTTTTGTACTCCCTGTTTCTTTGTTGATTTCCAATTGATTTCGCATAGTTTCCGTTCATTTCCGATACATTTCCGATTCATTTCCGTTTAATTTCCGATAAAATCGTCTCATAATAGCATGATGCATTTTGACATTAATTGTCTTTACTTAATATCTGTACTATCACCTGAAAGTTCTAATAATATTCAGGTTTTTCCAGCACCTCATCAATATCTACATAGTAAGGTTTAAAATCTTCGTCCTGAATATAAACTTTCACCATCTTTTGTTTTAAAAACGGTTTCGGATCAAAATATAAATTTCTGCTGTAAAACGTGTGCTCTTCGCCCTTCGCATCATGATATCTGCATTCTACAATGTAGGGATGCCCCAGCGGAAAGTTGGCAGGCACACCGAGGAGATAATTTATAGTAATATCCACAATTTCTGCCTTAATGTACTTCCCAGAATTGAACAATTCTTTTGTGCAAATTCTTCTTTTGACCTCGAAAAACAAGCAGGCTGCTCCTGTAATAAGGCACACCGCTCCTACTGCAAATTTCGCAAAAACGGAACGACCGTTCCGCTCCGGCGGAGCGGCCATTTCGTTTTAAACGGCGTGCTTCTGCAAAATTGACAAAGGCTTTATACAGGCTCCCTCATACTGCGTC
>JAAUZX010000029.1 GCA_014804365.1 Lachnospiraceae bacterium
TATCCGTTCTTCAATACTGTTGTTTGGTTTGTATCTGTCCGATACTCTCTGAAAATTTTCTCTTAGAATTTTCAGGGTTGCATTACTGTTTATTTGTCAAGGTTCTGTGCTGCGTATCTGTTGTTTTTCAAACACGCAACGTTGGTATATTATCATACCGGAAGCCCGCAGTCAATATCTTTTTGAAAAAATTTCTAATTATTTTTTCAGGCTGATATTATTTCAGGCGGTAGATTTTTATTTTATCACTGTTTTTTGTCCTTTGTCAATATCCTAAATCCAAAAATTTGCGAAAAATTTGCGAAGGTGGACGTAGTCCGAAATTACATTCCATCCTCTTATTTAGCGTCTCGCTAATTGACTCTCCCAGTCTTCCAAAATTGTCTCGCATCTGTCCACATCCATCTCGCCCGCGGCCTCTTTTAACTGATTAAACAATTCCTGCTGCCATTCATCATAATGATATTGACCCATCTCAAGGACTACTTCCTCCATCTGATCCATATCCAGATATTCTACTGCCTCTCTTATCTTGGCAAAACAGCTTTTCAGCTCAATATCGGAAACATCTGTTTTCTCAGCCTCTTCCTCGTCATTCTGACAGAAAGGCTCCAGCATCCCCTGGTAACCCGCATATTGTTCCAGCATCTCGTCCGTATACTTATGTATGGTGTCCGCATCTCTCGCATTACCTGCTTTTTCAAGGAAAGCCGCCTTTTCAGATAAGGAGATGGCACCGATTTGTTTGGCGCAATTCTTTAAAGCGTGAACCTCTACCGTAAAATTCGCCCAGTCTTCCTCTTCCTCCATAGACTTGATCAACTTCACTTTTTTGTCTATGCTTAGATAGAATACATTAAGAACCTTCCAGAACAGTTCTTCGCTGACAAGAAACTCCATGGCAAATTTCACATTCAGGTCACCTACAACGATCTGTTCAGCCTCTTCTACTCCCGGGTCGAAGGTCATCGTATTATATGCCTTCTGAATTTTCTCAACCGGCAGCCATTGACGCACCTTAGCTACAAGCATACGAAGTTCCACGGGCTTTGCCACGAAATCATTCATGCCTTCCCTGCAAAAACGCTCTTTCGTTCCTTCCACGGCATTGGCAGTGAGCGCTATGATCGGCACATCATTATACTCCGGATGAAAGCGCCTAATAATACGTGTTGCCTCCAAACCGTCCAATTCCGGCATCATATGATCCATAAATATGATGTCATAATGATCCCGGGAGATCATCTCAATAGCCTCTTTTCCTCCAGCCGCCGTATCAACATTCATCTTGAGCGGCTCCAAAAGCCCCTCTGCCACTGTCAGATTTACTGCATTATCATCCACGATAAGGATCTTGGCATCCGGAGCTATAAAGTCAAATTCCTTTTCGTCCGCTTCCTCATCAAAATGCAGTTCCTCTCCGTTTAATATCATCGCAATATTTAAGGCAAAAAGCGGTTTCCTCAGTATAAGCAGATTAGGAATGTCATAATCCACATGATCATCGAAATCAAGCATCAGCACAGCAGTGATTTGTGGATGATTGCGAACGTACTCCTCGACTTTATCCGTAAACAGCGGATATTCTATAAAAATAAAAATCCTTTTATCATCAGGAAATTCGGTACGTTCATTAAGCGACAACAGCCTTATATCTTTTATCCCAAGTTTTGCAGCATCATTGCATAAACTCTCTTTGACATACGGATTGGAGATCAATCCTGCCACGACTATAGATGACGCCTCACCGATCCCGATGCTAGGCGTGTCATCCACGATTCTTTGCGGAAGCACGCAACTGAATCTGCTCCCCTTTCCGTACTCGCTGTCAACCCAGATACTTCCGTTCATCAGCGTCAACAGATTTTTAGTGATCGCAAGACCAAGACCCGTTCCCTCAATGTTACGATTTCTCTTACTATCCACCTGTTGAAAAGATTCAAACAGTTTGCCCATATCTTCCTTCTTAATACCAATTCCCGTATCTTCCACGGTAATCTGCAGGCGAATCTCATCGGGAGTCATCTTGTAGTACCCCATTCGCATGGTAACTTTGCCCTCATTGGTAAACTTCGCCGCATTATTTGCAAGATTCAACAACACCTGTTTGATTCTGATATTGTCTCCCCACAGCTTATTCGGAAGATTCGGTGCAACGTCAAGAATCAGTTCCACATCCTTATCTTTTAATCTCGTCATAATGATATTGGATACATCATACAACAAGGACATTGGTTCATAGGCCACTTCCGTGATATCCATTTTGCCGGATTCTATCTTGGAAAAATCCAGAATGTCATTGATAATGGTCAGCAGCGATCTGCCTGCTTCTTTGATCTGACCAATGTAATCTCTTGCCACAGGCGGCAGATCCTCTCGAAGCGCCATCTCAGCCATACCGATAACTGCATTCATGGGCGTTCTGATCTCATGACTCATATTGGCAAGGAAGTCCGATTTCATGTTCTCTGACTTCTCCAATCGCTCATAAGATTTATTGACAAGATCCAAATTAGCTTTCATAATATCATTAGCCTGATAGACACAATATTTATTGTACGCCATTTCAGACAGAACATCCGCGATCGTATAGAGAAATTCGGCAGCCTTATCTACCGTATCCTGCTCCAACACGCGAATCCTGCCTGCCGCTTCTATATACTTCTCCTCATCTACACCGAGTTCCGCTGCAATCCCTCTTACCTGATCAAAATCGGGCGGCTCTACAAGCACCTGACCACCGATAAAACAGCCCACGAGCTTACCATCCGCCATGATCGGTGCCGCATAATCCATGAGACCCGCATGGCAGGCATATATAACGGATCTGCCACTTTCAAGCGCCATCTCAGCTCCCCGCTTGTCACACTGCTCACAACGTGTACAGCCTATCTTGGAGGTTCGCGTATACTTCATACAAAAATCGGAAAAATTAGAACCCTCTGTTACAGCTACACCGTCTGCATCTGTCGTAAGAGCCGCCATACCGGTCATTTTCGCAAAACTATCCTGTATTTTTTGCAGCATCTTCACGTCAATCAAATCTGTCAGTGTTAATTCGCGATTCATGTCCATAAGCTAATCCCTTCTCTATGTATATACCACAAACCGATTGTCATACTTGTGCCCATGTCGCCTTCGACACAAACGTTCCTTTCATACTCTAACCGATCTCTTTTGCAATCGCAGCCATCAATTTATCACGGTCAACGGGCTTCAGCAGGTAGCTCTGCGGCTTCAGTACCAGAGCCTCCTTTATCTTCTTGCTCTCTGTAACTCCGGTCAAAAAGATTACCGGTATATCCTTCGTCTCATCGGAAGCACGCAGCTTTTCCAAAACAGCAGGACCGCTTTCATCAGGCATTTCATAATCCAGAAGAATCAGATCTGTCCTCTTCCTCTCCAGGAACTTCAAAGCAATTTTGCCGCTTGCGGCTGTCGCCACATCATATTTATCATGCAGATGCTCTTTGATCACCTTAAGCATCATGGCATTATCATCCACTACCAGCACATGCTTGCGCTGGGCAGGTTCTTCCTTACGTGCTGCTTCTTGTTCTGCGGCTTTCCTTGCGGCCGCTGCATTTGCACTCTGTATATCGACCACTTCCATGAATCGTCTCTCCTTCAGAAGTGAGATCAATTTCTCCTGGACAACACCCACAGCCACCGGTCTGTATAATGTCAGATTTGCAGCATTCACAGCAATCTTTTCAAATTCATCACAGTCTTCCTTCAACCCGATGATGACAAGTGGAATATTCGCCTTTGACAATCTTAATTTAAGGTTTGCTATCTGAACGATATCATCTCTGGACTCATTATATAAGCAGTATACAAAAATGTCGGGCATAAAATAAGTCATATGCCTGGCGATATCCTCATATCTTGCGGAAGTTGTCATAACCTCAAAATTATCACCCATCTGCATAAAGAAGTCGTCGATTGCAGAATCGTTTTTCCCCGTTAATAGAACTTTATACTTCATAGTAATCCTCCATTCTTGCTCAACCTGCGAGTTTGGGCGCAAGCACAAACTTGCGTGTGAAAAATTTATTTTTCACACTACTCCCCTTTATAATACTTGCTCATTCGCAACAGCATATTTTATTCCTATAATATGTTGACCAAATATCCCTTTAATTGACAGTCTACCATGACAAAGTAAAAGATTCAAGAAGAGGTCGGGCTCCTTGAATCTTTCTTCACTGATGAACCGAAATAATCGTCGTCATCAAATAGAACGGCAGACTAAACACCATGAAATAGACATATCTGAAATCCGTCGCAACAGGGGTCGCGATCATAACAGTGAGATACAGCGCGAAGCTCGGCAGATAACAGATGAGCTTCGATTTTTCCTGCCGCACAAATGTATTTCCGATGCAGAATAGCAGAAAATAAAAGGCAAATCCCATGCTCCACAACATTCCGTAAATCGGAACCATGCCTCCCAGCTTCAAGGCGATCTCCTTCGCCTTGATTACGATGGGACCGCCGATCAACGGCGTGTGTGACACTCCGAGACTCGTGGCGCTGACTCCCTCGCCCTCAGCGACCGGATAGAAAGAATCCGGATACCAGTAACCGTAGGTCTGCTGGACATACGCCTTCGCATAATCTTCTGGATAAGAGCACCCCAGTTCCACCCAGAGCTTGAAATATTCCCATTTGTGCTCCGCCAGATACTCCTGATCTCCGGCGCGGACCAACTCTTTCATGTTGTCTGCAAAGTTGGGATGGTATAACTCCTTGATATAAGTCGTGTCTATGACATGTTCCACCAGCGTGCGCTGTTCATCGGTCAACTGCCTATCGTTGCACAGAACCGCCGCGATCTGCTGTGTAGGGATCGCTAGCGACTCAATCAGATCAGGCTGTGTGACGTCCAGGGCGTTCATCACCGGATACTTCACGATGACCGATGCCAGCAGAATTCCCGCTATTGTCGGAAACATGACTTTGAACTGCCTGCGATAATAATACAGCAGAAACGGCACGCAGAACAGAAATCCATACCAGCCGTTGGACCGCAGGAGAGATACCATGACACCTGAGCCAACAAACATCGTAAGCGTCCGCGCTTCGATCCGTCTCGTCATGCGAAGCAGGGAACAGCTAAACAGGAGCACCACCGCCGCGAAGGGAATATCCTTCCACACGGTAACGGAAAACACAGCATGATAGGGAACCAATGCATAAAAAAGTGTAACTGCCGCCATGATCTCCCAGCGAATGCGGAACATCTCCAGCGTCTGTTCAAGATAGAAAATACTGAACGCAAGAAAGCACATCTGAAAAAAGGTATATAAAGAGACCGCCGCCACCATATCACCGGAAATGAAGAATCCGATATGATAGAACAATGAGAAGATCATTGTATGCACAAAGGGATGGTGATTACTGTAACCGATAAGTCCCAGCACCTGTTCCAGCTGATTAATGCTGTCAGGAGTCATGATCCCCGGATATTGATAGAGAAAATAAGGAAACCAGCAGATCAGGCATCCCAGAAAACAATACAGTGGAAAATGCCTGATCCCGGAAGACTCCTCCGGTCTGTAGAGAATCCTGTTCAAAGCCTCTTTATCTCCGCTGTACGAGAACAGTAAAAGAAGCACCTTGTAGAAACAGATAAAAAAACCGAGAAATACGGCAGTCAGTACTAGCACCTGAAACAATCTATTCGTCAACAGTTCAATATAACGCGGATAGTCCACTGCCATATAAAATATGGAAAACAACGCCGACAGGATCAAGGCTGTCCCTCTTGTCGCTCTCGTGTTTACAAATGGTTTCGCGGTGAGTCTGATGTTGATGCGCCGATACAGAAACAAGGATAACAGGAAAATCACTCCCACCAGAATATTGCCGGGTTCCATCCTGCCCGCCTTCATAAAGGCCCACGATGTGAAAAAGCTTTCGATCATATTAATGATGAGTAATCTTATGTTGTATATTTGCATGGGAGACTCCTACGGTTGAATTTCCAGTTATAGTTCACATTCAATGTCATTTGCAAAGCCATTTTCACATGGAAAAGCATGCCTTGTAAAGCTGCTAAAAAAAAAATCCTTAATCCTCAACAAAACACAGAAATGGAAGCTGATAATAGTCATGCCATTGCCCAGCCTCCATTTCTGTTCCGGCAATCTGTGCCACTTCTTCATTCGTGAATGGTTCAAAGCTATAAGCAATGATTTTTCCAAGCGTATATTACTGTCCAGCATAACCGACTGCGGATTGACTCCCTGTGAGGGATATGTCGCAAAGCTTCATCCCCGTGCATTAAAGGGACTGCGCCTATAAAACGGCTGCGAACAGTGATCCAAATTATATTCACAGCACATATACTCCCATACGGTTAAGCACATAATAGACCAGATATGAGAGCACACAGGCTTCCACAATTCCCATGGCAGCTCCCATTACCTTATCCACTCCGCCTATCACGGAAATATTACTCAGGGCTAAGATTGGTCGGAATATCAGACCACATATCCTGAAAACAGTGCCCAGCAGAATCAGTCCGATCACACACACGGTCAATGTGCTCATCGCCTTCGCCAGATAACTGGAGATTGCAAAAAAAACAAGCGCCACACAAACTAATGAAACTATACCCGACA
This sequence comes from Lachnospiraceae bacterium, assembly GCA_014804365.1. GTDB lineage: Bacteria > Bacillota > Clostridia > Lachnospirales > Lachnospiraceae > UBA3282. Next base: position 6,630 of record JAAUZX010000029.1, read on the forward strand.
AGAGTGTCACAACTTCTTTCATAATTCCGTTGTGAAACCCTCTTTTTATTCTCCAGACAAATAATAGGAATATAATAAATGCAAAAATGAATTTTGTCATGTAAGTCACAACTTCCCCGTTCTGAATATCTTTTGTTCATGACATCATACGCCGCACGGCCTATTGCAGTTCGATCGTATCAATAGAATCCGGCGTCACTGCCATATAACGATATGCTGCATTCTGAGGAATCAGCACCAGCGTTGACTTATTAAATCTGCCATTGTACTTCTCCATCCCATTACTGTTATAGATACAGCACTCCGCCTCATTATATATGATGATCTGATCCTCATAAAATATGATATCGCTATACTCTATGTTAAAATTGATAGATTGTTTCAATACTCCCGATTTATGATATACGTCCAGCCGATACCTGCTGCCTTCCTCGGTACTGTTAAATACCAAGCCGACATATTCCCCTCCATAATATACACTTTGCACGCTGTCATCAATCAAATTTTCCAACACACTGACCGGCTTCTGCGCTCCGCCATATAACATGACCCGATTGTCCGCTACCGCAAACAGCGATCTGTTATCCAGAAATCTCACAAACGGCACTACAGTATCCAAATAATCATAGCCGCTGACATAATTATTGGTATTGTTTTGTCCTACGGCGCCGAAATTGTAGAAGGCCACACTGGATTTCATCTGTCCGCTGTCAACAAACAGATAAGATACACAGACAAGCTCCCCGCTCGGCGAAATGGCGACCTTCACCGGATAGCCGCTGTCCTTCATTGTTGTACGAAAATATGCCAGCTCTTTTTCTTTTCCCTGAGAATCATACAGATAGATCCACGTGGTATCCGTATCATCCAAAACCGCAGCAACTACACCGTTGGCTGCTACACAGAAATCCCTCATCGGTTTATTAGTCGTGATGCTGCCCATAACACCGCTGGTATTCATGACATATATGTTCCTGCCGTTATAATCACCTATCGCAACCACATTCTGGCATATATCCACTATCGGATTCTGCATCTCAAATGTCTGATTCCAGACTGCATTGCCTTTAATATCCATACACCCTGCTCCGTCTTTACTGTAGGTCAAAAGATATCCTGCAAACGGAAGCAGTTGGGAACCCTGCGTGATATTGATCTCCACGGAAGATACCTCGGCTGCCTGCGTATAGATTTTGTTACTCCATTGAATATAAAGTGCCGCTATGACCGCCGCGATCAAAACGAGCACCAGAATCGACCTATAGAAAATCGTAAATTTGTGGCTTTTGATTCGCTCACGATAACTGACTCTCGGTTTTTCCGTTTCTCTTTCTTTTTTCTTTTTCAGGTAGTCCCTAACGTTGGTCATTGGTGTTCCTCTTCCCTAAATAGTAAGGCTTTACTCCGTAAGCAGGCATAGCTGTCAGCAAGCTGCCGCATTGCTCTGTTTTACTCCGCAGTGCACGCTCGATTCCGCTTCGCTCCATCTCGCTCGCGGGCTTCGCCCTATCACTCCGTAAATAGACAAAACTGTCAGCAAGCTGCCATTTTGTCTGTTTACTTCGTGGCACTGCTCATTGGTGTCGCGTACATTATAACATGAATCTGGTCAGGGAAGTATTATTTTTTGTCCGTCTCGGATATGATCCGGGTCGGTGATCTGGTTCAGCTCGCAGATTCTCTGTACATGGGAGATATCTCCGTAGATTTTCTGGCTGATCATATATAGGGTATCACCGGGCTCCACTTTATAGTATCTTGCCACATTGCGGGAAAGCGCCTCCACCTCTTCCTCGGCTTGATCGGAGTTTTCCTCAGAGGTTTCAGACTCGCCTGTTTCTTCTCCGTCATTGTTCCGGCCTGCTTCCGCATTGTCATTATCTGCATCATCTATTGGAGCCTCAGAAGGCTCTGCCGTGTTTTTGTCATTCTCGTTCAGAGATTCCTCCTCTGTTTCTTCGGATTTCTCTTCTCCCGATGCCTCCTCCGGTTCGCCTGCCTGTTCTTTATTTTCAAGCGCTGCCATTTTCAGAATGTCCTCTTCCTCCGAAGGTTCCCGCTGCACTACGACCTCTCCCCGGCCATCTCCTTCCTCGCCCGCCTTTTCCGCCTCCTGATTCTCCATGGCAAAAAAAACTTCTGTAGCTGACTGATTCAGCTGCTGCATCTCATCATAGCTGTTTGTAGAATTGACCACAATGGCGACCAATATCATAAGAATAATACTAAGCTGGGCGGAAATCGTACTGGGCGATATCTGTCTGCGGGGCGTCTGTCCCTGTACGGCCTGCGGCTGCGCACTCTGCCATTTCCTTTGGTCTGTCCCGCTGCTTCTATCTGCTTCGACAGGATCGCTGTCCCTGTCTTTCCCGCCGTTTCCGTTTTTCCGTTCTATCAGATAAGTCTGCATCGACGCATTATCCTGATAGAAAACCTCGTATCCCTGCACCTCATAGTTTTCCGTTCCTTCTCTGACCAGAAACACGGGGCCCGCCTGCGTCAGACGACAGCCGATCTCTTCCAACAGACTGTATTTATCAAATACTTCCAGATTCCTATCCCTTCCGGCTCCATATATCGTATATTTTCTGCCAAACTTTTCTTTGAATCCGTAGAAAAAGAATTCCGACAACTCCAATGTTCCCGTTTCCTCTTTTAAAAAAGACAGCACGTAATCTTCCACGTAGATCTCGTACTTTTCTTCTTTTCCTCCTTTGTGAATAATGATTGATGACTGTCTCATTGTATTCACTCCATTCCGAGGATCGATATTCAGATCGTCCCCGCGCACTGTATCATTCTATGAAATTACTATAGCATGTCTTATGTGAAAAAAATGACAAAAGGCGCGGTAATTAACATCTGCAATGAATAAATCGAACTGCGCCCGATTACAAGATATTGCTCATGAGTTGCTGCACATCTCCGCAAACTCGTGCATAAACAAGAAGTTTCCTATAGCAAAAAAGAGATACGGAAATCGTCATGCAGTAACTCTCCACCCTGCACCACAATTTCCGTATCTCGCATTTACAATAACTGCAATAAATCAACAAACATTTACACGAACTGATAAATTGTCACAGAATCATAATCCTTTCCCGGTCCGAACACTGCCTGCGGGAAATTCGGATGATGAATGTTATCCGGATAGAACTGCGTCTCCAGACAGAATCCTTTGCGCGGTCCGTATGCGGTATTCTCTTTGCCGGTCTCCTCTCCGATACAGTTACCCGCATAGAACTGTACTCCGGGTAGATCGGTAAATACCTTCATCTTCCTGCCGCTCTTAGGGTCTTCAGCCTCTGCAATCTCCCGAAGCGTGCCGTCGGCCCCGTCGATCACAAAATTGTGGTCGTATCCCTGCCCGATCTTCAACTGTTCACAATCGGCATTGATATCCTGCCCGATCGGTTTCATCTTCGTAAAGTCCATGGGTGTTCCCTCTACCGGCGCGATCTTACCCGTAGGAATTGCCCCCGGAACTACCGGTGTGTAATGGGACGCATTTATTTTCAACAGATGATCCTCGATCCTGCCCGCTTTGTGTCCTGCTAAATTGAAATATGTGTGATTTGTCATATTCACGATCGTATTGGCATCCGCCGTCACGTGATAACTCAGTTTTAACGCATTATCATCGGATAAGCTGAAAGTCACGGTGACCTTCTTATTGCCCGGAAAACCCATTTCTCCGTCTTTGCCTTCCAAAGAAAGTACCAATCCGTTCTCCGTCTCCGTTACATCCCAGACACGTTTATGGTACCCCTCTTCTATATGGCTGTGCAGATTATTCTCGCCGTCATTCGCATCGATCTGATAGCGCTGACCGTCTATCTCAAAGCATGCACCCGCAATTCGGTTGGCGCTCGGTCCGACCGTCGCCCCAAAGAAACTGTTGTTTCCGTAATAATCTTCCAACTTGTCATATCCCAACACTATATCTTCGAGATTGCCGTTTTGATCCGGCACAAGCAGACTTATAAGATTTGCTCCGAAATTAATGATTTTCGCCTGCATACCGCCGGCATTGGATAAAGTATACGCATACACATCCTTACCGCATTTTGTTGTTCCGAACTTCTCTTTTACTATCTGCATCTTTATTTTCCCTCCGCTTCCTACAGTTCCACTCTACCTTCCAATGCACGCAGCAGCGTAACCTCGTCTATATATTCCAGATCGCCGCCCACCGGCACGCCGCTGGCAATCCTTGTCACTTTGATCCCCGTAGGTTTGATCAACTTACTGATATACATAGCTGTCGTTTCGCCTTCCAGACTGGAATTCGTAGCGATAATCACCTCGCCCACGTCACCTTCCAGACGATGCATGAGTTCCTTAAGCCTGATATCATTCGGCCCGATCCCCAGCATGGGGGAAATCGCTCCGTGGAGCACGTGATAGACGCCGCCGTATTTACCTGTCTTCTCATATGCCGCCAAATCTCTGGCATTCTCCACCACCATGATGGTGCCGTGATCCCTGTTGACGTTGGCACAGACCGGACATATATCCTGATCCGTCAGCGTATAGCATTCCCGGCAATACCGCACGTTTTCTTTGGCATCCACGATCGCATGCGCCAGTCTTTCCACTTTTGCCTGCGGCATATTGATCAGATGAAAAGCAAGCCTCTGAGCGGATTTAGAACCAATGCCCGGAAGCCCTGCTAATTCTTCTATTAACTTATTGATATGACCGCTGTACAGTTCCATCAGAACGGAAATCCTCCGCCAAGACCGCCGGTCATCTTGCTCATCAGCTCGTTGTTTGCCTCATCAGCCATACGCAGCGCCTCATTAGCCGCCGCCATCACGAGATCTTCCAACATCTCGATATCATCGGGATCTACCACTTCCTCGGACAGCTTCACCTTCGTAATCTCTTTTCCGCCCGTCACGGTCACTTCCACCGCACCGCCGCCTGCCTTAGCGACAAATTCTTTCGTCTCCAGCTCCTTCTGACTTTCTTCCATCTGCCGCTGCATCCGCTGCGCCTGCTTCATCAGATTGTTCATGTTCCCCGGCATACCACCCGGAAATCCTCCACGTTTTGCCATAATGTCTTCCTGCTCCTTATCTGTTCTTTTTTAATCCTCTTCTTCTACTTCTATATCCATGTGGATCACCTGACTCAAATCCACATAATTCTGCACAAAAGCGTTTCGATTTGGTACGCTCTGTATCGTAACCTCGATCTCTCTGCCCACAGCCTCGGATAACGTCTGCACAAGCAGTTCCTTATGCCCCTCCTGCTTCAAAAAGTAGTCCGACGCAAGCCCGTCTTCTACCACGATCATCAGTTTACTATCTCCGCCAAGGCTAAGGCCCGCATCTTTCAGATACTGTTTCATGGGCATGGAGGTCTGCCCTACGATCGTTGCCCACTTATCGACCACCGCCTGCACATCCTCTGGAACTGCTTTCGGAAGCGGAGGTCTCTCCACCGGCGTACCCGCTGCCATCTGAGTCCCGCTGCCGTACATACCGCCTTCGGCAGGATATCCTCCGCCTGTCGGTACGACCGCGATCCCTTTCTCGATCTTTTCCTCCACTGCTCTGACCCGCTCTACTATGGATTCGTAGTCTTTCTCCATATCAGGACGGCACAGCTTGATCAGGGCGATCTCTATCAGAATGCGCTTCTGCGCCGCATACTTGATCTGTCCCGACAGTTCAGAAAAAATACGGATATAGCGCATGATCGCATCCGTCTCTGTCATATCCGCTTCTTCCCGCAGTCTGGCGAGATTATCCGTAGAGACGTCGATCACATCCTCTATGTCATCGGAAGATTTTACAAGCAGAAGATTGCGCAGATACCATGTGAAATCTGTCACAAACTGGGTAAGCTCTCTTCCCTGCATAACGATCTCTTCCAAAAGTTCAATGCAGCCTGTCACATTCCGTTCCAGTACATGCCTAAGCAGTCTTCCGAACACTTCCGTGTCCACGGCCCCCAGCACATCCAACACCTTATCATAAGTCAGTTCCTGTCCGAAGTGAAAAGCAATGCACTGGTCTAACAGACTTAAGGCATCCCTCATGGAACCGTCCGCCGTCTTCGCTACATAGCGAAGCGCTTTCTCTTCGACCTGAATCTGTTCTGTGTCCATCAATTCCCGCAGTCTGCCGGTGATCGTGTCGATCGTAATACGCCTGAAATCATATCGCTGGCAACGGGACAGAATGGTAATAGGTATCTTGTGCACCTCTGTGGTCGCAAGAATGAAGATCACATAGGAAGGCGGTTCTTCCAACGTCTTAAGAAGCGCATTGAATGCCCCTATAGAAAGCATGTGAACCTCATCTATGATATAAACTTTATACTTGCCCTCTGCCGGCGAATAGGACACTTCCTCCACGATCTCACGGATATTATCCACACCGTTATTGGAAGCCGCATCGATCTCGATCACGTTCATGCTCGCACCTGATGCGATCGTCTTACATGCCTGACACTCCCCACACGGACTGCCGTCCACAGGCTGCTCACAATTGACTGCTTTCGCAAAGATCTTAGCGATCGTAGTTTTACCTGTTCCGCGTGTACCGCAGAACAGGTATGCATGACCGATCCGCTCCGCCTTTATTTGGTTCTTTAATGTTGTAACGATATGTTCCTGCCCTTTTACATCCTCGAAACAATCCGGGCGAAACTTACGATAAAGAGCTGTATAAGACATTACTTCTCCTATTAATCACCGAAGCTGATACCCACCATCTTCGCTTCCTGTACGATGGTCGCATCCGGTGATACCATCTTCAGCTTGCCTGCTACTTCTTCAAGAGGCACTCTGACGATCTCTCTGTTCTTATAACCTACCATAAATCCATACTCACCCTGCAGAATCAGTCTGCCTGCCTCAGCACCCAGTCTGGTAGCAAACACACGGTCATACGGACAGGGACTTCCGCCACGCTGGGTATGTCCCGGTACGGTAACGCGCACTTCCTTACCGCTCTTCTTCTGAATCTTATCTGCAATTTCATAAGAAACGGAAGGATACGGATAATTCTTCATCTTTTCTTTATATTCTTTCTTGGAAAGCTTCGCATCTTCTTTAGAGATGGCGCCCTCCGCCACTGCCATGATCGTAAATCTGGACCCTCTCGCCTCACGCTCATTGATGGCTTTGATCACTTTATCAATATCATAAGGAATCTCAGGAATCAGAATGATGTCTGCGCCGCCTGCCATTCCGGCATTCAGAGTAAGCCAGCCAACCTTGTGACCCATAACCTCTACGATAAAGATACGCCCGTGGGAAGAAGCCGTAGTATGGATGCAGTCGATACAGTCTGTCGCGATATCCACCGCGCTCTGGAAACCGAAGGTCATATCCGTGCCCCACAGATCGTTGTCGATTGTCTTCGGAAGGGTAATCACATTAAGTCCTTCCTCGCGGAGCATGTTAGCAGTCTTATGTGTGCCGTTGCCGCCCAAAATCACCATGCAGTCCAGCTTTAATTTATAATAGTTCTGTTTCATTGCCTCTACTTTATCAAGGCCGTTCTCATCCGGTTCCCGCATCAGCTTAAAAGGAGTTCTGGAGCTGCCGAGAATCGTGCCGCCCTTCGTCAGGATTCCTGCAAAATCATGACCTGTCAACATACGGAAATCTCCGTAGATCAGTCCTTTATATCCATCCAAAAATCCGTAAATCTCAACGTCTTCTTTGCTGCATGATAAACATTTGACTACGCCGCGCATAGCCGCATTTAATGCCTGACAATCTCCACCGCTGGTCAACATACCTATTCTTTTCATTGTGATTCCTCCTTAACTGCTTTGATTCTTTGCTTCGCTTGGCTGCCGCTCGATCTTGCTGCGAGATGCACGCTCGATTCCGCTTTGCTCCGCTGGCTCGATCTTGCTGCGCTCGCTCTCGCTTTTACAAGATACAAGATTTTTGGCTTGTTTTACTCCGCGCTGCACGCTCGATTCCGCTTTGCTCCATCTCGCTCACGGGCTTCGCCCTATCACGATGGAATCTGACAAATTCGTCTGCGAGCAGCCGATTTGTCATCTTACATCGTGGCAGCGCTCATTGCCTACGTGAACATTATACCTTATTTCCGTTGGGTTCACAACTAATTATTCCTTAGGGAAAGCAAATCTGTCACGGATTCTTGTCTACACTCTCCCCGATTTTAATGCTTCTTTTTCCTGCTTATTGCGGACGCGAAGTTCCTTGAAAAAGGTGGTCAGCATGTCGGTGCATTCATCTGCCAGTATGCCTCTGCGTACTTGCACCTGATGATTAAATTCGGGCATTTCGAGGATATTTAAGATAGAGCCGCCGCATCCGGCTTTGGGATTCATGCTGCCCATGACGACTTCGGTGATTCGTGCCTGCACAATGGCTCCGGCGCACATCTGGCAGGGTTCTAAGGTCACATACAGAGTGCATTCTTCCAACCGCCAATCGCCCATCTTCTTACTCGCTTTATTGATCGCCGTGATCTCCGCATGAGCGAGCGTGTTCTTGTCGGTGTTGCGTCTGTTATATCCTCTGCCGATGATCTTATCCTGATAGACGATCACACAGCCGATCGGGACTTCTCCCAGTTCATATGCCTTTCTCGCCTGTTTGAGGGCTTCCTTCATGTATTTCTCATCCTGTGTCATAATCCTATACTCTCCATATATGCAGACGATTTAGATTACCCGTGAACAGTGACACTACATTCTTCGAAACGCAAACATAATTATAAAAAAACTATGGACATTCCTCTCAATTCCATTTATAATCATATGCGCACGGAGTTGTATCGAAGTGGTCATAACGGGGCGCACTCGAAATGCGTTAGCCCTCCGGGGCACGAGGGTTCGAATCCCTCCAACTCCGCTCAGAAGCCGAAGCGTTTGCTTCGGCTTTTCTAGTACTTGAACTCATCCGGAACCGTATATCCGAACGAAATAAGTTTGTCTACATAATTTTTATCCTGCAGTCTACGCTTAGACTCAGCCATGTACTTTGCATTCTGTTTATCTTCATAACCTGTTATGATGCGCAAAAACACAATTGCACACCCAATCGTGCCGACAATTCCTACCACTATACATCCCACCAATTTGGTCGGATAATATCCTTGCGTGCTTATCAGATTTCTAAGCCATAAAATACAAATAATCGTGAATACCAGAAATCCAATCGCTGCACCCAAATACAGCTTTGCACTCTTTGGTCCTACTGCGAATCCATCAATTGCAACTTCTCTCCATCTTTTATCTAAGAACTCGTTCTTGCATTTCGGACAGGTTCTGATCGGGCTGCCATACACCCATGCATTGCACTTTTCCCGCACCTGTGCCCCACACTTCGGGCAAGTTCCTTGTACACTTCCCATATTAACGCCTCCTGTAAGCTGCTGATATCATCTCAGCCCATGAAGAATGCATGCTCTTCGCATTCTCCCAGACATGACTTCATGTCTTACTATATCATAACCACTGATGCCATAGCACCTCTCCACATCGGCAAGAATTGCTCTGCAATTCTTGTGACGCAGGCTGCCGAGCCTGCGTCTATTATAACATAACCATTTTATATTATCCACAAGAGATGAGCCGTCCGAGCCGCACTATTTTGTTAAAAAAGTCCTTTGAAAAATATTCTTAATTCTGTATAATTATAGATACAGCGTGTAGCATTTATGCGTAATTCCAGTTGCGTATAAGTTGCACGCTTATTTTTATTGAATACGAAAAGAAAAGCGTGTAGCCCGTGGCGTAAATCCAGCAGACGTCAAGCTATGCGCTTTTTTAATGAAAGGAATGGTGTATGAAATGGAGCAGTCTAATCAATTTCTAGGAACGGAGCCTATTGGAAAGCTAATGAGAAAATATGCAATCCCGTGTATTATCTCACTTTTGGTCGGAGCGCTTTACAATATTGTGGACCAAATCTTTATTGCAAATGCCAGTTATCTTGGCTCTTACGGCAACGCGGCAAATACTGTTGTATTTCCGCTTACAGTAGTTGCTCTTGCAATTGCAGTTATGATCGGTGACGGTTGCTGTGCATTTGTCAGTATCTGCCTCGGTAAGGGAGAAAAAGACACTGCGAGAAGAAGCGTCGGCAACGCAGTCATTACGATTATCGCCGGCAGTTTGCTGTTGACTATTATTTACTTAGTTTTTCAGAATCAAATTATTGCTATGTTCGGCGGAACGGTAAATGAAGAAACATTCCACCACTCAAAGGAATACTTTCTTTACATCAGTCTCGGAATTCCCTTTTATATGTTTGGGCAGGCATTGAATCCCGTGATCCGCGCGGACGGAAATCCTAAGTTTGCTATGGCTTCTACACTTGCCGGTGCCATTGCCAACATTATTCTTGATCCGGTTTTTATTTTTGTATTCAAATGGGGAATGATGGGCGCAGCCGTTGCGACTGTATTCGGGCAGATTATTACCGCCATTTTGGCAGTATGGTATATCTTTCATATGAAAACGATCAAACCCTCCTTGGAGGATTTGAAAATAAATCAAAAAATTTGCGGTCGGACACTGCTTTTGGGAATTACAAGTTTTCTATCCCAGATTTCTTTAGTTGCAGCAATGGCGGCAATCAACAATATGCTCCGAAAATACGGAGCGCTGGATGAGATATTCGGACAACCGCAGTACGCTCAGATTCCGATGGCCGTCGTCGGCATCGTTATGAAATTTTTCCAGATCGTTATTTCGATTGTGGTGGGAATGGCCGCCGGCTGCATTCCGGTTGTAGGCTACAATATAGGAGCCGGCAATAGATCGCGGGTCAAAGAGCTATTTACGAAGTTGCTGATCGGCGAGACATTAGTAGGCGCCGTCGCCTTGATTCTGGTTGAGATTTTCCCGAAGCAGTTGATCTCCGTCTTCGGAGCCGCTAACGAAAGCAGTTATTACACAGCATTTGCGCTCAAAGCATTTCGGATTTATTTATGTATGATTGTTATGGCCTGCGTAAACAAGGCATGTTTCATTTTCTTACAGGCAATGGGTAAAGCAGCGGAATCGACCGTTCTTTCCATGATTCGTGAAGTGGTGTTCGGCGTCGGTTTCGCTATTGTTCTTCCCGTGTTTTGGGGCTTAGACGGTGTATTATTCTCCATGCCGGTATCGGATATTCTGACATTTATTATTACGGTTATTCTGGTTGCCCGCACTTACAAAGAATTGAATCACAGATAAAGCTGCGGTTATAGAGGGAGTAAAATCCCTCTATGACTTTTTCATATGTGCCAGATACTTATCCAACTGTTTATCCTCCAGTGCCGCTATCATATCTGCAAAATCCCCCAGTTCGCCATGGGCGGCATATTGATCCAGCGCATTATAATAAGCAAGCCTGTCCTCTTTTGCGATGGAGACCGGTAAGAATCCCTTGGCCAACAGCTGGTAGTTCATAAGAAGTCTCGAGGTTCTGCCATTACCGTCCAAAAAAGGATGTATCCGCACAAATTCGGCATGCGCCCATGCGGCAAGCTCTATGCCGTTTAGCTCGTTCTTTTGGGAAAGTTCCACATAAAAGTTCTTGATCTGCGCATACATTTCATTGCCTGCGGGCGGCGTATGGCTCGCACCGCTGATAGCAACCTCTTCCCTGCGATAAATGCCTCCGGTAAGGATATTTTCCATAAGCAGGGCATGAATGTCTTTTACGATATTTTCATCCAGCGCAAGTCCTTTGTTGATACAGTCCTTTACATACCGATAAGCTTTCTTATGGTTGACCACCTCATAAATCTCCCTGAGGGATTTCCCGCCGATCGCAATGCCGTCCTCCAGCACCACTTTTGTCTCCATCAAGGTCAATGTGTTTCCCTCGATGGCTGTAGAGTTGTGGGTATATTCCACCTCAAAAGCGTTTTCATAGGATGCGATCGTCATTCCCGGAAATGTGTCTTTTACTGCTTCATATTTTTTTTGTTTTTCTAATACTTTCGATAGATCCAAAGCCGTACCTCATTCCAAAAAGATATTTTACAATCATTATATCTGTGTTCCGGCAGAACCGCAATCGGAACGTAACAGCAAACTGCCGATTCAGTCCTTCACCTACTAATCTCCGCCATATCGGAACTATCATATTTCAGCCCCGTCTCAGTCTCATATATATTCGTCCATTCTTCCCTCGTCAGCTTTTCTATCTCATCGCCTATATACCTAAAATAGTATAATCCGTCTTCCGACATATCAGGGTTCTCACTCTTCCACTCTTTTGCATAATCTTCATCCATTTCACTATCTACTCTCAATATTTCTAATTCGTAATCTGTTGTTATCTGCCCTTCGGTATCATAGTGATAACATTCATAGGGTTCATTATCCACAACTCCACCGTAATTGGGTGCCGTATAAAACAATTTCCCTGTTGGTCCGCAAAAAGAATATTCCGTGCTGTCGTTCAGATCCGACATAATGCATCTGATCGAATCCTCTTCAATGGTAAAAATCCCTATGATTCTTTTCTGCCCTGTATTACTTATAGGCCGCGCTTCCTGCAATATGAAATCTTCCTCCCCATCTCCGTTTAAATCAATCTGTCTCCATTCCATATCCCCGCTTTCCCAATCTGCCTCGAAAAATTCCCTATAATCGCTATATTTCCCGCTAAGATGTTCAAAGTCTCCGCGTAATAATTCCTGCTTTAAAGCATTACCCTCCTCGGTTGAATCATCATTTTCTTCCCATTTCACATCAAAGTCATACCTCCCCTGCTCCGCATCATATCTTAGTATATTATTGCTCTCCGTTTCCGCCTGTTCCTCTTCCACTTCTGTTTCGTAAATATCCATATCCATTTCGAGTTCGCTGCTGCTGTCTTCAATCTGCGGCGTATTTTCCCGACTGATTTCTGTATCTATCTCCGCGCGTTCTTCACCTGAAGCCGTACATCCGCATACCCCATATAACAAAACCGTAACCATGCATACACATAAGGCTCTTTTTTGCGCTTTGTTTACTCTATTATTCATACACTTATCCCATGCCATCCAGTATTTTACTCATATCAGAGCCGCCCGTTTCTTCCATATAGGTGATATACCTATTGTATTTCCGCCTTCAAAAGCATCTCTAACCGTTTTCCGAAACGATTGCGTGCGGATTTCCAGTATATAATAATCAAGATAACTGCCATCCATAGGATCGGTGCATATATCAAAACACTAATCTGCATAAAAAAACATAGGCAGGTATAAGCAAAAAGAGCAATCAATAAATCCGTTATACTTACCTTTATCCGCATTAGAACGATGCTGGTACCGTCTTCGACCTCGATGATTTCCCCTACAATTTTTGGAAGGAAAAATAGTTCCCAATTTGACGGTAAATTCCACATCCTTGAAGATATTTGGAACTTTCCATCTATGCTCCCCAATCTTCTTTCTGTTTCCTCTCGTGTAAGAGTAGTCACAATTTTATATGGCTCATACCACGCGCCTCTATACTTATTCATGTTAATCTCCGACTCCTTTCTTGCACCGTAACCTATAATAACATGGCGAAACATTACACTTCCTTCTCAGTTCCCAACAAATCCTCCAACAGTTTTCCCACGTGTCTGCGTACAAATTCCCAGTATTTCACGAGAAGAAAAAACGTTATACACTGGAACGAAGCATAGATTAAAACGTTAGTACACCGAAATACCATAAAACAAATACAAAATCCTATCCATAAATATATTGTTGCTTTCAACCGAACAAAAACATAACTTTTTCCTTCTGAATTTGTGAAAATTTCTATTATAGCTTTAGGCAGAAAAAAATACTGTCGGGCACAGGGCGGCACTTTGCGTGGCGATATATATCCTCTATATTCTCCATCATACTTCATTGCCGAATAAAATAATAAGTTATCTATTGATCCCCCATACCTAGTTGTAATAAATGCAGTTTCACTCTCAATTCTTCTTGCAATTTCCCCTTTATCCAAAGTAGTCACTATTTTATATGGTTCATACCATTTGTTTTTATTGCTACTAATCAATTTCATCTTCCGCCTCCAATAATTCCTCCAACTTTTCCCCTATACGCCGACGCGCAAAATTCCAGTACTTCATGATCAGAAAAGCATACAAAAACAGAAAAAAAGCATATAATAAAACATTACCTTTTTTCCACAAAAACAAATCAAAATAAAATACTAAATCAAATAGTACTGTCTTCATCGGCAGCTCTAACCACACAAAAACAATACTCCTGCCCTTTGCATCTACAACAATCTCTCCTCTGCCATTAGGAAGATATGGGTTCTTTCCACGGGGTGGAACCATATCCGTTGAAACGTATAATCTAAACCTTCCCTCATTTATGTCCCTCTCTCTACCAAAAAACCAAAAATTATGCACAGCTGCTACTTTATTCCTAATTCTCGTTTCAACTTCGTTTTTATCTAGTGAAGTCACTATTTTATATGGTTCATACCATTTATCTTTATGTTCACTCATCTTCACACACTCCTGCGTTACATCAGCCCTTTTCCCTTCTCCAGGTTTCCTGCCTTACGCGGCTCCTCGGAAGAAACTTTATTAGTCTTCCTCCAATGCCTTTACCCAATCATTCACTTCTTCTATTGGAAAAAAAGAATATTCGGCATCCTCTTTCATTTCCCCATTATCTTGCAATATGTACACCTTATCTTCGATGATGATCCAATCGCTTGTCCGCCTATACAAAATATCATCATAATTTTTCATCAAAATCTGACTGCTATAATATTCTCGTTCTTGATTAACATATATAAAGTTCTCACACAAATAATAATCGGTTATACTTTTTCCTGTCTCTCCATATATTTCTACTTTATATCGTACGTTTTCTTCTTTATCATTTGTATACACAGTCAACTCTATCGGCGAGTCAAAATCAGTCGTATAAATGTCCTTTGATTTCATGAATAGTCTCTGTTTTCCGCCACACGCTTCTGACATATACAGGCTCATAAAATCTTTCATATAAATTTCAATTTCCTGCGTTTGGGTTATATCTGATTTTTCCGAACTGCTATATATCGGCAAACTGCACGCCACATTACAAGTCAAACTGCATATCATGCAAAATTTTATACACTTATATAATAACATGTCCATCCTTTATTTCTCCATTACTGTGTTGCCGCTTCCATATCCTGACTGTCTTCCGTTCCGATTTCTGCGCGTTCTTCACTTGAAGCTGTACATCCACAAATTCCATATAACAAAGCCGTAACCATACATACACATAAGGTTCTTTTTGTTATTGTGCTTACTTTATTATTCATACACTTATCCTATGCCTTCCGGTATTTTACTCATTGGAGTTTACTAAATTTATCCAGACTCAGCTCCATATAAATACTTTGTCTCATCGATTCAGGCGGCGGCGCTATGAAGTAAATATGATCATCTTTCAGGAAAAAAATATCTGTGCGGTTCACATACTTCTCTGAATCAAAAAGCTGTACAAAACTATCAATTTCCTGTTCAATCTCTTCTTCATTCACAGGAAAATCTAATATACTGATTTCATTTCTATCTCTGGCATTCATAATAATCGTCTTTATATCAGATAACGCATAATAATCTTTTAAAGATATAATTTTGCCCGTGCGCAAATCGAAATTCATTCCCTTATTATACTCTGCATAAGACCCCATGTAAGATTGATAACCGTGAAAATGAATACTTACTATTTCTTCACCGGCAGATTCTATTTCATATTGAACTTCTGTTTCCTCTCGTCCATGTCCATATTCCCCAAAATTCTCTGGCATGATTTCATGATAGATTTGTTCATTTATGGAATTGGTTACGTCTTCCGCATCCGCTATATCGATACTTGGAAAGGCTATCTGTTTGTGTATACTATTCGTCTCAATTTGAACAAAAGAATCATGTATGTCGATAGCCGTTTTAGACGTTTTCTCTTCCGCTTCTCCTATATTACCAACATAATGCAGTGCAATCTCAGAATCCATATACCAATCTTCCGGTTCTTCATATACATTTCCATTTTGTGTATCAATATAATAACGCTTCACTATATGGACATGCGTATCTGATGATTCAACCAAATTCACCTCATGATAACGCCTGTCAAAAAAGGTACACTCACCATAATACATGATCTTATAATGCCCTAATCCTTCCTCCTGTTCTATGAAATCCAGCATTTGATCCAGCACATTCTCCCCTTCTTCACCATAAATGATTTGGAAGCTTGTCCCATCCTCGCTATAGACTAACTCCGGTTCATAATTCCAAACATTTCTTGTGACATCCGGTAAACGAATCCCTCCGGGCACATTTATTTCCAACGGGATCAATGTGCCTTCGTCCTTCCTGTATATACGGCCCGTTTCTTTAGCGACATAAACATCTCTCTCATGAATAATGTCTCCGCTCAAATCCTCTTTACACACCGCAAATACATACATATCTGAAGGTTCTTTTTTCAAATAATAGCAGAGCGCTTTCTCCGATTCCAGAAAGACAAATCCTTCTAACAAATTATTCTGTAAAAGTTCTTTAATTTTGGGGGTGAGGATTGCTACATTGTTATTTTCTATGACTTCAACAATACTTTCAAATCGAGAGGCTGATTCTATATTTTCTATGCATGGGGTATCCTCTGCAAGTTCACTTTCATGTATTATTTCACTGCTTTCTTTTTCTTTTGGCTCTTCCATGGAAATATTGTAATCCCCATTTTGTATTGAACCATCTGATGTACCACAGCCGGATAGGAACAGTATGACAAATAGTATAAATATATTAATTTCATTTTCCTTAATCTTATAAAGCATAGACTAGGCTCCTATTCTTCTGTAACATCTTGTACCCCATCGATATACACATCCATCAATCCCAGATCAAATCCTGTTCCAAACTCGATAAACCCTTTTCCTTGCACCCATACAGATAGATCTTCTCCATCTTGAAATTGTCATTAACGTGATAAACGACATATCTGCCACGCCTCATATCCACTCTTTCTTCATTCACGAATTCTTTTCTCAATCATCAACCACGAATCCCAACCATCCTCATAATCTGAAATAAAAATATAATCATAAAACTCATCCGCATACTGTATGTAATATACAATTCCATCATCAAAATACATAAATCCTTCTTGGATTTCCGCCTCGTAAGCGTTCTCTTGTATTTGCGCAAAGTCCATCCCCGCCCGGGCATTCATAAATCCGATATTTGACTCCGGTCCTGTAATAATAATAGCTCTTGGCAGCGCAGATTCCCATATTTGACTCATACTGTCATTTCCATATTGAACTAATATTTCATCATCTATATCAAATGTTACTCCGCCAAAATGCGAGTTTAAAAATCCAAACATTCCGCAAGCTGATAAATCTTCCATGCCTTCTATTCTTGCTAACTCTCCCTGCGTTAATCCAAAATATTTTTCATAGACCATATGAGAACTTTGATTCTCCTTTTTCACCAGTAATTTTTGAATTTCCAATCTGGCGTCTTTTTCCTCAACGCTTTTCATATCTTGTCCGATTCTTTCACATTCCTTCATGAAATACTGTATATCCGCCGTCATATAGGCTATCACATCGGACAGCATCTCCTTATTTTCTTCCAGTTCAGTCATTGCTGTTTCTTTCTCTAACTGACCTGCCATCTGCACTTCTGATTTTTGCATTTCAGTGCTTAAATCATTTTTTTCTTCCCATTCTTGTTGATTTAATCCAGTTACATATATTAATGCTAAAAAACCTGACAATAACACTAAATCTCTAGCTCGATCTTTCACAATAGTCTTTTAACACCTCTCTTCTTGACGCTCTTCCTCTGATAGCTCTTGATACTCTCAGTCAACATATTTTCTCTGAAAAAAACTATTAAAACAGTATTTTCCAATTAAATATTTTCACCCTCACTCCAACACAGCATAGCTCTTATTCCACACATCAACAAGAACTACTATATCTTCAACCCCATTGCTACAATTAGCACATGCGATATATCCATTCCGTCCTATGTACATATAGTTACTGTCTATTTCCCAATGACCCTTTTTATCCCCATCCGTTATATCCAGATAATCATATATTGCATAGAAGATTCCATTACCGTAGACCGAGTCATATAAATCACCTATGACATCTAATCCGGGACGTTCTTCCATAGTATTCTTTCCATCGAACCAATCCTTATAAGAATGCCATTCCAACATAGAATTATAAGAATATTCCCCTTCATACAAACTGATGTCTGCGCCATCTCCCTTCCGAATATCGGCCATCATAATATAATCGGGCTGTATACCTTGTCCTTCCGAGAGAAGTATATACAGTTCATTGCCCGACTTCGATTCAACATAAACCTGATATGCATCTTCGCAATAACATATCCTTTTTAATTCCCATTCCTCCTTGTCCATTCCCGAATCAAGCGCATAATCCTTAACCACAAAGGCCGCCATATTCTCCAGCGTTAGATTATAGTGCCCCTGCTGCGCATTTATAAAATAATCATAATCCGGCCATTTATCCTGCGGCAGATTGCATTCATGCCACACATGATCTATTGCATTATTTTCAGCCTGATATGCGGATACATCAATATCAGCTTGGTCACTTATTGTTTGCAATCCAAGGCAGATTATAATAATGATAGACGTGAAATATTTCATTTGTGTCATAAAGTATTCCTTTCGCATTATGTAAAAATTAAGCCATATTATGCAGGAATAGATATTAAATCCCCATCAAACGTTTAATTCATCTCACAATGTTTGCTTTTCAATGTAATTTACCATTTGGCAACCTTACCAACAATATAGAGGCGCCTAATATAAGTACACTCATACCGATTATTCCTGTCGGGTTTGGACCAAGTAAAGTACTTTTTGTGGATAAGGATATCCATACGCCTGCTTCTCCGATAATATCTGAAGCACCGTGGATAATTGCAGCATACATGCAGTTATTGTATTTTAATGTTACATAGGACGACCAAATGCCCAGCACAACGCAGACAAGCACCATCATGGCAATTCCGGAAATCGGAGCGCCGATGTAATCATCGCCATAGTTCATGCCAAAATAAATCAATGGTGCGTGTGCCATTCCCCACAAAGCACCATTTAGGAGAACAGCACATCTGACAGGAAATCTTTTGCACAATAATGGCAGCAAATAACCTTGCCACCCAATATCTTCCCCCAACGCAATAAACCAAACAGGAAAACATACTGCTGAAATTATGTAGACAATCGTTCCCATTCTCAATATAGAAAAAACTGTGAAACTGATATCTGATGGTGCGCCAAAGGCTCCATAAGTTTGTGAAATGTACTTTCCGCTGAAGTCTAAATCGTTTGGAAAAATTAGAAAAAAAATAGCAGTTCCACAAAAAATGGCGGCAGTGGGGACGAATGCCGAGAAAAGCAAAGCCTTTTTATTTTTCCAAACCTTTGCACTAAATTTTAAAGGTGATTTATCAGATGTGATTTTCCTCGTTATAAATACAGCAAAAGCGGGAGTTCCCATAAATACCGCCGGAAAACTTAAAAGGGAATAAATACCTTTTCCGGCATTTGATGGTAAAATAACCGCTATGAACCACAAACCATAATAAACACCAAAAACAATCGCTAAATAAATAAAAATCCTTTTTAACTCAACATGATGTAAAGTAATATTATTTGCTTTCATAATTGCTCTCCCTGTCTATTTTGGCTCCTGCTTTTGATAAGAAAGTGAGAGCGGCTTGGTTAACCATCTCGATAACCTCTTCTTTCGACGATGTAATAACCCCCGATGCAACGAAACAGGCAAGTCCATGCGTATAAATCATTGTGTTTTGAAAAAACTTGTTAACATTTTCTATTGGTATTTTCAAATAGTCTGCAATTTGACCTACCATAATTGCATTCTCACCAGCGTTTACCAGAACATCAAATCCACCCGCCTGATAACCGCTTTCTCCACCCATGTAAAGATACTTAAAAAGGTTTGGTTCATCAAAGGCAAGACTGACATAAGCTATTCCAATGCCTGCGAAAGCTTCCATCCCATTACCTGTGGAAGAAAGCATTTTTTTGTTTGCATACTCTAATGCATATTTTGTCAGTTCATTTCGGAATCCGTCCATATTTCCAAAATGCCATGAAATTGGTTGTGTAGAACAACCGATCTCTTTTGCTAATGCTTTTATGTTTAAGGCGGCATATCCATCACGAATAAGCATTTTGAGAGCATACTCCAGAATCAATTCTTTTGGAATTTTGGGACTACTTGGCATATCTTGACCTCCATACTATAAACTAATTTACTGTAAATCAGTTTATAGTATATGCTAAAGTCCACATTTTATCAAGTTCTTAGTCGGTCATTTTACAAAAATTGTTGCATCCGAATTTTATAATTTCCCAAACAAAACTATTCATTCCCCATTCCCATATGCTCAATCCCCGACTCCGACAAATACATATCTACAACCAGCGTTTTGCTTTTCGTCTGTTCCTCACCGACTCTCTCAGGATAAAAGTAATACTGCAGATGCATACACCCCTCTGCTTCATTGGACTTTACATAGAAACAATCATATTGCTTGTCCGCTTTCCATCCATCATCCATGAACCCGCCTATAGCATATAAAACCGACTGTATGTCTTCCTTGTCCTTGGTAAGCTCATATATTTCCCCTGCTTCCACATTGTCTTCAGCAAAATCTTGCAGAAACTTTTTCCCCAAATAATCACCTGCCTCTGCCGCATCAGTAAATCCCCATATCTCATTCTTCACTTTTCTTCTGCTATAATTCTCAGCTACAGCAGAGGGATCAAATTCACTAATCGGCATATACATCACCGGTCTGTCGAGCACAGGTATTTCTACCTTTGTTTTTTCCAATAAGACAGTGCCCTTTTCAACCACAGGCAGCCTGTGCTCCGCTTGATTCCGTTTCATCGCCTGATATTCTTTCTCTGTTACAGTGAAAATGTCTATATTGGTACAGCACAGCATACCCTCATAAACATCGACATTACAGTCTATCACAACCATGTTCGCCGTATCCACACCCATGGTCTTAAAGTCGGGAAAAAAATAGAATCGGAATCCCGCATATCCGGAAAAATATATTTTATCTATAAAAAAGCAGTCATATTCCTCCTTCACAATCCATTCCTCTCCCAGCGATTTCCAATCCGTATCCGCAAAGTCCGAGAAATCCTTATCATATCCAAACCACTCTGCATATTTCTCAACATCCGTTCCTCTGCTTTCCATGACATGAAGAAAAATATCCGCCAACTTCTCCGCACTTGCACAGACCTTTCCAGATCCCAACAACCCTTCATTATTCTGCTCGTAGACCTCGTCGGGAGCCATGAATCTTCTGAAGTGTCTTTCAAAGTCCCACACCATTTCTTCTTTACACGGACTGCCATCCCGGATCACCTGCTCACTATAAGTATCATCAAATAATCCTTCCATGCTGATCCACTTTTCTATCCTGTTTTCTTCCGTTGGCACTGTACTGATACTTGTCTTTATATCACGGATCTTTCCATCACCGTCAACATAGAGCGTAATATCTACTTTGTTCGTCTCTTCTGTGGCTGCTTTTTCTTTATCAGGATAAAAAGAATAAAAAAACCGATACCCGCTGCCACCAAATACCGGATTCATACAATACTCTCTGTCATATGCATATGGATCGGGCTCCCACTCTACATCTAAAGCTTCCCAGCCCGTATCCGCTAACTGTTGCAGCGCATATTCTGTAAAATACTGTCTGTTTTCAGTACTGACTGCTCCACGGCTCCTCAAAACTTCTTTTAAGATATTTCCAAGGAATATTTCTGTCTCACATATATAATTCGAAACACAGATCCCTTTCCCAACAATATCTTCATCCAACAGATACGGCATGTCCTGCTCATAATACATATTTTCCAGATTTGGCGGCATTCTGATCAGACTATACCCTAAAATGTTGCCCTGCATTTCATCCGCAGTCACATAAATCCTGTTGTTCCACTGTTCATCATCGCTTACAGCCGCGGGGTCATGTGCAGACTCTGTTTCTTCTATGGGTAGCGTGTCTTCTTCAAGCGTAGTCTCATCCATTATTCCACCGCTTTCTTTCAGCTCCTCTATGGAAACATTGTAATCTCCATATTGTATCGAAGCATCTGATGCGCCACAGCCGGATAGGAACATTATGCCAAGTAGAATAAATATGTTAAGTGCTTTATTAATTTTAAAAAACATATGTCCGTACCACTTTTCAATTATTTCTGATACCAATTACCCGTTTTCATTTATAATTGATATCTCTCATACATTCTTTTCATCATATACATTATAAAGCCAACTTACATCAATCCTGTATCGTTTTTGCATCATTTTTGCATCAAAAAAAGCAACCGCTTTTATGACGATTGCTTTAGGTGGCATTTCCGAAATACACTAATGCTACAAGTTCCTTTACAAATTCAAGCTTCACAACGTCTCCTCCTGCCTCAGAAGCAGCTCCATGCTATAATCCAAGATCTTCTCCTTCCTCTCCCGTATCATGATCTTGTAAAACTCCTTCTGAATCGGTTCAAGAAACGGCACATCCTCCACCAGCCTGTTAATACGTTCCATGTCAATCCTCGCATGAATACGTTTTAGCGCAGCATTGCATCCTTGATGTTTTAAGGAAGATATGAATTCAAAATAAGAAACTTTTTTACCCTGTTCCTCTATCGCAGAAGCCGGATACACAAAGATACGCTTATCAATCTCCTCTTCTCTTTCCAGAACTCCCTGCATTTCCTTCACGGCAAGCTGTGGATAAAGGCAGGAACCACAGTCATATACAGGGGCAATCTCTGCCGTCTGCTTTCCCTCATTCACCAGAATACCCCAGTTTCCGTTATGCCGGTCAAAGTTGCCAAGCAGAGCATCCACAATAAACATATCCCAGAAAAATGCCTCCAACTCATCCTGTTGCATCAGTGTCTGCTCATCGATCGCTGCCATAATCGAGGAAAGTTCCGTTCCATATCCATTCTGTTCACTATCAATACAAGTGTTTTTCAGTTGTGCAAACTCAATCAGTCTCTTTCCTTCGTCCGTGAAATCTCGGCAGGCAACCACAACCTTTTCTTTTCCCCGCCTGTCCGTATAAGTACCAAGCAATGTTTCCTGCGCCCTGATACCAAGCGACTCATAAATGTGGCAGGCAAGATATTCGCTGATACAACTATTAGTATAACTCATGGTTTTGCTGCGTCCGGGCACCGGCGGGAATTTCAGCATATATCCCTTCCCCTGATACCTAACATGAATCTTATTTCCGTTTGCACCGCCGTAAGCCTTAAATTTATTGACCTCGCATGGCGTAAAATCAATCATTTTCCTCCGCCTCCTCGCCGAACAGATATTTCTTCCGCAAGTAATCCGCCTGTTCCTGTGTGATCCTGCCTCCCCACTGGCATGCATTGATAGACCCATACAGTTCTCCCCACAGGCAGTCCATATGCGATACTTGATCTTTCTCCCCTTGTATATACTCATCAAGGGCATGTTGTAAACTTGCCGGCAGTCCTGTTTCCAGATACTCCTTATCCTTTGGCTTCCCCTCTTCATCCATACTGTTCCCTGTCTCTATAAGCAGCAGTTCCTCCATACTGATCTCCAATGCCTTTGACAGCTTGGAAAGGGTTGCCGCGCTGCACCGTTCAAAATTTGTTTTACCGGAACAGATATCCGACAGGGTTGCCCATGGTACACCGCTTATTTTGGACAGACGATATCGTGAAAGACCTTTTCCCTTTATCAATTCGTTCAATGTCAATTCCATCACCTCATGTACATTATATCGGTGCCCCGATAGGAACGCAATAAGAATATAACGCTACATCCATACCATTTCAATCAAGTCAAAAAAGACAGACGGAACATTCCCCATCTGCCTTTATACTATACCCTTCTATCTATTTATACAGTGCCGGCCCACCCCGTCAATGTAACGCTTAAACCAGCTTCCTTTCCCCGCCTACTGATTCAGTTTTCGATATTCCGAGGGTGACTGCCCTTTAATCTTCTTAAAAACTTTAGAAAAATACTTTTCATCTTTAAATCCGACTTTATAGGCGATCTCATAAGTCTTTAAATAGCTCTGCCGCAGATAAGTACACGCATGTTCAATACGGATCTCGTTGAGATAATCCACAAACCCGACCGACAGCTGCTTCTGGAAAAGCGTAGACAGATATCCCGCGGATATGCCCACCCGCTGTGCCACGTCCACTTGCATAAGGTTCTCGTAATAATGCTCTTCTATATATTCTCTGGCTAATTCTACCAAACGATTTTTCTCCTCCGTCGGTTCCGTCCCAATCGCTTCCTGCGTCCCGAATAATTCATCCGCCGCCTGATTCACCATTTGCAGAATATCCGAGGATCTTACCGGTTTCAATAAATATTCTTTTGCTCCCAGACGCAATGCCTGCTGACAATATTTAAACTCATCATACGCGCTTAATATCATTGTATACGGTAAGATATCCGCACGCTTTGCTTCCTGCATAACCTCGATGCCGTCTAACATCGGCATCTGTACATCCAGAAACATAATATCCGGTTTATCCCGAAAGATAATATCCACGGCTTCCTGCCCGTTGGCCGCAAGATATATTTTATCAAAACGGTCTGTATGCAGTTGTATATATTTAGCAATTCCGTTGCGGATCGTATCCTCATCATCCGCAATCAATAACTTGATACTCATGCTGCCTGATCTCCTTCAGTCCGCAGGGAATGGAAATAACCACAGTCGTTCCCTGCCCTACCCTGCTATTGATTTGAAGCTTGTAATTATCATGGTAAATAAGTTCCAGCCGCTCTTTTACATTTTTAATTGCATATCTTCCGATGCGCTGGCTGGCGTACTTGCGGCTGTCCGCTTTATCCCAGATTGCCTCCATCTGTTCCGCACTCATGCCGGCACCGGTATCTATAACCTGAAATGTCATATGTGTATCGTCTCTGCTCCCGATAATGGACAGCGTATAATTGCCATCGGCCTTTTCAAATCCGTGCACGATTGCATTCTCCACAAAAGGCTGCAGGATCAGTTTGGGAATCTCTTCCTCCATAATTGCCTGATCCAGTGATATTTCATATTTTAACCGTTTCCCGAACCGCATCTTCTGAATATGCAGATATCGATCCAACAGCTCCGCTTCTGTCCGCACTGTTACGATTCCGTCTCCCCTGTTTAAAACAAGGCGGAATAATTGTGAAAGTGTCAAAATGTCCTCCGCAATCTCATCGCTTCCCGATTCCGTCGCTTTCCAATACAGGGAATCTAAGGTGTTATATAGAAAATGGGGATTCATCTGCGCCTGCAGAACGTCCAGTTCGCTTTCCCGCTCCTTGAGCGCCAAGATATAATTCTTATCAATGAGCTCTCTGATATCATCTACCATGCTGTTAAAACATGCCGACGCTTCTCCCACTTCGTCCTGCGTCATTACCTCTACCTTCTGGCTGAAATCTCCCCTCTTAAAATTCTCCATCGCAACGCTCAGCGTATGTAACGGCTTGGAGACAATATCAGAAACCAGAAGCAAAACAGGATACAATCCGATCAGAAATCCGATTAACAATGCCAGAGGTGCATAGATGATGGTGTTGCTTAAATCTTCCCATCCTACCCGGCGCGCAATCTTATAAACGATCGTTCCTGTCTCTTCATCACGGCAACGGTAGATGTTATAATTTTTCCATGTAGTATTTTGAATCAGGTTCTTACCCATAGGCTCAGAAGAACTTTCTACGATCATCTCCGATATAATTTCATCATCTATATTTCCGCAGCGTACAAGTTCCGCGCCATATTCGCTCATCACAACCACTGCTTCCTGTCTGTCACGCAAAGAATTTTGGCATATTTCGTCAAATATATCCGCCGAAGAGCCAATCACCAGATAGCCCAGTTTATTCCTTCTCGCCAGATCATAGATCTCACGATACATCACGATCTTATCACTTTGATTAAACTGATACGTGTCGGACTGATACCGCCGCCATACCCTCTGCCAGAGAAATTTCCCTTGTTCCTGTACCGCAAGGTCATAGATCTCCTGCTGCTTAACCTGTTCGATATCACCTATATAGGAAGACCGATCAACACAACTCAGATATGGATTGATGCCGTTTTCGGGATATATGGCAACCGTTTTGATCTGTCCGTCGATTGCCACCATATCCTGTATAATCTGCATAGGCGCATGATTCATCCAAAGTCTGGCATCCCGGTTTAATTCCTCCGGCTCATCCACCGTCAGTATCTTATTGACCTCATCATTGATGCAGATATAGGTTCCCATCTCCATAATATTCTTCTGCACAACACTGATTCCGTCCGATATACTTTGTACGTTCTGAATACATCTGTCCTCTTCGCTCTGCACCGCTGAATGATAGTTATGCATTAGGAGAAGGATGCTGATCAACAGCAAAATAGGCGTAATAATTAAATAGCTGTAAAAAACCAGCTTCTGCCGAATACTCAACTTCATAATCCAGTTTCTGATCCTTCTCATTGCATCCTCCGCGCCCTCAAAGAAATAAAATTTTTCTCATTTTATCCTTTTACGGCTCCCATTGCAACACCCTTCGTAATGTGCTTATTTAAGATCACATATACGATAACCGCAGGCGCCGCCGTCAATGCCATAACCGCAAACTGAACCGCATAATTGGATGAATACTCTCCGGTAAATTCCAGTACAGAGAAAGGCAGCGTCTTCCATGTGGGTGTACTTAAGTAAGTGCTCGCCATCATAAATTCATTCCAGTTGTTTAAAAATGTCATGATCGACACCGTTGCGATCGAAGGTTTTAAAAGCGGTGTAACAATCTGAAATACGATCCTGTATATCCCGCATCCGTCCATAACTGCCGCTTCTTCAAGCTCCTTTGGAACCGCCTGAATGAAACCCGTCATCAAGAACATTCCCTGCGGCAATGAGAAGGCTACATAAGGAATCAACAGTGCCCAAATGGTATCTGTCAGGTGGAATGCAGAATAAATCTTGTAATTCGGAAGCAATGTTGCATGGATTGGAATCATCATACCCATAACAAGCAGCGTACTTACCAGCCCGCTGAGTTTCCATTTCATACGCTGACAGGCAAAAGCTGCCATGATAGATATGATAACAACGAAAATAACCGCAAGCGTATTGATCAGAACACTGTTTCTTAAATAATGCAGAAAATTACCGTCCACAAATGCTTTCACATAGTTATCCCATCGTATCTTCTCCGGAATGATAAGCAGCCCGTTTGTAAACATCTCATTACTGCTTCCGAGCGAAAAATCCACCAGCCAGATCAGCGGGAACAGCTGGATAATTGCTACCATGATCAGCACGATCCACAAAATAACTTTACCGATTTTCATATTATTTTCTTTCATGTGATCACCCCCTACGCTTCCTGCTTATCCCGAAAGATATTGTTAAGTGCAACTGTCACCAATATACAGATTATGATAAATACTACACCGATGGCGTTGCCGTATCCGTACTTAAACGCCTTAAATGCCTGTTGATACAGGTAGTTAGCCGCAAACTGCGTACTGTTATTCGGTCCGCCGTTTGTCAGCAGATATACCGTCTCCATCTGCTTTAAGGCAGAGATGATAGCCATGGTAACATTGATCTGGATCACCGGCTTCATTAACGGCAGCGTAATTCTGAAGAATGTCGTCCACCAGCTTGCACCGTCAATGGAGGCCGCCTCGTATAATACCGGATCAATATTTTTAATACCCGTATAATAAATCAGCATACCCCAGCCAAATCCATGCCAGATCAAAACGATAAGCACTGACCAGATCGCATTCTGCTGTGACAGCCAGTTGATCTTCCCCTGATATCCGAATGCCGCCAACACATTATTCAAAAGACCGAAATCCGGATTATAAATAAATTTCCAAAGATAAGCAATAACCGCTACGGAAATAACGTTGGGTATAAAGTAGATACACCTGAAAATTCCTTCCGCCCTACCCTGCAATTTGTCTAACACCGCGGCTACAACGATTGCAATCGGATGCTGTATGCAGATGAATCCGATAGCTAACAGCAGGGAATTTTTCAGGGAACGGCCGAAGGCGTTATCCTGAAACAGTTTCACATAGTTATCCCACCCGATCAAATGTGCTTCTCCCATGCCTGTATAATCCGTAAATCCATAGTATACGCTCAAACAAATCGGTGCCAGAACCGCGAATAGGAATACCAGCACGCCCGGCAGAACAAGACTGAAAATAACCGGTTTGTTACTATACAGTTTTCTCATATAAAATCTCCTTTCACGCAGATATGAATATAGAAAGAGGATGTTACAAAAGTATATTTCTTTTGGAACATCCTCCCACTAATCACTTAATTAATTCTGCATTTATTCACATGCCGCACCGATTGCTGCGAGGAAGTCCTCTACAGATGTGGAACCGTTGGATACACCCTGAATCTCGCTTTCAATGGATGTCTTGAATGCGGACGGACCACAGTCATTGATCGGTGTTCCTGAAACGCTGGTTGCATTTTTCAGAATATCCATAACCTGTTTCTGCAAATCGGTCTCATTACCGGTCAGATAAGCCGTCTGATCCTGCGCAGACATACCTACACCATTCTCCCAGCCATATTTGGAAAGCTTATCAGGCTGATACATATAGTTCAAGAATTTAACTGCCTCATCTTTCACTGCAGAGCTTGCAGATACTGCATATCCGCCGCCGTTCCATGCTGCGATATCATTTGCGCCGCCTTTACCGCCGTCAACAACAGGCAGGGTAAATGCACGAATGTTGTTTCTGATGTCTTCCTGAATGTCCTCGTTCAATGCCATGGAGCACTCCCAGCTTCCCATGCAGAACATTGCAGCCTGACCGTTAGTAAACAGATTCATTGCCGTTCCGTAATCCTGAGAGTCATATCCCACCTGGAACATACCTGCTGCCGCAGAATCTACCAGAATCTGTGTTGCTTCCTGCAGCTCCGGTGCAGAGAAATCACCTGTAGCTATAGCATTACGAACGATATCCGCATAATCTGTTCCGGCAACTTTCACTAAAATATCCGTAAGGAAACATGCCATCGGCCATCCGTCGCCACCGTCCATAGCGATCGGTGTGTAACCTGCTGCCTTGATATCTGAGCAAACCGACATCAATTCATCGTATGTAGCGGGAACTGCCCAGCCGTTGTCATCAAACATCTTCTGGTTATAATAGATGATCTGAATATCTGTATTTCTCGGAAGCCCGTACAATTTACCGTCTTTCTTGAAACCTTCAAGGGAGCCTGCGATAAATCCGTAATCTGCATAATCAGCCTCGTTCAATTCTGCAAGTACTCCCGCATCCAACACTTCATCGAGGAAGGAAGGCTGTCCCCAGATACTTACAACATCCGGCATGCCGTCCATTGCATATGCCTTGAATTTCGTCTTATATGCCTCCTCGTCAAGTGCCTCAACTTCAATTGTAACATTTGAATTCGCTGCCATATACTCATCGATGATCATCTGCTCTACAAGTCCCTGTCCGTTCTTACGATCAGGAAGGTTGGAAAACAACTTGATCGTTACCGCTTCCCCTGAAGCCGCTGTATCCTCAGCGGCAGCCGGTGCTGTATCATCCGCCGTGTCATCAGCAGCCGGCGCCTCTTCCTGTGTAGTACTCTGTACGTCATTTGAGGTCGATGTGCTGCTGTCGGTATTGCCGCATCCTGCAAGCGTTGATACCATCATGGCCGCTGTAAGCAGCGTTGCGATTAATTTTTTCTTCATCTCTTTGTCCTCCCGTTTGTGGATATATTTTTGATGTTTTAAGCTTATCATCCATACAAACCCATTTACAGATATCAGAATTTTAAAATGGTGGAAAATTTTTAAATGTTATTATAGAGAACATATTTTATCATTATACCAAACATTCTTTGTGTCGTATCTGCAGAACTCGAGGAGCTGTCGGGCAATGGCAGTTCTAACAGTGACCTGTAATGTTAGCAAGATTGATCAACACAAATATTATTTGCATGAAGCACCTCCCCAAACAACTCTTTCAAACGATCGACCCATGCCCTGTTCTCTTTTTCATACAGGCTTCCTGCCGCCATTTTCTCAATCAGAGTCGGCAATCGCTCCTCCGGGTATTTCTGTTGATACTCTTTCTCTTTAGAGAAGATTTTTATCCAGTCAGCATTCTGACCCATGGTGCTGGATTTCTCCGGGTCCCATATTTCGTCAGGAATCTCAACATGTTCTTTCCGCGCAATATCAAAGGCGTATTTATTTGTAATTGTCACAATTGCCTTCTCTTCCAGAAAATGTGTAGTTTCATGCATGATGATCGGAAGCAGAAGCTTCGGCGTGTTTTCCATAACGGAGGAGAAATCTATGAACAGTACAGTAGGAAAAGGTCCTACTGTACTATAGCTCCTGCTGGATTGATTAGTACACTGCGCCCCTAATACCCTTCCTTTTGCACTGCAAACAAAAGAGGTGAACATTTCTTTAATGGCATTTTGCCAGTTTAGCGTTTCACCTTTGACATTTCCGCCCAGCGCCTCAACAAACGCACTGACCGCTATGTTTGCTTTTTCCTCGGTTATTTTCGCTTTTTCCTCCTCCGGTATCTCCGCGTCGGCAAGCTTCTGCAAAGATATATCACTCTCGTCCTGCCCGATCATTCCATACGGATCGCACACGACAATACTGTCAGCTTTGCTTGTTGTCTCAACAACGACTGCCTTCCGCATCATACTCTGCAGCCAAAGTCCCCATGATCTGAGATCTGCCTGAAACTCCTTTCTTCCCGCTAACTGCCGGATATTCTCTGCCAGTTCTTCACTAATTCCATAGAAAACATACTTTGTCCCTAAAATACTAATTTCTATTCCATTCATAATTCTTTTCCTCCTTAAAAAAATAATCTTCTTACATAACGTCATACCCCGTCAACTCATACCGCTCTACCAGCTCCACAATCTTAGCCTCAAACTCCTTGTCAGGACTGTAGGGATACTCCGCAGACTGCAGACATTGTGCCGCAAGAATATAATATTCTTTCCCTAGGTCCTCCCAGTTGGGATACTGCTGTCCTTCGCCCCGCCAGACAGTAAGATATTCGTTGTGAGAACGCACCGCGCCATGCACGGTATCATGGCCGTGTATGCCATCGTGTCTGTGCGGAAACAGACACCTGTGTTCTGTATAGACCGCCGCTCTTCCCCAGTCGGTTCCCTCTATGGCGATCGCCACCGTGACAGAGGGCAGACAGATATGCCGCTCCCGCCAGTCCGACACAGCCGCCTCTGCGATCTGCACGATAAATCTGATCTTATCATACCGCGTCATAAAACATTTCCCTCCGTTCTGAAGCGGCTACTCCTCATTCGTCTTGTACACCGTTAATTTATTCCTTTCATTTATGTATTCATACTCCACCCTGTCCATACGCTTCTTGACCAGATAGATGCCTAAGCCGCCCTCCTTTCTCTGCTCTAACAGTTTCTCTACATCCGGATCGGGGCGTTCCAGCGGATTGTACGGCATGCCGTCATCCTCGAAATAAAGTGTGATCTCTTTCTTCACCCTGCTTTCTTTATATCTCCTGTCCTTCTGATCAGAGCTCTCCTCTACCCGTATCCCGACGGTCACTTCCTCCGCGCCGCTGTAATAGCATATATTGGAGTAGATCTCATCCACTGTCATCTGGATCTTCATGACAGTCTTCATTGATATGCCGTTCTCCTCCAGCACCTGTTCCACAAAATCTGCAAAATCCTTCATTTTATCCATGTCCGGCTTATCACTCTTCTCCTCGAAGCCGTTGCCGTGATAAGTAACTGCCAGCATCGTAATATCATCAAACTGTGCCGCATCTTTCTGGAATTCATCTACGTCCTTCCACAACGCCTGCAGCAGCTCCTCAGGTGTAACGCTGTCGGCATCCGCAATAGTGCGTATCAACCGGTCTTCACCATATAGCTGCTGCTGCAGACTGGTCGCTTCCGTTACGCCGTCGGTGTAGAGTAACAGGGTATCCCCCTGTCTTAACCGCAGATTTCCCTGCCTATACGCGGCGTCTTCCATGCCTGCAAGGACCAGTCCTCCCAGCATATCGTCATATTCACAGGAACCATTTTTACGGCGCAGCAATGGCCTGCAATGCCCCGCATTGACATATGCTACTTCACCGGTAGTAACGTCTAATACTCCGATCCATGCCGTAACAAACATGCCGTTCTTATTGTTATCACAGAGACTCCGATTAATTTCCTCGGCCATATACGCCAGATCTTCTCCCTCTTTTCCTACCGTCATAAGACGGCTGCGAATCAGTGTGCGGGATACGACCATGAACAGCGCCGCCGGCACTCCCTTGCCTGATACATCCGCCATAACAAGCGCCAGGCGATTCTCGTCCAACAGGAAGAAGTCATAGAAATCTCCTCCCACGCCTTTAGCCGGCGTCATGGAGGCTGCCAGATCAAACTCATCCCTGTCATCAAATGCACCGACCGCCTCGGGCAGCATATCCGCCTGTAGATGGGAGGCCACCTGAATCTCTGTTCTGATACGTTCTTTCTCCGCCGTGATGGAAGCAAGATTCTGCACATAACTCTGTATCTGCTCCGCCATGCCGTTAAACGCATGTCCCAGATCCTCAATCTCATCTCCGGTACTCAGGCAAATACGGTAATCCATATTACCGCCGTCTAACTTTGCCACTTCTTTCGTAAGCGTACGGATCGGTTCCGTCAGCTTCTTGGAAAACAGTGTTCCGAAAATACATCCGAGCAGAATAATCACAACCAGTATCGCAACGAAGAAAACAATCACCCTGCGAATCGCCGTATCCTGTCTGCCTGCCATGTCCGATGTTAATGACAGGATAAGCTGCTGGCTTGCCTTCGCCGGCGCCACAACCTCCGCTACATCGATCACCGTGACGAAACTCCAACCCAGACTGTTAAGCGGTGCATAAGCGAGATATACGTCTTTTCCGTCCAGTGACAATTCCAGCGAGTCCGACCTTCCCTCTACCATACCGATCACCGCATCCGCCAGCGCCCGGTTCCCGCTTGCCCGCAGATCCACTGCCTGTTCCGCATAAGCTGCAGTCTCTCCCTCAGCGCTGCCCGATACCAGCACCTGTCCTTTTTCATTGACCAGAAAAGCATAGCCCGCCTCTCCGATGTCAACATTCAGTACAGCGTTATTGACCGTATCCAGATAGGAACCCACGCCCGCAACCGCCACGACCTCTCCATCATGATAGATCGGGCTGGCGCAGACGATACAGTCCCCTCCCTCGTGAATATCTTTGATCACGTCCGTATATATGATCTGTCCGGCTTCACTTTCCTTGGCACGCATATACCATTGCCTTCCTGCCGCTTCATAGAAAATCGGCTGTGCAGGGTCTGCATCCGCTCCGGTCATATTATATTTACTGTACGCAATGTAATCCGCCTGAATCATCCAGCCGCTCTCCGTAGCCACATAAGTGGAGGACACCATATCATTATGGGCGTTGTACTGCACCAGCATGTCCTGTAAGTTTCCCAGCTTCAATATTTCCTCCGTGAGAGGGGGCGTTGCCGCGCTTCCTTCTCTTCCCTCTTCATCCAGCCGCTCAGACCAGAGAAGCTGTGCCGCCAGAAGATTAGAATCACGAACCGGAGGCGCTACTCTTCTGTCGGGAAATTCCTCCGGGTTTTCGTAAATTGCCTGAGCCTGATCCGCAATTCCCAGCACATACGCTTCCACCGCCGCAAATTTTTCCTCGATATACGCCGCCTTCTCCACTGCGATACTCCGCAGATTCTCTACCGCCAGATTTTCCAATGCCTTCTCGGCGTCCTCCGCGGCAGTCTGCCCCAGCTCCGTGCCGTTTTCCGTCGCGATATGCTTCATGGAATACAGACTATATACACTGACCGTTCCGGAGATCACCACCGCCGCCGATACCATGGCAAGAAGCAATTGGTTTAATTTCTGTCCTATTCTCTTTTTTCTGCGTGTTCTCTTCTTTTTCCGCGCCATTTTTCTTTCCTTTCTCTTCCATGCCTCTCACATCAGTCTGCGCTGGCGGCATTTTTTATAACACGTCTCCACGTACCCGATCAGGTTCGCGAACTCCCCGCTCACCCAATAATCTTCGAAATAAATCTGTACCTCTCCCTCATGGTGCATCACGATATATTCCCGTTCACTGCACAGCGGTTTTAAACCGGTAAAGAAATAGCCCATTTCCTGTAAGACCTCATATGCCCATACAGCACCCGGATCGTTGCAGTTTATATATACTACCGCCGTCTGCTTCCCCTGCAGAGGATATCGCGTATGCAGCTTCGTAATACGCTTATCCAGATCCCTGCCTGCACGTCTGATGTCAATCGTCAGGCTGTGCTGCAGATCGTCATTTACATACTCCATCTCCGTATAAACCGGAAGCTGCCCCGTCCGATCCTGCGCTTCACGATCTTCACCATCCGGTATCCTGCGGATATCCGCCGTGGCAATCGTAAACACTGCCCCGAGTGAAGCGTATATGTCCCGACAGAATGCGTAATGTTCCTCCGGCAGATACACAACGCCCGCATCCCGTTTGCCTACCGCACGGATCTGAATACCCTGAGAATGTTTCCGGTTTCTGCCGTTATTGTAAGAATGGATAATGTGATCCACATCAAACACATTCATGACCAGTCCTGTCGCCCGCATACCTAAGCGGTACAATAACCGCTGGGTTACATCGTGAAACAGCACCGTCAGGCAGAATGCTGCCGAATAATTACGTGACAGCAACAGCTTCATCCCGTACTCAAAAAATGGCATTGCCAGACCATAGCCTCTGTATTTCTTGCGGAAAATCTGTGAGGCGATCTCACACATGGATTCCTTCGGATAGAACTCCTTCAGAATCATCATACCGATAATACCGTCCTCATCCGTCTCCGCAATCAGAAACGTGATGATCCCTTCCTCCGCCTCTCTGCGCAGATACTCCGGATCGTAGAATCCTGTCTTGAAATATGTATCACCGTACTCGTCCCTGATGCAGGCGATCATGCCATTCTCATCACCGGATCGGAACAATCTGAGGTGCACGGTGATCGGCTGTTTTCCCCTGCTTGCCAGCATGAGCGTCTGTTCCGTTTTGACATCCGCTTCCGTATTTGATTTTATGACTGCCTCCATGTCTTCCTCCTCTCTTCACACGCCGTTCAACGGTATCACACGCCCTTCTTCACATTTAAGATATCCAGAAATCCTGTGATGTGCAGAACTTCCATGACTTCATCATTGATGCCTCTTATGATCAGGCTTCCGCCTTGTTTGTACATGACCTTATGGGTAGATAACAGCACTCGCAGTCCCGCCGAAGATATATATTCTAACTCCGTAAAGTCTAAGACCAGCTCTGCAAGCCCTGTTGTCTTCCCCGCTATGATCTCTTCAAGCTGCGGTGCCGTCGTCGTGTCCAATCTGCCCTTAACATATAAAATCAATTTATCCTTCTCTTTCTTTTCATCTACTGTCATACCATCTTCTCCTTTTCGTCTTCTAACCACACGGGCTTCCGTGTGAATCCGACATGGTAAGTGATTTTTTCCATTGTCAGTTCATGCTCGCCGACCTGATAGCGCCCCACGGCAATATCTTTGCCGATGATAATTCCTTTCGGATAATCATTGAGACAGCGGTTGAGAAGCGCTGCCTGTGCCTCCTTGCTTTCTTCTGACAAGGGATTGTTCGGGTTTACGCTGCCGATGGGCACCAGCTTGACATAGTGGACATCCGTCATCCCGGCTTTCTCTCTCTTATCCATTGATATCTTCCTTCCATGGGAAGGGCGGCTCACCGGGAACCGCCCCTATAAGTCTGTCAATTACCTTTGGCCGCGCCTTTCGCCGCACCACCGCCGGAACTTGTTCCGCCAGAGCTGCCGCCGCTCTTAGCAGTGATTGCCGGCGCCTTACCTGCAATCGCATCGCTGTATTCCGCCTTCTTATTGATCAGCTCGCTCTCCAGTCTGCTGACGTTCCTCTGACCGTCCACCGCAACCTTCTGTGCTGCCGTCATAGCGCTGTACTGCGATTCGCCGGATGCATACGGTGCCACTTTCAGTTCGCCGTTTAAAGCTTTCAGTGCGAAGATCTCCGATACGCCGTCGGTTATATTCTCACTGTCGGCAATCAACTTCACCAGCTCACCCGCCTGTGACTGGAAGTTACTCCATGCCTGATTAACCTCCGCCATGGCATCACTGTACTCTGTTACCTGTTTCTCTTCCGCCGCTTTCTTTTCCTCTAACTCTGCCACCTTCTGCGTCTCGCCCTTCTCCGCGGCTGCACTGATCTCCTTATCATAATTAACCGCACCGAAGCTGTTCATCTTTCTGGTCATCGCTTCTTTATAGGTATTTAACTGAACAGACGCAACCTTCTTAAGCTGTGTCAGATTTGCTGTAAAACCGTCTTTCGCAGCCATCAGGCGTTCCTCGATCTGACGGATTTCCTGGCGCAGCAGTTTCAGGCGTTCCGCCTTAATTCTTGCCTGCTCAGACAAGTCCTGCCCGTTGCCGTCCTTCAAAGTACTGCTCACCAGTGACGGCGCCACGTTAGCTGCCATCATATCAAGCACCCTTGCCAGCCCTTCCGGTATCCCATGATTGGTCGCACGGACGTCCACATGATATTTCGCGGAATTATCCGAGGATCTCGTGTTAGACTGATGGGAACTGACACTGCCGGTCACATTCACCTTAACCGGCCATATTTTCAGGGAAGCATCCATGCTGGCGCTCATATCCATGGTCTCCTCCTCGCGCTGGCTCTGTTTTACTTCCATATCAAAAAGAATATTGACCTCGTCCACCTGCAGATTCGGAATCGGCACAATGGCAAGAATCGGTACCGCCACTTTTAATTCATCCAGATTACTGGTGCCGTCCTCATTGGCGGTGCGTTTCTGGTATCCGAACATGACATTGCGCACATTGCCCTTATTATCAAATCCGATCTTATTGATAAAATCCGCCGTAGAGTTCGCCATATGGGCGTTAGCATCCGCCGCCGCACGCAGCGGTCCGCCGATCAGCTGATCCATCTGTAATCCCGCAAATTGCTCTGCTATCTTCATACACTACCTCCGCTTTAAAATTTTTTTGACATTATTTCCAAGATTCTTAAATGAGCTGCTCCTTTTCTTCATTGCCGGATATCGGATATCCGTAACGATGATGCTCTCCACATAGAGCACCGCGCCGGTGTGATAGCGGCCGTGTCTAAACCCGGCCGGTTCGATCTCCTGCTGTGCAAGCAGACGCAGATTGATATCCTCCGCCAGTTCCTCCGTATATTCCAGAATCAGACGTTCCAGCTCCTTCCTTCTATCCTGCCCGGCAGGCTTGTGCGCTTCCGCCTTCTGCTCCCCGGCATTCTGCTTCTTGCTCACCTTCCGTTTACTCATAATCTTTCTCCAATCCATACTCGATCTCCCGATTCATAATCTTTTCCTGATACTCCATGATGCGATTGGCAATATTGGTCTGTGCCATCAGATATTTATCCTTATCGAACTCCCTCGCCGTATCTGCATAGACGCTTTTGCCGATCTCTTCCATCCGCTCCTGCTCTGCAATCATATCCCCTATCTTCTGGTAAAGCCGCTTCAGTCTCTTGATCTTCGCCTTCAGCTTCGTCGTTTCCTGCCAGATATCCTTCTGCTCATCGCTGCCCAGATTACCGTCCACCGCCACCGGTGTAGTATCTGTCTTCTTCGCGATCTGGTTCGCACTGAACTGGTCCGTCAGACGCATGACCCCTTCGGTGGCAGGCAGTGAACTGACCCGCATCCGATAAGAAACCCGGGGCAGGAAATCACTTTCTCTCTGTTCCGGCGAGCAGATTCGTGCGTTGATGGTGTATTGTCCCTGCTCACCCTTCTCCGCCCTGACCTCTGTGTCAAAATCGATCTCCGCCTTGTCCACATTCAGATTTGTAATCGGAATGATGGAAATGAGCGGAATCTGCATCTGGAGGTTATCCACGTTATAGCCCTCGTCACCTTCCGGCCTGATCTGTTCATAGGCAATATTCATGTTGCTTAACTGTACGGTCTCTTCTTTTCCGTTCTGCCGCAGCGTCCCCATATTTTTAATAGTGTCAACTACACGTGCGCGAAGCTGCTCATTGGAGCGCGCCAGCGCATGCAGCGGTGCATAGACAAGATCGTCCAGAGGAATAAATTCGCTGTAATCGTATCTTTCGTCAGCCAATGGCTAAATCTCCTTTCTTCGATGTCTGAACCGGGATTTTCGCATTACGCGAGAAACAGTTCCCGCTCTTCTTCTCTTCTCCGTGCAAGTCCCGGGAGCACCTTACCGCCGCCTTTGTTATACAGGAGTAATTTATCCGCTACTGTAGCCGCATCCCTGCCGTTAACCAGCTTCTCCAAATTTCCGTTGCCGCAGTTATAGCAGAAGCTTGTCAGGGCATCGAACTGATTCTGGTTCAACGCGAAGCTGATTACTCCTTTCTTCACACAGGCATTCACATAACCCGCGTATTTGGCAAGATCCTCTTTCAGAAGCGATTTAGCCGCCACCTCGGATGCGAGTGTGTCCCCCTCCTTCACGCCGGCAGTATGTCCGTAACCAATCGTCCACACTCCCGCAGGGCATTTATAAGCTTCCAGACGACATCCCTCATACTTAGCGACCAGCTCTACGCCTCTGTCGGAAATATGCATATCGCTTCCGACTGCTGCCATCGTCCTGCTGCCCTGATTCTGTACCGTTTCCGCTTGTGCTTTCCCGACAGCCTCCTTTGCCTGTCCTGCTATGGCTTGTGCCTTCTCTGCAGCCTCCCTTGCCTGTCCGGCTATAACCTGTGCCGTCTGCTGCACCGTCTGTTCCGATCCCATGGCAGCTTTGACATCTTTGCGGAAGCCCTCCATCGTATAACCGCTCTGCACGCCGTTCCAGAGATGATTCGGATCGCCGTGTCCCGATGCGATGCCTCTGTCATGCCCTTCTTTATGGCTGATGACTACTCCATCCGCCAGAGGGTCCAGATGATACTCCTGACACAGGAATGCAAACAGTTCTACCGCCGCATCGTAAGTACGCTTAATCACTTCCATTGCAGCAGTCTGATCCGTACAGGTAAAAGTGGCTCCTCCCGTGTACTTGATGCAAGACGGCTCACACATCTCCACACCGATGTGCGTATTGTTTGCACTGCCGCCGGCATGCCACGCCCGATGATCCCACGGAAGAGTCTGATATACCTTGCCCGTATTGCCGTCTATAAAGGCATGCACGCAGGCCCTCTCCTGCTCCGGTTTGTCCCAATTACGGATAAAGGTTTCCGCCGAAGGCTGCGGACAGCCTACGCTATGCAGCATCAATCCTTTTACCGTAATCCTTTTCCCTGCCTTATAACAGGGATTGTTTTTCATAATGCTTTGTACGATTTCCATACATTTCCCTCCTTCTTCGGAAAACGTGAATTTTGATTTGTAACTGCCCGGATTACGCTTTCGGAGCTACGTTCGTTTTCCTCTGTGGGAACATAATACGATATTGTGTTAACCGTCTCGTACACTGTATTGCCAGTGTTTACTGGATTTGTGGCATTTAACGTAGTGCGAAACATTCAATACTTTCATTTTTTACTTTATATACTACGGTTGTCGTATTTTAAGGGATTTTGCGGCGATATTTTTTTGAAAAGAGGGGTTGACACGGGCAACAAAATATCGTATTTTGTTAACCATTTACTTTCACCACGCCACCGCAACATCTGCACGGCATAGCCAGACAAAATTACTCTGTTTTACACTGTCGTTAAAATTATGCTAAATCCGTGCTAATATCGCGTTATGATCTTGCTCAGCTTGCGCTAAAAAACCCCATTTCCTATTCCATGCCTGTCCTACAGTCCTTATAATGGCGTGTGAATAATACACAAGAAAGAGGGGCGACATCTCATGAATATCGGAATGATAATTATCTGTGCAGTAGGCGGCCTGACCGGCGTACTCAGTGCACTATATCTGCTGATCAGTATGCCTGCT
This sequence comes from Lachnospiraceae bacterium, assembly GCA_014804365.1. Classification (GTDB taxonomy): domain Bacteria; phylum Bacillota; class Clostridia; order Lachnospirales; family Lachnospiraceae; genus UBA3282. The sequence continues at coordinate 46,758 of JAAUZX010000029.1, forward strand.
GTGATCCTATGGAAGCTCTATCGTAAGATCAAATTCGGCTACGCTATGTATCAGTAAGAGAAAGGGCGGGCTGTCCGAAGTTCTCCTTCAGACAGCCCGCCCAAGCATATCTCATTCTTCATTTCCGTCAGTCTCATTTACTTATGCTCATACCAGATTCCACCAAAAAATCCGATCACAACAAGTATGATTGAAACAACAGACCAAACGTCCATTTGCATTTTGATTTCCTCCTTATGTCATTCTCTATTCTGAATACTAGCATATTCAGCTGATCCGCAACAGCTGATCAGCTTTTTTTTAGCATACATTTAGCGTTTTCTTGATATTTTCTTATCTCTTTCTTAACGCCTTTTTAACGCTGTTTTCTATTTTGCTTTTACGGCAAAGAAGGTATAATAAACGGGAAAGGAGCACATAGTCATGCCCTCAGTATCTATTATGACCAAAACAAAGACAAAATCTCTTATTAAAAATATCATTATTCCTCTGTCCGGTCTGGCGGTCGCAACTGCTTTTGCATTCCTTTTTTTCTATCATGTACCGGAAAACTCCGGCAATATTGCACCGATCTATATTCTTGCGCTGATTGTTATCGTGCGCTATACGGACGGATATCTGCCGGGACTGATTTCCTCCGTGATTGCCGTGGTCTGTGTAAATTATCTGTTCACTTACCCTTATTTTGAACTGAATTTTACGCTCTCCGGCTACCCGATCACTTTTTTAGAAATGCTCGGTGTAACATTGCTTACCTGCACCATGACTACCAATATGAAACAGCAGGCCCGTATGATCGCCGAGAAGGACAAGCTGCTCTCAGAGACAGAGAAGGAAAAAATGCGTGCCAATCTGCTGCGCGCCGTATCCCACGATCTGCGAACGCCGCTGACCGGCATTATCGGCGCCAGCTCCTCTTATCTGGACAGCACTGAACTACTTGATGAATCGGAAAAGACTGCTATTGTGACGCATATTCGCGAGGATGCCAACTGGCTGCTCAATATGGTGGAAAATCTCCTATCCGTGACCCGTATTCATGGTCAATCTTCCGCAGTCAAGAAAACCGATGAATCAGTGGAGGAGATCGTCTCCGCCGCCATCAATCGTTTGAAGAAAAGGATTCCGGAGGCTTCCGTCAATGTCTCGGTGCCCGAGGATCTTCTCATCCTGCCGATGGATGCCATATTAATCGAGCAGGTACTGATCAATCTGCTGGAAAATGCGATCGTTCATTCACAGAGCCGAAAGCCGATCCTGTGCTATGTGGACGACGATGAACACAATGTGACCTTTCATGTTAAAGATTTCGGGATCGGTATTGATCCGGAGCGATTAAACAATATTTTTGATGGTAATTCTTATATCGGAAACAGTGAATCCGACTCTAAAAAGGGAATGGGGATCGGCCTGTCCATCTGCAAGACGATTATCACGGCTCACAACGGCACCATTAACGCCGGAAATCATGAACAGGGTGCAGAATTCTATTTTACGCTTCCAAAAGGAGAATAACAAACCAGAACCGTATAAACGGAGGATTTTCTATGAATCTCAGACATGAAATCTTATTGATCGAAGATGAGAAAAATATATGTAATTTTATCGCAACCACACTGCGGACACAAAACTATAAAGTAAGCTTTGCAGAAAATGCCGCAAATGGTCTGTCTCTGGCGACCTCCGGCTGTCCCGACTTGATCCTCCTGGATCTTGGTCTTCCCGACATGGACGGCATCGACGTAATACGCAATGTCAGAGAGTGGAGCAATATTCCCATCATTGTTATCTCCGCCAGAACCCAGGAAGAGGAGAAAGTAGAAGCTCTGGATGCGGGCGCTGACGATTATATTACCAAACCTTTCGGCACGTCCGAGCTGCTGGCAAGAATACGCACTGCGCTGCGCCGTTCTTCCTTAATCAACGGCGTCCCTGTCTCCGGGCAGAGCAGATACACAGCGAAAGAGCTTGTTATTGACTATGATAAACATACGATAACCGTGGCCGGCGACATTATCCATTTTACCCAGATTGAGTATAAGATACTGACCTTCCTCGCCCGCAATGCCGGCAAAGTAATTACCTACGATACGCTGATCACTCATGTATGGGGACCATATGCGGACAGCAACAACCGGATCCTGCGTGTAAACATGGCCAATATTCGCCGCAAATTAGAACAAAACCCCGCTGATCCCCAGTATATTTTTACAGAGATCGGCATCGGATACCGCATGATCGACAATGAGAATCTGTGACGACCGTTGACAAATGCATAAAAAAACAGTATACTAATAAAACCGTGCAGCCGGGGCGTTAGCGGTGTCCTGTACCCACAATCCGCTCTAGTGGGGGTGATGTTTTATCGAGGGCGTACGCTTGTGTAGCTGCCCTTTATAAGTGGCGTTGAAGTTTGGGTCTTACGCAATGGGAATCCATGAACCGTGTCAGGGTGGGAACACAGCAGCACTAAGTGGAAGCTCTCATGTGCCGTGAGGGTGCCTGGCGGAGTTAACTGTAAAGGTAACGTACATGGGTTAAGTTCGACATAAAACGCACGGTTTTAAATTTGTAAAGCTCACAATTATGCAAAGTTCACGTTTAAGTAAACACTTTTCTTTCTCATAATTCCACTTTTCTGAGATAATACCCGAATTCTCCCGCTCTCACATTACCTCCCGGACATTCAAACGCTTCAAATCCGAACATAAGCGCAACCATCTTCTCACGCTCATAGAATACGCCCGGTACACCCAGATAATAATCCTGTTCCTTTCCCAGAATTATGTAACGGTAATTATAGAATCCATGCAGCAGGAAACTGTTATTGACCAACTGCTGATATTTCGATTGCAAAATCACAAAATCCTTGGGTTCGATCTTGACATAGACCCGCTCGTCACCGTATGGATGTATTTTCTCATAAGTATCTAAAATCTGCTCCCACTTGTCCTCTTTTACAGAGTATACCGGCATGTTATCGTGTTCGGGTTCGTCTTCTCTCACTGTACGTCGAGGCAGTTCTTCCGTAATGATAACCGTAGTCGGTGTGTTCGCGTATCGTGACTGCTCTGCCCTAATCGCCTGTTCCATATCTTTCTGCGAGGCGGATTCATTTTCAAACTTCATGTCTCTTTGGAGACTCATTCTGTTTTCCGGTTCTATGTCTCTTTGAGCCATTGCATTATTTTCCGATTCTATGTCTCTACGGGAAATCGTTTTATTTTCCGGCACCATGTCTCTTTGTGTAACCGCTTTGTTTTCTGATTCCATGTCTCTACGGGCAGTCGCTTTATTTTCCGGTTTTAAGTCTCTTTGGGTAATTGCTTCATTTTCCGTTTCCATTTCCTTATGGGTAACCGCTTTATCTCTCGGTTCTATATCTCTTTGAGCAACTGTCCTTTGCTGCGGCACTGACTCTTTTTGTACTATTGTTTCTCCCTGCGGCTCTATATGCTCCCGCGCCCCTACTGCGAATTTACTCTTCCCTTCCAGCAAATATCCGCCGGGCAGCATAACCTGAATCATCGCATGGTTCGTCTGATCCGCAAGATCATCTTTCCAGATGCCGCTGCCGTCCTGAATCGTAATGCCGTTTAATTCCTTCCAACCGCTTCCATTATAGACACGGATCGGAAATCTTCCGTTTATATTATGTGGAATATTCTGAATTTTCAAGTATAATCTGCTGTCTTTATCACGACTCTCCACCTTTACAAAACCGGCGCTCCCCATTCTGATTCCATCTTTATACAGACCTATATATATGATTTCCTTCTGATACATACACTCTCCCTCTCTCCTATATCATACTGGCGCATGGATCAATCGATACCCGCCGGTTTGTCTTCGGGGCATCAATATCCGTACACTATGAATATATGCACCAATACGGCAAAAAATGCCGGATAAACATCCAACGGATGCTATCCGGCACGAAAGAGCGTATCTCCGACTCTCATCAATAATCTAAAGAATCCAGATATTTCATATAATTAACAACCATCAGCGCGATTTTGAAGGTCAGGGCATCCTCGAACGTCCTGATATCCAATCCGGTACTTGCCTCCAGTTTCTCAATACGATACACCAGTGTATTACGGTGTACAAAAAGCTGTCTGGAAGTCTCGGACACATTCAGATTATTCTCAAAAAACTTATTAATCGTTGTCAATGTCTCGTCATCCAGTTCACTCGGTATATTCGAGCCGAAAATCTCATCAATAAAGATCCGGCAAAGATTGATCGGAAGCTGGTAAATTAAACGGCCGATTCCAAGCGTATTATAGGCGGTCACCTTCTTCTCTGCATAGAAGATCTTACCTACGTCAAGCGCCATCTTAGCCTCTTTATAAGACTTAGAAACCTCTTTCAGTTCGTTCACGATCGTACCATATGCCACACGTACATTCGTCATTGCCTCCATGTTCATCATGTCCACAATCGTATTTGCAACCTGATCAAGTTTTGTATAGTCATCCTCCTGCTCCAGCTCTTTGATCAGAATCACATTACTCTCATCCACTGCCGTAATGTAATCTCCCACCTGTGCGGAGAACATACCGTTTAGCAACTCGGTAGATGCAGAATCTTTCTCCTTATCCGTCTCAATCAAAAATACCGCTCTTCTGACGGATGCCTCTATATGCAGCTTCTTGGCTCTGTTATAGATATCAACAAGAAGCATGTTATCCAACAGCAAATTTTGGAAGAAGTTATTGCGGTCATATCTTTCCTTATACGCAATAATCAAATGTTGAAGCTGACTGACCGCAATCTTGCCCAACATATATGCGTCCTCTCCGCTGCCTCTGGCATCCAGAATATACAGCAGTTCCTCTTCATCCAATACTTTCATCAGATGGTGCGCACCGATCACCTGACTGTCTGCTGGTGAATCGGCAAATCCGCTAATGAGTGCCGGCGTGATCTCATCGGATTCAAAAGTGGATGCAACCACCTTACCCTCCAAATCCCAAACACTCAGATCGATCTTGGAAATAGCCTTGAGTTCTTCTATACTACTCCGGATCACTTGACTTGATATCATATAGTAACCTCTCTTCTACAAAATAAAGGGGATGCCTATGCATCCCCTTTGAAATCATTCTAATTAGTTGGTGATGGTCTGCTCTGTAGCCTTGTCGAATACATGAATCTTCTCAACATCGAAAGCAAACTTAACTGTATCACCCGGTCTTGCTGTTGTACGGGAATCTACTCTGGCTGTAATCGGGAACTCAGCAAGATCAAAGTATAAGTAAACTTCTGCACCAAGCAGTTCGTAAACCTTGATCGTAGACTCGAATACGCACTTAGCTGACGCGATAAATGCCTCGGAATCATATACATCCTCAGGACGGATACCGAATGTTACGGTCTTACCTGCGTAACCACCATCAATCAGTTTCTTAGACTTAGCAGCCGGAAGCGGAATTGTCTTACCAGCTACCTTCAAGCTTGCAGTATCGCCGCTTACTTCAACAACGGCATCAAGGAAGTTCATCTGAGGAGATCCCATGAATCCTGCTACGAACAGGTTCTGAGGCTTCTGATATAAGTTCTGAGGTGTATCTACCTGCTGAACCACGCCGTCTTTCATAACAACGATTCTTGTACCAAGTGTCATAGCCTCTGTCTGGTCATGTGTTACATAGATGATCGTGGTGCCTAATCTCTGATGTAATTTGGAGATCTCAACACGCATCTGTACACGAAGTTTAGCGTCCAAGTTGGACAGCGGCTCATCCATCAGGAATACCTTAGGATTACGAACGATTGCACGACCCATAGCTACACGCTGTCTCTGACCACCGGACAGAGCCTTCGGCTTACGATCAAGAAGTGCTGTCAGGTCAAGAATCTTAGCTGCCTCTTTAACCATCTTATCGATCTCGTCCTTCGGAACTTTTCTTAACTTAAGACCGAATGCCATATTGTCATATACAGACATATGAGGATACAGAGCGTAGTTCTGGAATACCATTGCGATATCTCTGTCTTTAGGCTCTACATCGTTTACTACTCTGTCACCGATCTTCAGTTCGCCGGAAGAAATGTCTTCCAGACCTGCGATCATACGAAGTGTTGTAGATTTACCACAACCTGAAGGTCCTACGAAAATAATGAATTCCTGATCTGCGATTTCAAGATTGAAATCTTTTACTGCCTCAAAGCCGTTCGGATAAACTTTGCAGACGTTCTTTAATGATAAACTTGCCATGATTGCCTCCTACTTTTGTTTTTTTATTCTATCAATAATCGCTCACCGAAAATTGATTCTGAAATTAGTATAGCGAACTTTGCTCATGTTTGCTATGCCATTATTTCACAAAGATTTTGCGTTCCATTGTAGAAATTGCTTACTTTATCAGCTTATTTTCACTTCACTAGACAAGTTGACTAAGAAATTCTGTTTTAACTATACACATTTAACAAAGCACGTAAAACCGCATACACAACCTCAAATGTGTTACGCTCCGCACGTCAGTACTTTATATCCGCTCTCGGTCACGGCGTCAATCAGCTTCTGATCCGCAATCTCGGTATCAGCGGTTACAGTCGCCTTATTCTCTTCCAGACTGACAACCACCTGAGTCACACCTTCCACGCCCTCCAAAGCTTTCTGTACATGCGCCTGACAATGCGCGCACATCATACCCTCGATCTCCAATGTTTTAACCATTTTGTTTTCCTCCTTGTTTTCCTTATTTATTATAAATTCCGGCATCGGAATTTCTTTCTTCTTCCTGTCTCGCCTGTCTGACTGTACCGCAAACAGGTTAAGCCGCAGGGCATTGGTCACCACACAGAAGCTGGACAGGCTCATCGCAGCCGCCGCAAACATCGGGTTTAAGCTGATACCTAACGTGGGAACAAGTATGCCTGCCGCCAGCGGAATACCTATGCAGTTGTAAAAGAATGCCCAAAACAGATTCTCATGAATATTCCTAAGCACCTGTCTGGAAAGTCTGATTGCCGCCGAAACGTCGGTCAGTCTGGACTTCATCAATACGATATCCGCCGCTTCCAGCGCCACATCCGCTCCCGCGCCTATGGCAATCCCCACGTCCGCTCTGGTGAGCGCCGGCGCATCGTTAATTCCGTCCCCGACCATGGCAACACGCCCGTATTCGGACAGCCTTCTGACTACCGCTTCCTTATCATTTGGCAGAACATCTGATACAATTGCCGAAATGCCTACCTGCCTTCCGATCGCCCGTGCCGTCCGCCTGTTATCTCCGGTCAGCATAACTACCTGTACGCCCATATTACGCAGCTCGTTAACTGCCTGAGCGCTGTCCGGTTTCACCACGTCCGCGACGGCAATCATACCCATAAGCCTGTCTCCGTGCGCAAAATACAGCGGTGTCCTGCCTTCCTCCGCCATCTCATCACCGGCTCTTCGCATATCAGCCGTAAGAAGCCCGCGCTCAGTAAGAAGCGCATTGTTGCCGCCCACCGCGGTCATGCCGTCCAGCAGCCCTTCCACGCCCCAACCCGGAAGTGCATGAAAGTTTTCCACCGACTGTACCTGAAGCTGATCCGTTTCGGCACGTTCACAGATTGCCTTAGCTAAGGGGTGTTCACTCTTACTCTCCAGCGCCGCCGCCACCTGTAACAGTTCACGCTCGGATACTCCCTGTGCTGGCCGCATCCCGGTTACTGCCGGACTTCCTTCCGTAACGGTGCCGGTCTTATCCAGCACGACGAAATCCGTCCTTCCAGCGTGTTCCAGCGCCACTGCGTTTTTAAACAAAATACCGTGTCTCGCACCCATGCCGTTGCCGACCATGATCGCTACCGGCGTGGCAAGCCCCAGCGAGCACGGGCAGCTGATCACCAGCACGCTGATGGCATAGGACAACGCTTTGCCCACGCCCGCACCTGCCGCCAGCCACAGAATGCCGGTTATAAGTGCCAGCAGCATGACCACCGGCACGAAGACGCCCGAAACCTTATCCGCAATCTGGGCAATAGGCGCTTTGGTCGCCACGGCATTCTCTACCATATCTATGATCTGTTGTAATGTGGTATCCTTCCCCACTCGCACGGCCCTGCAGGTCAGCGATCCGTTCGTATTCAGTGTCGCCGCACTCACACGGTCCCCCGCATGTTTATCGACCGGCAGACTCTCGCCCGTCAGTGCCGACTCATCCACCGCACTCTCGCCCTCCTGCACCTCACCGTCTACAGGAATACTCTCCCCCGGTTTCACAATAAAAAGTTCCCCGGCCATGACTTCCTCCGCCGGCACAGTAATCTCTTCGCCGCTGCGTATCACATGCGCCGTCTTGGGCGCCAGATCCATCAGACTTTTGATGGCGTTGGTCGTCTTACCTTTGCTGTACGCTTCCAGCATCTTACCCACTGTAATCAACGCCAGAATCATCGCTGCCGATTCGAAATACATATCGTGGAGACAGTGTACAGCCATCTCCCGATCGCCCATATAAGACCCCATCCGGAACATAACTGCCGTGCTGTACACGAACGCCGCACCGCTTCCCATCGCTACCAATGTGTCCATATTAGGGGCTTTGTGCAAGAGTCCTTGAAACCCGTTTATAAAAAACTTCTGATTAATTACCATGACCAGTCCGGTTAGCAATAATTGATACAATGCAATAGCCCAAGGATTCTCGGCTAATCCTGCGGGAACATACCATCCCCACATCATATGCCCCATGGACACATACATAAGCGGCAGCAAAAGACACAGCGATGCAATCAACCGACGCCTTATCCGGGGCGTTTCCCGATCCTCCAGAGCCTCTCTTCGGGCGTTCCCGCCTGTTCCATCAGCTGTGCCCGCGCCCTCTGTTCCTGCAAGGGAAGCGCCGTATCCCGCCGCGTCTACTGCTGCGCAGATTGCCTGCGGCGTTGCCGGTTCATCATATTCCACTACCATACTGTTCATTAACAGATTTACGCTGACCTTATCGACTCCTGCCACACCTGCCGCCGCTTTCTCCACATGCGCGCTGCACGCGGCGCAAGTCATACCCGTTATTTGGAATTTATCACTTTTCATTCCGTCTCCGTCATACCTTTCTCAATGTCTTATTTCGTCATATTCTTACGGTCTCAGCAGTAAATGCTTCGACCTGTACTGAATAGTTATCTTATTTCTTTTTTTGTTTTATATTTTCCCTGCTCGGTTATATCTTTCCTTACACCGTTTTAAACTTCGGTCCTACTTTAACTTCTTGATCAGTTCCACGGCTTCCGCCATGATTTCCGTATTGCCTTTTCCAATCTCCTCCACCACACATGTCTGCATATGTTCCTCCAGAACAACATATCCCAGACTCTGAAGCGCACTCTCCACCGCCCCTATCTGAATCAGAATATCTCCGCAATATCTGTTATCATCAATCATATTTTTGATTCCATTAAGCTGCCCGATAATTCGGTTAATGCGATTCTGCAGTTTCTTCTGTTCCTTTGTATCTCTCGGCGTATTCTTATGATGACAACACGCGCATATATTTTCCATTCCATCCATAGCTTGCCCTCCACGTATGATCTTATTACACTTCAAGTTTTTCTATAGTTATTATCATATACCCCAATGGGGTATATTGTCAACCGTTTTCACACTGACAAACCTACCTTTCTTCCAGCTTGCGGATTTGCAGCCGCAAGGCACAAATCTACGATTAAAAAATCTCTTATTTTCCAATCTACCTCTTGGGCAGATTGCATAAAAGCGAGATATTGCTTATGAGATACTACGTATCTTCGCAAACTCGAAATGACGGAGCAATTTCCTAATTACATAAAAAGAGACGGCAGATCATCTGCCGTCTCCATATCATACTCATATCAAATTATTTAATTCTGCTCGCTCTTAGGCTCCATCCATTCATCACGGTAGAATGCCAGCTGGTTCTTACCACGCTTCTTTGCCTTATACAAGCCCTGATCCGCCGCCTTATACAATGTCTCGAAATCATCGCCTTCATGCGGGAAGATTGCCACACCGATACTTGCTGTAGCAGCATATTTCACATATTCACCCGCCTGGAAGTTACGGAAGAAATTCTCTACCTTCTTCGCTTCTTTCCGAATGGAATCGTCATCGGACACTCCCTTAAGGAAGATCATAAACTCATCACCACCGATACGCCCGATAATGTCGGTAGCACGGAAGATCGCACCGATCTGCTGTCCCAGTGAACGAAGTACTTCATCACCAAAAGCATGCCCCATCGTATCATTGATCTTTTTGAAATTATCCACATCCAATATAAACAGCATTGACTGCGAATTCGGATTCTGAGCCATGAAATCTTTGATCTTACGCTCTGTCGCCAGTTTGTTAGTCAGCCCGGTGAGCAGATCCGTATCCGCCTTGTCCTCCAGCTCTTTCTTCTTCTCGTTATTGCGGATCTTACCAATAATATTGATAACTACCACCATAGCGATAAATACAAAGATTGCAATAACCAGATATAACATCATGTCCTTCGTGTTCTTCCACTGAAGTCCGACCTGTTTATCCACATAACTCTGACTGACGCCTAAGATTACTTCCCACTGGTTTATACCAAGCGGCACATACGCCAGCAGGCAGCTCTCTCCATCAACCGTTACAGCAGTTGTTCCGCGGGATCCGTTGTCCAGACGATTCCTGATCGCGCGTGCCGCGTCGGCATTCTGCGGCTTAATTGTTTCCATAAGATTGCCGCCCTTCAACAACTTACTGTCCTTGGCTCCAGCTGATCCCAAGATCATTCCCTCCGAATCCACAACCGTCAGAAACGAATTGGAATCAAAGTCTGATTTAGTCATCAAACCGTCGAAATTTGACATAGGATAGAACAACAACAGATAATTTGTTTCATTCTCTCTTTTGATTCGCTCTGCTACGATAATCTGCTCTTCATTATATATATATACCAGACTGTCGTTCTGCTGCAGATTCTGGAAATATTCTTCACCGCCGACGGAAACCACCGCACCGAACTGATCAACCCCGGCTCCCTCGCCGTTACATATAATAATCTGCCCCGCCTCCGTACAGGAGTCTAAAATCTCCGCCATATTNNNNGCACGAGTCGNNTCCCAAGCCGCATCCTGTTCCAGCANAATCNTGANCGGACGNGANATNTCTNGCNAGAGNNTCTATCTCATGNATGAAANTCTCTCCGTAGCTCTGCGTTGATTTNATTATNTTTCTTGAAACCGTATCCGNCGCTTCNGCGCTGCTCTTTGTNGAAAAATTNAAGAGCATGACAACNACNACAATCATNAATAATNCTGNNGGAANGANCCAAGAAGCTATNGCTGACCTATTCTGACTTTCCATTANTTTCCTCTTCTCCCCATTCTACATTTAGCGAAAAATNCATATCCGATACCTGCTCCGGCTCAGGNTCAAATTTTTTAAAAATATTACTGTACAACCACGCCGCGCCATANGCNGGAANNGAAATGCCGAACATAAAGATAAATATATAGGAATATGTCGAAAAATAGCCTATCACAAAAGGCAGGNCATAAAACANTGCCATTAACAGNGTNTTCGGCAAATTNGCAAAAGCCAGAAGNGCCGCATTCNTNATCGTATTCCTNATCGTATTATCGAATCTGGCAAGCAANGGGAATACATATATCGCTATCANAAATATNATGACTCCCACNNCAANCACCGCTATTACNAGCGGTTTCGGAAANNCNACTNCCGAATAATTAAAGATCAGTGAATCCCCAACATAGACCNCTATCACCAAAAGCATCANAAGCCAGATNAACACNGCCTGTTTAAAATTCCGANCGAATGATTTNAAAAANCCNCTGATNAGATACCCTTCTTCNCCCCTTATCATCTTCAATATCACATAATGCATAGCCGTAAANGCAGNTCCCGCCGTAANNACCGGTATGCAACAGATGATAACCANTATGTTGAGGATCAGCAGGTCTGCCACNCGGTTCAAAAGCCTCATGACAGGACTGTCCAGATCNAAAAACTTTCCCATAACAGTCTCACTCCTATATACATGACTCTATTATATTACAAAAGCATACAAAAAAGCTACAAAATTTGCAAAAAAAATTTACAAATTTTCATNNANCCCCTAAAACTATATTTTATACTTCNTACTNATNAGTTCATATTGCNTGTTTANNGTCTCATACATCTTAAGAATTTCGGCTGATTCCTGTCTTACATGCTTCATNATCCGGTCATAAGATTTTACAAACGTAACGACCACCTGCCGCTTCAACCGATTCTTGGCNGCCTCCTCGCTCAGTATACTNATAANCTTTTCNTTNGGCAGNTCATCACGGTANCTTCNCTTATTGACAAGNGCCGTNACGACATCNGCNACCTGCAGNATCCTCNNCGGANAATTCATCTGAACATCNTTNAACCNAAGNGGATACCCGCTGCCGTCTCCTCTCTCATGATGTGCCAGAGCAATGCTGACCACTTCTCTTTTCATCCTGTGTCCCAGNGCNTTNCCNGCCACNTCCACATGCGTTCTNAGCAGCCNGATCTCNTCCTTCTCCANNTTGCGGGGNGCATCAANGATCTCCTGNGGAANCGCCAGCATACCGATATCATGAACCAGCGTAGCGTAATAGAGAATCTCTCTCTCGNCCGCCGACATCANCATCTCCTCCGCTATATCCTCACACACGCAGATTGTAGTAATATTATCCACTACCATCCTCTTGCTTCTGAATCCGANGCAGTACATTAGCATNTCCAGNAANTTTTTCTTATCCTCGTTGGAAAAGATCATGTATTCTACGATATCATCCAACTCTTTCTTATACTCTCCGCTGCTTATCTTCNCNAAAATATCATACTTTTCCTGGCATTGATAGAACAGATNCAGCCCNTCCGAAGANANCTTAGTACCCGCCTGCTTCNGAAACATATGCATATCAAACTTNCTTCCCATAGATGAGAAATAAATATCCATTTTCTCNGCAATATTGACATATGCGGCNANCTCTTTATACTCATAATCCACTTTCTGAAGCTGNTCATANTCCATGTGATGATACATGATCACCTTAGCCAGATCCGGCACGGGAGACAGATATTTAAAGAACAAATANCCGTATATACAGTGTGCCATACTTTCTCTGGATTCNTAGCGCANCATATCGTTGATCTTGCCNCGTTCCGTNTTATATGCNCCGATNTCNTGCAGAGCNGCNGTCATGACAATATCNGCAAGCTCGAATTCCTCGTACTTNCCCCCNTCTTTCANCATCATATAAACTATGTACGCCACTCTGGATCCATGCTCCATGAGTCTGGGATGGANCAGNTTCAAAACATCACGCATCAACANAAANATATCTTTGCTCTTAATATACTCCATATGAAACCTCNCATCTTACAAAATAAATTCCATCGGTGTGTAAATAATGCCATCNTTTGTTTCTTCGGGGCGAATATCCCGAAANCCCATCTTGTGATAAAACCCNACCCCGTAGGGTGACGAATTAACCGTCACACGCTCGGCNCCCACTTCCGTCCGCAGATAATCAGCCAGGTATCCGATCAACCCGCGTCCGATTCCCTGCCTGTGATATGCTTCATCCACGAAAAGAAGTGAAATATGNGTTGTGTCGCGGAGNGTGATCATGCCCACAAGCCTNCTGTGCTCCACGGCCACAAACATCTGATACGCTCCCATNACAAACATCCGATACAATGTGGAGTCCGTAATGAAATTCTCNAAATTCTTCACACCNTCCGGNGAATAGACATCTGCNTCAAAACGCAGAAACGTTTTCCATGCCAGAGCCATGGCANCCTGCCANTCTTCACGATATGCATTTCTGATCTGATATGCTGTCTCCAACTCCGCCGCGGCTCCTTTTATATATTACCATNNTTATTTTAACGTATCTTGNGACAATATTCAAGGACTGTCACACAAAAGAAGTCGGGCGGAGACGACAGCTACTTCACTACCGCCTCAGTACCTACTNTATTCACCAGCGGAAGACCGTTTTCCAGNGCATATGCATTTTCAAGCGTTACCCNNGCNATCGCCTGCATCGCNTCTTTCGTAAAAAATCCCATATGGGAAGTAATCAGCACATTCGGAAAAGTCATNAGACGGGCCAGATTCTCNTCCCGCATGATNTCTCCCGATTTATCNTCATAGAAAATNCCCTCTTCTTCNTCATANACATCAAGCCCTACTCCGCCGAACTTACCTGCCACCAATCCGTCTATCAGAGCNTCGGTATCGATCANNCCGCCTCTCGACGTATTGACCAGATACACNCCCTGCTTCATATGCTCTATCGTCTCCCGNTTGACAAGATGTTTCGTCTCCGATGTAAGCGGACAGTGCAAAGANATCAGGTCTGCACTCGACATTAATTCNTCCAGNGATACATACTCCACATCCAGNTTGGAGTTCGGATACAGATCATATGCCAGCACCCGCATCCCAAAACCNTTGCANATCCGTATCATCGCCTGNCCGATNTTACCCGTACCGANAATNCCNGCCGTNTTNCGGTACAGATCCACCCCCATCAATCCNTTCAGGCTCATATTAAATTCTCTCGTTCTGTTATAAGCCTTGTGGGTATATCGATTCACNGTCANTATCATGCCCATNGCAAACTCCGCCACCGCTTCCGGCGAATAGCTGGGCACTCGCAAGATCACGATCTTATCCTCCGCCGCTTTCACATCCACATGGTTAAAACCNGCACTGCGCANCAGAACTGCTTTGACTTTCATCTCATAGAGCTGCTGTATCATCTGTTCATTGACATANTCATTGACAAAAATACAGACGGCATCATATCCCCTTGCCAGCGTAATCGTCTCCTCCTGAAAAGGGACTTCATAAAACCGGATGTCAAAGCCGTATTCTTTTCCCATCGGNTCAAACCANATTTTGTCNTAAGGTTTTGTACTAAAAAAAGCTATTTTCATGCAAANTGCCTCCTTTTCCATATTAATTATAGTATGGTCCAAGAAGGCAAAATCATTCGTNTTTATTATNCGTCCCGTAAAGCAAAGCATTTATGCGTTTGTCAGATTCCGAAAAAAATCCTGTACAGACTGCGAAATACTCTCGAAGAAGTTCTGTACCGCACTCTCCACAGCACCCTCCACCGCCTCATTAATCGTCTCGTTGACCTCTTCTACGTCTTCTACGATATCCGCGCTGTACTTTTGGTACTTCAGTTTTGCCTGATCTATGAAGTCTGCCGCACCCACCTCGATCGAATCCAACGTCGTCATAAACGTAATTATTCTGTCTCTGTTCTGCTGTGTCAGAGTGATTCCCAATTCCGCCTCCCCTTCACTGATGGCGCGTCTGATATCATCCTCATCCGACAAGTCCACTTCCCCGGAGACAACCATATCGATCATCCGGCCGACAATCGTTTCCTCTCCTTTATTACCGGCTGTTCCTCTGCTTCTACTGCCGAATACCAGAATCGTCATGGCTGCCACACAGGCTATACACAGCAAAAACATCGTGCCCAGTCTTCTGATCCATCCATGTCTCCTCATAGCACTCTCCGTCCGTCTCTTACTCCGATCAAGCAATCCAAACTGTCTTCACAGCCGCCTGTCCACTCAGATTCTCTGCAGAATCCAGCGGTATATATCTCCATAAATATCTTCTCGGTCTACCTCGTTCAGAATCTCGTGCCTGTCTTTGGGATACAACTTCATCTGCACATTTTCCATTCCCAGCTCTTTAAACGACTTATAGACACGTTCTACGCTCCTGCCGTAATCTCCCACCGGATCGTCTGCTCCTGCCAGAAAGAAAACCGGCAGACTACGCGGCATCTTCTTCAATTTTTCCACATCATGCAGGTTACGGATCAACCGGAACAACGTCTGAAAACCGTTTGCAGTAAATATGAAACCGCACATCGGATCATCAATATATCTGCGTACATTATCCTCATTCCTAGACAACCAGTCAAAGGGAGTCTTCGGCGAATCAATCTTCTTATTATAGACCCCGAAAGCGGCTTTATCCACGAGCTTGCTTATATGGTCAGCGCCAAACAAAGCGCCGTCTATCCCCGCCAAAATACGCGCACACAACAGTATCGGCTTCGACTGCATACCGGTTCCTACGATAAGCGCGCCGTCTATTCCCGTACCGTACCGATACAGATAATTGCGCGCAATGAAAGATCCCATGCTGTGCCCCAAAATGATATAGGGCACTCCCGCATACTGTTTCTGCGTCATCTTCTTAAGTCTGTGTTCATCCCGGACGAGAACCGTAGGCGCATCCTCTTTGCAAAAATAACCATACTTCTCTCCCGATCTCACGGATTTACCGTGTCCGAGATGATCATCCCCCACTACCATAATGCCTTTGTCAGCCAAGTATCTGGCGAATTCATCATATCTGTCTATATATTCAGACATACCGTGGACGATCTGTACGATACATACCGGCCGCTCTTCAGGAATCCATCTGATCGCATGTATCTTATGCTCGCCGTCTCTGGAATCAAAATAGAAATCTTCTTTCTTTATCATAGGATAGTCCTTTCTCAACAAATCTCTGCTCCTGCAGGCATCGGTCTCTCCGGTGTCATAAGCGCCAGTCCGCCTTCCGCGTCCTCGGCACACAATAACATCCCCTCGGACATCATTCCCGCGATCTCTCTGGGCTGCAGATTCACCAGCACCATGACCTTCTTGCCCACCATCTCTTCCGCGCTGTAATGCTGTTTGATGCCGGATAATATCTGTTTTACTTCTGATCCCACCCGCACTTTAGAACACAACAGCTTCTTGGATTTCGGCACTTCCTTGCACTCTATAATCTCGCCTACCTGAAATTGACATCGATCAAAGACATCATATGTGATCGTCTCCTTCGCCTCTATGTCGATCACCTCCTCAGCGGCTGCCTCGACCGCCTCTTCCTGCGCGGACTCTGTCCCGCCTGCCGCCGCCCTGCGTGCAGCAAACATCGCTTCCACTTTCTCTGAGATCTCCTTAAGATCCTGTCTGGCAAAAAGAATCTGTGGCGCATCGGTCACTTTATTGCCCGAAGGATACAGTGTTGCTGCCCGCTCAATATCGTGATTTGCCACACACTCCTCGAGAACTGCGAAATCCACCAACTCCGCATTGATCTGGGAAGCGATCTTCTCCGCCGTCTCAGGCATATAGGGCTCTAAGAGAGAAGTTCCCACCAGAATCCCGTTGAGCAGATTATACAACACAGTTGCGAGTCTGTCCTGTTTCGCCTCATCCTTGGCCAGTGCCCAGGGCATCGTCTCATCAATGTATTTATTGCAGCGTTTAAACAGCGCGAAGATCTCCGTGATTGCATCTGCCACGCGCAGGTCATCCATCTTCTTCGACACCTTATCGTATGTGTCCGTCACCGTACGGAACAAATCCGCATCCACATCCTCTGCACCCGCGTCCACGCCGATCTTCTTATTATCTACCACGCCGCCGAAATATTTATTGCTCATGGAAATCGTTCTGTTCACCAGATTCCCCAGCGTATTGGCAAGGTCGGAGTTCATGCGCTCCACCATCAGATCCCAGGTGATCATTCCGTCATTCTCAAAAGGCATCTCATGCAACACGAAATACCGTACCGCATCCACCCCGAAGAAGTCGATCAAATCATCGGCATAAATCACATTTCCTTTGGATTTACTCATCTTACCGTCGCCCTGCAAAAGCCACGGATGTCCGAATACCTGTTTCGGCAGCGGCTCCCCCAGAGCCATCAGGAAGATCGGCCAGTAGATCGTATGGAAACGGATGATATCCTTACCGATCAGATGCAGATCAGCCGGCCACAGTTTCTTATATTGATCGCTGCTTTCTCCATCCGCCTCATATCCGATCCCCGTGATATAATTGGTCAG
The DNA here is from genome assembly GCA_014804365.1 of Lachnospiraceae bacterium. Lineage (GTDB taxonomy): Bacteria > Bacillota > Clostridia > Lachnospirales > Lachnospiraceae > UBA3282. The sequence continues at coordinate 64,632 of JAAUZX010000029.1, forward strand.
CGCATCCATCCATACATAAATCACATGTTTCGTGTCAAAAGTCACGGGAATACCCCATGTGTAGGAAGTTCTGGACACGCACAGATCCTGTAATCCCGGAAGCAGGAAGTTATTCATCATCTCATTCTTACGGGACACCGGTTGAATAAACTCCGGATGGGTATTGATATGCTCGATCAGCTTGTCGGCATATTTACTCATTTTAAAGAAATATGCCTCCTCCTTAGCCGGTTTCACTTCCCTGCCGCAGTCCGGACATTTACCGTCCACCAGCTGTGATTCTGTCCAGAAGGACTCACAGGGTGTACAGTACATGCCCTCATAATATCCTTTATAGATATCTCCCTGATCATAAAGTTTCTTAAAGATCTTCTGTACCTGCTTCTCATGAAATTCATCCGTCGTGCGGATGAATTTATCATAAGAAGTGTTCAGGGCATCACAGATCCTGCGTATCTCACCCGCCACGTTATCCACGAACTGCTTCGGCGTTATGCCGCCTTCCTGCGCTTTTAACTCAATCTTCTGCCCGTGTTCATCTGTTCCCGTCTGGAAGAAAACATCATAACCGTCTTTTCTCTTAAAACGCGCGATACTGTCCGCCAGCACGATCTCATAACTGTTCCCGATGTGCGGCGTACCGGAAGTATAGGCGATCGCCGTTGTAATATAATATTTTCCTTTGCTCATGACAAGCTCCTTTCTCACATTTACTGCCTCTGTCATATAAAAAAAGTAAATTCCTTCGGAATTAACTTTAAGTAAATTCCTTCGGAATTAACTTTGAAGCAATTTTCCATACAATAATATATCGTAAGCCTATCACAAAAGGAATTTCTCGTCAATTACTCCTCTTAACTAATCCTGCTCTTCTGACGGTGACATCGACCTCTCTGTGGTCTATATCCGTATTGTCAACATTGATGCTGCATCGGTATACTCCGGCTTCGCACGCGGTGTACTCCGGGCCGGTTCCAAGCACATTACCCTCCACGTCCGTCCACACGAATACGCCTCCTTCCTGCCACGTCAGATTACCGTATCCGTCTCCTTCCTCCAGAACAGCCTCCAATTGAATCGCATGATCGTAATAATCCGTGTCCGTTCCTCTGACCGTTAATTTCGCATAGAGAGTGTCCTCCAGACCACAGATGGTATCGTGCTTCCACACCGTAACATTTTCTTCTCTTTGGTGCGGGCACATTCCCGGCGATTCATACAGACCGCCATGATACGGGCAGGTATACTCTCCTCCGTGCCACGAACCGCCCTCCGGCTCATCCGGATTCGGATACCATACAGCTTCGGTCTTGATAAGCTCCGTATTGCATTTTATCTTTTGCACTCTGGTAGTATGAGAGTTCTGATAGCAACCCGACACCCCGTCCTTATTCTCCGGTTCGCCTTGGTGCATATGCCTGATTTCCACGGCAACCTCATCCGCCGCATAGATCGGATACAAATTCTCCGGCACTTTTCCCTCTTTACTGTCCTCGGTTCCTTTCTTGTACGCCTTGTCATTATCCGCTCCGTTGCCCAGAAGAAGCTTTCCGTCCGCCCATGCCGCCATACCACGCGATATATTGTCCTCAATGGCAGTCTCATAGTAGTCCGTGCGTTCTTCCACGCCTTCTATATGCATGGCCGCCTCCGGATTCAATACGGACAGCTTGTCCGGAACCGTCTGGGAGTCCGCCGCCGCCTGTATAAGCGTTGTCCAGTCAATCTGTCCGATGTCGATCTCTCCCTGCTCTGCATCAGGATTCCTGTCGTAAGTATATCCTGCTGCCTGCTGCCTGAACCTGGTGCCAAGCTGTATCAACGTCCCCGCCGCCGCGCGCTTCTTCTCATCAATATGCGAGAGAATGTCCTGCAGATCGGCGCTGTCGAAGACCGCCTGCTCATACTGTATTCTTCCCGTGCTGCGCATATACTCCCGCGCGCCGCCATGCACTGCCAGCGTGGTCATACCTTCCGCCGGCAGACTGCACACCCCTGCAATAACACCTGCCGCTAAAAGTATCGGACCAAATTTTCTGTGTTTCCCGCTTCTCCTGATATTTCTCTTATCATTTCTCACGATAACCTATCCACCTGCCTTCCTCATCATATACCGCTTCATAATCCCCGCAGTTGCTTCCTTCCATCCAGCCTCTGATATAGTGCTCTATCAGATCATGATTATTCCCGCGCAGCAGACTGCCGTCTGACCATGCCGATCTGCCCAGCGTGAGATTATCGGAAGTCGCCAGAGTATATGTCTCCTCATATCCCGCCGGAAGCGTCTGGGACTGTGACAATGCCTGAATCAGCAGATCATAGTCAACCGCCTTCATCTCCTCGACCGTCTGTACGCTTCCGATCGCCGCTTCTGCCTGCGGATTCCTTGTATATTCGTACTTTCCGTTGTCTATAACCAGTTTCGTTCCTACGCCGCCAAGCGCTCCGGACAATCCGCTCTTGCCCTCAGCGGCATATTGAAAAAGCGTGTCGAAATCCTTCGCATCCAGAATAACCTCCTGCCCGCTAGCATCCTGATAGCGTATACTTCCCCTGCTGCGAAACTCCCCCGTTTCTCCTGCCGCTGATGCGGTTGTGCCAGTAAACAGTCCTATACACACGGCCGCCGCACACACGGCCGCCATTCTTTTTTTATTTACATGAATCCCACGTACTTTCTTTCTGTATTTCATATAAGTAATCTCCTTTTCCAATTTTTACTATTATCAATATCATTCCTTGTTCTATTCACTGTACGGTTCCAGATAGAGTGTATTCGCCTCCGCGTCATATCGGTAGCGCAGCGTCTGCACCGAAAGTCTGCCGATTCTGTTCTCCACATTCTTTATCTGATTCACCAGTTCATCCAATTGATTCAGCAGCAAATCAAACTGATTATTCACCTCGGTAATATTCTGATTCAGCGCCTTCTTCAATGTCTTCTCCATGGCGCCTATACTTGCCCAGAGTTTGACATCCTCCTGCTCCAATGCTGCAATTTTCGCATAAAGACCCGATATATCGGTGTGCACCTTATCCATCTCCGACCGGATCTCTACCAACTGCTTCTGGATCATCGGAATCGTCTCTTTGTTCATAACCTGCACTATATCTGTCAGATCATCCAGCTTCGTCTGCGTCTCCTTAAGCTTCCGCACAATTTCGGATACCTCCGTATGCAGCGTATTCACCCGCTCCCGCAGCTTGGTATCCTCCTGCTGATATTGTTCGATCGTCTGAAGCAGAGTCTGTTCCACCTGCGTCATAGTATTGTACAGCTCCTCGATCTTACTGTTCAGGGACTCTATGCTCGTAAGATACTCCTGTCTGAGCTCCTCCTGACCGTCATTCGCTGCCATATACTCCGCTGCTTCCTCTTTATGAGTCGTCTGCACCAGTTCCGCTTCCTCTGCGGCTCTCGCCGCCTTCTCTTCATCATTCCGCTTGCGCTCATTCGCGGCATGTCCCCACAGAAGCAGCAACAGCAGCACGATAACTACAACCGCCACTACTCCCACGATCACAGCCGCAAGATGGTCTTCCTGTCTTTCGGGGTCGTTTCTCCTCTCGTTCAGATAATCTGACAATTTTGTCATAAATTCTTTCATAAAATACCATTCCTTTCTTCTTTTTATTTATAGTTAACGACATCAGAAATTTCACTTTCGGCCTTGCAAAAGCTGCCATATATGGCTTCTGCAAGAACCGGTAGCAGAAATTTATTATGTTGTTTACTATAGTTATCACAAGCTTTCCTATTACAGCTCCAACATTTGGAAATCCGTGGCGATTCGCCATAGAACCGTGCCGTACGATACACGGAATAAAGTATACTTTAGATGTATCCAAAGATTGTATCCTTAAGATATCAAACTACCACATAATTGACAATATCGGAATGTTGCACAAATTTTTGCATATAAAAAAGTCAGTGTACACCGCGAGTCACGATGCGCACTGACTTTTAACCATACAAACGAAATATCGTATGGCACTCGTCATCTTTTTTGGTTTTAATATGTTAAAATTTCGTAGCCGTCTTCTGTCACTGCCAGCGTTACCTCCCACTGCGCAGAAGGTTTGCCGTCATCGGTATAGACCGTCCAGCCGTCATCGTCATCGATATAAATATCCGCCTTGCCCATATTTACCATCGGCTCTATGGTAAATACCATACCCGGCACCATGAGCATCTCCGTTCCCTTGCTTGTCACATAACTGACAAAAGGTTCTTCGTGGAATTCCAGCCCTACACCATGTCCGCCGATCTCCCGCACGATGGAATATCCGTTTGCCATGGCATGATCATTGATGGCCTGTGCCATATCCCCCAGGAAATTCCACGGTTTCACCTGTTCAAGACCTACATCGATGCATTCTCTGGCTACACGCACCAGCTTCTGCGTCTCTGGATCTACATTTCCCAGCATAAACATACGGGAGGAATCAGAGAAATATCCCTGATAAATGGTGGATACATCCACGTTGACGATATCTCCGTCCTTAAGCAGCCGTTCTTCGCAGGGAATCCCGTGGCATACCACCTCGTTAATGGACGTGCAGACGCTCTTGGGGTATCCCTCATATCCCAGAGGCGCGGGTATCCCGCCCATCTCTCTTGTCATATCGTAGACCAGTCTGTCGATCTCCTCCGTGCTCATGCCGATATGGATCTGCTTTTCAATCTCGTCCAGAATCGCTATGTTCAACTTACTGCTTTGACGGATTCCCTCGATCTGCTCCGGTGTCTTTAATATATCGTGATCCGGCACGATATGACCCTGCAGCGCATAATGCTCTATCTTGTCATCCATGGCCATGTGACATGCCTTATATTTCCTCCCGCTGCCGCACCAGCATGGATCGTTTCTTCCCAGTTTCTTCATTTCCGATTCCCCTCAGTTCATTGTTTTATTTCATTTGCCGTTGAAATATGCTGTCACGAAGATGGCCGGCGTATTCCAGTAAATCGTGATCTCATTCAGAGAATAACATGCCGCATGGTCCAGATAACATTTCATCGGCGGTGTCCCTTCCGGAATATGCTCTCTTCCCACCTCATCGCAAGGTGTCTTAAAAGGTCCTCCGCTGACCCATCCGGGCATGGGCAGCTCTATACCGTCACACTCCGTAGGGCGATTGTGCGGATTTCTGTATGCGCGCTCTCCATATCCCGTCACATAACTGTAGTCCACCGCATTCATGCCAAGCAGATAGTCAAGCTGTGCCAGCGCTGTCTGCTCATATGCACTTTTCCTGTCTTTCTGCTCCATAAGAAGCGCCGCCAGCACCAGCAGCATCCCTCTGTTGAGCACTACCATATTACTGCCCCACACATAATCCTCCGGCTCCATCGCCACACCGTAACCGGACTGCTCCGCCACAGCCACAAGCCGGTCCGCCTCCGCAAGCACGGCACTTCTTAAGTCCTCCGCACTCTCAGCCGAAGCCTTATGCGACTCATCCGTCAGAATTGCCAATGCCGCAAAACCGGATACATCCGTCCAGCCGAAATCCGTCTTCGTCAGATTCTCCTTAAGCAGTCTGTCCAGCTGTTCCTGATACTTCTGTTCTCCTGTGGTGACAAGCATCTCCGCCGCCGCCCACAATCTCTCATCCAGATCGCAGACATCATCATATTCCCCCGTGTTACAGCTCTCCGGATTCTTAAATCCCACATATTCCAGATACCGCTCCAGCCATCCGTAAGCCCTTACAGCCGCCTCATACAGCCGGTCGGCGAAATCACCGTCATACGCGCGATACACTCTGGATGCCAACGCCATGGACGCCGCATAATCCGCAGTTGCCATAGAGGACACCGGGAAAAGATAGAACTGCGCATGATCCTCCTCCGGCATGATGAAATCCGCATGGCGTTCCGACGTCAGTTTATGGTAAGCGCCGCCTTCTTCGTCCTGCATCTTGAGCATCCACTCCAGCTCATAACGGCATTCATTCAGTACATCCGGAATGCCGTTGCCCGACTCCGGTATGTTCAGGCTGTCCTTAAAACTCTCCGGAAACAGCAGATGCGCATAGAGCAAGTGCCCCACAGCAACCGCCGCCGGCGATATGTATCTGCCATAGTCTCCCGCATCATGCCAACCGCCCGACGCTTCTTTCTCTACGCTGCGATCCAGCCAGAGCACCGCCTTATGCGCATGGCATACGGGATGCTTATATACTCCCGCGTACTCCTCCTGCAGCCCGCATCCGCAGCGCTGATAATACAATGCCTTCGTCATATCTTTCTGAATCGCCCGATACACATCCTGCCCGATCCGGAAATAGTGCGACCGCTCCCCGGATTCATTCTGTATATAATAAGTTCCTTCCTGTGTGATCCGGCTAAAATCCGCCACATGCACGTGGTCTCCCGAAGCGGCATCCACGCCGGCATCCCGCGCTTCTCCTTCCATAATAATCTGTCCGTCGTTCTGTCCGGGCTCCGCCTGTATTACCTTGAAACGCTTTCCCACAGTCAATACCGCCGTTTTCCTGCCCTGCGGCAGATATCCTACCTGATTACATAAAACCGCCATCTTATCACCCACTACGCCTTCCCATTTTTGTTATCCCGTTCCATTCGTATGTTTGAATCTGTCTCCGTACCCGTCCGGCACATGAAAACAAACCTGAATCCATCTTACTCCTTGCAACGTCTCTTTTCAAGTAATATGCTGTCTGAATTATCCTGATCCTCAACTGTATTGTTGCTTGAACACAGCCAGTATCCAGCACAGATGGAAGTTAATATCTTAAGGAGCCCCTAGAACATGTTTAAGTCCTTCGGATTAAAACGGCCAGCACTTAGCGAGCTTTCTAATGTTCCTCGCCGCTAAACGTTTCGTATCAGATATTTAACTTATCGTTAAATAACCGCGTCCACAAGCCGCAATTTTATTTGTATTCTTTATTTTCATTTCCTTTATCGTGAAATTGTCCTAGAATCATGTGCAGATGTAAGCCGTTTAGCATAATCAACTGCTTACGCATTATACCATCAGATAACCACATACACATATACAGTTTATGTGCCGGAGAACAATATGGAACTTGGTAAATTATTGGCAAAATTACGAAAAGAAAAAGGGGTTCTGCAAAAAGAAGTTGCAACCTATCTGAATGTGACTGTGGCAACTGTCTCCAATTATGAGAAGTGCGTCCACTTACCCGATCTGAACACATTGTCCATGCTGGCAGATTTCTTTGATGTCTCTACAGACTATCTCTTACAACGAACGGATTATAAAGCAGGAATCGACACTCTGAATCATCCTCTCTCCGCGGATTATACGGTGGGAGACCTGCTGAACACGATCGTAGAATTGGATCCCAAAAGCACACAGCTTCTCTTAGATTACTATGATCTGTTAATGCTGCGCAATTCCATCAAGCGCGTAAAGTAGATACGGAATATTTTAATCAGGCCGCTTTGTCTGTCTGGTCTTTTATCGTCCAAAAATGTTTTCATTTTTTCAAAAAAACCTATTTACAATTCCGTCAACATCGTGCTATAGTAATGGAAAGCATATTTTCTACAAAAACAGATCGGTACTTTCTATCTTTATTCTAAGTTTCAGAAAATCCATGCTTTGTTTCCAATTAACTTTTACTAAGGCAGGAGGATCTGAAGCGGTTCTCCTGTGACAGGCAGACTTTTTCGTTTGAGAATGCTCTGTCTACGACCAAGGAGGACACAGAATGAACCAGACAAATGTACAACGTAACTTTAAGGACACAGTATTCCGTATGCTTTTTAGGGAAAAGGAAAATCTGCTCGGCCTGTACAACGCACTGAATGGGACATCCTATACGGATGTGGGTAATCTGGAGATCACCACACTGGAAAATGCAGTCTATATGAATTACAAGAACGATATTTCCTTTGTGTTTGACTTTGAGTTGCTGCTCTATGAGCACCAGTCCACATACAATCCCAACATGCCGTTACGGGATCTGTTCTATGTGAGCCGGGTATTGCAGGGCAGAATCAAAGATGAGAATCTGTACAGCAGCAAGCTTGTCAGGATTCCGACGCCCAAGTTTGTGGTGTTTTATAACGGAACAGATCTCCAGCCTGAACAGCAGGTACTCCGGCTGTCAGATGCATTCGAGAAGAAACAGGATCAGCCGGCATTGGAACTGACTGTCATCGTTTATAA
>JAAUZX010000030.1 GCA_014804365.1 Lachnospiraceae bacterium
GTTTCCACCTACTTTGTGGAAGCGCCCTCAACCATGAATGAACTGCTGATGGCACACTACTTATTAAAAAATAATCCGGACCCCCGGTTCCGCCGTTGGGTGCTGTCCTGTATGATCAGTAACACTTATTATCATAACTTTGTTACTCACCTGCTGGAAGCCGACTATCAGCGAAAAGTCTACCAAATCGTTGACAACGGCGGAAGCGTCAATGCCCCTGTTCTATCCCGGCTTATGAAGGAAACTCTTCAAAACTTCTGGGGCGAAGATGTGGAAATTTCCGATGATGCGGCGCTTACCTGGATGCGCCAGCCTCACTATTACATGGGTCTGTATTCCTATACCTATAGTGCCGGCCTCACCGTTGCAACACAGGTCTGCAAACGGATTGAACAGGAAGGAGCACAGGCGGTTGATGACTGGAAAAAGGTTCTTGCATCAGGCAGTACGCTGGATCCGGTGGGACTGGCTAAGCTTGCCGGAATCGACATCACTACGGATGCCCCTCTCCTTGATACGATTGCGTATATCGGAGAAATCATTGATGAGATTGAAAAACTGACAGAAGAACTTGAATGAAAACACATCATTCAGACCCCGATGCCGCATCATAAACATGCGTATAATAATCATGGCTGAGCACAGACTTAGAGAATGTCATTCTATTTCTCACTATACTGGACATCTGGTTTACATAATCTTTCGGAATGACGGCATCTTCATCTATAGGCGTGAAAATTTCCCTCGATGAACTATAATACCCTAAGTCTGTCTTCCAGTCATAATTGCCAAAGAAAACAAGCGGGAGAGCATCCGAGAGCACATCCCTTCCCACATAAAGCCTGGAATCCCATTCCACGCCAAAGAGATTGCACAACGTCGGAAGTATGTCTAAGGAAGAGGTAGGTGTATCCACAATAATAGGCGCATCATCTTCAAGCGCTCCGCACCAGATAATAGCACGGCTTCTGTCCCGCTCCTCATAGGTGTTTACCGGATAACCGTATAATTCAGATAAATACGGCATATTTCCCAAGGCAGCGTCCGAATCCAGCCCATAGGGAAAATGATCCGGCGCAATGCAGATGACTGTGTCATCTGCTATACCTTCTTCTTCAAGGGTTTTCACAAGATAATCCACTGCCTTTTCAAGCTCTAGGTTCGCCGCTATATAAGCACATACAGGCTCCGAGTAGGAAAGATTTTTCTTCGCGCACCATGCATCTACGGCCTCTTTATTTTCCCTCGACATGGCATTCCTATCAAAAGTGTATAAACTGTGACCGCTTACCGTCATGTAATAAGCATTAAAAGGCTGTTTGTCAATGTACATCGGCAGAGTTTCCTGCATCAATTCCAAATCGCTTGCCGGCCATACAGGGCTGATAAGATCCTCAAGACCATTTCCCACTCCCATATATCCCCCACTGTAGCCCAGCTTTGTATGGGTCTCATGCCGGCCATAAAAAGTGTAGTCACTGTTGTGGAAAGCCATGCCGAAATATCCCTTGTCATTTAAAAGCGCTCCCATATTGGTGTGCGTTCCGTTCTGCGTAATCTCCTTAATAGAGCTTCCGCCGGAAGTCGGAATCAAACCAAATAAAAGCTGATATTCACCTCCGGTTGTTCCGGCAATTGACTGCTGGTAATAATCATTAAAGTTAATTCCTTTTGTGGAAAGCCTGTAAAGTGTCGGTGTGAGCTCCGGGTCAATGAGAAAGCCGGAAAATGCTTCCGCACAGATCAAAATCAGATTTTTACCCTCAAAAGAGCCTGTATAGACATTTTGGCTTGACGGTGTGAGCGTGGAAACATAAGCATCAATATCGGCACAGTTCCCACCTGCCCCGGCAAGCGCAGCAAAATCAACAGAGGCCACACTCTGACCGTATACAGCCGGGGATACCGATTCATTCTCCTGTGCAGTTTCCGTGCTTTGGGAGGAAGTCTTCTCTTGAAGTATGACCACCTCATGAGAGCCGGCAGCCTCCTTTGCCTGTACGACGACCTTAGCACCGGGTACGGTTTCCTCCCTGCTGCTTACAAGGGTGTCTTCCGGAGCTGTGCCGACTGTGCCCTGCACGAATTCCACCTCCGGGCTTTCAAAGACAGGGACGGACGATTTGGATAAAACAAGGTTCCGGATATCCAGACACAGCCCCTCACCCAGCCCAAACTGCATTACTGCCGACTCAAAATTATATTGATTTGTATAAATGTCCTTATGCAGACCGCAGTATAAGATAAGGAACAAAGCCGCTCCATAACAGGCTGCTCCCCCGGCCAAATGTGCCATCGAAATATAAACAACCTGTCTTGTATGTCCCCGCCAAATGCCCTTTTGGGGTAACTGCCCTATTATCTTTTCTCTCAGTACAAACCACAAGATAAGCGGCAGCAAAAAGAGCGCAATATGACTGATTCCATCAAAGCAGAAAATCAGCCGCCTGATGTCAGCACTAAATCCGCCCAGTGCGTCAGTTGCAGCATTCAATATGGTATTTAAGTCATATGCCACCTTAAACTGTCTATATACCAGAAATTCCACAACGAAAATGAGAAATAAAACCCCCAGATAGAATGGTATCAGAATCTGCACTACTTTTTTCGGCAACAGCAAAATAATGCCTGAAACCACCATTCCTACGCTGAGCGAGAATAATGTCAGAAATACAAATGAACTTCCGGTGTGCAATGTTTCGACTGACAGCTTGAAAACAATCTCCGTGTAAAAACACGAAAGAGACAAAAAAACAGCCAGCCGTACTGTGGGTGACAGTACGGATCGTACCGCCGGATTCCGTTGTTGCTTCTTTTTCTTTTTTCTTTTCTTCTTTTGTATACTCATAATGTCTTGTCATCGCAAAAGCTTTCACTTGCGTTCTCCTTTTATACTGCTATTATACATGCCCTGTGCATCATTCTTGTATCATCATTGCAACATTTTTGCATCATTTTTCTTTTCGGTGTCAGTTCGTAAATGTGGTAAATTAATGTTAAGTTGAAAATTGAAAATCTTATCATAAATCAAAAAGAACATTGGCAAAAATACTTATCTTTTCTGCTAATGTTCTTTTCCTCTGCACCTAAAAAAGCTGGACAACACAGCTTCTTCACCGTATTGAACAGCTCTTCTTATGCCCATCTGTTGGAATCTTTAAGCCTGGAATTTCCGTTCCTATCAAGTTTCCCTTTTCCAATTCATCTGTTATGGCCTTAATATCCGCGCCTATGTGCTTGAACCCTTTTTTCTTGATGTAATACTTTACATCTTTTTCAAACTGTTCAGTAGGTATAACTGTGTACATTTATCTTTCTTCCTCTTTGCTCCATTTTTCGATATTCGCAAAAAGGTCATTTAAAGAACGTTTCGGAGTTCTGCCTTCACGCATATCCTTTTTATGCAATACCATATTTTTTGAAAATACTATTCAAATCTTCTTTACTGATTTTTCCTGCAAGATAATAGGCTTTTACACTGGCTTCTATCGCTTCAAAAGCAGTATCAAACATAAACCAGTCACCTGCATTATAATATCCCTGTAATTCTATAAAATCACGCTGCAATCCATCCGGCAAATTATCTCTTAAAATTATTTGTTCATCCACATACATTATTTATATCACCTTTCCATTCACGATTTTTATAACCTAATGTGCACATCATTTTGTTATACATTTTAACAATACTTTTTCATACCTGTATTCAACAATTGATGTGAAAAATTTCTTCTGAACTTCTGACAATATTGGTATCTCTCTTATCATTGCTTGTATTCTATTCATACTATTACCTATTTGGGGTGTCAACCTATAAACAGCTTCTAAGCATTCCGGATATTCCCCGCTTTGTATTACATAATACGGATTTACCCGTTTCCCATGTAATTCAAATATACACCTACGTGCTTTATATGCCTCCGCTTCCATTTTATCAGCATCATTCATAACGATTCGCATCTTTTCATCATCCCATTTACTATTTAAGCAATTGCCATTATCATAAACTGGCGCAATCTCTTTCGAACCATCTCTTTTCAAAATAATTCCCCAATTGCTGTTATTACGATCTGTATTACCAATCAATGCATCCATTATGAACATATTCCAAAAATGCTCTTCTACTCTCGGAATATCTTGCAAAAACGGATGTTCTTGTATCGTCATCATAATCTCATACAAGTCTACACCAACACCATTTGTTTCATTACCATTTGAATCTAAAAAATGTGGTTCAAATGTAACTTTTATTTTATCGAACTCATAGAGCTTGTCTCCATTCTCTAAAAAATCCTCACAAGCTACTACGATTTTATTATTTCTGATTCCTAAAATAGTATTGTGAACTGACAAGCCAACTATCTCATATATCTTTGAGCCAATATATTCACAAACAGGACTATTCGAATAACTCAGATTGATATTTTTCATCTGCTGTTCTTTTAAATTTCCCGGAAATTTTAAAAGATAGTCTTTGCCTTCATAAGTGATTCCCATTTTTCTCCCAGCCGTGCCGCCATACATTCTTTGATTTTGTCGAAAGTTATTAAAATTTATTAATTCCAACCCATCACCTCATTTCAAATTCTCTTTTGTAATTTTTCATTAATTACTTTTCCGATTTCTTCATCCGTCAATAAATATTTTGAAACATCTTCTATCTTTTGTGTTTCAAATCCCGTGAGGATTTTTATTTCCTGTAAAGTCAGTCCTTTTTTAATCAAATTTGCAACTCCTTGCAGTGCAACAGTCGTAGGTGTAAAATTATGAATATCCAATTTTTTCATTTTTTCCTTCAAAGTATAAAATATACTATCAGGTGTCAGTTGTCCGCCATTGCTTTTAGTAAACAAATATATCCTATTAGGATATTTGTGCATGCCACAATATTTTACTAAATCATCCCATATATCCGCTTCCAGCTTTACATATATCCTTTGCTCCTCATCACAACCTACTAATAACTGCCCCTCTTTCTCATTAAAATCTTCAGTTCTTATATTAATAATGATTTTTTCTTTAAATCCGTATGTAATAAGAAGCCGATACATAATCGATTGCCCAAATTGATAAAAGTTATTTTTATTTAGAAGTTCTATCTGCTCTTTTGCAATTTTAACTTCTTTCTCTTCGTCAAATGGTAAATATATTTTTTGACTTAATTCATTATTTAAACTTAAGCATACATCGTGCACAATCTGCTTATTTCTGCAACCCTGTTTCAAATATCTCCACTCTATGTCTCGGCCCTTAGCATAACTGAAAAATTGATCTATTGCCGTCAAAAACCTCTGAATCGCTTCAATAGATGTTGCTCTCCTGCTTGTTTCGAAATAATATTTACATGCCTGCTCAACATCTATCTCTGTAAGATTTTCAGATAAGTCAGCCAGTGAATAAAGCTTTAATTCTTGATTGCAATACTGTAAAAAGCTCTTATAGCACGCCTGATAATTAGCTCTCTCTTCTCTTATCGTTTTATAATAATTGTCTAATGCCTGTTCTAATGCTGTGCTCATTAGCTCTTCCCTTCTTATGTGCATTTCTCTATAAAATGTTTTTTTTATTGTATGCTAAATATAATTATAACTCTCTATTTTTAAATGTAAAGCATCATTTAACTTGAAAAATCTATATAATTACCTCATCCTTTCCCAAAAAGGCAGGCTAATCCCTTGGCTATCCAGGAATCAAATCGGCAGACTATTCTCCACACACAGCGCCCCATAACCCACTCTCGCATTCGGATACTCCGTCTCTCCCCTGATCGGCTTTGCACCTCTCCTTAAGTACGCCTTCACCTTCTCCCCATATGCTGCTGTCAAGTAAGGACTAACAATTATAATTATTTTTTCACTTCTTCCTTCCAAACAATCTCAAATTCCCCTTCACTATTAACATAGACAACATCAATCATCTGTTCCATTATCTCTTTCGTAAGGCAATCCACTTTCTGCTGACTACTCTGAATTTCCTGCTGCTCTCTATCCGTATCTTTCTCTTCATTTGCCCTCCGAATCTCTTCACATATCATCCGTTCCTCTTCCCTCAACGCCTCCACCTTATTCAGATACGCATCCTTATCCACTTGTTTTAATTTGAACTGCTCATACAAATACTGCTTTTCTACTTTTAATGCATCCAGTTTCTTTTCCAGCAAAGCACTTCTATTCTTTTTCAGCACACGACCATCTTTTAAAGAACCGCCACCCTGCTCCTGCAACTCCTTCTCCCTACATTCCTGTTCCTTACGCTGCCCCTCCAATCTCTGATTGATATATTTAAGAACAACTTTCTCTGCCTCCGGCTCCTTTACTCTTCCGCTAAAGCATCCGCTTCCTCCCTTGTATTTCTCTCTCTCACAAATAAAACAAGGCACTTTCGTACAGGTAATCCGGTTAAGGCTTCTCTTACAGTTCCCACACCGCAGTTTCCCAAGCAAAATACTCCCCTGCTTTCTTTTATGTTCTTTTCCCTTTTGGCATCCCCGGTATTTTATAACTTTTGATGCTTTCAAAAACTCCTGCTCTGTGATGATTGCCTCATGCCTGTCTGAAACACATATCCTTTCTTCATCTGCTACCCTCTTAAACTGATTTCCTCCTACCTTCGTTACTTTGTACTTCCCATTTACCACCATTCCAAGGTAAACCTTATTTTCTAATATCTTCAGCACCATTTTACTATTCCAGTAACCTTCATCATCCAAGATATGGTACTGTGTCCTTGCACGATTCTTATACTGTCCCGGTGTCGGTACATGTTCCTCATTCAATTTTATTGCAATCTTTCCAGTGCTGTACCCATTACAGGCAAGTTCAAAAACCTTTCTCACATAGTTTGCCGCTTCTTCATCAACCGCCAGTACCTTCTTATTATCAGAGAAACGATATCCAAAAGGCGGTCTTGGACCAATAAAATCTCCCCTCTTTCTTCTGATTTTCAGAGCGGAACGCATCTTTACGGACAGATCCTTGCTGTACATATCATATAAAAAGCTCTTAAAAGCTATCTCAATCCCTCCGGTAGTTCCCTCATAATCAGCGCTGTCATATCCGTCGCCCACTGCAATAAACCGGACACCCATAAAAGGAAAAATCTGTTCCAGATAATCCCCGACCTCTAAATAATTCCTGCCAAACCGGGAGATATCTTTGACAACAATACAGCATATCTTTCCTTCCCTGACCATCGATAACATCCGCTTTACTGCCGGTCTTTCAAAATTCGTTCCACTATATCCATCATCCACGAACTCCATTTTCTGCGTTCCGGGATACAGGTTCTTATCACTTAAATACCGGATAATTAAATCTCTCTGGTGAACGATACTGTTACTTTCTCCTTTCGCACTATCAGACACCACATCCCCATCTTCCATGGAAAGCCTTAAATATTCAGCTACAAACCGCTCTTCCACATTCATCACTTCCTTTTTTATCTTCGGTCTCTATCTGCGACATTAAATAATCATACTCATTTCTGAACCGAAATTTGATATGTACACGTTTATCTCCAAACATTTCTACCTTTTCTAATAGTTCCACCGCCATATCCCTTGTCAGTTCCTCCGCTCCCTGAAAATGAAGAAAAGTCTTCATCCATCTGTTTGAACCATTCATACACTGCTCAAAATCCGCCAGTTCTTTTTCTTTTTTATTAAGTTCCTCTTCAAGTTCTGCAATCCGCAAGGCATATTTTTCTTTTGCCATCAGAAATTCCTCTTTTGTCAAAATTCCCTGCTTCATATCTTCATAGATATTTGTTTTCAGATAAATATATCTTCCCAATTCTTCCTTTGCCCGCGCCCTTTCCTGCTTTTTCCTTTTAAGCTTTAAAGCGAAATGACCCAACTTCTTCATCTGTTCTATCACTGCTTTTGCTTCCACAGCCAAGTCTATTTGCAACTTAATCTGCTGGAACACCGTATCAAAAATCTTATAATCCGCAATAGAAGATGTATCACATTTTACCTGAGAATAATTATAGGCAGAGCCGCAATAGAAATAGTACTGTGCTTTTCCTTTTCTCACATCCTTATTTCTTCGTAGTACATGATGGCAGATGCCACATATCAGAATCCCTTCCAATATGTTTTCGTACCCTGTTTCACCCTGTTTATCCTGCCATGTTTTCCTGTTTTTTTCCCTTATCTTTTGTATACTGTCAAAAGATTCTCTGTCAACGATTGCAGGGTGGGCATCCNTNNCTATCTCCCATACCTCTTCCTTNCTTTTTCCCTGCTTTTCTTTTGAATAGATGGAACNGTTATATTTTCCCTGTACCAGNTCCCCAACATAAACCCGGTTATATATAATCCTGCTGACTGCCTGCGGCTGCCACAGGATATGATCGCAACCCTTGTATTTTTTCACTCCACGTTCTCCTGCATATCTGCTTGGCGATGGTATCTCTTCCTGATTCAGCACTTTGGCNATCTCATAAAAACTCTTTCCCTGCATTCTCATGGAAAAGATGCGCCTGACAACAGCAGCAGCCGGNTCATCAATCACNAAATGATTCTCCTGCAAAATATAACCATANGGNGCCATNNTTCCAATAAACTGCCCTTGTCCCTTTTTTGTATGGAAAGATGNCATTATTTTTTTTGATATATCCTTGGAATAATAATCATTTGCAATGTTCTTAACTTCNGTTATCAAATCCTTTTCCTTAAAAATTTTACCTTCACTGTCAAACTGGTCATTTACTGCAATGAAACGCACNCCTAAAAATGGAAATATTTTTTCNAGATAGTCTCCGGCTTCCAGATAGTTACGTGCAAATCTGGACAAGTCTTTCACAATGATACAATTTACTTTNTGCTNCTTTANATCCTGNAGCATNCGTTCCCATTCCGGTCTGTCAAAATCCGTTCCTGTCCTCCCGTTATCTGTATAGGTTTCCACAATCTCTATATNTTCAATCCCTTCNGCAAAATTCAGCAAAAGTTCAAGCTGATTATGGATGCTGTCNGTTCCTTTACCCCCATTATCCTCATTTGATAACCGGACATACAAGGCNGCTTTTACAGGCANAANTNTNTTTTTNGNTAAAGTGTTTTCAATCTTCCNGCTTGTTCTTGCCATATCCGGCTTCCTCCTTTTCTTCCGTTAATTNANATNTATTTGAAGATACATCTTCAATCANGCTCAAAGCNGCTTCAAATTCCTCTGCNTACCTGAAACGGACTTCTATTCTCGGATAACGCTCNCCATCNNTNTTTTCATATANACATATCTTNTCAATCAAAGAAACTACAACTTCCCTNGACAANTCTTCAAGNCANCCATACNTTTTNAATTCATTAATCCANCTNCAGGTATGGCCAAAACCTGCTGCAAGNAGTTCTATTCCTTCCTCCAATACNGCAAGNCCCTGCTCNGCNTCCTGTATACGNTTTCCATAAGTTTCTTTTAACTCCATATATTCCTCTTTTGTTATCAGTCCCTCTTTNTAATCTTCATACANGCTAAGGCGCAGNTTACAGTACTTTTGGATTTCTTCTTTTTTCTTTANNACCTGCCTGTTCCTCTTTGCCAATTCNCCATTCTGTTTCTGTATTTCTTCCAATTTNCCTAAAATNCTGTCTAAATCTGNCACACTTTCAATCTGCTTATTTAAAAGCANNAGNACACTNTGNTCCAGATTTTCTGCATTAANGNTATGNGGGCTGCAAATAGTCCTGTCTGNCTTATGGTTTCCNCATACGTAATAAACAAATTTTTTCTTGCCGGAGGGAACCGTTTTTCTGATCATATTTCCGCCACAGTCACCACACCGCACCACACCGGATAAATGATATACTTTTTCCTGTGCAGTACCGGTTCTGGTGTCCATCCGCAAGAGTTCCTGAACATTACCAAAATCAGCCATTGGAATNATAGCTTCATGGGTATCATCCACTCTGTTCCACTTGTCCTGATCTTTTTTTACCTTCTTCTTTACCTTATAGTTAGGTGTGGTAGCTTTTCCCTGAATAAGAGTTCCTGCATAGACATGATTACTCAAAATCCGCAGGATATGTACATGCGTCCACTCACTTTTTAAATTCTTTTTAAATCCTGTATAAAACGCACTCCCTTGCTCTTTTTTATAATCCATTGGTGTAAGCACATCTTCCTTATTCAATATCTCTGCTATTTTATAGGCACTGTTACCTTGCAGATACATACGAAAAATGCGCCTGACGGTCTCTGCCNCCTCTTCGTCTATCTCCAGCCTNCTTTTGTCTGCCTCCGATTTCCGATANCCATATGGTGCAAATGCACCTACAAAATCACCCTTTTTCCTCTTAACCTCCAGATTGCTTCTGATTTTGATACTGATATCCCGGCAGTATGCATCATTGATCAGATTTTTAAACGGAATGATGATATTATCCGTCTGCGTATCGCTCAAAGTACTGTCATAATTATCATTGATAGCAATAAAACGGACACCAAGATACGGAAATATCTTATCAAGATACTTCCCTACCTCAATGTGGTTCCTGCCAAACCGCGATAAGTCTTTCGTGACTACACAGTTCACTTTCCCCGACTTTATGTCTTCTAACATCTGTTGAAATGCCGGACGCTGAAAATTAACACCAGAGTAACCGTCATCCACCCTTACTTCATGGATTCTGATATCATCTCTGGATTTCAGATACTCGTAAATGAGTTCTTTCTGATTTGTAATGCTGTCACTTTCCTCTTTATCTCCATCCTCTTTTGACAGGCGCAGATAAATGTCAGCATTATATATTTTTGTATTTAGATTTGTTTCCATATGCTCACCTCAAATAGTCATGTTTACTGTCAAACCTGTTCTATTTGGGGTTCTGCTTCGTCCATAATTATTATATCATTTTACAGAGAAATAGTCCATAGAAAGGCTAAACATTGTCTGAATTATGTTAAACCTCTGCCATTTCCATGCATAACTTTGCAAGTTTATTTTCAAGGCTTTCATTNGTATCAGAATAGGATATTTTTACTACCATCCCATTGCAGATAAANCAAAANGGATTTTTCACTTCCCTTACAAACGCACGCATACGTTCCGTTTTGGGCAGTTCCCTGTTAATCTTTATCTTTCCTATATCTGTTAGCGTACTNATATCCACTGTNCGGACATCCACGTTTTTCAGTTCATCAAAGTCAGCAACTACCATTCCAGTTCCTCCGGTTTCCCTTATTCCACTATATTGTTTTCTGATTGTCCATTATGTTCTTTTTTCAGATGTATTCTGCAAACAATCCAAACAAAGGTCGCTTTGAAACTATCCTTGGTAGTTGCTTTTCTTTTCTATTGGGTGATTTTTCCTGCTATGACAAGAAATCTTCCGTTTTTCCCAAAGACACGCCTGTCACAGGTAGCAAGGGTAATGATACTGGTGGGAGCATGGTCAGGTTCTGCATAATACAACGCCCTTCCCTGTAGCTGCTCCATCCATGCGTTGTAGCTTTCCATATCAGCATGGTTTCTTACACCATTAGGAAAAACGCAAATGTGGACAAAAAATACAGCCCTGCCAAAAAACAGGACTGTTTATGAAAATTATTCGGGAATAAGCTCGAAACAATACCCCACATTTCTTTCACAGCGTATTGTAAACGGTGCATCGGGGGATGCGGAAAAGAGTTTTTCCCTTAAATTACAGATATGGAAACCGATTGTATTATTATTTTCAATATCCTGTGCATAGTCTCCCCATATCTTCCGGTAAATCTGGTCATAAGTCAGCACTCTCCCCCTGTTCGTCACTAAAAAGCAGAGCAGGTCATACTCCTTTGCAGTCAGGCTGATCTCCCGCCTGTCACGGTATATCTTCCTACGGTCAGGATAGATTTCAAGACCTGAAATCTTCAGTGCCGGTTCTGCCCGCAGCTCGTAATTTTCAAAGTTGGGATATTTCCCTACCACTTCCATTATTTCGTTAAAAATATCCATTTCTTTTTCATCAAAATCTAATATCAATAACCGCCCGATACTATCACCTCATCTGTCCCTAAAAAAAATTCATCTTTTTATCTCAAAATGAAACAGCCTGTCATTTACAAGTAATCCCGTTCATTCATGCTGGCATTGAAAATTGCCAGCAGTACGATCTTCTTTTTGGTATAATCATAGCTTTTCAAAAAAATAATGTTTGGTACGACATGTCACCATATGGTATGACCAGATTGATACAAATTATTCTTCCAATAAACGCCTTCCCCTTAAGTCAGCTTTGCTGTATTTATCTTTTGCAAGCATGCGTATTTGTATATGTTCTGATCTAATCCTTTATATTCCGTCTGTTCCATATTTCCCCGCTATTTCTCCACATTCCAGAAAACGGAATTGCCCCTCCGCCTTCATGTTTTCTTCTTTCTGCTGTGCTGCCTTAAAAAAGCAGCCAGATAATGCCCAACGAATATGAACAAACTCATGATCGCTATATAATCCAGCAGGAAAAAGAATAAAGGTTCATCGTAATCAAAAAACACAAAGTGAACCTTTAACAGCATATAATTCCCTATGTCCCGCTTTACAAAAGCATACATGCCGTATGTAGCCACCACTGCTACTGCAATGCGCAGCATGCAGATACGAACCTTTGAAGTTCCCTTCACTGCTTTTCCCACCGCTCCCAGCATCATATTCCAGTGCAGTCCAAGATGAAGTGACATTAACACAAATCCCCAATAAGCTGACAGCATATGAAGCTTTCTTCCAAAGGAGCTTCTGCCATGGATTGGCAGAAAAGAGAGAACACTGCGGGAAATAATGACACCACTGACCATGGAGCCGATCATGAAAAGGAGCACTGACACCACCAGCACCGTCTGCCATATCCGGAAAGGTGTATATTTCCCTTTCAGAAGAACCCCAAACCATCTGCGGTTCAGAACATGATGAATGATAAACAGCAAAAGCATTCCTATTCCCAGCCATTCATGGAGAGCCTGCCCTATCATCTCATAGGTCATCAAAAACAACAGGGCAGCCGTCATTCCAATATCAACACTTGTCTTAACAATCATTTTGGGGTTCATCCAAACTATCTCCTTACCAATCCAAATATGTTTATTTTTCTCCTGCGGATTCCTTTCAGTTCTCTCCATTCCAGAAAAAACGCAGCCCGTTGTATGTATATTCATCACTTGCCGTTCCATTATGGGTATATCCTTCCCGCTCCAAAAATGCCAGATTGCCATCCGCCTCATTATCCGCAAACCGGAAGGTACCATCCTCCACATCACCCATAGCCATGATCTGCCGCTTAAAGGCGCTGTATGCAAAATCATCCGTGCCAGATGCAGAAAAGATAAAGAAATCATCCCATGTATGTCCGGATTTCCTGACCAGCTCCGCCATATATTCCCCGTCCGTGGTATAACTGCCGCTCATGGGCATAAAATACCGGAAATAATCAAGGCAGTACCGAAAC
>JAAUZX010000031.1 GCA_014804365.1 Lachnospiraceae bacterium
CACCGCGCTCTCGCTCCGCAAAAAGCGTAGCGGACACTAGACTCGTGAGATACCTCGTCAAGTGCCGACGCTTTTTGAGGGGTTCCTTCAGATATTAACTCCCCTCTGAGCTTAGGCTGTGGCGTAGGTATGAATAGTAACGTAAAACAAGTTGATATTCACAAGCCATATATGACGTCCGCACAGATGGAAGCTAAGTTATGCCATACGGAAATCNGACGTAATTATGCCCCGATCTATCAGNTTTTGTAAGGTCTTCAGGATACCCAGTTTCGCGTGGGGGAAAGTCAGACCGCCCTGAAAATAAACTGCATAGGGCGGCGCGATGGGACCGTCCGCACTGAGTTCTATGGAAGAACCCGATACGAAAGCACCGGCTGCCATGATCACTTGGGAATCATATCCGGGCATGTCCCAAGGTTCCGGTGTCACGAAACTGTCCACGGAAGCAGCCGCCTGAATCCCCTGACAGAAAGCGATTACTCCATCCGGCGTTCCGAATGTAACCGCCTGTATAATGTCATGCCTGTTCTCGGATCCGTCAGGCACTACCGAAAAACCGATCTTTTCATAGATGTTTGCCGCAAAAATGGCTCCTTTTAAGGCATTTGCCGTAACGGTGGGCGCTAAAAATAAACCTTCATAGAAGGAAGAAAGAATCCCAAGGGATGCTCCTACCTCCTTGCCAAGTCCCGGCGAAGTCAGCCGATAGGCCGCATTTTCAACACACTCTCTCTTACCTGCTATATAGCCGCCGATGGGTGCCAGTCCGCCGCCGGGATTTTTGATCAGGGAACCCACGACCATATCCGCCCCCACATCTGTAGGCTCTATGGTCTCCACGAACTCACCGTAGCAATTATCGACCATACAGATGATATCGGACTTGATATCCTTAATGAAACGAATCAGTTCTCCGATGCGTGTAACGGACAGCGTAGGTCTGGTCTGATAGCCCTTAGACCGCTGGATGGTAACCAGTCTGGTATGTTCTCCTATCGCTGCGCGTATGCCCTCGTAATCGAATCCGCCGTCCGGCAGAAGGTCCACCTGCCTGTAGGAAATTCCGTATTCTTTCAAGGAACCCTTGGACGGCCTTATGCCNATGACCTCCTCCAAGGTATCATAAGGCTTGCCTACNGGAGATAANAGTTCATCGCCCGGNCGCAGATTGCTCATAAGTGCCAATGCAAGCGCATGGGTGCCGCAGGTGATCTGAGGCCGCACTAACGCATCTTCCGTGTGGAAAAAGGCAGCATATACCTTTTCCAGCGTATCACGTCCCAAATCGTTATAGCCGTATCCTGTTGTGCCGAGCAAGCATGCTTCGCTGACATTACACTCCTGCATGGCGCGAATTACCTTTAGCTGGTTATACTCCGCGACTTCATCAATTTGTCTGAAACGTTCCCGCANCGNGGCAAGAATCTCTTCGCCGNAGGTATATACNTTTTCCGATATNCCNAATTGTTCGTATTGTTTGTTTAATTCAATCATTTTCTTTTCCNGTTNCTTNGTGAATNATNTTTTTCTNCCGTAGTACGGACATAATATATTCNGTAATCANATTCTGAATCANCTCATTATCATAATCCACTTCCGGTTTCTCTACCCACAGNACNTCTCGNTCCCTGCGNAACCATGTANGCTGNCNCTTGGCGAAATGCCTCGTATCCCGCTTGATCAGATACACNGCCTCTTCCAGAGTAATATGGCCGTCCAGATAATCCAAGATCTCCTTATAGCCGAGTCCCTGCATGGAAACCATATCCCGCGTACACCCTGCGGCGGCAAGCCCGGACACTTCTTCCACCAGTCCCTGTTCCATCATGGCATCGACTCTCTGCTCGATCTTCCGATACAGCTTCGCCCGGTCCTCATTCAGTACAAAATAGGCAAAGTTGTAAGGAGAATTGTTTTGACGCTGTGTTTTATTATGCGCTGAAATTTTCATTCCTGTTTTCTCGTAAAATTCAATGGCACGAATCACACGCTTCACATTATTGGGATGGATGATCTCGCANGATTCCGGATCGANCTCNTTAAGCCTNTCANACAACGCTTCACTGCCCTGCNCNTTCGCGATCTCTTCCANNTCTGACCCGNANAGCTGTATCNTCGTCATTATCNNTAAAATCAATGTCATAAAGAAGTGCCTGAATATAGAAGCCCGTACCACCCACAACTATGGGGATACGACCTCTATCGAAAATCTCTTGCATCGCTTCTTTGGCCCTTTTTTGAAATGTGACCACATTAAACTCTTCTGTCGGCTCNAGTATGTCGATCAGNTGATGNGGNATNCCGNCCATCTGCTCCGGCATGATCTTGGCAGANCCGATATCCATATGCCGGTACACCTGCATNGAATCTGCNGAAATAATCTCTCCGNCGATCNGNTTCGCCAATTCAATNGAAAGCGCNGATTTTCCCACTGCCGTCGGTCCNGNCAGTATAATTAAAGGCTTCTTCATCAGGTTACGATCCTCTTAAATTTCTTCTCAAGCTCATACTTCGTCATGGATACAATGGTGGGTCTGCCATGGGGACAATGATAGGGATTATCCAGNGTCAGCANNTCNTCTATNAGCTGCTCNGCNTCNTCNCGNNTCATGNGCATATTGCCCTTAACNGCCGCTTTGCANGCCATAGTCGCAATGCGAATGCGNATGCTCTCGGGCGTACCCGTCACGGACTCNTCCGCCAGTTCGTCNAGTATTTCCCGGAAAAANTCTTTCTCTTCATATCCGTACANNTCTAACGGAANNCCGCGGATCGCATAGTCATTGCCGCCGAATTCCTCAATCATAAAGCCTAATGNCTCGAANTCCTNCNCNTGTTTTAAATAGCATTCCCGCTCTTTGCCGCTCATGGTCACNACGATGGGNGGATTGATNGTCTGGGANGCGATATCATGCTCNCGAAACCGTTTCATNAACCGCTCGTATTTCACTTTTTCATGNGCNGCATGCTGATCNANAATGAGAAGCTTGTCCTCATAAGCGATCAGCCAGTANGTNTCNAACAACTGTCCGATAATCTCGAAATGAACTCTCGCCTGNTCGGACAGAATCTTNTCATCGAAAAGNTCCATCTGNACGGGCTTTTGNNCCGGTANNTCCNTNNCGACAGATTGATCTNCTNTATGATAGTCNGTCGTTTCACGTAGACTGTCCTGNTCCGATATTTTTCTGAGATTAGTNGGCNGATAAGCGATTGTCGCTTCCTGATTTCCNGTCNTCTGCGAGTTCTGCCCCTCTGNATCCGNCTGACTGCGGTTTGNCTGATTTNTCTGATANATCCNNGCGATGGCNTCCGATTTCNCCGGNCAGGANGCNGNCTCCGCGATCCTNCGCTTCTCGAAGGGCTCNGGCACNGATACTTTCNNNTTCTCTGCTGTCNGGTTTGANTTTTCCTCNNGNTCNTCTTTNNNGTNNNCNAGAGANACCTGCGGGATCATCTCCGTCTCATGAAGNNCNTCGTGAATCGCACGCATCACCGTATCGTAGAACNCAGGNCCGTCNGCGATGCGGATCTCCATCTTGGTAGGATGTACATTNACATCGATTCGATCCGTATCAATCGTAAAATGCAGAACACAGAACGGNAACTTATGCTGCATAAGGTATTCNCGATACCCTTCCTCGATNGCCTTGCTGATCAGTGTGCTCTTAATGTATCTGCCATTGACATAGAAAATCTCATAATTGCGGTTGGAACGGTTTATCACCGGTTTGCCCAGAAGTCCGTCAATTANAATTCCCTTATCCTCGTAATGAAAGGGAACAAGCTGCGCCGCGATCTCCTTACCGTAGATCCGATAAATAATCTCCTGCAGTTCATGATTGCCGGCCGTGTAGAATCTGGTCTGTCCGTTTATAATGAATTTAAAGGAAATGTCGGGGTTAGACATAGCCAGGTGTTCCATTAAATCTGCTACATAAGAGCCCTCTGTCTGAGGCTGCTTCAGGAATTTCCTGCGAGGAGGCGTATTGTAGAAAAGACTCCTCACAAGAACGGTCGTTCCCTCCGGTGCACCGATCTCTTCCTGCTCTTTCTCCATACCGCCTTCAATCACATAACGAATACCAGTCAGCTCCTGTGGCGTCTTGGAGATCAGTTCTACCATGGCAACCGCTGCGATACTGGCCAGCGCCTCTCCCCGGAATCCCAGACTGACCAATTTGGTCAAATCATCCGCAGAAGAAATTTTACTGGTGGCATGACGCAGAAAAGCATTACGAATCTGAGATTTCTCAATACCGTCTCCGTTATCCGTGACACGGATCAGCGAAGTCCCGCCGTCCTTGATCTCTACAGTAACGGCACTCGCGCCTGCATCTATAGCATTCTCCACAAGTTCCTTGACCACGCTGGCCGGACGCTCCACCACCTCACCGGCAGCTATTTTATCGATTGTCTGATGNTCTAATATATTAATAAGAGCCATATATTCTCACTCTTCCTTTGTTTAATCCGAGTTTGTGAAGCGCAAGCNAGCAAATCCCTTGGTCTAGCACGAGTTTGCGAAGCGCAGCAAGCAAATCTCGCAAAGTTAATTCCGAAGGAATTTACTTTTTTTACCATCGGTTTTTCAGTTTATTTTGCAGACGATATAATGTATTAAGCGCATCAACAGGCGTCAGATGTCCCACATCGATCTCCTGCAGTTCCTTAATGATATCCTCATCCTTCACCGTGTCAAAAAGTGACATCTGCTCCAGATCAACTTCATCATACTTCACAGGTTTGCGTTTCTCGCTCTTGATGTTGACCTCAATATTCTGAACCTTCTCAATAATATCGTTGTCGCTTAATTGTTCCACGATCTCTTTTGCTCGGTCGATTACCATATCCGGCACACCGGCCAGCTTCGCTACCTGTATGCCGTAGCTTTTATCCGCGCCGCCCTTGATAATCTTGCGAAGAAACACGATATCATCGCCCTTTTCTTTAACGGCAATGCAGTAATTATTCACATTATCCATCTTGTCTTCCAGTTCCGTCAGCTCATGATAATGGGTCGCAAACAGCGTCTTTGCCCCCAGAATCTTACGGTTGCTGATATGCTCGATGACTGCCCACGCAATACTCAGCCCGTCGAAGGTGGATGTGCCCCTGCCGATCTCGTCTAACACCAACAAGCTGTTGACAGTAGCGTTTCTCAAGATATTAGCGACCTCATTCATCTCCACCATGAAGGTAGACTGACCGCTGGAAAGATCGTCGGAAGCCCCCACACGGGTAAAGATGCGGTCCACGATGCCGATATCCGCTTTTCTGGCCGGTACGAAAGAACCGATTTGGGCTAAAAGAACAATCAGGGCTGTCTGACGCATATAGGTGGACTTGCCCGCCATATTCGGTCCCGTAATCACCGCGATACAGTGTTTCCGGTTATCCAGATAAGTGTCATTGTCAATAAACATATCATGGTCAATCATCTGTTCCACTACGGGATGCCTGCCGCCTTTGATATCAATAATTCCCTTTTCATTGAGAGAAGGGCGTATGTACTGATTGCGCTCGGCTACATAGGATAGCGAAGAAAATACATCCAGCTTCGCAATCGCTCTCGCCGTCCTCTGAATGCGCTCCATCTCGGCAGCAATGGCCTCTCTGATTTCACAGAACAGATCATACTCCAGAGAAGACAGCTTATCCTCAGCATTGAGAATGGAATCTTCCAGCTCCTTCAGACGGGGCGTGGTGTAACGCTCCGCATTGGCCAGTGTCTGCTTGCGGATGTAATCCTCCGGGACAAGATCTTTATAGGAGTTGGTCACCTCGAAATAATAGCCGAATACCTTATTATATTTGATACGCAGATTCTTAATTCCCGTGCGCTCCCTGTCTGCCTCTTCCAGCTCCGCAAGCCAGTTCTTGCCGTCTGTCTTGGCACTTCGAAGTGAATCTATGGTATCGCTGAACCCTTCTTTGATCATGCCGCCGTCTCTGATCGAGATAGGCGGTTCCTCTATGATCGAATCATCTATCAGATGGTAGATATCGTCCAAAGAATCTATATGGTCATTAATTTCCTGCAAAAGAGCCGCATCAAGATCATNCAGCACTGTCTTAATGGACGGCAGCATGGCAAGTGAATTGCGAAAAGCGATCAGGTCACGAGGATTTGCCGTTTTATAGCTCACCTTACCAAGAAGCCGTTCCAGATCATATATTGTATTCAGATACTCCCGCAGTTCATCTCTGTCTACGCTTTTTTGACTAAGCGCCTCTACCGCGTCCAGTCTCTGCTCCATTTTAGCCCTGTCGATCAACGGCTGTTCGATATATTTGCGCAGCAGCCGGCCACCCATAGCGGTTTTGGTTCGATCGAGAACTCCCAGCAGAGATCCTTTCTTCTGCTTCTCCCGAAGAGTCTCGGTCAATTCCAAATTACGTCTCGTAGAACTGTCTAACAGCATGTACTTATTCGTAAGATAAGGATATAGGTGCGTAAAATGCGCAAGGGACGTCTTCTGTGTCTCGTATAAATATTGTAAAAGCGCTCCCGCAGCGATCAGACCCGATGGAAAGTCCTCTATACCCAGCCCGGAGAGCGTGTTNACGNGGAANTGTTTCATNAATATCTTACGACAATNATCCTCATCAAAATANTGGGATTGCANAGAATAGACNGTAACACCCAGACGNTCCTTNAGATCATCGATCTCATAGCCGCTGACAAGNAACTGCTCATTNCAGACGATCTCNGAAGGTTCATATTTATTGATCTCATCCTGCAGCTTACGAATATCCTCCACTTCTGTCANATAATAATCNCCGGTGGTGACATCCGCTACGGATATACCTGTTTTTCCCGGNAAATAGGNAACACAGATAAGATAGTTATTGCGTGATTCCTCTATNGCCTGCAGATTCAGATTCGTTCCCGGNGTCACGATACGCACGACTTCCCGCTTAACGATTCCCTTNGTAAGTTTCGGNTCCTCCATCTGNTCACAGATNGCNACTTTATGCCCCTTAGATACCAGNTTGCTNAGATATCCNTCCANNGCATGATGNGGTACGCCGCACATNGGCGCNCGNTCNTCCTGTCCGCAGCTCTTGCCNGTCAGCGTNATTTCCAGTTCTTTGGAGGCCAGAAGNGCATCCTCGTAAAACATTTCATAGAAATCTCCCAAACGATACAAAAGAATGCAATCCTGATATTCTTTTTTTGTTTCCAGATACTGTTGCATCATGGGGGTTAGTTCNGCCATTTATCTTTAACCGTCTTTCTATATTATATAAGAAATTGCCACGTTTTTCCGAGTTCGCGAAGCGAATTTCGAAACCCTGCTTCGCTCAATTTTTATTCTTCGACTACATGNCCCGTATAATAGAACCCATGNCANGTATCAAGAGACACCATAACAAGCTGCCCGATCTGTATATNNCCTGCCGGNAAATGAACCANCATATTATTGGAAAGCCGCCCGGTCAGCAGGGAGTCATCCTGNTCATTCACTTCTTCCACCAGNGCNTCCATAACTTTCCCNTGTAANAGNGCNGCCCGNTCCCTCGCAGTGTCCTGCACNACTTTTAAGAGTTTGTCGAAGCCTTCCCTGACGATNTCNTCCGGAACCTGATTTTCCATCGCCGCTGCCGGNGTNCCCGTCCGCTTGGAATAGATAAAAGTAAATGCGTTATCATACTGTACCCTGCGCACGACATCGATTGTCTCTTCCACATCCTCTAATGTTTCTCCCGGAAAACCCACAA
Source organism: Lachnospiraceae bacterium (assembly GCA_014804365.1). Classification (GTDB taxonomy): domain Bacteria; phylum Bacillota; class Clostridia; order Lachnospirales; family Lachnospiraceae; genus UBA3282. Next base: position 7,729 of record JAAUZX010000031.1, read on the forward strand.
TGATATCTGTGGTAATGGCAATATCCGGCATGGCCGCTTTAATCTTNTCCACAAGCGACAGATACTGTTCTTTNGTGTAGCGTCTGTTCATCGCCTGCAGTATCCGGTTCGATCCTGCCTGAACTGGCAGGTGCAGNTGTCNGCATATCNTCGTGGANTGNTTCATCACATCGATCAGTTCGTCGGANAGATCCTTCGGGTGTGANGTCATGAACCGNATTCGTTTCAGCCCGTCAATCTGTTCTACNTCCTGCAAAAGCTGNGCAAAAGTAATCGGTTCTTTCAGAGTCTTTCCATAAGAATTGACGTTTTGACCAAGCAGCATGACCTCCACTACGCCATCCGCAACCAAACGTTCTATCTCTCTTATAATTTCTTTCGGGTCTCTGCTGCGCTCACGCCCTCTCACATAGGGCACGATACAGTAACTGCAGAAATTATTACACCCGAACATAATATTGATTCCCGACTTATAAGGATATTTACGACTGACCGGCAGTTCNTCGACGATCTGATCTGTCTCCTGCCAGATATCAATGATCATCTCCTGATTTTCGAACATTGTAACCAGAAGCTGTGCAAACTTGAAGATATTATGGGTTCCGAAGATCAGATCCACGAACCGGTAGCTTTGCCGGATTTTATCAATTACGCTCTTCTCCTGCATCATACAGCCGCACAATGCGATCTTAAGATGAGGTTTCTTACGCTTCAGACTGTTCAGGAAACCAAGCCTGCCGTAAACCCGCTGATTGGCNTTATCCCGAACGGTACAGGTATTGTATATGACGAAATCGGCTTCTTCCTCNTTTTCGGTAGGCANATAACCGATCCGNGTCAGGATNCCNAGCAGTTTCTCGGAATCTCTGGCGTTCATCTGNCACCCGAAGGTAGTCACACAGCACAGNGGTTTCCGNCCAAGCTGNTTCGACAGNGCGTCCACATAGGANGNCGCCTNGTCCATGTANTNATTCTGCAGNGCNGATTCCTGCTCGTCATTTGTAGATGTATANTGCATTATATTATGATCTGCCATGTTCCTTCTCTCTGTCATTTTATCTTCTTNCAGCAGGCGACTGCAAGTGAACCCGGACCGATATGACAGGNAACNCTTAAGGACAACGGATCCACATGTATTTCAAAACCNGGGAACTGNGCCTGCACTTCNTCTTTGAGCTGCAATGCNGCNTCNCGNTCATAAGAATAAGCGATCTGTANCCAGATATTATCCGGCGTGGCACCGCCGAACCGCTTCTCCATATCGCTNCGGATCGCNTTGATCATGATAGACTTNCCNTGNGANACTGTTCTTGCCTTGGCAAACGCATCCAGTTTATCACCCTGTATCTGNAATACCGGTTTTAATCTNAGAATNGTACCCAGCGCTGCGGCAGCCGGNGTNATTCTTCCGCCTTTNTTCAGATAATANAGCGTNTCCAGCATAATATAGATACTGGAATTGAATTTGTCCTGTTCNAGAAACTCCTTNATCTGCTGTGGCATTCATGCCCTGCTTTGACAACTGCAGCGCATCTAATGCGGATTGTCTCTGNGTAACGGATATCCGCTGGTTATTNACCACTTCCACCTTNCCCTCATAGTCCTGNGCAAGCATAATCGCACTCTGACAGGAACCGCTTAGGCCGCTTGACATGGGAATATGAACGATCTCATCATAATCCTGCAGCAGTTCATTCCACAGATCCATGACAGACTCCGGTGTGGGCTGACTTGTGATTACTTCCGCGCCTTCTGCCAGACGANGATAGAATTCCTCCTGTGTCAATGTGATGTCTTCATAATATGTCTCGTTATTGATCATAAATGGCATAGGCAACACATAAATGCCAAGCTCCTTAGCCTGTGCCTGCGTTATACCACTGTTGCTGTCNGTAACGATCGCGATTTTCTGTGCCATAGCTGCTATCCTCTCCATTTCCGATTCATCAGGATATAGATCATATCTCCCTTAATCATATTACTTTTAGATAGTTCTAAAGTCAACCTCATTTATTGCGGCATGTTCCAGACGTTCTCGCAGTAAAGCATACCGTGCATCNGNAANAAATGNCTCTTCGGACAGNATCNTGTCCGCCCTGTCNCTGGCACGCTGCAATATNCCGGCATCCTGNTAGATATCACCTANNGCAAAGTGAANATCTCCGCTNTGTCTGATACCGAAAAGNTCNCCNGGCCCCCNAAGNTTCAAGTCCTGCGANGCNATATAGAATCCGTCATTGGACTCATTTAATATCTTAAGTCTTGCCATGGTTTCGGGNTTCTGNGANCNGCTNACAAAGATACAGTAAGATTGTTCGTCTCCCCTCCCCACACGTCCGCGAAGCTGATGAAGCTGCGCCAGACCGAAGCGNTCNGCATTTTCCACCATCATCACCGTGGCATTTGGNACATTGATCCCNACCTCGATTACGGTNGTAGATACNAATACATCAATCCGNCGTGCGGCGAANGCTTCCATGATCCGCTTCTTTTCCGCCGCCTTCATTCTGCCGTGGAGGGCTGCAACCTGTATGGACGGGTTCAGCGTTCCTTTTAATTTGGCNGTATAGGAGACGACNTTTTCCAATTCTTCCNCTTCGCCTTCATCCACCATGGGGCAGATCACATAGACCTGATGTCCGGCAGACACTTCTTTCTCGATAAATCGATATGCCGTTTCNCGATAAGATGTGTTTACCACACAATTCTTGATAGGCAGACGATTTGCGGGCAGNTCATCNAACACGGAAATATGCAGATCNCCGTAGAGNATGATCGCCAGCGTCCGCGGAATCGGTGTCGCACTCATAACCAGTACATGCACCGTATTGCCTTTCTGTGCCAGACTTTCCCGCTGTCTTACACCAAACCGATGCTGCTCATCGGTAATCACCAGCGCCAGATTGCGGTAAATCACCTTATCCTGAATCAACGCATGAGTTCCCAGAATAATATTGGCNTCACCGCTCTCGATCTGAGCATANATAGATTTCCTGTCTTTCGNNGANGTGGAACCGGTCAATANNACGGGGCGAACCGGCAGGTTGTATTTTTTCTGCAGCTGCATCAGCGTCTCATAATGCTGTGTGGCAAGCACTTCCGTNGGGGCCATCATCGCTCCCTGATACCCGTTTGCCACACACATGATAAGCGACAAAAAAGCCAGAATCGTCTTACCTGATCCCACGTCGCCCTGAATCAACCGGTTCATCGTATGTTCCGAAGTCAGATCATTCTGTATTTCCNCCCATACTTTATGTTGTGCATTTGTCAGGTTGTAAGGAAGCGCCTCGATCAGCCTCTTTGTCTGTGCAACATCGATCATCGGGTATTGATTACTGATTTCTTCGTTGCTGTCCCGCATCCTGCGGATCATGAGAATAAAAAGTAAAAATTCATCAAATACAAGCCGCTCTCGGGCTTTCACCAGCGTTTCCCTGCTCTCGGGGAAATGCATTTGCCTCANTGCATCCTCTAAACTGTAGAGCCCTTCTTCCTTACGAATATGCTCCGGCAGATAATCATCAGACAGATTCACCGCCGTTATCGCCTGCCGCATGGCTTTGGTGACCGCATTATTACTTAATCCTTTGGTGGTCGAATAACGGGGAAGCATATGGGATGCCATCTTCCCATACTCCNCCGGTTTATACATCCTTGCCTGCTCCATCACATATCGGCTGCCTCTNAGCTGCAAAATTCCACGGAATATATATAATACGTCCCGTTTCAGACTGTTTTTCAGATAAGGCATGTTAAAGTAAGTCATATGCAANGTNCCGCCGCCCACACATTCNACCTCAAAGGACGTGATACTCAACCCTCTCACATGTCTGGTCGCAATATTCCCGCGGATTTTTCCNGAAACCGCTGTCATCTCATTCACACCGGCATGAATCAAATCTACCGGATCAGAGAAATACTCGTAATCTCTCGGATAATAATGCACCAGATCTTCCGCGGTATTTACATGAAGTTTATGAAAAAGCTCCGCAGTCTTTTCCCCAATCCCCTTAAGCGCCGTAATCTCCATATTTTACAGCTTTCCTTCCTAAAAATCCCCGACAATAATATAANATTATNNTCAGGGAANCTCNNNTNANNATCNNAANCANATAATNTAAATCATTTCANGGGAAGAATGCNGGCTTGCTTTTCNAGCCGCATTCTTCCGGACATGACTTAGTGATTCTTAGGCTGTGTATTTTNCAGCCTTAGAATCACTTCATGTCCTTTTACTCGGCAGACACAATATAATAATAAATCGGCTGNCCNCCATACTGCAATTCAATATCGCAGGAAGAATATTTGCTCTCAACCCGNTCNCGAAGNCTGTCGGCATCCTCCTGTGTGATCTCCGAGCCGTAATATATGCTGATCAGCTCCATCTCGTCTGACATCATCTCGTCGATCATGTTCATGGTTACATCCGATATGGCCGTNCCCACAGAGAGAATGCCGGAATCGCCGATTCCCATGAAATCTCCCTGCCTGATCTCTTTNCCGTCTATACTCGTATCTCTGACCGCATAGGTAACCTGACCGGTCGCNACATTNGCGATCTCNTCCGTCATAGTCTTCGTATTCTCCTCCACAGTCAGATCCGGCACNTANTTGATAACCGCCGTAATTCCCTGTGGAACGGTTTTCGTAGGAATCACCACAATCTTCTTATCCTTGACAAGTGANTGTGCCTGATTCGCCGCCAGAATAATGTTCTTGTTATTCGGCAGGATAAAGATCGTATCGGCATTGACCTGATCAATGGCGTTGAGCATGTCTTCCGTGCTCGGATTCATGGTCTGTCCGCCCTCGATGATATGATCCACACCGAGCCCCTTAAAGATCTCATTAATACCGTCACCCACGGACACCGCGATAAATCCTACATCCTTCTTGGGTTGTTCTTCCTCCGCGGGTTTCTCCGCTGCTTCCTTCTTGGACTGTTTGAACAGCTTCTCCTGATGCTCCAGACGCATATTATCGATCTTCATATTCGATAATGCGCCGTATTTCAGTGCTTTCTGAATGGCAAGACCCGGATCGTTGGTATGTACATGTACCTTTACCACATCCTCATCAGCCACGACTACGATGGAATCACCGATCGACTCTAAATATGCCTTAAAATCCATCTCCGTCTTAATATTAAACACTTTATTCAACATAATAATAAATTCTGTGCAGTAGCCGAATTTAATATCCGCATTTGCCTGCGCTTCCAGACCTGCTCCGCCAGATTTGCCGCCTGAATGAGACGTCTGCTCGGAACTCAGCGTCAAGTCAATTTCTTTACCGGTGTATGCGTCATATACTCCCTTCAACACCTGCATAAGTCCTTGACCACCAGAGTCAACCACTCCTGCCTGTTTCAAAACCGGAAGCATATCCGGAGTCTGCTCCAAAACTTCATCCGCACGCTCAATCACCTGTGCCAGAAAATCCGCCATGTCCTCCATGCCGCTGTCTGCCAATTCGCGGGCTTTAACCGCCGCCCCTTTAGCCACAGTTAAAATCGTGCCTTCCTTAGGCTTCATAACTGCCTTGTAAGCAGTCTCTACCGCCTTTTCAAAGGCCGAAGCAACAACCGGGATCGTAACTTCATCATATTCCTTGACCACCTTCGTAAAACCGCGAAATAACTGGGACAAAATAACACCGGAATTACCTCTGGCACCTCTTAAGGAACCGGAAGAGATGGCTTTACACAGGGACNGCATATCCACATCGCCCATATCATGAAGAGCCGCCACCTCCCTCGCTGCCGACATAATGGTAAGCGTCATATTCGTACCGGTATCTCCGTCAGGAACCGGGAAAACATTTAATTCATTGATCCATTCTTTCTTACTTTCAAGATTCTTTGCTCCTGCCAGAAACAACTTCGCCATTGTCCCGGCATTAATCGTATTTGAAACCACCTCACTGTCCTCCCTTAGTCAATCACTTTGACACCTTCAACGAAGATGTTTATTTTTTCTATTTCAATTCCGGTAAACTCTTCNACTTTATANTTTACATTGCTGATNAGATTATCCGATACTGCAAGAATACTCACGCCGTAAGCCACGATAATATGAAAATTAAGCGTCAGCTTGTTATTGTTTAAAAGCACCTGAATTCCTCTTGTCATGCTGTCCTTCTTGAGCAGTCTGACAAGNCCGTCCCTGACGTTCATGATCGCCATACCGACTACGCCGAAACATTCCATCGCCACCGTACCGGCATACTGCGCAACGACTTCCTGATCAATCGAAATATTCCCCATATGAGTGTCCATTGAAGAAACTTTCATAAGTTACCTCCTTATTATTCTGAATATACATTGATATTATAACCCGATCTACTAAAAAATGAAACAAAAAATATCCATAATTTACCGATAGTTCNTTTTTNATCTTATTTTTATGTCCAAAATATGTAATTTTTGCTTGCATTCCGATTTACTTTCTGCTATTATACAAATGTTGTGTGGGTNAATNACCGACANANGAAGCTTTGANATAAAGCAAATAAGAAGCGATTGTATCGTTAGGAGGTGCAAAGATGGCTAAATGTGATATTTGTGGTAAAGGCGCTCATTTCGGGAATAANGTAAGCCATTCTCATAGAAGATCTAACAGAATTTGGAATTCTAATGTCAAGAATGTTATGTGCAAAGTGAACGGCGCAAACAAGAAGCTGCATGTCTGCACACGCTGCTTAAGATCCGGCAAAGTAGAGAGAGCCTAGTTCCTGAGAACAGAATATGAAGCNAAAAGTAAAGCCGACCTATATAAGGACGGCTTTTTCTGATCCAATTCATTTCTCTGATATGTCTACTGCTCCTATGCCTGCTTAAATCCTTCATAAGAACTTTTCAGGCTCTCGTACTCTCTGTTGATCCGCTGGATCATCTCTTTATCTCCCGACAGATTATCTGGATGGAATATTTTGATCAGATCTTTATACCGCTTCTTTAATGCAAGAGGGGTGCTGACGCCCTGAAAGAAAACCGATACTTCTAATCCGTTTTCATAGACAGTCCGTTCACCCATGATTTCCCGTTCGGCAGATAACCGCGCCCACTCCTTTTCCAGCCGGCGTCTGTCTATATCAAGCTGACTGAACCCGCTCTGCAGGATCTCCAGTTTCTTCTCAAAAAACTGGTTGTCCTCCTTGAGCCGCTGCCGTTCCGAAGAGATCTTATGATTTAACAGCTTCATCTCCTCNTGAAACTGTATCTTCTCCTTAAGAAATTGTTCCTGCATCCGCTCCAGTTCCTTGGTTGCCGTAGCTAAGCGTATATTTTCACGAAAAAGCCATGCCTTCAGTTCNTGCAGCTCTGCTTCCGATCCGTGTACCAATGTTTCCTCAAATGTTTCTTCTGTATTTTTCATCTAATCACAACTCCTGCCGTGCCCTCCTTAATCAGTCACAGCAAAAAAAATTATANCCAATCAGTAACAATAAGACTATGAGAACCAAACCGACAAACCGATTGACTAAAAAAAGCATAAACAGCATACCTGCGGCAATGCAGAAAGCCACAAGACCAATCAATTTCTTCATATACTACTCCTGCCTATGCTTCTTTAATATAGTATATGATAAAAGATGCTGAATTGTTCCGTTTTCATGTCAACGCTGTCTGCTGATCTTCGATTCGCTCACATCCGTAGAAAGAAAAATATTACAGGGAAGAATTACTCTTCTTCCGGGAAAGCAATATCCACTGCCTTGTCATCCTCAATCATCTCTTCTTTAGGTGCCGTAAACTTATCTACAATATCCGGTATCATATCGAGCACTTTGGTCAAGGCATCCTGATTCTTGACATTGACCAGCTTCGTGGAACCGTTCTTAATCACGAGAACTGCACTGGGTGACATCTTCGCGGTAAAACCTCCCGCACCGCCGTTCTTCTTATCGGCAACGCTTGATCCCGCACCGACACCGAAACTGACATCAACAAGGGGCAGAATGATCGTATCCCCGATCTGTGTGGCATCCCCTACCACCGTCTTCGTACCGATCACGGCATTCATTCCTTTCATCAACGCTTCAACAACCCCGGTAAAATTATTCTCTGCCATTTACACAGCCTCCTTCTTCAATAGCTTGATCAATTTCCTGATATCTTTGTTCATATAAACTCGTATTAATACCCGCAGAAATGTGAATGCCCTGATCCTGCCGCGGATATCCAGCGTTCCCTCAATATGCGTGCTTTCGCTCTCAAAATCCGCGACAAGTCTCACATTCTGACCGATCAGCGGATAAAGTATACCGTAGACTGCAAGTATCTGTCCCATAGTCGCCGGGTCTTCCATGCCGACATTAAGGTCTGCTTCAAATTTATCCGGTTTCAGTTTCCGGAAAACATAACCAAGTTCACCCTTACACAGTTCCATGGATTGCTTAAAAGAGTCACTCTCCATTACTTCCCGATAATACTGTATATTATCCAACGTAGATTTTATTTTATCACAGAAATTGCGGATTGTGTACTGTATATTTTCAAAGAATGCTTTTATTTTATCGACCGTATGTTTGATCTTATCAATGAAATCCTTTATTTTCTCTATGAGTTTACGAATTNTGNCCGNCAGNGAAAATTTTCCGGATTCGGACACATTCTCTTCGTTCTCAGTTCCCTGTTCTGNAGAAGATATGTTTTGTGCACTTCCTGCTGTTTCTTGTNTTTCTTCGATTGATCCGCTTTCTCCGATGGCTTCATTTTCTCTGTTATCCCGAATTTCTTCGATCTTTTGTTCTNCCTGGGTTTCCGATTGGTCTTGAGGAGTTTGCTCTTCTTGTTCTTCCTGTTGATCTTTTTTCTTCCTGCCAGTCTTGCTGCGCTGCTCACTCTCCGTCCCCTTATCTTTCTCAGGAATTCTGAATATGGTAATCAGAAAGAGGCGCACCNGCACGATCACTTCCGCAGGATAACGTACAAGGATATTCACCAGATGCAACAGCCATGTGATCTTGNCATAAGCCGTAAACGGCGGTTTTCCTTCCCCCGCTTCTCTGCATACCCTGATCCGATACCGCACCGGCACAAAGAGTGCGCAGAGGATGACAAGAANCAGAAATCCCAGAATGCATAACAGGACAATCCCTATGATCTTTAAAATAAATAAAATAATATGTAACATACGCTCTGTAAATGCTTCCTTTTCCTACTTTCAAACAATCCGTAAGCAAATGTACGATCCGTCACCGCTCCGGNAACAGGTATGCAACCAGATCCGCTTNTCCCGTTTGCTGTATGGCTTCCTCCGCGATCCGGCATATGAGCTCATTTGCCTCCTCTTTACTACCTGCAATCCCTATCACATACGGGGCGTTCTCCTTATAATAATACTGCTGTAGCATCAGACTATGGAAGATTTCAATCCTTCCGTCTTTCTCCACATATGCAAGCACATAGACATTTGTGAGTTTCGCGTATTTTTTCAGTTTTCTTTTTATCTTATCGGGATTACTTACAGTATCCCCAATATAGAGATTTTTATAAAATTTCATGGCAATTTCCAACTAAATTGAATCTTTCATCCCGTAGCTTTTGCTGACCTAAGCTATTTTAACACATTTTCCATAAAATAAAAAGGAATAAAAAGATCGGAAAATGTGGAAGCACAAAAAAAGCAACATTGATTTTATTTCATAACTGTTCTAAAATAGTGTATAAAGAATTCCTATGAAATCGAAGGTATACATATGAAAAAACTATTTTCCAAAAACTACAGCTCAAAAAATGAAACCCCCGTTGACCAGAAGCAGAATATCGATGTCATTCTATCCACCGTGGAGGAGGTAAAGTCCTCCAGTACAGACATCGTAAATGAGGTGACGGTAGTTCGTGATCTCGCTGACGAAAATAAGCACAGTGCAAACACTGTAGTGAACAATATGGATGAACTGACCGGGCAGAACGCAGTTCTCACCGAGAAGACCCATTCTTCCATCGGCATGACCAGCGATATCCAGAATCAAGTAGAAAATATAGCTACCATGATCTCACAGATGGTTCTGCTGGTGGACGAGACTACCACACATGCAGGAGAAAGCTCGCGCGAATTGGCAGAGGTAGTGGAATCCACACACACCATGGCAGCGCTGTCCAACGATGTAAGCAGCATCGTAAAAGAGTTCTCAGAGGAGTTCGCCATGGTAAAGGAGGAAACTGTCTCCATTGAAGGTATTACATCACAGACCAATCTCCTCTCCTTAAATGCGTCTATAGAAGCAGCCAGAGCAGGCACCGCGGGGCGCGGCTTTGCGGTGGTTGCCGATCAGATCCGCAAACTGAGCGTAGAGACTAAGAGCTCTTCCACAAGTATCATGAACGCTCTGAACCATCTGGAAGAAACTTCCGCAAGAATGACCGATGCCATTGCAAAAGTAATTGAGATCATTCAGCTGAATCTGGAGAAAATCACGCAGGTGAACGCCAGCGTAGTCAGTATTTCTAATGATTCTCAGACATTAAATAGCAATATTTCCCGCATCGATAATGCCATCAAAGATGTGGAGCAGTCCAATCAGAATATGGTAGAGAACATGCAGCAGATATCCGAAGCTATGTCTGTGATGAGTAAGTATGTGGAAAATGCTGCCGACAACGCCAAGAGTATGCTGAAAAAATACGAGCAGACTACTGTAAATGTGGGTAAAATCGAGGCATCCGTGGGCAACCTTGTAGTGCGTCTGGGTGAAGGCGGCTTCATGGGCATTCAGGATGCAAAACCGGGCTGTAAAGTCTCCATTATCACACTGGACAAGGATGGTGCACCTGACAAAGAATATTACGGTCAGGTTATACGCCAGCAGGGTTCGGAAGCCGTGGTAGATATCCGCCCGAAATCCATCCCAAAAGGTCCGGATGCACCAACACAGTTTCACCTGCAGATGATCCTCGGAAACGTTCTGTACCACTGGACGGAAGTTGCAGTCTCTGAGTTATCGGAAGGCGGCAATACCTATTATCGTGTAGTGACGAGCGCCAATCCCAAAGTAATGCAGCGTAAGAAGAATCCACGTCTGGAAATCCACTGCCCTTGCGAGGTATCCATCGATGGCAATTCAAAGACATATCACGGGAAAATGCTGGATATCAGTGCCAATGGCATGGCTTTTACCGCCACAGACCCGGATTTTGAAGCGGCTGAAAAGAAAATGATAACTGTCACAATCCCCCAGCTCCCGATTCCGAAGGCGCGCACGATACAGGCATACATCATGCGGTGCAAACATGGAAGCAACGGATATATTCTAGGCTGCCGACTCTCAGAAAATAATCTGGCGATCCAGCAATATATAGAAACACAGTAACAAAAGCCTTATCACATATTCAGATCGTTCGGCGCTTAAAGGAGGATTTCTATGAAAAATGTTGCACGCATGGCACTGGAAAACGGAATGGTGATCGGTGAAGATGTCTATAGCTACAAGAATAAACTGATCTATCCGAAGGATACGGTGGTGGATGATTCGGTAGTTGCACGACTGGCACGCTACTCCATTATGTGCGTCTCCATTATGGAGGACATAGATTATGCAACCACACATTTCGAGAAAGTTCGTCTCAGTTCCGAATTTAAGACTTTTGAACTGACTTATAATAACTGTATGTCGATCTATCGCAAGCTGATGAAAGGTTTTGTGGAACAGGGGGCTCCAGCTAAGATGGGAAGTCTGATGGAACTGTATGTCAAAATCTCCTCTCGCGCCAGAGGCGGCGAACAGCTTCTGGATTTCCTCTATAACATGCTGCCCAGTGAAGACGATATGACTTATGCACACTGCCTGAATTCCGCACTGATCGCCGGTGTGTTCGGCACATGGCTTAATCTTTCTAAGGAAGATATTTACCTTCTGATCCAGTGCGCCTTCTTCTATGATATCGGAAAACTGAAGCTGCCTCAGGATCTTTTGTGGAAATCAGGTAAACTAACAGATCTGGAATTCACGAAGTTAAAGACGCATACAATGCTGGGCTTCGATATGCTCAAGGACCGCGATATGGATGAACATGTGCTGAAAGCCACACTCATGCACCATGAACGCTGTGACGGCTCCGGTTATCCTTCCAAACTGCGTTCCGATAAGATTGACATCTTTGCCAAATACATAGCAATCATAGATGCCTATGAGGCAATGACATCTGCAAGAACTTACCGGGTATCCTTGAATCCTTTTCAAGTGATTGCAAATTTTGAAAAAGATGGATATGTCAAATTTGATGAAGTAATATTAAAACCCATCTTATCTCACATTGCCGCAACGCAGATCGGCTTTACCGTGCGGCTGACTAACGATGTGGAAGCCAAAGTCGTACAGATTAATGAGGACCATCTCACCAGACCGCTATTACAAGCGGGTGATGAGATGATTGATCTTGTGAAGGAACCGGATCTCGATATTGCCGCGATCTACTGACCGAAATATTCATTAAAAATGCGCTTGGCGATGGGCACCGCATAATCACCGCCGCTTCCCGCGCCTTCTATGATGATGGTAACGCATACTTCCGGATCCTCTGCCGGAGCAAAACCTGTAAACCATGCATGGGATTCCGTTTTGACACTGCTGTATTCTGCTGAGCCGGTCTTTCCTGCCGCTGTGTAGGACTGACCGGCCAGTTTTGTGCCGGTTCCGCTCGTAATCACTTCCTGCATAAGGATATTTAATGCAGCCGCCTCTTCCTCGGACATCAACTTCCGGTAGGTATTCGGATTAAACTGTTTGATAATATTCCCCTCATTGTTTTTCACGTAATCTACCAGATAGGGCTTCATAAGTACCCCTTTATTAGCAATTGCGCATGTGATCATATTTAGGTGCAGCGGCGTGATCTGTGTCGTCCCCTGCCCGATCACCGCCTGCATAATATCGGAATCCGTAGTGGACTCATCCACGATGAGCCTGCTCTTGTTATAGTTAAAAGCAACCGGCAGTTCCTTATTGAACAACAGACTGTTTAATGTATCGCCGAACCGTGCGCGGTCAATCTGCATTCCAATATTAGCAAAAGAAGAATTGCAGGATTTTGCAAAAGACTTTGTAAAATCCTCGTAACCGTGAACCGACCCGTGATAACAGTTGATCGTATCCTGCCCCGACGTAAACCGGCCGCTGCATTGATAACTGTACTGATTATAAGTATCCGGGTTTTCCCGAATATATTCGAGCGCAGTTACGATCTTAAATGTGGAGCCGGGAGGATACAGCCCTTGGGTCGCACGATTTAACAGCACCGAGCTCTCCTTGTCTTCCAGGAGTTCATCCCAGATTGCATCGATCTCATTGGGATCAAAATCTGGTTTCGACACCATGGCAATGATCTTTCCGGTGTCGGGTTCCGAGACGATGATCGCACCTTTATAGATTCCCAACGACTGAAAAGCAACTTCCTGTACTCCTACATCCAGCGTAGTCACCACACTGTCCCCCGGATATTTTTCCCCTGCCACATCGCTTGCCACTTTATCGGCGAGTTTTGCATTGGAATTAATAAGATAATAATTACTCAGAGACTCAATTCCGTATTTTCCGTTGGAAGCATATCCCACCGCATGGGCAAAAAGATTCCCATACGGATAGACTCTGGTCTCACTGCCGTCCTCGCCCGTCTCTGACTGCGCCAGCACCTGCCCTCCGGCAGCATAGATTGTTCCGCGCCTGTTCTGGGATATGAGCAGTTCCTGCCTTCCGTTATAGCTGTTGTTAATCAGCTCCTGTTGGTTTGTGATGGCATAATAACACGTATATCCCATCATACACAGGAATACAGCTACAAAAAGATATGTCACCGCAAGGATCTGTCTATTCCTCTTCTTCCGTTTCCGGTTCTTCCCGGAAGTCTTCCGGTTCCGTTCTTCGTCTTCTTTTCTTTTTGGCACGTTTGGTTCCCTCTTCCTGTCTTATGATGTACAGTCCTTCTATAATGAAAAACATCACTAATGTGGTAAGCACCGAACTTCCGCCGTAACTGATAAACGGCAGTGTGATCCCTGTCATCGGTATAAATTTCGTTCCGCCCCCGATCGTTAAGAACACCTGAAAGATATAAGTAACACCAAGTCCGAAAGCTATTAACTGATAGAATTTATCCTGCAGCCGCATGGCTATATTCATAAACATGATAAAACAACTAATGCAGATCAGAATCATGCACATAGAAAATGCAATTCCAAGTTCCTCCGCCACAGCCGAAAAAACGAAATCGGCTTCCACAAAAGGAATGGAATCCGGCGTCCCCCGAAACAGCCCCAGGCCAAACCATCCGCCGCTGCTGATGGCAAAAAGCGACTGTGTGATCTGATACCCTGCATCATCAATACAACTGAATGGATCTTTCCATGCCAGCACACGCACCTGCACATGGCGGAAAAGCTGATAGGCTATCACCGCCGCCCCACAGCCTCCCGCGCTTCCCAGAAACAGATAAGCCCAGTTACCTGTAGCAATAAACACCATCATCACATAGACGATAAAGAATATCAAGGCGCTGCCCAGATCCTTGGAAGCCACTAAAATAAGCACATGTGCTCCGGCCACCACCGCTGTAAGTGCGACCCGGAGCAGATCATGCGATTCACTGAGCGCACTGGCAAGGAAAAAAACGAATATAATCTTTACAAATTCCGAAGGCTGGAACGTTACGCCAGCGATCGAGTAAGATATTTTGGAGCCATAGGTAGTGGAACCTAAGATCAGCACAATGCCGATCGCCACAATGCCCACCGCCGCGTACACCCAGGTGAGACTTTTCAGGAATTTCAGCTTATGAATGAAAAACGGAATCAGCATACCGATAATAATGGAAACCGTTACGATAAAAAACTGCTTGATCGCTTTTTCAAAAGAAAGTCTGCTGAGGATAATAAATCCTATACTGAGCAGCATACACATATTGTTAATAATCAGTCTGTTCCCACCCGGATATACCATTCTAAACAAAACGATCGTCGCAAACAACAAAATCTGCTGCAATACATAAAACAACAGATACTCCAGTTTTCCCGTCTCGAAACAAATGACAAGAAAGCATGAAAAATGCACCAGAAACATCAACAGATTCTGGCGGATATAACTGCCGCTTCGTTTCTCCTCATCCTGAAAACGGAACACGAGAAAGCACTCTAATGTATATAATGCAATAAATAATGTAATAAAATACTTTGAAAGCTCGGTGATATATAATTCCATAAAATACTATTCCACGCCTCTTTTCAAATGTCCCGTTGTATAAGCTTTATAGGGGAACGATTCTCCTTTAAGAATCTGTCTGCAATCCTGCGCTGACTCTGTGATGAAGTCATAGCGCCGTATATCGGCACCGATCCGTTTTACCTCATTTTCCTGCAAATGCATGGAATAAGGTATCGAATTATAAATGATATTATAGCAGTGCAGACAGTTCGTCTCCACCGGGAAATCCGTCCCGTATCGATCCCTGATCCGCAGATCGGAATGTGGCTTCCCGTGTCCGTCTGCATGACACCCCGCCGCCGACTTTCGGATACAGTTAGCTGTCACCATCATAGGGATCGTTCCATATACGATCATGGCAGTGCGCATTCCCATCTCTTTTGCCGACCGGACAAGCTTTCCGGATTCTTTTCTGTTTAACTCATAAGGCAGAGTATATTCCTCCGTATAGTCTGCCCAGAATCGAAGACTTTCCGTATTAAAAGAATATAATCCGGCATCGGGAATAAGTTCATAAGATTCACCAAATGTTGCGGCATAGGCAAATCCCTCTATATTACGGACTAAAAAGCCGCTGATTAACGTATCGCACTTTCTGCGACCGCCCTGTCTTGAATGCAAGTCTGTGTCAGTCTCATAGTCACAGCAATCCATTTTGACCTTCTCGGTCAATTCTAGTAGATATGCTTCATCCCGCGCCCGCAGCACATAAGGAAGCGCCAAAGCATACTGCAGATCGCCGTGTGTGCGCAGATGCGATACCACTTTATCATGTTCCGTCATATAGAGATCACTGTCTATATAAATGCGACGGCACGGAAATGTAACCGCCACAGCCAGTTGATCACATGTAGATACCATAATATCGATCTTCCTGTTCGGCATATCCGATTCAGACTCTGAGGATTCCCCACAGGTATCATTTGCTGATATGCCTTTGCCGGCCGTCTCTTTACCATCCGAAGCTTCCCGCCTAACGGGTGCTGCCTCAGGCAGCGGATCCCGGCAATCCAACATGCCCTGCCTGATAATATACTGCCGCTCATAAGCTTCTATACCCTTTCGGCGCAGATCGTTCAGCGCGCTTACCGGAAGAAATACCTCACCTTTTATCTCGATCTTGCAGGATGTCACTGTCAGACAACAGTTCCCTGTTTTCAATAACTGTTTTTTAATATTATCAGGCTGCAGCGGCATCTTCTTCGCCGCTTCCGCCACTGCACCGTACACGGTGATAGAAAGCCCCTCTTCTGCCGGATTCACAGTATCGTCACACTGCATCGCTTCTTTGGTTTCGGAATCAAAGATCTGTAGACATGCCGGTTCTCCGACAGCTAAGGTAACCGTCATTCTGACAGGGTGCTTGTCCGGCTCTCTGATATATTTCGACGCAATCTGTTCAAGAAGCGCCTGATCGCTTCCCGCATAGCTTGGCTTATGCAGGGTGATCATCTCCCTGCCGTTATGACGATTATAGTATCCTGTCTGTATCTCGCTGCGGATGTACAGGCTTCGCAGCATATCCTGATCCTCTTTGGATACATGATAGCCATCAGTAGCGTTTCTCTCATACAGATCTATATATTTGCGGTACAGAGCCGTGACCCCTGCCGCGTACTCCGGTTTCTTCATACGTCCTTCTATTTTAAATGAATCGATCCCTGCCTCAATCAACTGCGGGAGATATGAGATCGTGCACATATCCTTAAGGCTGAGAGGATATTCAATCCCTTTTACTCTCTCCTCTCCGTCACAGATCTGGTATGGCAGTCTGCAGGGCTGCGCACATCTGCCCCTGTTACCGCTTCGGCCGCCTAATATACTGCTGAAAAGACATTGTCCTGAATAACAATAGCACATCGCACCATGGACGAAACACTCTATCTCCAACCCGGTCTCTTCCTTCATCTGCCGCACTTCATCAAGCGACAGTTCTCTTGCAGGCACAATGCGCTCTACACCCAGTCGTCTAAGCATTGCTGCACCGTATAAGCCCGTCACGGTCATCTGTGTGCTGACATGCAGTGCCAGACCCGGAAAAAACTCTCCAATATACCGTAACGCTCCCAGATCCTGTACGATCACCCCGTCCAGTCCCGCCTCATAGAACGGGTGCAGATAGGAATACAGCTCTGAAAATTCCGTATCTTTTATCAGTGTATTTACGGTAAGATATATTTTCCGCCCCATGAAATGGGCTGTGCGAATGGCACGGCAGATTTCCTCCCCGGTAAAATTCTGCGCATATGCTCTGGCGCCGAATTTCTCTCCGCCCAGATACACCGCGTCCGCTCCCGCATTTACAGCTCCAAGAAAAGCTTCATAATTTCCCGCAGGAGCCAATAATTCGACTGTTTTCTTCATATAGTTTCTGCTTCCCGTTTTCCCTGTTACATGAAAAGCCCTGTAGATTTCTCTGACAGGGCTAGGCTTCCTATTTTTTCATTTCTTTTAACTCTGTTTCCAACCGAATGATCTTCTTAGCGTTCTCATTGGTTTCACTCTGAAGCGCACGGACGTTTTTCTCCGTACTCTCCAATTTAATCTGAGAAGCGATCAGTTCATGTTTCAAGTCATACATTTCCTTATCTTTGCTCTGTAATTTCTCCTCCAGTTCGCTGATCTTCTCCTTCGCTTTAAAATAATCATCCGCTATATTAAGCTGTAGCAAAACATTCTGCGTATCGAGAGACTGTCTCTTAAAACTGTCAACCTTGTTATATTCCGCTACTTTATTGTTTATGTAAGAGGCAACCTTCTGTAAATACTCTTCACTCTCATAACCGCTCAGTGTAAAAACCTTACCGGCAATGATTACCTCTGTATCTGTTTTCGTTGACATAGGACTTTCCTCCCATACAAAATATGCCACCCGACAAAAATATATAGTACAATATCTATTATATATAGCTTGTGACGGAATTTCAACCATTTTTTTAGTGGCAGGTGAATTGCCGCAAAGCAATTTATTTTTTTGTTACAATTTTTAGCAAGTCTATGACATTGACTATTATCAAAATTCCCTGTCCGACCGATATAAAGAATATAAAATAATACAGCAAGTCACAGACTTATAGAAAAAGGAAACGGATTTCCTGCTTTGTTCACGGATCGGACACTCTATAAGGATTAATATACTGCAGCTTATTCACATATTGACTGCAGTTCTTCCGTATATCAGCGAACTCCGCAAGAGAAATCCACTTAAAATTATGTACCTGTTTCCTTAATAATCGGTTTACAATTTTGGGAAAGGCATGGTGTTAATATGAGTATGACAGTAGGAACACGCAATTCAGATGTCATCAAAATAGAAATGTATAATCGGGACGGCTCTTATGCGGGCACAATGACCGTTTCAAGCCCACGCAAGCGCGCTACTACCAATACGAAAAGTGTGTCCATGGCGAATAATAAGAAAAAGAAGAAGAAATTGCAATACAATTTCAAGCGGCTCTCCAATCAGATCATGCGGACCAAGACATCGATCAATGCCAAACAGCTCACGACAAAAACGAAATTCCAGATCGCCGATCTGCGTATGAAGCTGATCAGCGGTGATTATGATTATGTAGAAATTCACAATGCCCTTACCCATGCGGAGAAAATAGCCCGTGTTGCCAAGAAACGTTTAAAACATCTTCAGGAAGAAGAGAATCTTGAAAAATCCGGCGGCAAAGGCTTGACCGATCCCGAAGAAATGCAAACGGAAAAAGACGAAGATGATGAAATCATCGATACCACCGGTATGACGCAGGATGAACTAAAGCAGCTTGTCCAGGAGATTCAGGAGGAACTGGAGAGAATCGAGGAAGAACTGGAAAAAACCATGGAAGATTCTCAGGATCTTATGGAGGAATTTGTTCAGGGAAGCAGCCGGCAGATGGATCCGAAGGATCTCGAGCTGTTAAAAAAGAAACACCGTGCCGATGAGATTCGCGATATCATGAAAGCGGATATGGAATATCTCAAGGCCCTCTTTGACAAACTGGAAAAGGAAAAAAGCACCGGCGTAAGCGGTTTTGGTGACAACTCTTCCTCTTCCGATTCCGGCGATTCTTCCGGAAACGCCACCGGCGTATCACTGCAGCTCGGCGGCATAGATATTCCTGTTTCTAACGTTGAAGCGCCGCTTGAAATCGCCGGCGCCACTGTAGATGTGATGGCTTAAAGTAAATCGCCTTGCGAGATTTGCTTCGCAAACTCTAAAAGGGTGAAGAATACTTTAAACTTCGGGAATTTCAAGCCCTAAATGATGATAAGTACGCTCCGTGACTACTCTGCCGCGGGGCGTTCTGTTTAAGAAGCCATTCTTGATCAGGTACGGTTCATAGACATCCTCGATCGTTCCCGCATCCTCTCCGATAGCCGCCGCCAATGTATCCAGCCCTACCGGTCCTCCTTTAAACTTATCGATCATCGTACACAGGATATTTCTGTCGATATGGTCTAATCCCATCTTGTCCACATCCATTAAATCAAGCGCAATATTAGCCACATCCAGCGTGATCACACCATCATACTTTACCTGGGCAAAATCCCGCACTCTCTTAAGAATACGATTGGCAAGCCTTGGCGTACCGCGGCTTCTTCTTGCCAATTCCGTGGCGCCTTCCTCGTCGATTTTCACCCCAAGGATCACTGCCGAATGTTGAATAATCACCCGCAATTCTTCCACGGAATAAAATTCCAACCGGTGGATAACTCCAAACCTGTCCCTAAGCGGCGCTGTAAGAAGTCCCGCCCTGGTAGTCGCCCCCACCAGTGTAAAATGCGGCAGATCCAAGCGGATCGACCGCGCCGATGCTCCTTTGCCGATCATAATATCAATGGCATAATCCTCCATCGCAGGATATAATACCTCTTCTACCTGGCGATTCAGTCTGTGTATCTCATCCACAAACAGCAGATCGCCTTCCTGCAGATTATTCAGGATCGCTGCCATCTCGCCGGGCTTCTCGATGGCCGGACCGCTGGTCACTTTCATGTGAACTCCCATTTCATTGGCAATAATGCCTGCCAAAGTCGTCTTACCGAGTCCCGGAGGCCCGTAGAAAAGCACGTGATCCAAAGCATCATGCCGTTGTTTGGCCGCCTCTATATAGATTTTAAGATTTTCCTTAATCTTGGATTGACCAATATAGTCATCTAATGTTTGAGGCCTGAGTGAACCTTCGATTTTAATATCCTCTTCTATTAAGTTTGTTTCGATCATTCTGCTGCTCATATTATTATCCTTATTCAGTCCGTTTGTCGGACTGTTTCATGTTTTTCTCTTTGTGCTTGTCAGCCTTGACGTTCTCCGTTAATAATTGACTAGAACATATATTTAAGAGCTGCCTTTAAGATGCTCTCCACAGTCGTATCTTCCGTCACTTCTACCTTTTTTACGGCAGTTGTGGCATCTGACGCAGAATATCCGAGTGCAACTAAGGCTTCTATAGCTTCTTTCTTCATAATATTATCCGGACTTCCGCCTCCGGACAGTGTGCCTCCGTGCAATGCCGCTGATGACGGTTCACCTAAACCGCGTAGAGTATCTTCCAGTGATATCTTATCTCTCAGATCAAGGATTACTCGCTCAGCCGTCTTGTTTCCCACGCCGGGCGCCTTAGCGATTGCCTTGGCATCCCCAGCCATAATTGCAAACCGCAGTGCATCCGCATTCATTACGGACAAAATAGCCAATCCGCCCTTAGGACCGATTCCGTTAACGGTGATCAGCTTTTTAAATATCTCAAGATCATCTCTTGTCAGGAATCCGTAAAGTGAAAATGTATCTTCCCGCACAAGAGTATATGTATATATTTTAATCTCATTGCCAATGCCCGGCAGCAGATCCGCCGTGGTGGTCGATACCTTCACATTATAGCCGATATTGCCCACTTCAATAACAATATTGTCTTCTGTGATCTCTTCTAATGTTCCTTTCAGATAGGCGTACATAACGATCTCCTGTTCTCTTATATATCGTACTCTGTATGTCAAGCAATTTATATGCATCTCAACATGATCACATTATCGTCTGTTCTGTACATCTTTACAGTCTGTTGTGCCGGTACTACGATATAAGTATGGCATCAGCTCCATAGCCATAAAGCCAAGCAACGCCCCGGTCACTGTGCCCGATATGATCAGAAAAGGCACATAATATCCCACATAGACAGTCTCCACTACAACCATGGCAACGATGATCTGCCCGATATTATGGAAAACACCTCCCAGAACGCTCACCCCAATCACCGAAAAAAAGTGAAGTCTTCTGCCAAGAAACATTGCTACAAGACTGAACAATGCTCCCATCAGGGCATATAGGATCGTATACAAATTGCTGAAAAGAAATCCGGACAGAACTATGCGAAGCCCATTTACTAGGACTGCCTCTTTCACACCACTCCGCTCTGCACTGTTTACGTTTCCATTGTTCCAACCGATATTCCCGCGG
Source organism: Lachnospiraceae bacterium (assembly GCA_014804365.1). GTDB lineage: Bacteria > Bacillota > Clostridia > Lachnospirales > Lachnospiraceae > UBA3282. Next base: position 29,375 of record JAAUZX010000031.1, read on the forward strand.
TACAGTAACAGAACAACAATCAGATTGGGCAGTCCCAGTTTGATTCCTGGAATACCGAAAGAAAAGGGAATCAACGACTCAACATAGGCAAGGCTCAATGCAAGAGCCAGGAAAAAGCCAAGTTCTACAGTCTTTTGTATCATCTCACCACCCCGTCTAACGGTTCTTCAATGTTCTTGTCTGAGTTTCCGGCCTTATTTTGGTTCGGATCTGTCTGCGTATCTTTTCCACCGCCGAGTATCTCAGCCACGAGTTTATGCGGCAGACAGATGATACTTTCCTGCTCAGACATAATCGGTCTGTGATGTACACAGATCTGATCCCTGCAGTCTGCCGCTTCCATCACTACCGTGCCATTCACAACAGTGATCAGGTTATAACTCCTGTCATCAGGAAGCTCCGGCCGGTCTGTATGATGCGTGATATGCGCCTCTTTCTCTGTAAACAAAATCAGATAATACTGTGTCTGACCGACAGTATCTATTCCGTTTCTTTCATCTAAATCTATTGTGCAAAGTTCCATGCCGTCATATGAAATGCTCACCATATTGCCTGTTCTGCGGCTGACTGTAAAAAATATGCCAAGGAACAGTGCAGCGAGCAGGCAACCGATAATCAGCAGAATATCCGCTTTGCGCATGGAATGCCAGATTCTCTGCGGTTTGTTTTCCGAATCTCTTAATTTTCTGTCTGACATTCTGCATCTCGTTTCTTCCTGCTCAGCAAATATATAAGAAGCAGAAGGAATAAAATAGGCTCCGCCAATATGATCGCTATCCAGCCTAGATTCCTGCTGTCTGCTAATCTCAACAGGAAGTCATAAAATGCCGACATCCTGTCAGCAGTACGCTCTGTATATACACTTGCCCCGCCATCTCTTGCTGTCTCTGCCAAAGAACCACTCTCTGAACGTGTCAGACCTGCGTCATTCTTCGAAGCACCGTCTGCAGGCTCTGTCTTTCCGGCATTTCCTTTATTTGATTTATTGTCCTGATTGTTGCCGGAATTACTGCCGCTTCCTATTTCAGCATTCTGTCCGGTCAGCGTATTCTGTGAAATGGTATCCGCTCCGTTTTCATCTGTATTTTCTTCAATCGCTGCGGCATCCGTTCCGTCCGCCAAGACATTTTTATCTGATCCGACGGTCGATGCGCTTCCTGCATTTCCTGCTGTACCGCCTCCCGCCGATCCGTCTTCTGTCTGCGAAGAATCCGAGTTTTCATCTGTGGGTATCTCTTGTTCCTCATTGGAATCCCCTTTGCTTTTGTCTGGTGTCTTCGGTTCAGCGCCAAATGCGTAAACGGTCCTTGTCACTGACTTGGATGCAAAAGAATTGTCTGTAGCCATATAACGGATCTTATATTTAGCCGGTTCAAGATTCTCCACCGTATTAGTATCAGAGTCAATCTGAATCCAGTTGGCTTCACTGTCCTCAACACTATCCGCAACGCGGTATTCCATTTTATCATTTACGCCGGTCAGCTTACCGTCATTTGCATCTTCTGCACTCTCAGAGACAGCTTTTACCGAACTGGGAGACGAATGCCTGCCGGGTACTTTGATACGATGTGGTGCACTTTTATCAGTGGTCAGCCCGTCTCCCAGTTGTATGATCGAAACCTCCTTGTTTTTCATCCATGCATCACGAATTCTGATCTTTCCATCGGCATCTGCAGATACCGTCACCCCGTCTATCTTATAGTCGGCATACGGTGTCAGGTACATAAAATATTCATCCTCATAGGAAATCTCAACTAAATCGGGAGTATCTGCCGGTATCAGTTCAAAAGCACTTATCGTATATTCTGCACTTTCTGAACGAAAATCCTTCCCAATGACAGCCTTATAGCATACCAAGTATACGCCCGGCGCAAGTGGACCGACTTCATCTCCAACAATAGGTGTCCAGTCCTTGGCTCCTTTCTTTTGATATGCCATTGTATTGTTTACATTTGTCAGTTTTCCGTCTTTTGCGCCCTTTTTACTCTCCTTTTCTGTAACGATGTCGTCCGGCGCATCACGTCTTTCGGGTATATCAAGTGGCTGGGCTTCACTGTTCTCGGTCGAATACCCATCCCCTTTTCGGACAATATATAAAGTGCTTCCAAACCATTTATCTTTAATGACAATACGCCCGTCTGTCCCTACTTTCACTGTATTTACAGATGAAGATTCTGTATCGTCTGTGCTGATTAGATACGTACCCTTAATTAACCCTGTCAGTTCTTCTTTTTCATAATCTATCTGAGCTTCAGGCGTGGCTGCAGCATTGAGTTCGAAGTCCATGATGATCAATTCTACTTCTTCGGAACAGAAACTGGAATCCGTTGCCTTGATTCGAACGAAATAAATTCCCGCAGCGAGTCCCGTCACCTGAGTGCTATTGTTAGGAACAGGAATCCACTTTTCAGAATCCTCCGGACGATATTCCATGGTATCTCTTAAATTTAACAATTTCCCTTTTGCACCCTTCACGCTGATGTCTTCTGTTTCCACATCTGTAGGTGCAGAAGGTCTTGCGGGAATATACAGTTCGAAGGCATCGCTGTCGGTGGTATTGATTCCATTTCCTGCTTTTACTATATTAATTGCAGTATCGAACCAATCCTCTGGCAGTTTGAACACACCGCCTTCTTCCACAGTTATCTCCGTGTTATCAATTAGATATTCATCACCGAATTTCAGACCGGTCAACTGTTCATCTTTAAATTTGATGCTTACGGTCGGGGTGGGTTCCTGCGTCATAACCGCATAACTTACGGTCACTGTCACGCTTTCGGAAGCAAACTTTTCCTCGGTGTTGCTTGCACGAAATCGGACATCATATTTTCCTGCTGCAAGACCGGTCTGGGTAATTCCCATGATGGGAATCCAGGAGCTTGTACCGGATACTCTGTACTCCAGCTTATCTTTATCAGCAGTTCTTCCAGATAATGTTCCGTCGTTCTGTCCTGATGTTACAGGAGTTGTTTTAATGTTAGACGGAGCTTTCGGTCTCGTGCCAATTTTCAGTACCTGAGGTTCACTGTCTGTCGAATCAGGGCTTTTTCCTTTCTTTACAATAGTGATCAGCTTTCCTAACCAGCTATCGTCTGATGGGAACGGAATACTCCCGGCTGCCCGTACCGTTACATCTTCCTCTGTCTCACCAATGCTAATGTGATAAGCCTCTCCCCCGATCAATCCAATCAGATTTTCATCTATGTAATCTATCTTTGCCTCCGGTGTCTTCTCGGCATCAGGTACATATTCGCCAATGACCACTTCCACAGCCTGAGAACTGAATGAAGTGTTTTCGACCGCCTTAAACCGCACATAATATGTCCCCGCCGAAAGCTTTTCTACTGTGCTGCCTGTAATTTCCACAACCTTTTGCGGTGAATCACCTTTTTGCCAATATTCCATTTTAGACGAAACATTAAGTAATTTTCCGTCATTTCCCTTTGAGGTAACATTTGAGGTCGTGATACCGGTCGGACCCTTTGGTCTTGCGGGAATATCTAGTTCAAAGGCTTCGCTGTCTATCGTACCAGGACTCTTTCCATTCTTTACAATAGTGATTTTCTTTCCAAACCAACTCTCGTCTGATGGGAACGGAATGCTTCCGTCTGTCTTTGCTGTCATATCTGCTTTTGTCGTACCACAGACAATATGATAAGTATCTCCCGCATCTAATCCAATCAAGCTTTCGTTTATATAATCGATCTTGGCAGTCGGCGTTTTCTCCGGCACAGGTTCATATTCACCGATGACCACTTCCACAGCCTCAGAACTGAATGAGGTGTTTTCGACGGCCTTAAACCGAACACAATAAGTCCCCGCCGGAAGATTTTCTACTGTGTCGCCTGTGATTCCCACAATCACTTCCGGTGAAGCACCTTTTTTCCAATATTCCATGTCAGACGAAACATTAAGTAATTTCCCATCATCTCCATTTGAGGTAACATTTGAGGTCGTGATACCTGTCGGGCCCTTCGGTCTTGCGGGAATCGGCAGTTTCTGAGTTTTACCCGTTGATGAACCCGCATTCTGCAGAGCAATCGAAATCTCCTTCCCAAACCAGTTCTCTTTAATGTCCAACTCCGTACTATTACTTAAAGTTCCGCTGGTTCCTGCGATACTATAAGTGTATGTCTTTCCCTGTTCAAATCCTATCAGTTTCTCGCGTAGAAAATCGATCTTTATTTCAGGTGCTTTCTGTTCGCCGCAGATCGTACATTCGCTGCTGTCCGTATATCTGTGCTCTGGGAAACTGTCATGTGTGATTTCAATGCCCTCATACTCATCCCAGTTAGCAGCGCCAACATCGGCACCACCAATCGTCTCCGGAAAATGTATTGCACTTACATCAGACCCTACACTCACAATTTTCAGAGTAGTCAGACCTCCGTCATCCGTATAACTTATATTCGCTTTCGTATCTTTTGTATCTCCCAGCCCTGATAATGATGCCGGATAGTATATGATCGCGTTAGAGCAGTTTCGGAATGTATACGCCGTAATCGTCTTTACAGTATCAGGTATCTCAACAACCCCGAGTTTAGAACAACCGTTAAATGCCAGGCTGCCGATGGAGGCGACTCCATTCGGAATCGTCACAGATCCAAGCGAAGAGCATCCGAAAAACGCGGCTGTACCGATAGATGTAATACTGCCGGGAATATCTATCGTCTCAAGTGAAACACAGTCAAAAAATGCATAATTACCGATGGTAGTAACTCCTTCATCTATGCTAACATAATTGATATCATTCGCATATTCATTCCATGGAGCAATATCAAAATCATCCATCGCTCCGCTTCCGATGATCTTCAGCGTTCCGTCCGCATATTCCCATGTCAGAGAAGCTCCGCAGGTGCCACTGGTGTCGGCAACCGCCTGTACGCTGATTGCCTGAGTTTTCGCCGTACCGATTTCCGCTTCCTCCTCCATTACGATGACCACAATTTCCGGCAGCGCCACATCGTCTGCCAACAGGAATCCCTCCGGCAGAACAGGCGTAAAAATATAACAGCCGGCAAGTTCACTGTCATATTCAAAAATCCCCTCCCAAGTGACGGAATCTATGGTGACTATGTTAGTCAATACCTGTACCTCAACCTCTTCTTCCGGTTCAGTCAGATTAGTTTCCATTGTGACCTGAGTCGCTTCTATCGATACACCGCCCAACAAAGAAAATGCCTTATCTCTGACAGCCGATATCATACTTTCCAGTTTATCCACATATACAGTATTTTCTGTATATGACATTTCATCCGTCAGCGTATTTACATGATTGGCGGCTAACGAATCGATACTGCCCGCTCCCGTGCTTTCCGCACTGCTATTTGCATCAGATCCGTCTGCATTGCCGCCCATGTTTGTGACAGACTCCTCAGCATTCTGACCGCCTTGCTCTGATTCTTCGGCTGTTGAATCAGTTTCTTCCGGTTTGGAAGATGTCAAGCCACCCTGTTCCGGCGTTTCAGGAGTATTACCGTTTGCGTCTGGTGTCTCCGGTGTTCCATCACCTTCCTCCGGTGCTTTGGGCGTTTGATCGTCGTCTTCCGGTCCTGACGGAGTCTGATCGCCATTCCCAGCCTCTGGAGACGTTTGGTCACTGTTCTCCGATTCTGTCGGAGATTGATCATCCTGTTCCGGTTCCTCAGGAATTTCATCTCCATCCTCTGATTCCGAGGGAATTTGATCATCCGGTTTCGGTTTCTCAGGAGTCTTCTCCTCTTCCTCAGAATCTTCTTTCTCTATATCATCAGAAGACGATTCCTGATCATCTTCATATGTACATACAGCCTCCAGAGTATCCGGAAGCAGCAATTCTTCCATAGGAGTTCCTACACAGACGCTCTGCTGCGCAACTTCCTCCGACAGCGGCAAAAAAGATGTAATTACACATTTTAAATTATTTTCTTCCTCAGCCCGCACCGTAAATGCATCCATGATACTTGGATCGGAGGTGAGCCAGACGAGTATGCTCAATAGTAAAACACCTGCTCTTTTAAAGCATGAGCGTCGTCTCGCATGTCTCTTTACAGTTTGATCATTCATATGTCTGTCTTTCGTCTTTTTCATAATCATACACTTTCCGGCAACCAATTCTTTTCCACCAAAGCCTATTATGCCATTTAAACATTATATATATAAAAAATATTAGCAAAAAAAAAGCAAAGTTGCAATTAAAATTCCATCTTTACATGCAACTTCGCAATACCGGATCAACACATCTGCAACTCAAGCCCGACTTACTTTTTGGGACCATTCAAAATATCATTCATATTCATTCCCATAATATCAATCTCATAAATCATATCAAATCATTCACGATACTCTTTATTATCATTATCCATTCCAATTTCTTCCATATGCTTTTTCCCAAGATTCTGTCCCATACGGGCTCCCCAATCACACCTCAGAGCAAATCCGAGCCCGCCGACCACGGTGACACTTATAAGAATCACAATCAAATCCAATGTCATACTCACCACTCCTTTCGCAGCTTCAAAAGTATACTATATATTCAGTATAACATATTTACGATTAACTATGTAGCTTCTTTCTCAAGCACCGTCTGCAAATGATTCTGTAAGAAATTATCCTGCTGATCGGATAAGCCCTGTGCATTTAACTCCTGTACAATAATGTTGCAGACTGCTTCAATAATCAGGACTCTGCCGTCCTCTGTATTCAGATTATAAACATAGTCATTCGGAGAAACTCCTTCCCACGCTGCCTTCGGATCCGGGATCGTGTAGAGAAGATCAAGCATATCGCCGATCTCAGCGCCCACGGACAATTCTCTCATTCCTCTGCGCATCCATTTATCATAGGGCGCATAGCGCTTATTCAAAAGATAAACAACTTTCATGCTCTCCCGCACGAACTCTGAAAGAGCCAGTTCTGCCGCAATGCGCTCTCCACGCTTCATGGCTCTGGCATAATTGTACTGCCCGGATTGTGCTGCCTTTGCCAGACTCTGCACCAACCGTCTGACCCATACTTTTCTCGGATAATACTGCATGAGTTCATCACGAATGCCACTGAATCTTCCCAGCCGGTCTTCAAAAACTCTGCCGCTTACCGCAGTCGCCAGACTATCCTCCGAAACTGTAAACCACTCCTGATCCGTAACCGGAGCCTTGGCATATCCTAATATCCCGCTGTAGAAATCTTCCAAACAAAGCACACCCACTCGACCTTGCCCCTGTTCTTCACATACGCGGCCGGAAAATCCCATAAATTCCTGCGGAAGCGCTTCATACGCCGCCTGCATTTGCGCTCCGTACTGTGCATAGATCTCCCGCGGCAGCCAGATGCAAAACGACGGACCATAATCATGATCCATCGATATCTCATCATCAAACCCCAGACATTCGGAACCGGCTCCAACCAGACCTGCCGCCGTCTGATCCGCGATCTGCGGAAATTTTTGTGCAATCATCGCTCTGCCGTATGCTTCGTAATATTTTTCTGCCAGCTCTAATCCCTGCATAATATTAATCTCTCCAAATAAGTACATCAATTCAAGTGTGGATTTCCGACGCAAAAATATATTCTAGTGAATCGCTTGTCGCACTTCTGCCGCCCGTCCCAAATAAAACTGCCTCTTCTCCTCATCCTCCAGCTTCTCACACACTGCCGCACAATTCTCGCATAGCACCGCATAACTCATATTTTCACCAAAGTGTATTTTCACCTCGTCAAGCGCCTTCTCATAATAGGTTAGCGCCTTCTCATAATCCTGCATACGATACCACGCTTCCGCCACTCCCGCCAGTGCGCCGCTGTAATGTGCATCCGTATTCTCACCATTCTTCTCGAATAAGGAAAGCGCCCGCTCCAGAAGTTCTTTTGCCTTTTCCGGCTTAGAGATCTTAAAATAAAGCAAAGCAAGATTGGTCAGCGTTGTTGCCGTCTCCATCTCGCCGCCTTCCAAATTCTCAATAATCGCCAGTGCATTATTCGCATAGCTGATTGCTTCCTCGTTTTCCTCCATCTTCTCCAGCAGGATACTCATATTGTTGTACAGACCCGCGTATCTGTAATCCTGCGGCGGCAAAATGCCGTTATAAATCTGCAGTGCCTGTCTGTAATAACGCAGCGCAACCTCATAATCTCCTGCTGCACGATAAGCTGTGGCGGCGTTTAACAGTGTTGTGGCGAAGTGCTCCGTATTCTCCATCTGCAGTTCTTCCATCAAAAGAAGCACATCTTCCGCTGCGACATATGCTTTCTCAAATGCGGATATGCTGCGGTAGAAGCCGATCATCTCATTGCAGATGGAAATATATGCTCCGTAGTCTTCCTCCTCTTTCGCCTGTGCTAAGGAAGATACCAGAAAAGGATCTACTTTATCAATCTCCTGATTAACAAAATAGGAGTCCAATGTCTCAAAAAAATTGTCGACATTCATTATAAGGTCACCACCTTCAATATATTTTACAAAATCACCGTATTCTTACGTAGCATATTGCAATACGCAATATCTGACATTTTGCATTTTTCTAATACTGTCCGTTGAATATTTGTGCTACCGGTGAATCATCGGACAGAATGACTGTCTTATTATTCCCGGTAATACTTGCTTTTACGGCATCCAGCGCACGTACAAAAGAATAGAAATCCATTTTCTCAGGATTGGCATAGGCATCCGATAAGATACGCATGTACTCTGCTTCGCCCTCCGCGATCGTAGCTTCCGCTTTTGCCTGCGCATCGGACAGCATAATAGATACTTCTTTATCCGTTGTATTCTCTATCATCTTGGCCTCTGACTTACCCTCCGCAGTATACTGTGCGGCAATATTCTCACGCTCGGAGATCATACGGGCATATACGGCCTGTTTGTTATCGTCCGGCAGATCCAGCTTCTTTACATCCACCACTACGATCTCAATACCGTATTGTTCCTCCACATGATTGATCTGCGTCATGATCTCCTCAGTCAGGGAGGTGATTTCGATCACTTCCTGTACATCATCCGACAGAACCAAATCATTGTTCGTTACATCGGTCTCGCTCTCATCTACTGTAATCGTCATCTTGCCGTCACGGCTGCGGATTACTTCATCCTGTTTCATATTGGAAATCGTATTCTTAGTCGCATTATACACGATGGCGTCAATACGGCCCTCTGCGTTATTCACGGAACAGCTCAGTGTCTGGGCAAACTTTAAGGGATCTGTCACATGCCAGAGTACATAACTGTCCAGAATCATTGTCTTTTTGTCCGATGTAATGACATCCGAGGCTGGCAGGTCGTACAGCAGCAATTCTTTCGGAATGGTATCCACGGATTCCACAAAAGGAATCTTGAACGAAAGCCCCGACTGTGTCACCACGCGCTGTACCCGACCGAACTGCCTGATCAGTTTAAACTGGTTCTGCTTCGTAACCACCATGGAATTACTCAGCACGATAATCGCTACGATTGCAATCAACACCGCCGTGAGCCCGAATCCTGAACTCTTTTTCTTATCCTTTTTATTTTTCTTTTTTGTACCGTCCGAGTTGAAATGCTCGAAAGGTGCCGATGTATTGTTAGTCTGGTTAGAATTCTGATTATAATTATAATCCATCTCTGTTGTCCTCCTTATCAGCTTCCTGATCCGTTGTGCTCTTACTAAAAGCATTACCGGAAGCATCCTCCGACACAAAGCTGTCAAGCGGCAAAATAGTGTTCGTGCTACCGTCTTTTCCCTGAATAATTACCTTGATCTCCGGCAGAACATCTTCCATCGCCTCATAAAACATACGCTTTTTCGTCACATCGGGATATTTTACATATTCCTGATACATGGAGTTAAAACGCGCCACCTGTCCGTTTGCCTCGTTAATTCTCTCCTGTTTCGTTGCTTCAGCATCCTGCAGAATCTTGTCCGCCTCCGCCTCGGCACCGGGAATCTGCTCATTGCGGTACTTGTTGGCATTATTAAGAGCAGTCTCCTTCCCCTGCTTCGCCGTCTCCACTTCCTTAAAAGCATTTTCCACTTCTGCAGTGGGCGGCGTAGCATCCTGAATCGTAATATTGACAAGCTGTATGCCGATATCGTAATTTTCCAGCTTATCCAGAATCATCTGCTTGATATTGGACTGTATCTCATTCTTACCGGTAGTGAGCACACTGTCCACACTGTAGGACCCAATCGTTGTTCTGATACAGTTCTGTGCGATGTTCTTAAGCACCAATTCCGGGTCTTGTGAAGCATATAGTGCTTTGACCGGATCGGTCACTCTATATTCTGCATAGAAATCTACAAAAATAAAGTTATAATCGGAGGTGATCATCAACGCGTCCGCTTCCTCTCCGGTAGAATGATATCCGATGGAAAATCCCTGAATCGTTGTATTTACCTTCGTAACCGTCTGAATGAACGGAATCTTGAAATGAAGCCCCGGCGTGGTGACTGCCTTCGGTGAGCCGAAGGTGCACACTACAGCCTGTTCCTCCTCCTGTATGGAATAATAGGATTCGCTCACAAGCACCAACAGGATGACAATCACCACCGCAATCTTGGCAATATTCTTTCCCTTCCCGCTGTTTACCCTATTCAGCGTCTCGTTTGTGTTTCTTTTTGCGCCAAACATAACTCTCCTCCGATCTTCTGTACATTTTTCTTGTATTTCGTAACTGTTCAGTACCTTCACAGTTACGATGCAAAATCCATCCTAAAGTCTTCGCTCCGCTTCGGTCCGTTCTAACCAAGCGCCACTGGCGCTTAGAACCGTCTTCGACGATGGGATTTTGCTCGCTGAATCATATTCTTACGGTCTCAGCAGTAAATGCTTCGACCTGTGCTGAATAGTTACTGTATTTCTTATATTACATAAGTTCGAAAAAACATTTCTTATAAATAACATCTATGTTATTATATACTAGAGTACGGCGAAACACTAATAAAATTTTACTAAAATACCGAATTATCCTGCAAATTTGTATCTAAAGCGTAAGCATTTCCACGCCAAACCGGATTATCCGGCTTTAAATGATGGGAATAAATAACTTAACCAGGAGGAATAAGCACCATGCGAATTATTTTTATCAGACACGGAGACCCTGATTACGTAAATGACGCTCTGACCTCAAAAGGAATCAGAGAAGCAAAACTGTTATCTGACAGGCTTGTAAAATGGCCAACTAAGCAGATGGACTTCTACTGCTCTCCCCTCGGCAGAGCGAAACAAACCGCTTCCTACACCTTGGAGCGGATCGGACGAACCGCCGAAATCTATGACTGGATGAAAGAATTCTACTACCGCGTTGACGATCCCTCCACGGGACGCTTCGGTGTGCCTTGGGATTTCATGCCGGAGTATTGGACCGAGATACCGGAAATGTACGATAAAGATGCATGGAAAAAGACGGTCATCTACAGTTCCAATCAGGAACTTGTGCCCGCTTATCAGCAAACCTGTGATGAGCTCGACCGTCTCATTGAAAAATACGGTTACAAGAGACATCATAACTACTATATCAATACAAATACCAGCGATGCTACAGATGATATCTCTGTGTCAAAAACCGATTTACAGGCAAATATCGAAGCCGAAACAGCAAACAAAAATGACACAATTGTCATATTCTGTCATTTGGGCATCACATGCGTGATGATGAGTCATCTTCTGGGCATATCGCCCGCCCTCCTGTGCCACGCATTCTATCTGGCTCCCACCTCGGTGACTATTCTTGCCACAGAAGAACGTCAGAACAATATCGCCGCTTTCCGTGCACAAGTGATCGGAGATACAAGCCATCTGCTGCAAGGCGGGGAACCGGTTTCCGCCGCGGGATATTTTACGGATGTATTTCAAGGTTAAAAAATTGAGCTTCGCTTAATTGCAAGATTCGCTTCGCGAATTCAAATAAAGCGCACATGGCTGCCGCCTGGCCATGTGCGCTTTATCATTGATCAATACCGTACTTACCGGATTTTCTCCGGGAATCCGACTTTTTTCTGCACCTTACGGAGCGTTTTGGTGGCATAGTAATTCGCCTTCTCCGCATTATCCTTAATAATCTTGTCTATATAGTCTTTATTCTTAGACAGGTCTGCAAAACGATCCTGCAGCGGTTTCAATACGCTGACTACGGATTCACCTACCGCCATCTTGAAATCGCCGTAACCTTTCCCGTCAAATTCTTTCTCGATATCCTCCGTTGATTTGCCTGTACATACACTGTAGATATCCATCAGATTCTTAATGCCGGGCTGTTCATCCGTATAACGCACACACGCCTCGGAATCTGTCACCGCACGTTTGAATTTGCGCATGATCGTGTCCGGATCATCCATCAGATAAATACTTGCATTCGGATTCTCGTCCGACTTAGACATCTTCTTCGCAGGATCCTGTAAACTCTTGATGCTTGCGCCCTTCTTGCCGATATACGGCTCCGGAATCGTGAATACATCGCCGTAGATTGCATTGAAACGCTGTGCAACATCTCTGGTAAGTTCAAGATGCTGCAATTGATCCTTACCTACCGGAACAACATCTGACTGGTACAGCAGGATATCCGCCGCCATCAGAACCGGATAAGTAAACAGTCCGGCATTAATATTGTCCGCATGCTTGGCCGCTTTATCTTTAAACTGTGTCATACGGTTCAGTTCTCCCATATAGGTAAAACAGTTGAGAATCCATGACAGCTCCGCATGCCCGGACACATGCGACTGATAATATAAACAATTCTTCTCGGGATCGATCCCGGCCGCAATATACAGAGTCAGCAGATTTCTGGCGCGCTTACGGAGCTCCGCAGGATCCTGTCTGATCGTGATGGAATGAAGATCTACCACCGAATAAAAACACATATACTCATCACACAGGGTAATCCAGTTCTTAAGCGCCCCCAGATAATTCCCCAGCGTAAGATTACCGGTAGACTGCATACCGCTGAATAAAACTTTATTTCCATCTATCATCTTTATCTTTCCTCCAATCCGAAACGTTCCGATCCGTTTTATGAACACTCCTCGATAACGTTTCCCGGCTTGTACCAAAATTCAGTTTATCATTGCCCTTTCCTTCCGTCAACCAAAAAGAAAGGGCAACTGTATAAAGATTACTTACCGTCACATCCGCAACCGGAATTGTTAAACGGTCTGGAATCAAAGCGGGGTTCAAACCGGGAGTCGTTGTTATTGCACGGGCACGAATCACGGTCTGCGTCACCATCTCTGCCGCGGTCACGATCACAGTCGCAATTGCGCTCTCTCGCGCGCTCCCTTTCTCTCTCTCCCTCTCTCTCCCTCGGACGGCAGGGTGGTGTCGGCGGCTCTACAGATTCACAGCCGCAGCCCGATTCATTGTTATTCCCGCGTCCGTTTTGATTTCCAAAAAGTAAAAACAAAAGAATGATCCAACTATTCATACTCTTCTCATCTCCTTTTTCTCATACCATATCCTATGCAAAAAGGAGTAATCGGGTCACTCATCTTCTATGTTTTCGTAAAATTCTCGTTCTGATATACCTATATGTTTTCTCCTCACCATAATCCGCCAGCATGTGCAGCAGGAACTCCAATTGACGTTTCGTCTTAGGATGTAGCGGCGGCGGGGTTTTAGATGACTGATAATACAGGAGCGGATCTTTAGTCGTATAGTCGTCCTTGTGATAAACCTTGCAGGCAGCAACCCGATCCATGAACATCTCCACTACATAGCGCTGCGGCATAGGTGCCGGTGCCATGCCGCCTTCAATATCTTTGGTGCTGTAATCGATCCAGTATTCGTAATGGTGCTTATTTCTTCCCTTATGGTGCAGCCACGCCGAGGAATAGCCGATATCTTCCCGTTCCGCATTATTAGGACTTCTGTTGCCTTGAAAATATTTAGCGCCCACCAGAAATTCTGCCGGACTGTACTTGGACAGATCATGCAGTATCCCCTGCCTGTATAATCCCACTTTAAAACATCCTTCCATAACCAGTCGCTTATGATATGTAATTGTCTTAAAATGTTCCCATGCCTTATTCATAATTCCAATCCTTCTTTTGACTAACATAGTCAACCCGTCATTTTCGCGGTTCTTACTCTGATTTCCGTTTTTCTTTCACGGTTCTTACGCTTTTTCTCTTATCTGCTGCTATCGGGCGGTCTTTCACCGTATAGATTGCCACCGATCGCGGTGAAACATAGATTTCCTGCATGGGTTCCGCAGCTTCGCCGTCACTTTGTTCTACGGCCTCTTCGGCGGGAATGTCCGGATATTCCTGCGGATCAGTGGTTGCGTACAATGTCCATTCTTTTCCCTTCGGCGGTTGCGGCAGTCCGAGATAGTTCCCTTTCCAGTGGAAATTTACGCCGATGTAGAAAAGCATATCATCCTTTTCCCCGCCAATTTCTCCGTACCATCCGCAGTACATGATCCCGATACTTCTGCTGACAGGGCTTGTATCCGGTCTCCATGCCTCTCTTCCGTGAAAGGAGATATCCGGATAGCCGCAGGAAAGATAATCCATTCCCTTTAACGGTTCCCTGCTATGCAGGATCGGATGTGCCCTGCGCAGCGCAATCAGCGCCTTTGTGTAATCCAGAAGCTCTCTGCCGCTCTCCAACTGATTCCACTTGATCCATGCCACAGCATTGTCCTGACAGTAGGGATTATTATTTCCATCCTGAGTATTACCGAATTCATCCCCGCTGTATAGAAGTGGCGTTCCCTGTGACAAAAATACAAGTGACAATGCATTTTTCATCTGTCGCATACGCAGATCCGCAATGTATTTCCGGCGGGTTTTACCTTCTACGCCGCAGTTCCAGCTACAGTTATAATCCGTGCCGTCCTGATTATTCTCACCGTTTTGCTCATTGTGCTTGCGGTCATAAGACACCAGATCTTTAAGTCTCATGCCGTCCCACTTCGCAATATAATTAATGATCCCCGTATCGGTACGGTTATTGCGCATATGGAAAATCAATTGGTTGATCAGATTATCATCGCCTTTAAGCACCCTGCGCATATCGTAGAGGAACCCGTCACTCAGCCATCCAAGCCGGCGCGCAGACATAATATAGTCAGTATTTTTCGGACAATATTGCTGTATTGTCAAAAGTTTCGTCTCCGCAAGAAGAGGCTCACTCGCAAACAAATCGATCGGAAGCTCCGTCCCCAGCACATGAAATCCATCTATGTGATATTCCAGTATCCAATACTTCAATATCTCCAGCATTTCCATAGGGCTGATCTCCGACGGGAAATAGAACTGCATAAGAACCTCTATTCCACTTCGGTGAAGCGTCTTAACCATATCCTTATACTCCGTGACCGGATCTTTACTGTAGGCATATCCACTCTTAGGTATGTAATATAATCCTTTCTGATATCCCCAGTAATTGACTCTGCGGGCATTATTCTTAGAGCCCTGAACCGCAGCTTCCGCCTCTGCGCCACTTTTTACGGACATATGCTCCGGGATCTGTCTGTAGGATGCCGCTGCCTGCTCCATCGTCATTTCCGAAGGAGATACCTTGTTTTCCATGATCTCCTCAAACTCATAAGACGGCATCAGAAGAAGCGAAGTGATTCCCAATTCTTTCAGATATGGTATCTTCTCCGTAATTCCGGCATAGGTTCCCCGGCACTGCACACCGGACGAACTGTGCTTCGTAAATCCACGGACATGCAGGGCGTAAAGAATCACATCCTCATATGGAAGTCCCAGCGTCCGATCCTCTTCCCAGTCATAGGTTTCCGTCTGTACCATACATCTTGCTATGCCCCTGCCGGTCACCCCATAACGATGCGGATTTTCCAGTCTTTTACAATACGGATCCTGCCAGCTCCGGTCACCGCGGTAGAACAGATAACTGCAGGATGTATCATGGTAGCCCTTAAGCAGCATGGCAAATACACAGCCTGTTTTGCTCTCCTTTGGAAACGGAATCTTTACTCCGCTTCTGTGTTTCTTATCATATAAGATCACTCCGAATTCCGAATTATCGTCATCATCCCGTGTACGTTCACACACTGCGGCAATATGCATGCCTTCCGGCACAAAATATACGCCTAAAGGATATGCTTGTGTCTTTATCACTTCAAATTTTCTGCGCATTATATCCTCCGACAAATAAAGTCTCATGATTAGTCTATAATAGTATTCTAACATAGAAAACCATTTTTCTAAATAAAAAATATTTGTAACTGTTCAGAACCCTGTTCTTCACAGTTACGTGGATGCACAGAAATTATGCATTCTGCATAATTTCGCGCATGTCTGTCTCGGGTTTTCTGTGACTTCCGCTTACGCTTCACTCACAAAAAACACCTCGCGGAAGCACCTTCTGAACAGTTACAAATATTTCAACATTGAATATCTGGCTTATTTTTTGTAAAATATAGCTATTCCAATGCAAAAGGAGGTTCTCTTATGGACAAAACCGGCAACCAAAATGCAAATAACGGCTACGATGCGGAAGAAATGACGGTCGAACTGGACTTAGAAGACGGTACTTCCGTCACATGTGCCATTGTAACGATCCTGTCAGTCGGCGATCAGGACTATATTGCACTCCTTCCTCTTGACGAAAACGGTGATAATGCGGACGGCGAAGTCTGGTTCTACCGTTACCGCGAGAATCCGGACGATCCGAACGAGGAGCCGGAGCTTACCTATATCGACGACGATGAGGAATACGAAGCCGTGACGGACGCGTTCGACGAATATCTGGATTCTGCAGAATTTGATGAATTGGTAGAAGAAGATGACTGACACAGGCATTTTATGAAGCGGGAGGGGACATCCTTTCCGCTTTTTCCCTGGTATGCCATAAGGTATAGCTCCCGTCTGGCTCTGGTCATCGCAACGTAGAACATACGCCGCTCCTCTTCGATTTCCTCGTCAGTCTGTGATCTGGCGGACGGTATTGTGCCATCCTGACAGTCAGGTATATAGACCGTGTCGAACTCCAATCCCTTGGATGCATGCATGGTCATAAGCCTGATTCCCGCCGCCGCTGTTTCACATGTCCTGATATTCCGTAAAGTTTCTTCGTATTGACTAATATAGTCATTTATCTGTGCAAAAGTTTGAAATTCTTTTGCAAATTCCTGAAATTCTATCCCGATTCCAATCAGCTCCCCTGCTTTCTCCATGCCATACTTTTCTGTAAGATAACGGTCATATCCGATAATCTTGCGAATATAGTGAACCTGCAGATGAGGGCTCTTGGTGCGCAGGGATTCCAGATCGCGGAACAATTTCCTGATCCGTTCCTGCAAGACAGGTGTGTCCCGATAGTAAGCTGTCAATTCTGCTTCACTGATTCGCTCCTGCGGTACCGCTTCTCTTTTCAGATATCTGACGGGCCTATTCATGATCCGCAGGAAATGTTTGCGCATAAGCTCTCCCCTTCCCTGCACCAAAGCCATATATGCCATGATATCCTGTATCACAAAGTGTCGGAAACGGCTCTTCGGCGCTTCTTTCATGGTAAACGGTATCCCTTTCTTGCGAAGGGTCTGCGCCCACATGGCGCAGTCATAGTTCGTCCTGCATATCATCGCGCATGATTCTAACAGTTCCATCTCTTTTTTCCGTGCCAGCTCTTCTGACAACCGCTCTTCCTTTTCCGCTGCCGACGCAAATATCTGCAGATATAGTCCCGCCCCTTCCTCGTGAGAGGCACGAACCTGCTTCCCGACACGGTTATGATTTTCGCTGATCACTCTGCCGGCGGCTTCCACGATCTGACTGTTGCAGCGGTAATTGATATCCAGAAATATTCTGTCGGCAGACGGGTAATCTCTCACAAAATCCCGCATAATGCCGGGACTGGCCCCTCGAAATCCATAGATGGACTGGTCGTCGTCACCCACGATAAACAAATTATTCTCGGGCGCTGCCAAGAGTCTTATGATCTCGTACTGCTTTGGTGAGATATCCTGAAATTCATCAATTAAAATGTATGAAAACTGCTTCTGCCAACGGGCCAGGATATCCGGCTGTGCTGTCAGCATATCATAACAATGACACAGAATATCATCGAAATCCATCTGTTTAAATTCCCGCAAGTAGGAAGCATACTCTTCCGCCAGAAAGAGTACGTCTTCTTCTCCGATCTTCTGCACCGGAAGCGGCTTTATAACGGAAGATGTCTTATAGGCGCTCAATGAAGCAATTACACTGTCCATGTCTTCTTCCTGCAGACATGCAAAACGCTTGTGCATATGAATGATCTGTCTGATCAGTTTCCTCCTCTCAGTTTCCGTAATGATGACATAGTCGCGATACTGCGCAGATTGTTTCAGAATATGATAGAACACGGCATGAAAGGTGCCGAACCTGACCGGTGGTCTCTCCGGTTCCATAAGACGAAAGAAGCGTTCCTGCATTTCCAGTGCCGCCGCTTTCGTAAAAGTGATGACAAGAATATGTGACGGGTCTATGCCCTGTCCGGTGATGAGCTGTCTGATACGGTGTACGATGACGTAAGTCTTGCCGCTGCCGGGGCCGGCAAAAACCTGCGCTGCCCCGACAGTATGCATGATAGCCTGTTCCTGATTGGGATTTCCCGTAAATTCAGGCACCTTGTAATTTCTCGATTCCTTTACGGATTCTTGCAAGAGACTCCTCCTTACCTAGCACCTCCATAATCTCGGTAGCGCCTGCCGGTGTCATCTGCTTGCCGGAAACTGCCGTCCGTATCGGCCACATCACGTATCCGTTTTTACAGCCCTTCTGCTCCACGTAGGAAACAAGAGTCTGATACAGCGCATCATTGCTGTAATCCGTCTGGTCCTCCAGAAGCGGCAGAACCTCCTGCAATACTTCCAGTGAGGACTCTGCATTTGTCTTCATCTTCTTGTGGGTATACATCTCCACGTCATATTCCGGTAATTTCTCAAAGAAATCGACCATTTCCTTGATATCCGGAAAAATCTCTATTCTTGTCTTAACCATTGCGGCAATCTTATGAAGATCCAGATGGCCACTGAGTGCCTCTTTCAGATACGGTTCTGCCATCTCATAGAACCGGTCGGCATTCATTGCTTTGAAATATTCGCCGTTCATCCATTTTAATTTCGTATAATCAAATACTGCCGGTGACTTGGACAGATGATGATAATCAAATTTCCCGATCAGTTCTTCCAGTGTAAAGATCTCCGTGTTATCCTCCGGACTCCAGCCAAGCAACGCCACAAAATTAACGATCGCCTCCGACAAAAATCCCTGTTCGATCAGATCCTCATAGGAAGAATGCCCGCATCTCTTGGCCAATTTCTGGTGATTCTCGTCGGTAATCAGCGGACAATGCACATATTCCGGTACTTCCCAGCCGAACGCCTCATAAAGGCGGTTATATTTGGGGGAAGACGACAGATATTCATTGCCGCGTACCACATGGGTGATGCCCATCAGATGATCATCTACCACATTAGCAAAATTGTATGTGGGAAAACCGTCCGATTTGATCAGGATCATGTCATCCAGTTCCGCATTATCCACACTGATATCTCCGTAGATGTCATCATGGAAAGTGGTGGTACCCTCCGTGGGATTATTCTGTCTGATCACGTAAGGTTTTCCGGATGCAAGATTTGCCTCCACCTCTTCCTTCGATAAATGCAGACAATGCTTATCGTAAATATTGATCTCTTTGCCCGCTACGGTACGCGTCAGGGATGCAAGGCGCTCCTTATCACAGAAACAGTAATATGCCTCTCCCTTGTCCACCAGTTCCTTGGCATATTGCAGATAAATCCCCTGCTTCTGACGTTCGCTCTGTACATAAGGTCCCACGCCGCCGTCTTTGTCAGGTCCTTCGTCATGAAAGAGTCCGGTTTTCTCAAGCGTACGGTAGATAATATCCACCGCTCCTTCCACATAACGCTCCTGATCGGTATCCTCTATTCTCAGAATAAAGTCACCGCCCTCATGTTTTGCAATCAGGTAGGCATACAACGCCGTTCTGAGATTTCCTACATGCATGCGTCCTGTAGGGCTGGGCGCATATCTTGTTCTTATTTTCTGACTCATAATTTCCTCCTCACTTCATATCCGGAATCTTCCTAGCCGCCGCTTCCTTAAATGAACCTACCGCCTTCGCCGCAGCCGGTATGGCAATATTCGTTCCGGCACCTGCCACGCAGCCGCCCGGACATGCCATACCCTCGATCAGACATCCGTTCTTCTTGCCCGCCTTAGCAAGCATCAGCATCTTTTTACACTCAGATAAACTTTCCGCATGTTCGATATTTACTTCCACGTCGGGATAGTACTCCCGCACACATTCCTCGATGGCGCTTGCCACACCGCCTGCCACACCATAACCGCGTCCCGCACCGGTAGCGCCTTTCAGCTCGTCCAACGCTTTAATCTCGTCAAGCAGGATTCCTCTTGCTTCGAAAATTCCTGCCAGTTCCTCGAATGTAATGACAAAATCCACATCCGAGCGTATCGTCCTTCTGGAAGCCTCCAGTTTCTTAGATGCACATGGTCCGATAAAAACTACTTTCGCATCGGGATGATCCTCTTTTATGATTCTGGCCGTGGCCACCATAGGCGTCAGCGCATTAGATATCTTGTCTATGGTCTCGGGGAAAAACCTTTTCGCCAACACGGACCATGACGGACAACAGGAGGTCAGGCTGAAAGGCAGCTTGCCTGTCGCCACCTCCGTGGCGTAGTGCTCCGCTTCTGCCATAGCTCCCAGATCGGCACCAATTGCCGTCTCATAGACATCATAAAACCCTAGCTCCTTCAAAGCTGTCTTCAACATATCCGGCGTCACATTCGGCCCGAACTGTCCCGCAAAAGCAGGCGCTACCTGCGCAATGATCTTTTGTCCCGACTGCATGGCACGAATCAGCTGAAATATCTGAGACTTATCCGCAATTGCACCGAAGGGACAATTCACCATACACTGTCCGCAGGAAACACACAGATCATTATCGATGACCGCCCTGCCCTTCTCGTCATTCTTGATGGCTCCCACACCACAGGCTCCCGCACAAGGTCTCACCTGATGGGATATGGCATCGTATGGACAGACTGCCTTACACTTACCGCACTTAATGCATTTCTCCTGATCAATGACAGACTTTCCGTTCTTCATGGATATTGCACCGCGGGGACATACTTCCCGACAAGGATGTGCCACACATCCCATACACCGATCCGTCACCTGATAACAGTTCTCCGGACAAGCATTGCACGCCGAAGGAATTACCTGCATAAGAGGCGGTTCATAATATTTCTCGGAAATATTGCTTTCTTCTAATCCCTGTGTCAGATGCACCAGCCGGTTCTCCGGCCTCAAAGATAACCCTATTGCAAGCCTGATCCGTTCACGCACGATAGCACGCTCCCTGTAGATACTCTCATACTCCGATTCATCATAATCGACGATCTGATAAGGAAGCGCTTCCACATCATCGATCAAGTTCTCTGAATGATAAGCCAGATTAGCTACCTCTTTGAAAATACGGCGTCTGTTCTTGCGAACCTGCGTATCGATCCCTCTCATACAATCCTCCGTCATTTATATGTTAATATTTTCACAAACTTTTCGTATGGCATCACGTAATCTGTCACGAATGTAAGGAAAATCCCCGTAAGTTATCATGTCTATTTTTGCATAAACTTACGGGGAAATCAAGTACATTTGCCAATCTACTTTTTGCGGCGGCTCAACCAGATGATCAGTCCGTTCACAAGACACAGAAGCGGAAGCAGAATAACGGACACAAATCCGACGATATAGACGACCTGCGCATTGAATGCCAGATAACCGATCGCATAATATTTCACCGGAATCGCCACGGAATCCTCTCGGTCCGCCAGGCTGGCAATCACGCTGCCGAACAGTTTCACATTATACCCCGGTACGATCTCATCCGCCATGGCAGTAAACATCTGCTCTGTCGCCACAATGACCGCCTGTGATTCTCCTCCTGACTCAGTACCCTTTCTCACTTTAAGTCCGATCAAGAATGGACCATCGATATCCCCTTCCCCTTTGCGATAATTATCGCCATCCATCATATCGGTCTTACTAAAAGCACTCTCGCTCGTTGTCAGAAACGGATGATAAGATACATCATCAACGTCCTCTGGGTAAGTCAGTCCTCTGGATAAAGGTGCAAGCACCGTGCCGCCGGATACCTTTTCCGTAAGATCCCCTTCCTCAATTTCAGGAAAAAGATTGTACGGATTTTGATAATAATAGCTGCGATCTCCCTCCGCGATCACACCGTCCACCACAGTTACATTGTAATATCCCATGATCTTCTCAAACTGTTCCATGCTCGTACCTGTCCACGTAGGAATAATAAGTGCATTGCCGCCCTGTTCCAGATACGCTAACACCTTATTTGTATCATCTTCCGAATAATCATTGACAGGCGCATTCAGAATAATGCCGCGGGCATCTTCCGGAATCTCATCCACCGTGTGAAGACTCAGATTCTCATAAGTCACGTTTTCCTTAGCCAAGGCATTTAAGAATTTTTCATCAAAAACAAGCTCATCATGACCCGTTACGACATAGAATTTGGGAATATCGCCCGTCGTCACACGCATGATCGCCGAGAGCAGCTGTCCCTCCCCGTCATATCCCGCAATCTCATAGCTGTAAGTGGTATAATTCGGCTCATAAGCATAGATATCATTGTAATCCACTACCATATCTCCGCTCGGGCCGACGACGATCAGACTGTTTCGCGAAGGTTCCGTATCCGTATATTTATAGTAAAACTTCGGATTCGCTATCGGATCGATGTATTCTACCTTAATATGCTTAGAGAGTCCCTTAAATTGCTGCAGTGTCCTGTCCAGATCCTCATCCTTCGCCGCCTCCTCCGACAGAACATTGATCGTGACATCCTGTGACAGTCCGCCGATGATCCTCTCGGTATCTTCCGTGAGCGTATAGAGCTTATTCGCCGTCACATCAAATGATGTGTACTGATCGGGCACATAATTCAGTCCAATATTTACCGCAATAGTCAAGATGGCCGTCAACAGAATATTGACGATACTGTACGCCCCCAGTTTGACTCCTCTGCCTGCCACCGCATATCTTCGTTTCTGAATGGACTGGGTTGTGCAAAACAGTACAAATGCCGTGGCAGTCACAAAATATGCCACGGATTCCACCTGAAAATAGCCATTACACAATGCATCAAACCGTCCTACCATATCAAAGCATCGTAACAGTTTTGCAATATACTCTGCTATTTTCGACGTGCCGGATGAGGATATCACATTGCAAAGTCCCGACATAATATATCCCAGAAACATCGCTGCAAAAGACAACACAGCCGCAATCACAATGCTTTCGGTCAGTGAGGACATAAACAATCCGATCGCAAGACCTAAACAACCATACAGAAAAAAGCCAAGCAACGATGTGTAGGATGTGCCTGTCTGAAATTCTCCCGCACGCATCAACAATATCGGTGCCAGACCGATCACAAATACCGAGATCGCAAACATAGTCACCAATGCCAGAAATTTACCCATCACGATCTTACCCACTGACACCGGCGCCGTCAGAATCAACTGATCCGTCTTATACTTCCGCTCCTCCGCCAGCGTGCGCATGGTCAGAATCGGAACGGTAATGATCAGCAGGAACACAACGCTTTGTAAAACATACGAGATCGTGGGATATCCGGAGAGCATATTAAGCACCATAAAATATATCCCCATCATAAACAGCATAACTGCCAGATAGAGCCAGCCGATAAAAGAGTGAAAGAAGGACTTCAACTCTCTCTTATAAATCGCTATCATCGTTCAAATCCTCCTTCTGCACATCTTCTGTCAGCTTTAAGAATATATCTTCCAAAGATCTTTCGAGACGGTTCATAGAGAGAATCGGCATATCCGCCTTCGATAAAGCAATCGAAAGTTCCTTCCGGATATCCGCATCTTCCGCTGTCTCCACGTGGATCACTACCGAGTCCTCCTCCGGCCCCTGTTCAATCGTATAAGCCGCAATCTGTCCCATACCCTTCAGGACCTCTTCCGCCTGCTCTTTTGTTCCGACAGCCGTCACTTCGAGCTCCGCACTGGCCTGCATCATCTGCTGCAATTCCTCCGGCGAACCATCCGCTGCTAATTTGCCGTCCGAGATAATCATAATGTGATCACACACCGCACTCACCTCAGACAAAATATGTGAGCTTAAGATGATCGTATGTTCCTTTGCAAGACTCTTAATCAAATCTCTGATTTCTATGATCTGCTTCGGATCTAAGCCGACCATCGGTTCATCCAATATGAGAACTTCCGGATAGCCGATGAGCGCCTGTGCCAGTCCTACGCGCTGCTTATATCCCTTGGACAAGTTTTTGATCAGCCTCTCTTCCACCTCATTTAGCTGTGTCTTCTCTATGACTTCTTCCACATGTTCTTTTCTTTCTTTCCTGTCAACCTTCTTGAGCTCCGCCGCGAACATCAGATATTCCCACACCGTCATATCCGTGTATAAAGGCGGAATCTCCGGCAGATAGCCGATACACTGTTTGGCTTTCTCCGGCTGTCTTAAAATATCATAGCCATTTATTTTCACGGTACCGCTGTTTGCAGCGATATATCCCGTCATAATATTCATTGTCGTTGACTTTCCGGCTCCGTTAGGTCCTAAGAAGCCGTAGATTTGTCCCTTTTCTACCGTAAAAGACAAGTGATCCACCGCCGTATGCGCACCATATCTTTTTACCAAATTCTCAACCTGTATCAAAATAGGGTCCTCCCTTCTGCAAACGCTCATATAAATGTACTCTCAAAGTGTGTTTCTATTCTTATCAAATTGTGAAATTTCTGTGTCCGGTCATATTTACTGCAAACACACCGCCACGATTATATCATATTATATTACTAAAAACACTTTAAATTATAGTAAACAACATAACAAATTTCTGCTTCCGGTTCTTGTAGGAGCCATATACGGAAGCTTTTTGCAAGACCGAAGTCGAAATTTTTAATGTCGTTAACTATATAAGAAAGGGATCTTATGAAAGATTATATGTATAAAGAAAACTTTGACAGATTTCCTCTCGCAATGGCTTATGTTCCGTGGCAACGATTTAACGGAATATGCGATAATCTTGATGAAGCTCTTGACACCGGAACAATTTTTCCGGAACTCGACAAACCATTCACAGGAAGGAGATGCTGTAAAAAATGAATATGCATTTTGCCAACGAGCAGGAAAAACTGCTGCATGATATCCAGGTTCTGGACTTCGTAGTCATCGAAATGTCCTTGTATCTGGACACACATCCTACCGACAGAAATGCAATGGAATATTTTAACCACTATAATCGTATGACCAATCAGGCCAAAAAAGAATACTCTGAAAAATTCGGCCCTCTGACTCTGGCACTCGCCGACACCTCAAGCTGCGGCGGCTGGGATTGGGCTACAATGCCTATGCCTTGGGAAGGAGGTTGTGCTTAATGTGGAATTATGAAAGAAGACTTGAATACCCCGTCAATATTACGGAACCTAATGCAATGCTGGCACAGGCGATTATCAGTCAGTACGGCGGTCCCGACGGTGAAATGGGCGCTTCCATGCGCTACCTGTCCCAGAGATATGCCTGCCCTTACAGGGAAGTATCCGCTGTATTGACAGATATCGGTACGGAGGAACTCGGACATTTGGAAATCGTTGCGACTATCGTGCACCAGCTTACCAAAAATTTATCAATGGAAGAAATCGAAAAATCGGGATTCGCGAATTATTACGTGGATCATACGATCGGCGTCTGGCCGCAGGCTGCCAGCGGAATGCCGTTCAGTGCGGCGCAGTTCCAGTCCACGGGTGATATCATCACGGACCTGACCGAGGATATGGCTGCGGAACAGAAGGCAAGAACTACCTATGACAACATCTTAAGACTCATCCACGATCAGGAAGTCTGTGAACCGATTAAGTTCCTGCGCGCAAGGGAAGTCGTGCATTTCCAGAGATTCGGTGAAGCTCTCAGAATCGTTCAGGATAGACTGAATGAGAAGAACTTCTATGCGTTTAATCCGGGATTTGACTGCTCGAAATAAGAGACCTTGGTATTTATATTTAATTTGAAAAGAAC
Source organism: Lachnospiraceae bacterium (assembly GCA_014804365.1). Lineage (GTDB taxonomy): Bacteria > Bacillota > Clostridia > Lachnospirales > Lachnospiraceae > UBA3282. The sequence goes on from JAAUZX010000031.1 coordinate 55,418, forward strand.
TTTACTACTTTAAAGAATATAGAAAAGTGAAAGCATCAGTCGTTATTGACCGATGCTTTCGCTTAAATATGGTGTTATCTGTTCTTTCTGGCTTGGCGGCAATTTATTCTTTGGGGTTCTCCATCAACTCCTTCATCGTATCGACAATCTAGTTTGTAATATGTTTTTCTGCTCCTTCATAACCGGCTATATAAAAATCGTCATAATCTCTGGTTTCATAGCGGTTCAAACCAACGAAATTCATTCGCAATTTCATCCCTTATTATCTTATATGCCTGATAGTGTCCATTCTCATATTGTTCTCTGGCATTCGACAGACCATCCGCAAAAAACCAATAATAGGTATCATAGAATTCTTCATCCACGCCATATAAAACAATATAGTCAAAACTAAATTCGGCAATAATATCTTTCATTTCACGATGGTAATCTTCCTGTATTCTATAGATATTTATAAGGTCAAATTCCGGAAACAAATAATATTTTAATTGAGTTATCTGATCGTCATTAAGAGACTCTTCTTTGTCTGCATAAGAAATCCATAAATCGGGCATGTCTCCGGAATCATCATGGGTCATCTCCGGAATGCAAGCCCGGATATTGTCTCTCAACTCATAAATTTCCTTGATTTCAGGGTCGATTTCTTTGAGATAGGTATCTCTGCTCAAGAAACCAAAAATATTGCATAAAAAGAAACTACATAAATATAAGTATTGAACTTTCACAGCGCCAACATTATAAAAAAACAAAAGATAAATACACAACACGAACCAGCCTATAATATATGAGCCAATATATCTGTCATAGCATACAATTCCGACCGCTTCTCCCTCCGACATCGTAGTTAAGTAGGTCCATAATAAAAAAAGATTGTAGAGACAGAACAATAGCAGCATGCAAATATTCACACACAGTACTTTCTTTTTCTCACACTGATTTTTCTGAAATATGACCGTAAACACCGCCATGGCGATACATAATGCCATCCATCCAAAGGCACTTATGTGAAATACCACTCCTCTAGTAAAAAAGGCAGTAAAGAAGTTCCGTATGACAATATGAAATAACTCCGCATACGCAGCATCCGATTGATATTTTGCAATCACAGTACCGGGCAGGAAACTTTTCAACCTAAATTGGTCTCCGCCCGTTATGTTAAGATATTTCATCATGGCATTCCATATACCTAACTCCATCAAGGGAATAGAAATGTTCAGTATTCCCCCACGTAATAATTTCCATGCGGTATTGAATGTCATATGAAATCCTTTACTGATATACTCATTCACCAGATAAACCAGACAAACAACGCTGACAAAAATAATACCGCTAGGCTTTATCATAACCAGCATAGCGGATAGCAGGGAAACGCCGAATGCTTTACGGTAATAGTCTTCACTATCTGTTACGGCCAGACAAAGGGCGGCCATAAAGGCAGCGCCAAGCGGTATATCCATATAACCGGATGTATACGGCCATGTTTCCCCAAATTTCCAAATCCACAGTAAACTTGCAACACTCATTCCGGATATAATATAAACAATAAAAGTTATTAATTTATTGTTTGGAAGCAATTTCCTTATCTTACATACGGTAATATCAATAACCGGACAACCGGAGGCAAACAAAAGGACATTACTGCTTAACATAACATCTCGTTCCGAATATACACTCTTCCCCAAAGCAAATAATGAATACCATGCTGCCATACCATGAGGATAGACTCTATGGTTTACACACAAATCATTATTCCAGACATCAAGATTATGATTATAAAATACGGCCTTGGAAAACATGCCCCAATGCAAAAAAGCATCCAATTCCGTATAGAAAAGCGTTTTCCCGTAAGACAAAAACATATAAAACAGAACTGCAAACATGAACCCGATAATGGAAGGATTTAAAAAGTAAGCTTTTATATCCACGCTGTTCTTTGTGCAGGCGATATAGGCAACGGAAAAAATACCGACAGCAATGCAATAAATGTTTGCAACCGGCCACAATACCCCGAACGCTCCGCCTATTTCCAATACAGCCATGCTGGCTGCAATACCCAGAATAGGTCCGAAACCTTTATTTATTTTTAAAATACCTGTCAACACATATCCCCAAAGCGCTATACCGACTATAAGAAGTAAATTGCTTATCATAAGCCATTATCCTTCCGTTCAACAGAAATTTTTACTTTCATTTAATTTTCGACATTTATATATACTCTGCAAATTACAAATCAAGTCCTTTTGCCTCGTCACATCCCAATATAATGTTCATACATTGAATCGCCGCGCCGGATGCACCTTTCCCTAAATTGTCAAACTGTGAGGAAATAACAATGCGATCTTCATTTCCTGTCGCATAAATCTTTAAACCATCCCAACCGGACAATCCATTTCCTGCTAAGAATCCGCTCGCTGCAATCTCATCATCCACTGTACTTACCTTAATGAACCGTTGGTTTTTGTAATACTCTGCATAATAATCATTCAGCGATTCGGGTGTTTCCTTTTTTGCCAACATATCCGCATACAATGGTACGGAAACCACCATGCCGCTATAATAGTCATCAATGATCGGTGAAAATAGCGGCGTACGCGCAAGCCCGGTGATTTTCTTCATCTCTTTCAAGTGCTTGTGCTGTTGTGTCAATGCATATTCTCTTCCTGACGATAATTCTTTCGGTCTGTCCTCGCATTCATAAGCCGCTATCGTTTTCTTACCGGCTCCGCTGTATCCTGAAATTGCAAAGCTGCATACCGGATAATCATTGGGAAGAATCCCTCCTGCTATCAGAGGATACACTAAGGAGATGAATCCTGTAGCATAACATCCCGGAACCGCTACCCGCTTTCCTTTCTTAACGGCAGCTTTATGCTCATCGGACAATTCCGGGAATCCGTATGCCCATCCTTCTTCTGTCCGGTGCGCAGTAGATGCGTCGATAATTACCACATCGTCATTCTCTATCAGTGCAACGGATTCCCTTGCCGCCTCATCCGGCAAACACAGAAAAGTTATATCTGAAGCATTAATCATTTTCTTTCTCTCATCCGGATTTTTTCTAAGCTCCGGATCTATGTGCAATAACTCTATATCGTCACGATTTTGGAAGCGTTCATTAATCCTTAATCCTGTTGTCCCTTCGCTTCCGTCAATAAAAACTTTTGTTTTCATATAAATTTACTCCTTCGCTATCCTCTTATTCTTCTCTTCGCGCCGCTCTCATCGCACGAAATTTTTCTTCCAGTGATTCAACAAACACCACACGAGCCTCCCGAATCTCCATACCACCCTGTCCGAAGTAGAATTTCAAAAAAGTAGTATTATGGAATGAGGGATTTAACTGTATTTCTTCAGTCCTCCAGTCTTGATCCGCACCGGTAAGGGATATGGTTTTCAAAATCTGTTTATCCTGAGATAGCGTAAGCGGAATCTGCGCCAGACTTCCCTGTCCGGCGATTCTGCAGACAAGCTCCA
>JAAUZX010000032.1 GCA_014804365.1 Lachnospiraceae bacterium
ATGAATATGATTTCCAGAAGGTTGTGCCTGATTTTCCATGGTTCCCGTTTGTCTTCAATCACTTCAAAATATTTCATAATGGAATTATTCATGTTTCTTTCTCCTTTGATATATTCGTTTTAAAACAAGTATATCAAAAAATGACAAAAAAATCGACGGATTATCCGTCGATTTTTTTCATGCGTTTACCGTGTAGACAATTTCCATAACGGAAAAAGGCGATCCTCGGATCACCCTTTTCCCGTATTGTATGCACTATATCGCTTTGCTGTAATTTCCATATGCGACTAATTTTGCACTTTATTTCCCAATGTCAGCTGCAACGTCTTTTCGGCATAACCCTGAATGCCCACCGACATGACAGTGATCTCCACCGTATCACCTTTGGCGTGGAATTCCAGCTCACGCTGCAGTTCATCCATGGAAGTGATCTGCTCCCCGTCAAACTTCGTGATAATATCGCCCTTATGGAGTCCCGCTTCAGCTGCTGCCGTATTCTCATACACCTGTGAGATATAGACACCTTCCGGCATACCGTATGTCTCAATCACATAGTCCGTAACTGTTATTCCGGTGATACCGAGATAACCTCTTTCGTCCTCTGCCACCTTATTCTTCGTCTCTTTTAACATCAGCTCCGCGATGATCGGGCTTGCGGATGAAATCGGAATGGCATATCCCATACCCTCTATAGCGCTGCCGCCGATCTTGTTTGAGTTGATTCCGATGACTTCTCCCTTCATATTCAAGAGCGCACCGCCGGAATTACCCGGATTGATCGCCGCATCGGTCTGAATAAATGTACCGTCCGCACCGTCTGACAGCTCGATTGTCCTGTCAAGCGCACTGATCACGCCCGTCGTGACGGACTGGCCGTAACCGAGAGAATTACCGATGGCAATGGCCGGCTCGCCGACTACCAGCGAATCGGAATCGCCCAACGTCGCTACCGCAATCTGATTCAATGTATTCTTATCAATATCGTCGATCTTGACCGCGATCACGGCCAGATCCATCTTCTCGTCCGTACCCTTAACGGAGGCCTCCGCCTCGCTGCCTTCCACGAACTGCACCGTCAGCTTCTCCGTGTCCGCGATCACATGATGGTTAGTCGCAATCAACAGCTCCGCGTCGTTCTGTCCCACGATGATGCCGGACCCGCTGGCATCCGCTTCATTAACAAACTGCTGTCCGAAATAAGACATTTTCTCCGAATAATGATTGTTGATCGATACGATAGCCGGCATAACCTCTCTGGCCACTTCCGATACATCAAACACACTTGCCGTAATATTTTCCGTCACATGCAGACCGCTCTTAACTATATCGTTACTTTCCTCGATTTCCTTGGCAACATTATCGGTCACGGCAGCAACTCCATCCGATATAGTCTCCTCCGCCTGTGAGACTTCTTCCGTATGGTTCTTATCCGCCATGCCGGTCAGCGTCTGTACGCCCCACACTCCCAGTCCGGCAAACACACCGAACAACAGTCCCAACGATATGCTGACCATTGCCTTTTTCAGAAAACCGCCGCCGGATGTCTTCTTTGCTTTCTTTTGCCTCTCCTTGCTCGCTCCTGACTGTGCATTCGACTGCGCATAGTCGTTAGGGTAGGTATTACCGTATCGATAGCTTCCGTTGTGATTTTCATACGGATTGTTCGTCGCCCGCTGGGAGTATGCGTTATTCGGATATACATTCCTGTAATAATCCCCGGTATTCCGGTTGCCGTAAGGATTGCCGCTCTGGGAAGCACTGTTCTGGAAATTGCCGGATGGAAGATTACTGTTTTGATTCTGCGTCGTGTGATCGCTATTCTGCGATCCATAGTTTGTGTTTGGATAGTTATTGTTGTCGTACATAACATTGACTCCTTTCCGTATATATCATGCGGTTTGGTACGTTACTGTTTACAGATTGTCTAAACCGGACGCACAGTAACGTTTGGCACCGTTTTTCTTTGACCTTGAAGTCAGTATATTATCTAATTGTGTATAATCTGTGATAAATTTTTATTGAATTTGTGTTTTATTTAAAAAAATTTTCCAAATAAAAAGCTTCATCCCAAATGTTTCTCAGGATAAAGCTCATTTTTTTTAAAAACTACGCCGGCAGATTGCGCAAAATGTTCTCGAAGCTGTCCTGCGTAGGAATATGAGAGTTTCTTAATATTCCGTTCAGTACCCAGCAATTTCGGGACACGGATGTCCCGAAAAGCCCGACCTGAGCCCGGACGGCGAATGTCGGGCGGTTGCGTCCGTCTTTCACAACATCCCCGGAATATTTAGAAGCTCCATATGACGTAGCCGGACACGAGAGAACATTTTGCGCAATCTGCCCTCTCAGCCTATATACTAACCCACGCCACTCCTACTCCACCGTCACCGATTTCGCCAAATTCCTAGGCTTATCCACATCGCACCCTTTCCCAACAGACACATAATACCCAAACAGCTGCAACGGTATGATCGCCAGCGAATTTGCAAAATACGGATTCGTCTCCGGAATATAGATCACGTAATCAGCCGCTTTCTCGATCTCTTTATTCCCCTCGCAGGTAACCGCCAGCACAAATGCCCCTCTCGCTTTGACCTCCACCATATTACTGATCGTCTTCGCATACAGCTCCGGCTGCGTGGAGACAGCCGCAACAAGCGTTCCCTCCTCGATCAATGAGATCGTCCCGTGCTTCAATTCTCCTGCCGCATAGGCCTCGGAATGAATATAAGAAATCTCCTTTAACTTCAGAGAACCTTCCAGAGAGATTGCGTAATCAATGCCTCTGCCGATAAAGAACACGTCTTTGGCACCCACATAGCGATTGGCAAATTTCTGTATCTTTAATTTATTATTAAGAAGCATTTCAATCTGATCCGGCAGACGCTTCAAGTCTCCCAGCAGAGAAGCAAAAGTCTTATCGTCGATCTTCCCGCGCACTCTGCCCAATTTCATCGCGAGCAGATACAGAGCGATCAGCTGTGCGCTGTAAGCCTTCGTGGTTGCAACGGCGATCTCCGGTCCTGCCCATGTATACATGACATTATCCGCTTCTCTGGCAATAGAGCTTCCCACTACGTTGACAATACCCAGCACCTTGAAGCCGCGCGCCTTGGACTCCCGAAGTGCCGCCAGTGTATCGGCCGTCTCACCGGACTGGCTAATTACCACCACCATAGCGCCCTCCTCCAGAATGGGATTGCGGTATCTGAACTCCGATGCAAGGTCCACCTCCACTGAAACGCGCGCCAGACCTTCAATCACATATTTACCCGTCATACCCGCATGATATGCCGAACCGCATGCCACGATATGGATCTTACGGATCGCAGCCAGCTCATCATCCGTCATATTTAACTCTTCTATCACAATGTCATTCTTCTGAATCCGCGGCATCAACGTATCCGTCACGGTCTTGGGCTGCTCATACATTTCCTTAAGCATAAAATGCTCGTATCCCGCCTTCTCCGCAGCATTGGCATCCCACTCGATGGTGACGGGCTCTTTACTCGTCTCTTCTTCATCTACCGTATAGAAATGCATATGATCCGCACGCAGGCGTACCACTTCCTGATTATCCACATAGTAAACTTTTCTCGTATATTTTAAAATAGCCGGCACATCGGAAGCGATAAAACAGCCGTCTTCATTCTGTCCCACGATCAGCGGGGAATCTTTTCTCGCCGCAAAAATCTGATCCGGACAATCCGCAAAGAGAATGCCCAGCGCGTAAGATCCTTCCACACGGTGAAGCACCTTAGTCACTGCTTCCAGCGGATTTCCCTTGTAATAGTAATCCAGCAGATGCGCCAGTACTTCCGTATCAGTCTCGGATACAAACTGATATCCTTTATCAGTCAGCATCTGCCGAAGCTGCAGATAATTCTCAATGATACCGTTATGTACCACGGTGATCGTCTCTGCCGTGTTAAAATGGGGATGCGCATTCGTATCGCTGGGAACTCCATGGGTCGCCCATCTGGTGTGACCGATTCCGCATGCGCCGGGCATAGTCTCGCCGCCATGGGTGAGATTTTCCAGCACCTTCAATCTACCAACCGACTTCGTGATCTGGATCTTATCGCCGTCATAGACCGCCATACCTGCCGAATCATATCCGCGGTACTCCAGCTTGGAAAGTCCGTCTAAAATAATGGGGGCTGCCTGTTTGGTTCCGATATATCCTACGATTCCACACATGTTCTTATCCTCCTGATCATTTAACCTGATACGTTATCTCCAATACTCTTTATTGGATGACATGGCAACAACTACTTTTCCCGGCAGCGCCTGATAATGTCTGCCAAACAAATATCCCATATACTTGAACCCGCTCTGCAGGATCAGATAAGGAATCTGCCGTCTTAAGTTCAATCTGCGCAGATGTCCGGCTGTCTGTCTGACCAGACGAATGCCCTCCGATTCCGCCGGATAGGCAGCAAACACTTCCGGATGCTGTGCCTGCGAGACACCCAGATCAAAATTCCTGTGAAACTGTTCTCTGCAATTATAGTTGTGCGAGTGATAGACCTTAGCCTGCGCGGTATACGCAATACCGTATCCTGCCTCGACAGCCTTCGCGGCATAGATCATATCCTCATTAAATATTGTATGCTTGACAAACCCGCCCAGTGTATCAAAAATTTTCCTGTTATAAGCCGCACACACGTTGGAACAGAAAAATGTCTTGATGCCGAGCGTCTCGAGATCCGCCTTCGTCTTGACCGAAGACTCGCCCGGATAATTGAAATTCCTCGTATACTTCTCAACCTCACTGCTGCCCTCGCCCGCAAGCTGTCTGGCATATGCCACCGCCACCTGATCCCGATGAAGCTGATCAAGCAGTTCTTCCACCATATAATCATCCGCAGGAACGGCATCATCTGTCATCATAATGAAATAATCCGCATCCGAAAGCTGTACTCCTTTGTTTCTTGTCTTGCCATGGTCAAACTCTCTCTTCGATATATGCTTCACCACTACATTCTGATAATTTTTTTGAAAAGAAGTACTATAATATAACAACCGATCGAAATATTTCTGTTCCGTGTTTATGACAATGATCCTGTTGACCGGAACACTCTGATGCTCGAGACGCTCGATAAGCGTCAGAAATCGGTGGTCGGGCTTATAGGCTGGGATGATAACATCTACTTTATCCACACGTCTCTCCTCTATCTTAATTTGATCTATGAAATAAAAGGGGCCTGCAATAATAGGCCCCTTGCTCCATTATTTTTTCAGATATCCGTTCGTATCGGAATAGATCTTATCACTGCACTCCTTCACTGTCGCGGAAGGCTGATACTCGTAATCGTTAAACAGGAACTGATGCAGCCACTTAACATTGTCTTCCAGACTGACCGGAACGACACAGGAGCCTTTAGAACCGATCGTACCGGTGGCACGATTTGACTCCTGCGGGAATCCCGCATTATCTGCAATATAGTAATTGCCCACATTGCCCAGCATCTCCACGATCTCTGACAAATCCAGCGATGTGTATACCTCATCAAATACGGAGTTAGCAGTCTCTGTCAGCGCCGGAAGGGAGGCCTTCTTCGCCTGATCCGCTACCGCCGAAAGAACCTCTCTCTGTCTCTCCGCACGCTTGAAATCGTCACCCGCCGTATAACGGATACGACAATATCCTGTTGCCTGCAGACCGTCCAGAAGCTGATATCCCGTAGATGAAACCGGTGTATAGGAACGTTTCAGATCCTCGGCGATACAGAGCTGATAGTTATTCAAGTGATTGATCTCCGCGTCATCCACATCGATATATACACCGCCAAGCGCGTCTATGGTATCCGTGAGCCCGGCAAAACCTACCGTGACGAAATCCGTGATATTCATATCCAGATTCATATTCAGCATGCTGATCGCCATCTCCGGACCACCCTTTGCATAGGCCGCATTACATTTATTGTACGAATCGTTACTCAGGTTCAGATAAGTATCACGATATACCGATACGAGTTTACATTCTCCCGTATCCTGATTGATGGAAGCAATCATGATCGTGTCGCTTCGTGTATTCTTCGTCAAAGCGCCGGACGTAGAATCCACACCGAACAGGGCAATATTCCGATAGCCCTTCATCGTAGTCTCTTCCGCCTTCTTGACCGTATCGTTGATGATGATATCGCCTTCATCTATCTTTACCTTACCGCTCGTCGTTGCCGACATAACGGCATAGAGGACAAACACGGCAACCACGAGGATAATGATCTCTATCACGAAAATAATAATTCTTGTGCGCTGTTTCTTAGCCTGCTGCTTCTTAGAAGACTTCTTTCCGGAACCCTTCTTCCCTGCCGGACGTTTACCGCTGTTCCTGTTCCCGCTTCCGGAGGAAGATTTCTTTCTCGGACGCTCATCTTCATATTCATCTTCATAATACTTAGCCATACGTCGTACTCCCTTAATTTAAACATAGTCGTGAATAAGTTACTATTCACGGCTTCGCCGCTCAAAGTAACATAATACCAACTTACATTTTCTCATACTACAACATAAAAAGTCAAGCTGTAGCGTAAGTCCAACTATGATTATACTATATCTTGACATATTTGCAACATAATCGGCATTTATTCCATAAATCTTTCTTTTTTCTTAAGAATCATGATCCCGATCAGCTTTTCAGATTATTATCCCACTAGTAGGCATTTTTATTAATGAAGCCCTTAAAAATCGTCAGAAACATAATCTTAATATCAAAGGACATCGTCCAGTTTTCAATATAGAAAATATCGTACTCAATCCTGCGTTTGATGGAAGTATCACCACGGTATCCGTTGATCTGCGCCCATCCGGTGAGCCCCGGTCTTACCTGATGTTTCACCATATAACGGGGAATTTCCTCCTTAAACTTCTCCACGAACTGCGGGCGCTCCGGTCTGGGACCTACCACGCTCATGTCGCCTTTCAGTATATTAAAAAGCTGCGGAAGTTCGTCTATGCTTGTCTTGCGCAGAAGTTTGCCAACCTTCGTGACACGCGGATCGTCCTTGGTCGTCCAGCCATGCTGCTCCGTGGACGGTTTCTGCACTTCCATGGTACGGAACTTATACATCTTAAAGGGTTTATTATGCAGACCGATACGCTCCTGTTTGAAAATAATCGGCCCTCTGGACGTGCAACCGATCGCAATTGCTGATATGAGCATGACAGGGGACGACACTACAAGCCCGATTAATGCCACGACCACATCCACCACGCGCTTGGCGATCCAGTTGAGCGTATTCGTAAGCGGCACATATCGAATATTGATTACAGGAAGTCCCATCAGATCTTCCGTGTAAGGACGGCTTGGAAACATACTGTTATAATCCGGAATAAACTTGGTATGAACGCCCGATTTCTCGCAGATATCCACAATATGCTCCAGATTATCGTAATCCTTCAAAGACAGCGTGATGGCAATCTCGTCCAGCTTATTCTGCGGCAGTATATAGAGCAGGTTTTCGATTTTGCCTACTACCTTAACCCCTTTATACAGCGTGCCGCTGGGTACACTGTCATCCAGTATGCCCCGCACCACATATCCCCATTGAGGATTGGTGTTGATTCGGTTGATATACTCCTCCGCTGCACGGGAATAGCCCACCAGCAGAATGTATTTCAGATTATAGCCTTTTTCACGGAAATATTGCAGCAATGTGCGGATCAGAGAACGCCCCAGAGTCGTAAGCAGAATGTTGATGATAAAGTAATACGCCATCATGGCTCTGGAGAAGTGAATCTGCGACACCAGATACCACCCAGCCATCAGTAGGATCATTCCTACCACATTTGCCTGAAAAATATTGAGTATCTCGTATTTATGAACCGTCGCACGCTTCGGCGTATACAGATTAAAATTATAATACAGGATCAGATAACCCGGCACGATCACATAGAGCATCTTAAAATATGTAGCCATGGAAAGTACACCGACGGAAGCGTCGATGTCCGAAAAGGGGCTGGCAAACCGGATATACCATGCCAGCATATAGGAAACCGCTATAATCACGGCATCCAGCACTACGTGCAGCCTGTTGAAATATTTCTGGTTATCTTTAATCATATTCTAAGCCTCGTGCCGGAAAGACTTTTCAATCTATACCCATGCCTTTCTCACAGCCTGCGAATTTGTAAGCCAAGACGCTAACAGCGTCGGCACAAATTTGCGATTGAATAATCTCCGATTATTCAATCTATTTTACAATATTTCGAACAAAAACACAACCTACAGTTATCAGCCATGCAAACAGCACCATATATAGAGATAATATCTGTGCTTAGGCTGTGGCGCGGGTATGAATAGTAACTATATTGACCCATAATTCCAGCTGTATACGGATATAATTGCGCAGGTTCTCCCTGTCATAGCGCACCCTGTGCGCCCTGCCTTCCTCGGATACGCACAGTTTAAGTCCCTTATACAACCCTTTGCAGTAGACTCCGCCGAGTCTTTTCTTTGCAAAATAAACAGCCTTCACCGCAAAACCGGCAAGAAGAAACGGCATATTCAACAGAAGCTGTAGGGGCGGCATATTCTTGTATGCCAGATATATACTGTTCCTTGCGGACAGATCCACCTTAAATTCATTATGCCGCGAACCGGAAACAGCGCTTCCCGCATGGTATACCACAGCCTCGGGAATATAGAGATTATGATATCCGTAGATTCCGGCGCGATACCCCATGTCAACATCTTCCAGATATGCAAAATGATTCTCATCAAAGTTGCCGATCTCCCGGAACAATTTTCTCCGATAGATCGCCGCACAGCCGCAGGCCGCGAATATCCTGCGTTTTCTCTGATATTCCTCCACCGGCTTGTCCTTGCCGCGGGCAAACGCCCACCCGAGAGCACAATAGAAATCTCCCGCGTCGTCAATCAGCTCCGGTTTATGCATATTTCTGATCTGTGCCGATCCGGAAAACATTTCCGGATGCCCTTCCATGGCCTGCTCTAATGCCCTAACGAAGCCTGCCTGCACTTCCGTGTCATTATTTAATAAAATAACATATGTTGTCTCACTAGCCTCTATACCCTCATTGACCGCTTTGCAAAAGCCATAGTTCTGATCGAGGCTGATCAGTTCCACTGTAGGAAACTGCTGCACCGCTTCCCTGCTGCCGTCCGTGGAACCGTTATCCACCACAATAATCCGCGCCGGTTCTCCCGCCAGAGAACGCAGACATTTCTCAATATAGTCGATCCCGTTATAATTCGGAATCACGACAGTCGAACGTACCCTTTGTGCCATATCTTCCGTACCATACCCTTTCCACTTGTGTCCGTTTATCCCTGCATGCTACTCTTTATTTCTGCGCACTGTAATCTGCGGATCCCATAATACACGGTATCCCAGACTTGCCGCCGCTCTTCCCAATTCCATACCCAGTTTACGGTAACCTGCATCATCACAGATCAGCCGGGACACATCTGCGATCCGCAGCGTAGCGTTCACGCCGCCCGCCTTGCATCGAATCGTTCTCTCTTCATACGGGATCCCCGTAATCTGTGTAAATATCTCCCGCAGCTCAGGTCTGATCTGCATACACCGCGGGTCAACCGCCGCTACATCCTGCTTCAGTGACGCCCTGTGCGTGTAACCCCCGCTGTATTCCTTATGCATTCCCTTATAGAGACAGTTGCCGTCATCATCCATCGCACCGCCGCATATCCTGCTATGGTTATCTAAGATCCTGCCGCCCACGATGCCGATATCTTCCCTGACCGTCAGGATATCCGGCAGATAAGTAATGTCATAGAAACCAAGGTGCAGGCTGTGTCCGACCAGAACATGCCATCCCCGCCGGCTACAGAAATCTGCAAGCGCCGCTTTGCCCGCTTCGTAGGCGTATGATTTGCTGGCCGTATTCGCCGACGTGGAATCTGCGTGACAGCGCCAGTGATATAAGACCTTCGGTATGTGAATCACCTGTTTATTCAGGTCACCGCGCATATTCGGACCGTACAACCGGTCTATCACCCGAAGCACCAGATCATAATCCTGCGCACCATCGAATTCTCTGCGCAGCTGCAGACTTCTCATGAGTTTTGCTTCCACCGCCATAAAATGACATATATAATTATTGGATAAAATTAAATCAAGATTCAATTTTTTCTTTCTATGAGGAGTTAAATAACACTCGATATTATTTTCGTACTTATCTTCATCCGTGTAGAGAAGCGCCGGCGTTACCCCCTGCCGCTTTGCATACCGAATTTCTTTTATCATATAATACAGGGCATCGGGAGCCAGCAGATCGTCGTGGTCCAGCAGCGCAATATAGTCCCCTGCCGCCTGCCTGATGCCTGCATTCGTGTTATCGGATATACCCTTATTTTCTGTCAGACGGCTGTATCTGATACGTTTCTCTCCGGAGATATCCGTAATTTCTCTCACCGTCTTTTCCACGGTATCGCTGTTTCCCGCATCCACTATGATCAGTTCCCATCCGGGATAGCTCTGCCTGCGCACGGAATCTATCATCTCCCGCAGGAAACGCTCCTCGGTCTCATAAGCCGGCACTACAATACTGAACAGTTCGGAATAGTCCGCCGTCTCCGCACGCTGCGCTTCCAGAGTATCCGCAGAAGGCTCTCTGTAGAAATAATCCGCCTTCCTCTCCTCTTCTATCCGTTCCCGCGCCGCATAATAAGCATGGCGTACACCGTTTTTCTTAAGATAGTTGACGGTCTTTGTGAAATTACTGATCCTGAATATCTTATTTCCCATGTCCTCTCTCCACGCGCAGCCTTAACATGTTCTTCGATACCATGCCGCAAATGCATGGCGCAATTTAAGTCATAAGCCAATATCAGCCGCTTAAATGATCATCGCCCTGCTTTACGCAGGGCGATATTCACCGCAATTTATGATCTCTTCCGGGACTCTCTATAATATTCTCCGGTCACATCCCCTGCTCTTAGAGATATGCTTTCAGATCTTCCGTCAATTTATTCAGCTTATCATCGGCATCTTCCAGACTGCTGCCCTTCACGCCCATGTAGAACTTGATCTTCGGTTCCGTACCGGACGGACGAGCACAGCACCAGGAATCATTCGTCAGGTCGAAGTAGAGTACGTTTGACTGCGGAAGTCCGGTTTCTCCTGTTTCTCCCGTCTCCAGATTCAATGTCTTACCTGTGGTATAATCTCTGAACTCTTTTACTTTCAGATCACCGAAATTCTTGGGCGGATTACTTCTGAGTTTGTTCATCAGATCCTCGATCTCTTTCGCACCGTCGATACCCTTCATGGTGATGGAATACTGGCTCTCCTTGAAGTAGCCGTACTTCTCATACAGCGTAATCATCTGATCCCATACGGTCTTGCCGTTCTTCTTACACCATGCCGCCATCTCGCACAGACACATAACCGCAACGATGGCATCCTTATCCCTGGCATGCGTTCCCGCAAGACAGCCGTAACTTTCTTCCAGACCGAATACATAGTTATTGGAACCGCTCTGTTCGAAGAGTTTGATCTGTTCGCCGATGAACTTAAAGCCCGTCAGCACTTCGATGAATCTTACTTTATAATCCTCTGCGATTGCACGCGCCATATTGGTCGTTACAATGGTGGTTACCAGCGCAGGATTCTCCGGCATTGTGCCTGTAGCGGTTCTTTCTCTCAGAATGTATTCCGCAATCAGCATACCGGACATATTGCCCGTGAAAGGTACATACTCACCGGATTTGGTATCAAGCGCATAGATTCCCAGTCTGTCCGCATCAGGGTCTGTCGCCAGCACGATATCCGCATTCTTTTCTTTCGCCAGCTTAAGCGCCAGAGTGAATGCTTTTGGGTCCTCCGGATTCGGATACTCTAACGTGGTAAAGTCGGGGTCCGGCATCTCCTGTTCGGGTACAACATATACATTCTTAAAGCCCAGCTCAGAAAGAATCCTTCTGACCGGTACGTTACCCGTTCCGTTAAAGGGTGAGTACACGATCTTCATATCCTCTGCCATATCTTTGATCACATCCGGATGAATGATCTGCTTCTTAAGCTCCGCCATGTACTTATCATCGATCTCTTTACCGATCACCACATAGAGTCCGGCTTTCTTCGCCTCCTCCTTATCCATGGTCTTTACGGTATGGTAATCCGTTACATTGTTCACTTCCGTGATAATCTCTTTATCCTTAGGTGCGGTTACCTGTGCGCCATCCTCCCAGTAGCACTTATAGCCGTTATACTCCGGCGGATTGTGGCTTGCGGTAATCACGATTCCCGAGATACATCCCAGCTCTCTCAGCGCAAAAGATAATTCCGGTGTAGGTCTTAAAGCGTCAAACACATAAGCCTTGATGCCGTTAGCCGCCAGACACAGCGCCGCCTCGTCTGCAAACTCAGGAGACTTTCTTCTGGAATCGTAGGCGATCGCCACGCCCTTCTCTTCTCCGCCCTGTTTCTTTATATAGTTGGCAAGACCCTGTGTCGCTTTGCGTACCGTATAGATGTTCATACGGTTCGTGCCCGCGCCGATCACACCGCGCAGACCGCCGGTACCGAAAGCAAGATCCTTGTAAAAGCGATCCTCGATTTCTTTCTCGTCGTTCCTGATCGCCAGAAGCTCCTGCTTAGTCTCATCGTCAAAATAAGAGTCCTCCACCCAAAAGTCGAATTGTTCTTTGTAGCCCATGGTTTACCTCCGTTTCACATATTCATTATTCTGGTCTTCAATACTGCAAAAAATAAAGTTAATCAATTAAGCCTATTTTAGCACAATAAGA
The DNA here is from genome assembly GCA_014804365.1 of Lachnospiraceae bacterium. Classification (GTDB taxonomy): domain Bacteria; phylum Bacillota; class Clostridia; order Lachnospirales; family Lachnospiraceae; genus UBA3282. Next base: position 12,740 of record JAAUZX010000032.1, read on the forward strand.
AGGCTCACGTAAACATATTTTGGAAATCTTACAACTTACAACCCGTCGTACAATTTATAACTATGCAGGTCACTATCGCTCAGTCATGCCAGTACCCAGCGCAGAGGGAAGTTAATATCTTAAGGAGCCCCTTAAAAAGCGTCAGTGCTTAACGAGGTCATGAGTTGCAAAGCAACTCACGAGTTTAGCATCTGCTACGCTTTTTACGGAGCGAGAGCGCGGCTCCGTAGATATTAACTTCCCTCTGCGCGGCCGCTTTAGATACACTATGAATAGTGACTTCCCGTCCAAATTGTTACACCTACACCTTCAACGCAAAATCACTCCGATCCAACGAAAAGTTCGGATTATAATAAGGATCCCCCGCCTCCAGCACGTCCTTCCACTTCAGCCGGAAAGCCTCGGACTCTTTATTGTACCGCTGCGCTTTCTCACCCCGATCATCCAGCCCGCGTGACACGGACTCAAAATGATACAGCTCCGCAAAAGGCGTAAAGACATTGATGTACCCTGCCTTCCACGCGCGGACGCACAGATCCACATCATTTAACGACACCGCGAAGCTCTCGTCCAGCCCGCCCAGCTTGTCAAATACCTCTTTTCTCATCATCAGACAGGCACCCGTTACCGCCATCACGTTCTGCGCATAGCACAGCCGCCCCATATAGCCCAGATTATTGCTGCTGACGCGGTAATGACTGTGTCCCGCGGTTCTGTGCTGTCCAAGCGCCAGCACTACGCCGGCATGCTGAATGGTCCGGTCTTCATAAAAGAGCTTTGCACCTACCGCGCCCACATCCTTCCGCTGCGCATACATGAGCAGTTCCTCGATCCAGTCCAGAGTAATAACCTGTGTGTCATTATTCAGCAGCAGGATATAATCGCCCTGCGCATGGGATACACCCAGATTATTGATCTTGGAATAATTAAAATCTCCCTCATAAGTAATGACTTTAATATTCGGATTTTCCTGTATTTGCTTATAATAATCAAAAATCTCTTCCGTGGTACTGTTATTCTCCACCACAATAATTTCATAATTATCGTACGTGCTTTTCTCCAGAATTGACGTGATACAGCGGCGCAGATCTTCGATATGATCTTTGTTGGGGATCACGATGCTCACCCTCGGACTGCCCAGAATCTCGTACTTAATCTGAAAAATAGTCTCGAATGCCTTCGTGGAGCTGATCTCAAAGTTCTTATACCCTTGTTCCCGCAGATGTGCCGCAACCGCGCCCTTGGCCGCCTCGATGGCATAACTCTTAGCCCCTATGTCCGCCGCCACGCTGCCCGCATGGGAACGCCAGTAATAGAGTAACTTCGGCACATGAACTATATGCTTCGCCCTGCTTGTGAGCCGCAGAATCATATCGTGGTCCTGACTGCCGTCAAACTGTGAACGGAACAGCTCCGTTCCCTCTAACAGCCTCTTGTCAAAAACGCTGAAATGACAGATATAATTATTCGCCCGCAGATTATCCGGTGCGAAATCCGGCTTAAAATGCAGGGTAATCATATCATCTATGGTCTTATTGCCTTTAAAAGTCGCCTCATCGCAATAAATATAATCCGCGTCCTGATCACAGATGGCTTTCATGTATTCATAGAGTACACTGGGATGCAGCACGTCGTCATGATCAAAAAGCCCTATATAATCGCCCGCCGCCATGCTCAGACAGGCATTGGTATTACCGGAGATTCCCTCATTTGCGGGAAGCTTTCTGTAATAGATACGAACATCCTCCGCTGCGTATTCGCGACAGATCCGCTCCACATCGCCGTGCTCCGCGTCGGAGCCGTCCGCCAGACACAGCTGCCAGTTTCCATAGGTCTGCTCCCGCACGGAATCGATCGCCTGCCTTAAGAACTTCTCCGGCGTATTATAGAGAGGCACTAAGATGCTGAACTTGATATTTCTGGAAAATTTGGTCTCTCTCTGGCGCCCAGCCTCTTCCTCATTCGGAAAACTCGCCGTGCCATGCTGCGAGCGCGCCTCGAACTCAATCTTCTTGGCATCCAGCTTGCGCAGGACCCCTTTCAGACTGCCGTACTGCCCCACGCGTTCCTTGGTCCTGCGTACCCAGTGCACCGCCATGCGAAGCGGCTTGGACATCCGCCAGAACACGCTGCCTTTGATACGCTGAAGCCTCTCCTGCAGAGCCTTTTCCTGCTGTCCGGCCTGCGCCAGCTTATCCGCCAGCACACGTCCCTTATCCCGCTCCCGCTCATATGCCTCTTTATAGTAACGAAGCGCCTCTTCATCCGTCATCTGATTTCGTTCTTTCTGTTCCATGTATACATCCTCTCCGTCCCGATCATAGACTTCCGCTCACGCCACAGCGATACGGTCGGCTGACAGCTACACGCTGCATGTCTTATCGCTCCATGCCAGCATTTTATTACCCTGCGTATCCTTGCATAACATGCCTATGCGATAAGTTCCCGGCGTAAGATCGTCCCGCAGCACCCGGAGCACAAAACCGGACAGACCGATTCCCTGTTCCATGGGCAGGATAGCTTCCACATCCTTGCGGTGCCAGTCTGCCGGCACAGCAGTATACACTACACCGCTTAATGCCTTATCGCCGCCTTCCTGATCCTCCCGGCGAAGCAGTACCTGTTTATCGAAATATGCATTATTTATCTCCGGCACATAACACCAGCCCATAATCCATAGAATATCAGGTTCGCCGGCATGGATCTTATGCTGTATCTCCGCCCTGTCCACAGTGAGACGTAGACGGTTCTTGTTGACTTTTCTAGTCAATTTGTCCTGCAATGGTTCCACCTCCGACGTCAACAGAGGCTTTTCGTATGCGAACTTATAATTGCACCCATAATCCGACGCATTGTCAATCAGCGCCCTATGATAGAAGGGATCCTGCCTGTTCATCTGCGGATGTTTTGCATAAAGGTTCTCCTTCTCTGTAAGAAGTCTCTTCCATTTATCCTCATCCCCTTCGTCCAAACCGCGGCTTAATGACTCATGATGATACAGCACTACATCATTTCGCTGCACATTATAATATCCTGCCTCGAGCAAATTAAAGCAGAAATCCACATCGTTATAAGCCACCGCCATCGTCTCGTCCAAACCGCCTACCTCTTCATATCTCTTACGGCTCACCATAAGACATGCCGCGGTCACTCCAGCCATATCATATGTTACCCTATTATGTCCGTAATAGTAGTCTCTGTCATCCGGAAACGTAATCAGCTTATGGGACGGTCCGATCACCATGTTAGTGATCCCGACATGCTGAATATTCTGTGTACCTGCGTACCACAGCTTCGCACCCACTGCTCCCACGTGCGGCTGCAGAGCCTGCCCTGTCATGCGGCGAAGCCAGCTGCGCTCTATGATCTCCACGTCATCATTTAACAGAAGAATCAGATCGCCTACTGCCTGCGCAGCCCCCATATTACACATCCTCGAAAAATTAAAGGGCATATGTTCATAGAGATAAGTGAAGTTGTACTTCCTGCGAAGCTTCTCTATCTTGGCACGATTCTCGTCACTACTGCCGTTATCCACAACGATCCACTCATAGTATGGGTAATCCGTTTTCTCCCGAAATGACTTCAGGCATCGTTCCAAAACCTCCGGATGATCTTTAGACGGAATCACCACGGAGACCATATAATGCGGCGGAATCTGCCTGTCCTCATTCTGGGCACGGACACACCGCTCCCTTCCCGAAATAGACGTGTCGTAGACCACGTGATACAGATCCGGCTCCCCTGCGCTCATCAACACAGCCTTTACTCCCCGTCTGGAAAGCGCCTGTTCCCGCACAGTCAGGCAATCCGCCCCTGCGCCTTCCAGATAACATCCGTTCTCTAATTCGGTCTGCAGACATTGCCGGACGATTCGAAACTGCTCTTCTTTATCCTTACACGCTTCCAGCTGCTGTCTTACTTCCTCGGAAGGCTCATACCGACGGTGGTAGAGTACCCCGTCTATATGGCAGATTGCCTGAGTCGGCGGAACACTCTCCAGACGGCACCGCCTGTACACCGCTTCCTCCAAACGCAGACACAGATCATAAAACCGAACCGATAGATTCTCCCGTTCTTCCGCCTTCATACTCTCTACACTGAAACGGGTCTCAAGCAGGAACTCTTTCTTTACCGCCACCATATGTCCCCAGCAGTTATAAGCCAGCAATGTATCCGGCGAATAGCACGGTTTAAACCATGGCTGCATACGACCGGACAGATCTTCCCAATAATAATCTTCATCCGTATAGGCAATTTTGCAACACATGTTTTTATTAAACCATGTTTTAACTTTATCCAAGCATTCGTTATTAATAATGCCCTTGCCATAAGCCAGAATTACGATATCTGTCTGTGGAATATCAATCATCTTCCATCCATCCACTGTGACGGAAGATCTGTTGTTATTTATATAACCATTGTTATTTTCCTGTAATATCCATTCTGCGTAAGGGTGCTCCTGCCGTCGCATTTCCTCTTCATAACGTAAGAGACAGGAATCCGCCTCAGAACTCCTGTCAATATCCATGATTCGCTGCCGTTCTTCTTTGAAAGCATGGTACAAGCCGCGAAAAGGCGATATCATTTTCCAGAAGCGGCTTTCGTAAATACGATTCAGGTTATCATTTAAATCTTCCTGCCTTCTCTGCGAATCTCCGATCTTCCCCGCCAATGTGCTGTTGTTCCTGCGCTCATTCTCATAGGCAGTCTCATAATAAGACGCCCAGTCATAACATTTCGTCCGTCCGCTCATCTGTTAAAACAGTCCCCTTTTCTGCATATGTTTTACCGTCTCCTCCGGCAGTTTCGTGACTTCCATTGACACCTGCAGCAGATTACGCTCCTCTCCCGCAAGCCCTGTAAGCGATATCGTAATATTCGGATCGCAGGTGGGAAAAACATAAGTATTATCGCCGACCTTAAATCCGTTCATCTGTATCTGTCTGCCTTTCCACGGAACAGACACGCCGTTATACTTGATCTCCTTAATGTAAACGAGGCAGTAATCGCTGCAAGGATCGATTCTCAGCGCGCTTCTTCCGCCCGGCACGATCACTTCCAGTTCCGTCATCCCCTCCGGTGTCACACGAATCTGCTCGCTCGTCTCATCCGGAAAGAAGGACTGTTCTTCGCTGAATCCTGCTCCCGTATCCTCATAGATCTGCACACGGTCGTTATGCACGGTCGATTCCTGTCCTTTGCAGAAAGCCTCCACCGTATAGACCGGACAGCCGATCGCCTCTCTGATCTCCGCCATAGACATGCTCTTGCCGGTCACATATTTCTGGAATTGCATTTCCTGCCTGCGGTACTGCTCCGCCTCAGTTTGATCAATACAAAGCTTCTGAAATATTAAATCAAGATTTAATTTATTTCTCTTTTCATTTTCAAGCAAGTAACAATAGACTGCCCGAAACGCGATCTGTTTCGTATCGACCGCTTTCTGAAAACTCCACTCAAAATCTATAACATTCCACGCGTTATTGATATCTTCCGGTACAATAATGTTCGCAAAAATCAAGTCATAATTGGTAATCGGCTTCTCCTCACCGCAGCCAATCCGTTTCAGATACTCATCAAACAGATCCTGAAAACGCTCCACATCATTTCGCGCCAGGCACTCGTCCAACAGCTCTTCCAGACTCCTTCCCTCGAGATATTCGAAACGCAGATAAGGCGGTTCCGTCTCCAGTCCTACCTCCGCTGTCGTCGTGGTATTCGCCCGCTCCAGCTTGCACCGGTTAATGGCCAGACCGCTGTTCTCATATCGTTCACAGAGTTTTTCATAGACTCTCTCTGTATTCTCGATATGCTGCCACGCCTCGTATGATAACGGGTGTTTCTCTATACATTTTTCCGTCCTGTTCTCACGCAGAACCGTCTTAATTCGGAATTCCGGTTTCCTGTCGCTTGAATACTTCACGTACTTCTCTTCCGGCGCAGTTCCAAGCAGCATCATATAAGAATTAGAGAACAACGGAAACTGACCTTCCTGTATAATCGCGTCGAATACTCTTTTCTCGTCAAACAGCAGAAGCCTGTCCCTGTCAAAATTCCTGAGATTGGTCGTAAGTTCCCCCACTTTCGGGAGTCTGTCATCGGAATAGAGACATGTCATAAATTTATAGTCGGGATAGGGATAATACATCTGCACCTGTTCGTAACCGCATCGCTTGGCAATACCGCGCAGTCCGTCGGCCGTAAACGTCCTCACCACACCCCCGTCAGGATAATTCTCCAGACCGCTGAAATAAGTGCCGAGATGATCTTCCCTGCATCCTGCCCAGTATTTCAGACCGAATTTATTCTCTATCGCAATGGCTATCGTCCCCTGCGGTTTCACATGCCTGCGGATAATATTCAGAAAATCTTCATACGGCGTCTCAGACTGGATATACGCCTGTGCATACTCAAACACACCGATCAGACAGATATAGTCATAATCGCAGGGCAGATCCGGCTCCACGTCCTGAAAATTGCCCACATGTATGGTCACATTGTCCGCTTCCATGTGCCGATATGCATTGATCCGGCTCCGTTTCCTGGACAGATCTATGCAGGTGACCTCCCCCGCTTTCCTCGCCAATGCGCCGGTAATCGCTCCGCAGCCGGAGCCGACCTCAAGCACTTTCATATCCTTCGTGATCGGAAGCCACTCCACAATATTCTCCCGCTGTGCGGACAGATGATACAAAATCGGCCAGCTTCCCCGCTCTTCGATGATCCGCTGATACTCCACTTCCGAATAATTACGGGTGATATCTAATAACTCATCTTCCACATCCCCGTCGCAGTAATAGTCCTCGCCCGGATAATGGGTCAGATCCAATTTAATTTTTCCGATTTCCTCGATCTTTTCTTCCGACATCATGTTTTCCTTGTAACTGGTTTTCTGTGACTTCCGCTTACGCTTCACCCACAAAAAACACCTCGCGGAAACACCTTCTGAACAGTTACTTTTCCTTTACTATATTATAGCAGGCAGTCTGCGCAAATGCGCTTTTACGCCTCGATGCTTCGCACTTCGATCACGGAATTCATATCATAGAATCCTACCGTATCTTTATCGGAGATCACCGACAGATTCAGCACATCGTACAGTCTGTGATACACCGTAAAATCGTCATTCTCATACCCCGTAACCCCCAGAGACAGCAGATAATCGCCTCCCTGCAGATTCATGTCCTGCGTAAAGACCACTTCCCGCACATCACCAGCCTCCACAGGCTCTAAAAAAGCTTTCTCAAACATGGTATTGGTGCCGGTAATCTCCGTTCCGCGCACATTTTTGATTGTAAAAGCAAATATCGGTGCGTGGATATCCTCCTGCATCCGTACCTTCATGCAGATGGAAAATGTGCTTCCTTTCAATATTGCCGATGTCTTTGCTCCCTTTTGGTCCGTAATATAGTATTCCGTGATGACAGCTTTCTTAGACCCGTATTCCAGAAGCTCCGGATTCTCCGCAAGCGCACCGTCCGGGTTCGTTTCCCCGCCATTCGTGCGGGACTTCGCGTCAATCTTTTTCCCGCCGTCTTCTTCCGCTTTTTTGCCGGCTGCCGCCTTACGAAGCTCTTCATCATCCAGCAGACTGCCCTGCTCCGACTCCGGTGCCACATACTGTCCTACCAGAACCTGCTTGTAGATGTCTATCATCTCTTTCGGCTTTCCCTCACCCAGCTTGGTGCCCTGGTTGAGCAGCACCACTCTGTCACAGTACTTGCTGATACTGCTCAGGTCGTGACTGACAAACACGATGGTCTTTCCCATTTCCTTAAATTCTTCAAATTTATGATAACACTTTGCCTGAAAAAAGACATCGCCCACAGAAAGCGCCTCATCTACGATCAGAATCTCCGGATCGATATTGATCGCCACCGCAAAGGCAAGACGCACAAACATGCCACTGGAATAAGTCTTCACCGGTTGATGCACATACTCGCCGATATCTGCAAACTCCAAAATTGATTCCAGCTTTTCATCGATCTCCTTCTCGCTGAATCCGATCATGGTCCCATTCAAATATATATTTTCAATTCCGTTATATTCCATATTAAATCCCGCACCCAGTTCCAACAGCGCGGAAATACGTCCGTTGACCTCCACTTCGCCCCGTGTCGCATTCAAAACTCCTGTTATAATCTTGAGTATCGTGGATTTGCCCGAACCGTTTGTCCCGATAATCCCTACGCACTCTCCCTGCCTGATAGTCAGATTAACCCCCTTCAGGGCATGATGCTCCGTATGACGCTTTCCCCGCCCGAATCCCAGAGCTTCCTTGATCCGGTCAGAGGGCTTATCATACAGCTTATATACTTTCTCTACATCCGTAACCTTAATCGCAATATTGTCCATATGTTATTCCTTATCTAAATAGATACCGTTCACAATATATCTATATCGTCCCCGCAGATGAAAGTCAATATCTCCGTCGTCGCGCTCCCGCTTCGCATGATTCCGCACCGCCAATACGCTGCCGGCAGATTACACAAAATGTCCTCGCAGCCGTCTTGCGCAGGAAAATGAGATTTTGTTAATGTTCTGCTCACAGCACATCCGCAAAGTGCACCCGCAACTTCCGGAAGACCAGCGTTCCGATACAGAACAGGCTGATCGTAAAGATCCAAAAATACGTGGACGAATAGAAGTGCTCCCAGAACCATACTTCCTCGTAAATCGCACTTCGGTAACCGTTGACCACATAAACCAGCGGATTTAACTTAAAGAGCGTTTTCATATTATCGGTCTTTAACATCGTAATACTCCACAGGATCGGCGTTGCCCACATCCCGATTTGCAATGCAATATTAATAATCTGCTGCAGATCCCGGATAAATACCACCAATGCGCAGGTCAGATAACTCATCCCCAGCACCAGCAGGAACATGCAGAAGCTGTAATAAATCAACTGTAATGTATAGATCGTCGGATAATAGCCGTAGCCGATAGAAACTAACAACAATACTGCTACGAAGAACACATGAATGAAAGTAGCCGCAATCACCTTAATGATCGGAAGAATACTGATATTGAACACAACTTTTTTCACCAGATAATTATACTCAATTAATGCCATCGTTCCCTGCGTGATTGCTTCCGAGAAATAAAACCAGGGCACAAGTCCGGCCGTCAGATAGAGCACATAGGGCACTTCCAGCCCGCTTGCCACCATCTGGCTTCTCGTGTCGAATACTTTATCGAAAACGATCCAGTACATCACCACGGTAACCACCGGCTGGGCCATGGCCCACACGATCCCCAGATAAGAGCCTGCATACCGCTTCTTGAAATCATTCTTCGCCAGCTTCCAGATCAGTTTCCTGCTCTGAAACAATTCCGCCGGAATCGTCAGAATCCTCTCATAGTAGAGCGCAAAAATCATACAGGTAAACGCAATCAGTACGCATCCGCTGACCTTCTTCATCTGCTCCGTCACCTGATCTGCCAGCGGATTATGATGATTAACCAGCACCAATGCCAAAATCAAACCAAGCCCCCAGAATATGGTAATTCCTGCGGGCTTTCCCAAGTATCTTCTTTTTCTGTCGGAATGTTCCGTCTTTCTCACACTCATAATCTTCCTGCTCCGAAATATATCGTCGGCATAAATGCAGTATGCGTTGTTTTCGCGGCATGCTGCCTTAAGTCAGATAAAAGCTTTATTTGCGGTATTTTTGTGTAAACGCCGCAAGCCCATCCTCTCTGTTTGCATCTTTAGGCGACAGGATCGGCTGCTCTCCCTCCGGAATGGGCCATTTAATCCCAATCGCCGGATCATTCCAGATGATGCCTCCCTCGTCGTTAGGATGATAGAAGTCCGTACATTTATAAGCAAATTCCGCGTAATCGGACACTACATAGAAACCATGTGCAAAATTTTTCGGAACAAAGAACTGTTTCTTATTCTCCGCCGAGAGAAGCACACCGTACCACTTACCGTAAGTCGCAGAACCCTGCCGCAAGTCCACAGCCACATCATATACTGCACCGCTTAAGACACGCACCAGCTTGTCCTGCGGATAATTGATCTGGAAATGCAGTCCGCGTAAGACTCCTTTCGTGGAAGCCGACTGATTATCCTGCACGAAGACCTGATCGATTCCCGCATCTTTATAATCATTATAATTATATGTCTCCATAAAATAGCCTCTGGCATCCTCAAACACCGCAGGAGTAATCACCTTAAGCCCCTCGATTTCACACGTTTCCACTGTTATCTTTCCCATATCCGTATCTTCCTTTCCGCTTATTCTTCATCAGACCCGGTTGGCACATTGCCGCTGTCGCCGTCTATCACACCGGAATACCCTGCCGCGCCCTTGGCATGATTGATTGAAGTGTCAATGTTCATGTAACACAGGTTCAGATCAACCCTCGTATCAATACCATCCACAGAACCTTTCGATGTGTACTGCCACATGTGATAGTATTTATCATAAACAGGGATATCCGCATATTCTGCAAGCCATGTTCTATATTCTGACACCTCTGTCATATCCAATTCATCATTCAGCCAGTTTCTGGAAGCGTAGATGCCCGTCTCGTAACCCGCCGAAGCAATCGTCTCCAGGAATGCCTTGTGGATCTTCGTCCGCTCCTCAGCCTCCAGCGCATCGGCGCGTCCTCTGCCTCCGGCGCTTTCGCTGTCCAAAAATACCGGGTAATCCACATCATAGTCCTCGATCAGACTGATCACCATGCTGGCTTCCTCTACCGCTTCCACCTCATCCAGCGCCTGCGTAAAGAAATATACGCCCACCGGAATGCCGGCTTCTATGGCTCCCTCAATATTCCTCTTATACATGGGGTCCAGTACCAAAGCACCGGAGGACGCTCCCCGATATCCGCACCGGATGATGGCGAACTCGATACCGTCATTCTTTACTTTTTCCCAATCAATTTCTTTATTCCATTTAGAGACATCTATACCGAGCCGCGCATTGTCCCCGGCAAATTGTAATTCTGTATTCTCGCTTCCGTCCGCCGCTTCCTCCGCACCGTTGACAGCTCTGTCTTCCTTCTCCACATCGATATCATCCTCCGTCATTATGAGGTATTCGATGTCACTTAACACACGATACTCGATCTCCTGTTTGACCTGAATGGTCGTGATCGTATTCGGAACGATAAATCCCTCCGCTTCCGCTAACGACACGCTGTATTCCCCTGCGCGCAGTCCATCGATATATACGATTCCATCCCGATCCGAATCCGTGTACTCTCCCATTCCCTGTATCTTAACCACAAAAGGCGTACCCGTCACCAGTCTGCCCACACTGTCAACGATCATGATCCTCAGATCCTTCGCCACGGAGCTCATCATCAGAAATACGTTTTTACCGGAGTAAGTCTCTATGCTCTTAAATTTCACTTCAGGATCGAAGAAAGTTTCATCCCGCAGAAAAGCAGACAGATCGCTTCCTCTCTGCCCGTTATCCGCCACTTCCATGACCGCTGTCTCTTCTATCTGCACATCTGCCGCTAATCCCAGCTTCTTTTTAACAGTTTCAAGATTCGTAGCNGCAATCACNCCGATTAACACCACGAACATGAGGATCATGGCAAACANCATTCTTCTCATTCTCTTAGAGTCCATTGGCAACCTCAACCATATACTGACCGTAATCTGTCTTCATCAACGGTTCTGCCAGCTTCAGCAGTTGTTCTTTGGTAATAAANCCTCTCTTGTAAGCNATCTCCTCNATACACGAGATATACAGTCCCTGCCTCTTCTGGAAAGCAGCNACGAANTCCGCCGCGTCAAGCAGNGAATCATGNTTNCCNGTATCCAGCCATGCAAATCCGCGTCCCAGNGTCTCCACTCGAAGNTCTCCNCTGNTCAGATACTCGTTATTGATACTNGTGATCTCTATCTCACCTCTNGCGGAAGGCTTCACATTCGCCGCAATCTCCACCACNTCATTGTCATAGAAATATAAACCCGGNACTGCATAATTACTCTTCGGTTTCTCCGGCTTCTCCTCGATGGAAATCGCTTTGCCGTTCTCGTCAAACTCCACTACGCCGTACTCTCTCGGNTCNCTGACATAATAACCGAAAATNGTNGCNNCCTTNTNNCTNGNCGCCACCTCNCNNAGNACNNTGGANAAACTCTGNCCGTAGAAAATATTGTCACCCAATATCAGCGCCACACTGTCATCTCCGATAAAATCCGCNCCGATAATGAAAGCNTCNGCNAACCCTCTGGGAGATTCCTGCACAGCATACTCCATACGCAGCCCCAGCTGCTCACCCGTNCCGAACANCTCCCGNAACACCGGAAGGTCTCTGGGTGTAGAGATAATCAATATTTCCCTGATTCCNGCCAGCATCAANATGGANAGTGGNTAATAGATCATCGGTTTATCATATACCGGCATAATCTGCTTGGAAACTGCCTTCGTCAACGGATACAGACGGGTTCCCGAACCGCCNGCTAAGATTATTCCCTTCATNTTCTCCTCATTTCNGCGATTTAAGGTCGCTTATCCGATTTTGTACATCTCTTCATANTATTTCTGGTAATCGCCGCTGGTCACATTCTTCATCCACTCTTCATGCTCNAAAAACCAACGAATCGTACGGCGNATGCCTTCCTTAAACATCGTCTCCGGCTCCCAGCCAATCTCTGCTTTGATCTTGTCCGGCGCAATGGCATATCTNCTNTCNTGTCCCTTGCGGTCNTCCACGTATGTGATCAGCTCCTCGCTGACATGCGCCCTNCGNGGNTCTGACTCCGGCAGCATCTCNAGCAGCGTCTCTATAATAATCTTGATAATCTCAATATTCTGTTTCTCGTTATGTCCGCCGATATTGTANGTTTCNAACAGCTTTCCCTGCTCCTGNACCATATCGATCGCCTTGGCNTGATCCTCCACATACAGCCAGTCNCGAACATTCTTNCCGTCGCCGTAGACCGGAAGTTTCTTGCCCTGCAGTGCGTTNTTAATGATTAACGGAATCAGTTTCTCAGGGAACTGGTAAGGGCCGTAATTGTTGGAACAGTTGGTGATATTCGCCGGGAAATGATATGTGTCCATGTATGCCCTGACTAACATATCTGAGCCCGCTTTGCTGGCCGAATAAGGACTATGCGGCGCATAGGGCGTAGTCTCATAGAAATAACCGCCGTCCTCCTCGAGAGAACCGTACACCTCGTCCGTAGATACATGGAGAAACTTCTTATCTTCCTTAAAACTGCCGTCCGGAAGTTCCCATGCCGCCTTCGCACAGTTTAACATCACCGCCGTTCCCAGCACATTAGTCTGTACGAACACTTCCGGATTACGGATGCTCCGATCCACATGACTCTCTGCCGCAAAATGTACTACCCTGTCGATCTCATTCTCGGCAAAAATCTTCGCGATCGCCTCTTTATCACAGATATCAGCTCTGATNAACGTGTAGTTCTCCCTGTTCTCCACATCCTTGAGATTCTCCAGATTACCCGCATANGTCANNGCGTCCACGTTAATGATCCTGATNTCCCGNTCATACTTGCCAAACATATANTGTATATAATTGGACCCGATAAATCCGGCTCCTCCCGTCACCAAGTACGTTCTCATATGCTATATTTCCTCCATTCTTTATATTCAAATTAAGTATATCACATACAAAAAAATTCGATTTCTATATTTTCTTAAGTATGATATAACTCTATGTCTTATTATCGTTTAAACACTATAAAATTGCAACCTTTGATCCAAATATCATTTTTTCAAAAACCATAGTTACTCTTCTGACATATTGCGCAATACACCTTGCACAATCACCAAATCATCTCTTTAATAATGCATGTAACTAATATTCATATCAACGTTCCCACTAATTCCGCTGACTCTTCCCTTCGAAGAATACTGCCACATATCATACCTAGTCGCCGTATATGTCGGCGCACTCGCATACTGCGCCAGCCAGATCTTATACCCTGTCAGACTGCCCGTATTAATCTTCTCATTAAACCACGTCTTATTCGCATATATTCCTGCGGAGTACCCGGAATCTTGTACCGTCGCGCAGAACGCCTTACACACAGCGGTTCTCATGTCCCTGCTGACACCGTCTCCGCGCCCGCCGCTGCCTTCCACATCTATGAAAATCGGATAATCCAGTCCGTATCCGCCGGCAAGCCCCACCGCCATAGATGCCTCTTCGACAGCCTCCACCTCATTGACCGCCTGGCTGTAAACATAGACTCCGACCTTAAGTCCTGCCGCCTTAGCTCCCTTGATGTTACTTCTGAACTTCGGATCCTCCACCAATACGCCGGTAGAATAGCCCCTGTAACCACAGCGGATGATCACATAGGAAACGCCGGAATTCTTCACTGCATTCCAGTCAATGCTGCCGTTATGCTTGGAAACGTCGATTCCCATGGTGCCGGAATTAGACGACAGCTTGCCGTCACTTCCAAACGTATACCTGGCCCCCTGAATCACCTGCTCTCCCGTCACATAATTACCGTTCTTATCATAGAAATAGACATGTCCGTCTATTGTCTGCCAGCCGGTATATTTATACTCAGACACTTTTGTGGATTTCTTAAAAAAAGCATCCCGCTTGTTGTAATCATCATAGACCGCTTCCTTATACTCACCGTCAGAGCTCTTATAATACATCTGGTTGCCGTCTTTGTCTTTCAGCTTGGCGCTGCCGTCCACGGTCTGCGCCTTCTTCACATTGATCTCATATGTGGCGGAGACATCCTCTGTCGCGCTGTTTTCACAGACTGCGGTGATCTTTACCGTGCCCTCTTCCACACCTGTGACTACGCCCTTGTCATCAACTTTAGCTATCTTCTCATTGTCGCTACTCCACTTGATCTTGCCATCTTTAGGCTCTGTCTTAGCCGTCAGCGTGATCGTCTTGCCGACAGTCACCTCTTTATCACCGCTTATGCTGACCTTTGTATAGATGACATCCCCATCCTGGTTTTCTGTATCATCCTTGTTTTTATCGTCTTTGTCCTTATCTTTATCGTCTTTGTTATCTTTATCCTTGTCATCTTTATTATCGGTATTCTCGTCGCCGTCACCTTCATCCGGTGCTTCCGGTTCGCTGACCGTGACGGAACAGGTCAGTTCCTGAATCATGCTTCCGATCGCCACACGTGCGGTAATCGTCGCACTTCCCACACCGGCTCCGGTAACACTGCCCTCACTCACTGTCGCTACCGCAGTATCACTGCTGCTCCACTCTACAGTATAGCGAAGGCTTGTACCACTGACCTTCACACTAAGCGATGCGCTCTCTCCCTTATCCAGATTTAAACTGCCGCTGCTTAAACTGATAGATATATTGGCCGGATCTTCATCTGAGCCATCCCCTTCTTCGACCAGCTTCCTGTAATCGCCGCTGACTGTCCAAGGATCCGGGATATCTTTCTTCGAAACCTCTTCATAGACCGCCGAACCTTCCCCGATCGGTGTCTTCGTGGATTCCACCCACTCCACCGTGTCGGTTAACGCAGATTCAATCACGGTATTCTGTACAGCTTTATCCTCTGCCGCCGCATTTATTTCAGACTCCGACTTCACTTCATCCGCCACATTGACCTTTTTATAGGCAATGGTATCCGTTACTTTAATGCTGCTGGCCGAGGCAGGCAGCTTATACTTTGCATGCTCATTGCCCGCAAAAGGCTTAACCGTCACCTGATAGGTCCCTGCGTCGATTCCGGTCTGATAGATGATACCGTCCTTATCTTCGTCTTTTAAGTCAAAATTCTTCTTACCGTTTGTCACTTCCGCCTCAAACGGCAGCCCTCCGATCAATTTGCCCGTCGCTTTATTGACAAACTTGATCTTAAGATCCGACTGGATGGACGTAAGATTAAGCACTACTTCAATCTCCTTGTCCTGATCCGCCTGCTCCTCGTGCTGTTCTTCCTGCTCCGGTTCTTCCGTAAGTTCGATCATACCGGCAAGTCTCGCGGATTCGGAAACCGCCACAAGCCCGCTCTCCCCGATCACGGAGATACCTTCCAGCTCCTCTCCTACCGTTGCAAATGCAGCCACCTGTTTCTCTATGGACTTCGCATTGGCATAAAGCGCTCCGGTAACGATCACACCCGCCAGAACCACAACTCCCAGCATGGCCACCACCACATCCAAAGTACTCATATCCTCCAGGAAATGGCGGATTCGCACGATCACGCTGTCATCATCGTCGTCATACTCTTCATAGTCTTCGTCGTAATCTTCATCATACTCTTCATCGTCGTCATCGTAATCTTCATCGTCTTCGTCATATTCTTCGCCGTCGTACTCATCATCCTCGTCGTCATATTCTTCGTCTTCGTACTCGCCGTCATATTCCCCATCTTCTTCATCGTACTCTCTGTCTTCATACACTCCGGCTTCTTCGTACTCTTCGTCTTCATACTCCTCATCTTCCTCGTACGTCTCGCCTTCATACTCCTCATCTTCCTCGTATGCCTCGTCTTCATACTCTTCGGTTTCTTCATACGCTTCGGATTTGCGGGCAGCCGCCTTCCCGCGCACCGGTTTCTGTCCGCGTCCGCGCTGATAGGACTCTATCATTTCATCATCAAGGCAGAGGAATTCCAGTGTGTCATCCGTCACCTTGTCATCATCCTCATCGTCAAACATTCCGTCTTCACCCATGAGAAATTCATCCAATTCGATCGGTCTGCGGGACTCTCTCTTTTTATTTGCATTACTCTTTTTGTCTTGCATTTTATGTAAACCCTTCTTTTTAACATTTTTGTAACATTATAGCATAAAAGCTCAATAGATTCAAGGTTTTTTACGATCTCTGCATTTCAGGTAAGATTTACATAAAATTTGATCAATGTAAATACCCGTGCGCGATATTTTACATCGCTTATTATGCCATATTCTGGTAAAATTCGCTTGACTTTATCAACTTAAACTGACACAATACAAGTGCAACCTTACAATTACAACAATCATTTAAAATGAAAAGGGGATTTTACTATGATGTACATGCACTATTGTAAGCGTTGCCATCGGGTCTATATGCTAAACGGACACAAGCAAACCTGTCCGAAGTGCCGTGAGAATATTGCGGAGCTGAAGATCACTTACATGGATTATGCCACCATGGATATGGAGGCAAGGGAACAGTTCTGTAATTGCTGCGCGGACGCCGAACAGCTACAGAAGTTAAGCACCACTTACCGTATGTATAAGTATAGCAAGTGGTATAAAGAACTACAGACCCAGTTCCCAACCACTACCATTATCACTACTTACACCCTAGCAGAAAGAACCCCGATGGAGAACGCAGTGTCCGTGGTCTGACCGCCATTCGACACAATCCGTCTAAGAGCGCTGCCGGAAAATCACGAATTTCCGGCAGCGCTCTTTTTCATTCCGTCTTAAATCAAAAGATTTTATTAAAAAAAACATAAGCCATGGATTTTTATAGACTTTCATAGTAAAATAATGGATATTATGCAAACGCGGACATCCGGAAAGATCAAAACACCGGAACGCGCAAAAGGAGGCCATTATGGACCAGAAACAGCAGAAGAAACGAGTCGCACAGACAGAACTGAATATAGAAGAGATCTTAGACGAAAGCCCGGATGCCGCAGACGAAAAACCTGCACCCACGGACGAGACCCGCAAATCTGCCGCCGGAAAGTCTAAATCCACGACCGGAGCACAGAACTCTGCGGCCGGAAACCGCAAATCCACGACCGGAACGCAGAAATCTGCAACCGGAAAACGCAAATCAAGCGGTGTTAATATCCATGCGATCATTTTGGGCGTCATCGTACTGATCGTCTGTTATATCGCATACAGACTATATGTATGGAATAAAGGTGTCCCATCGGATTATGATCCGAACTATCAAACTACGGATTTTGATATCGAAGCGATGGACAGCATCATTCCCCTTGCTCCCGATAAACTGGAGGGGCACGAAGACGACGGCATAACGACGATCCTGTGCCTGGGCGACGATCCTTTTTCCCTGAATCAGGGTGAGGGCGGACTGGCAGAACAGATTGCCGCCAAAACCGGTGCCACCGTCTACAACGGCTCCTTTACCGGAACTACCATGGCGGCACAGTTTGCAGCCTATAACAACGGATATATTCTGGACGCGTTCTCTTTCTCCTATGTGGCACAGAGCCTCGCTTCCGGAGATTTTGACCTGATGAAGACAGCCGCCACCTACAGCTATGATGAATCTTTTCCCAATACGACAGCCATGTTGGAATCTCTCGACATGAACAGTATTGACATAATCTGTATCATGTATGATGCCAGCGACTATATCAACAAACGCCCTTGTGACGACCCCAACGCGCCCAACTCCATCATCACTTACACGGGTGCCTTGAGAGCCGGCGTAGAAGCGATTCAGGAAGCGTATCCGCATATTCGTATCGTAGTAATGTCGCACACCTTCTGTCACACGATCAACGAGGAGGGTAATTTCGAGAACGGCGACCGTATAGACTTGGGTCACGGCACATTAAGCCACTATCTGCAGAAAGAACTGGATGCCGCCAACGATTGCGGTATATCCTTGATCGATAATTTCTACGGCTCCATCAACGAGGATAATTATCTGGATTACATGACAGATTATATCCATTTCAACGATGCCGGAAGAGAACTGTTAGCCAGAAGATTTGTGGAATGTATCTTCCCGAATCTGGCGGCAGGTGAAAATGAATAATTCAACAAAAATATAACTATCGTATTTCATAGGCGGATTGGACAAAATACTCTCGCAGTTGTCCAATCCGCCTCTCTTAAATTTATGGCTGCGTTTTTTAGTACTCCACCGAAAATAAGCCCTCAAAATCAAACCGCCCTATCATATCCCGTGTCTCATCCAGCGCCTTCTCCATCTCTTCCGCACATGTCACCTCGCAGGTCCCGTTTGCGAAACACTCCGTCATATAACGGTTGATATCCCTGTGGTAATGGGTATAATCCGCATAGTTATTCAAATCCGTCACGATCTCCTCCTGATTCGGGAAATAGAAGATCCGCACATTATCGTAAGCGAGCAGAGTCTCGGCTATATGTGCATACTCCGCCATGGTCGCTTCCAGATGATTCTCCTGTATCACGTCATTCCAGTACAAAATGCTGTAGGGCGGAAAGAAAATATAGAACACCGTATCCGGATTCTGTTCAATATACGGGCACAGATTAGCCCGTAAGTTTTTGTCCGTATTCTCAATATATGCCGCGGGCGTTGTCTCCTCAGGCACCGGCGCAGGTGGCTCGTAGTTGTGCATGACCCATTGGATATTATAATATTCATCCGTCCACCAGCTCTGATACACAGTGGCCAGATCGGTCTTATCCGGATCGGCAAGGGGTCTTAAGATATAGTTCAAGACCACGTCCTTGTTAAAAAGATACTGCACGTCATTCAGGTAATTGTCATCATAGAGGTATTCCGGAATCGGGTACTTCGTCTCTTCCACGCCGCCGGTGTAAGTCGTCACGTCAACCCCCAGAAAGACCGCCTGCACATCATGTCCACTGTCAAAAATGATCTCCATGATATTGGCCTGATCTTTCGGATAAGCGCCGCTGTAATTTAACTTCAGCGCTTTCCGCCCCAGCAGTTCCTCAAACCAGTGCGTATTGAAATTCACCGTCATGGAAGAGCCCAGAATCACACTGTCATACTCCATATGCTTCGCCATTCCGGGATTCTGGCTGAGCTGATTGTCCACCAGATAAGGGAACTTCTCAAGGGGCGCATGGTATTGGAAGAAAGGATCTACACAGATCACCAGCGCCGCCACAAGCACAAACAATATTAAGATTACAGATATTGTGGATATGACCCACTTCTTAAATCTGTCCATAACTTATTCTCACAATCTCTTTTATCCCTTTGCTTCACACATGCCCCGGCCAATCACGATCTCCGCCGAAACAATTATGACACGTCCATCATTTATCTGCCGTAAATCAGGAATTTTAGAAATTAAAATACAGAAACGTGCTGACCTTGGAAAAAGTGAGTACGCACCACAACGCAAGAACGGCGAATACTACCGTCGATCCTGTCCGATACTTCATCTTTTCCATCCGTTGTGCCGCATTTCGGCCAATCAGCGCCAGATATAAACCTGCCGCCAGTATCACCCACATAAGAATATATCTGCTGTACGCCATATTGTCCAGATGCAGCACCTTAATGACATACCAGAACTCATCTACACGAAAACACTCCGCCAATTCCGAAGATACTTTCTGTACCGTTCCGCTGACGGCAGTCGCAAGCATACGGTTCGCCTGTGCAATATTCTCTGCACAGAAATAGACCCACGCCACCGCGACATAGACAAACAGCAAAATACGTGACACACATGTCACAATTCCACGCCCAATCTGCGATATCCATTCATTTTCCGACTTTGCTGTCGGCATTTGTGTATCCTGCACCGCTTTCTGCTGTGACGGCATTCCTGCATTTTGGCGGGCAAAACACGGCTTTATGTTCCTAAGCCAAAATCTGGTCAGCACATACAGCGCGCCGTGCATAGCGCCCCAGACAAGATAATTCCAGCCGGCGCCGTGCCACAAACCGCTTAGCATAAATACCGCAAACAGATTCAAATACATCCTCGCCTGACCCCTGCGATTGCCGCCAAGCGGTATATAAACATATTTCGTGAAAAAGCGGTTTAAAGTAATATGCCATCTTTTCCAGAAATCTACGATATTCACCGCCTGATACGGCGAGTCGAAATTGATCGGAATCTCTATGCCAAGCATCTTGCCGATGCCCCGCGCCATATCACAGTAACCGCTGAAATCAAAGTAAAGCTGCAATGCATAAAACACGATAATCAAAACCGCGTCCGCACGCCCCAGAAACTCCACATGGGTGTATCCATAGTCAACTCCGCCGCCGAATGTATCCGCAATCAACACCTTCTTCGCCAGTCCCAGAATAAAGAGTCCCATGCCCTCCGCGATCCGCTGCCACTCTACATTCTCTTTCCCCATGCGCGCAAACTGCGGCAGCATTTCACTGTGATTGACGATCGGTCCCGCAATCAGCTGCGGAAAGAAAGACACGAACAATGCGTAGTCTGTCAGAGAACAATTCCGCACCTCCCCGCGGTACGTATCCACAATAAAAGAAATCTGCTGGAACGTAAAAAAACTGATTCCCAAGGGCAGAAGAATATGGCGAAGCGCCACGGAAGTACCGAACAACGCGTTCATTGTTGAGAGGAAAAAGTCAAAATATTTAAAATAAAACAGCACCCCCAAGTTAAGCGCCACCGCCGTAGCCATGACTGCTTTGCGCCGGAAAGCCAAACTGGGAACCACACCCGCTTCACGACTGGAGAATGCCTCTTCCTGTCGAGCCAGCTGTCCGTTGTCCGCTGTACCGCTCCCCCCAGTCAACACCCGGTCCGCCCTATTTGACAGCATCCTGTGAAACAGATAATTGCCGCCGATGCTGCCCACCATGATCAGCAGATAAGACACATTAAACCAACCGTAGAACCAGAAGGACATGGCAATCAGAAACACCTTGGCTGCGGCAGTCCTGTGGGCATGCAGCAGACCATAATAGCCAAGCAGACATATAGGAAAAAAGAGAAACACAAAAATATATGAGTTAAATAACATCGGTCAGACCTCCTGCATCCGTAACCGATCCCCGTCCGTCACAGACCTTCGCAACAACCGCCGAAAAATCATACCAAACATCACCGCACTGTCTCCTGATCCTGATAGATCAGGTAGTCTCCCACTTGATCATACAGTGCAAAACCATAGTCTGACAGAGGCTCTGTCGTTTCTCTGTCCTCTTTTAACACCACATAGGAACAGGGATATTGCCGCGTCAGCTCCACAAAACTCTCCGTCTCGATCACTTCCGCTTTCTCCATCGCCTCATACATGGCATGGTGATAATCCCATCTGGCAATCAGCATTTCCCTGCCGTATGGCAGCTCAATTTTCGTGCTGTACTGTCTCACATAGTAAATCAGATCCGCCGGGACGAGTACGGTGATGCGCCCCACTTCCGGTTCGATCAGATCCACGATATCCACTGCCTCCTGCGGCAAATGATAGGCATTCTGCGCCTTCGTAATGTGCTCGCTG
Source organism: Lachnospiraceae bacterium (assembly GCA_014804365.1). Lineage (GTDB taxonomy): Bacteria > Bacillota > Clostridia > Lachnospirales > Lachnospiraceae > UBA3282. Next base: position 34,843 of record JAAUZX010000032.1, read on the forward strand.
TCATAGACATAATTGCCGCATGCTATAATTGCCACACTTATAACTACAAGTCCGATCCTGCGGTGTCTGCCGCACAACCGCATCATCCCATAGGTGCTGACTATGCTCATCTGCAAAAGCCATAACAGTCTGTAATAAGTCTCCGAATCATCCAGAACACGCACAAACACCTTGCGAAACAGCGGGCAGAAAAACAGCGCCAGCAGAAGAGTTGGCGCGTAGACAAAGATCGCACGCCGGCTCCTGTTCTTCTCCGTCAGCCACAGATACAGCAGGGCAAAGAGATAGATTCCCGCCAAATAACCGTTCTCATGAAACCCCATATAATTTTTAAAGATTACCACACTCTCTAAAAAGATACCCCACATAAACTACTCCCTGTTTTGACAAAACATGCAAGCCCGCTTGTACATAAACATCTTCACAGACATGGTTTTCGTACTACACAAAGGTGTACTGATGAACGCAATGCCGCAACACTAAAACAGACCACTGTACGCCACGATCACATAGACCGCCATATATATGACATTCGGGATACACACCGCACCCATTTTAAGGATTACTCTGTAGTCCCGCTCCGTTATCGCCAGACAAAACGCCGTCAGCGCCATCAGAATGCAGACAAGAAATACCGCAATGGAACTGCACACGCCCGCCGTCATATTAATACAGACAAACACAATCCACAGTCCGATATCTTCATGCCGTCTACCCGCCTTCCGAGGGGTTGTCCTTTTCTCTGTCACTTCCTTCTTCCCGTCATAAATCCACAGGAACATCCAGAACAGCGCCGGAATCACCAAGCAACCCGCCACCGCCTTGCCCTGCCATGTTCTGGTCAGGAAAAAAGTCTCGCTCGTATAGATCGACACATTTCCGAAAATCTGGAATATAGTCATCAGGATCATGAAAATCGACAGATTCTCCCGGCGAAACAGCCGCCGTCCGATCTCATAGTACACAAGATAACTAAGCGGGATCAGCACAAGCGGCATGATCGTGTGTGACACGATCGTCGCATGAATGCGGCTCCGTACTGCCACAAAAGCGATCCACATCGGAAATACCGCAAGCGCATGGCGGACGTCCAGATCCGTGGGGCGTCCGGTATATGGCAGAATGCGATACATCACATCGGCCTGTTGTGCAATCAGGGATTCCACCACATAATATGCATCATCGCCGTCGAAGGAAGCATATGCCACTGCCTTATACAGCTGGAAACCGAGCAGTATAAAGAACAGAAACCATTCGATCCGCTCCGCCCATGACATTCGTTTCACTTGCGCAGCCATCCACTCCTTTATTCGGTCTATAAAATTGACATTTGTGTCGTTTTTGCAACTTGTCTTATGCGACCTACGGTTCCGATACCATAGCCATAGCCCTGCCGCCGCACACAGGATACTCAATACCGCAAACAATACAGAAGCCACCTTAAAGTTATCATACTTCACGAAAAGCACCGCCGGGATCGCCACCACCTCGAATAACGCCCACATGCCGAAATACCCCGCAAGCAGTATAAATCCGGGCCCACGCTTCTTAGCTGATATGAAATTCGCCGGTATCAGACCGATACAAAACGGTATGACCGCAAGCCAGAATAACAGGCTGAATAAATTCAATATGCGTAACATGATCCGCCTTTCTCTCAAATCCCCGCTTCTTCCAGAAATCGATCCGCTATATTCTTCAGGCCGTATCGCTTCGCAGCCTTCACGCCATTTGCCGAAAGTCCGTCTGCAAACGCGCAGTCACCTGCGATCTTTAACATGGCCTCCGCAAGCGCCTTTCGATCTCCCACCGGTGTCAGCAGACCGCTGCCCCCATCTTCTATATACATCCGCGAACCGCCCACCGGACAGTCCGTAGAGATCACGGGAACACCCATTGCCAATGCCTCTATCATGGAATTGGATATGCCTTCATAATCCGATGACAGCACGAACATGGCGCTGTCTCTGATCTCCTGCTGTACATTAGGGGAGAACCCCCGAAAGACAACCATGTCCCCGATCCCAAGCTCTCCGGCCTGCCGCCGCAGATCCTTGTCCAGCTCACCGACACCGAATATATGAAGCTCATATTCCGGATAACTCTTATGAAATTCGGCAAAAGCATCTAACAATAATTTATGATTTTTCTGCGGTTCCAGTCTGCCCACCGAAACGATTCTTTTCTTCCGTTCTCCCCTGTAAGGCTCCGGCATATCGTCCGCGATCGGATTCGGGATAACCGCCGATTTTCGCTGCAGATCTTCCGCAAAGCACCGACGCATATCTTCCGTCTGCAATATCAGCTTTTCCGCCTTGCGATAGGACCAGTCACGAAGCCGCTGTCCCGTAATGCGGGTCGGGTCATTTCGCTCCGACACCAATAGTCTGTGAGGAATCCCCGCGGCGGCAAGCACTGAAAAAATGGTGCCTCTCACACAGAATGAGAAAATATAACAGTGCCTGTTCTTCCGGTAATACCGTCTCATTTTAAACAGCCTTTTGATCTGTATGAGCGGATTCCCGTCCGAAGGCTGCCCAGCTATAAAAACTTCTATTCTATCATCCAGAGGATATGCCACATGATCTCCCGCAAACAGTAAGACCGCCACCTGATATCCTCTTTTCACATATTCATTCGCCAGCATCGCCACGACACGCTCCGAACCACCGCCCGGCATATCCGGCAGAACAAACACAATCTTCATGATCTATTTCCTCTCATTTTCCCTTTTCCACTTATGATACAACAGTCCGGCCGGCAGCATTGACACTGCAAACAGCAGTTTCCGCGATGTTCCCGCATACAGCCTGCCGACAGGAATCCGTGCGAATCTGCCATAGATAATATACAACAGCATCATTTTCACTTTTACTTTCAGATATACGCCGTCGTCATCTAAATATACGGTCGAACGCTGCATCATTCCTCTCGGCGAATAGATCTTCATCGCACGGCCGGTTCTGGTAAGTCCGCCCTCCAGATATTCACCGATATAGATACATTTGTTGATATGCACCATACGATACGGCCCCGACATCTGCATCCAGACCAGATCCTCCGGCAGAAATCTCTCCCCCTCATACTCCGGAAAGGGAAACTGCTTCAGAATCCGGGTATAGAATACCTCTGCCTTGTCACCGCCTATGCCGCCGTTGATCCGAACATCACGATAGGTTGCTATCTCCTCGTCCTGCTTAAAATATGACGTGTTGACCCTCCCGTCCGGATAACATCGAAGAAAGGAATAGCCGCACAGCCCTTCCCTCCCTTTATACTTCTCATGATACGCAAGTATCATCTCCACCGCATCATCAGGCAGATAATCGTCACTGTCCACAATAAAAGTCAATTCCGTATCGATCGTGGAAATTCCTGTATTTAACGCCCTGTGTTTACCGCCGTTCTCCCTATGCAGATACCGAATCTTAACCTTTGACTGTGCGCAAAAGTCCTGTACCGTCTGCCTTGTCCGGTCCGTACTGCCGTCGTCTACAACCAGCCATTCAAACTCCCGCACCGTCTGTCTTGTCAAGCTCTCATACAGATCCTTTAATCGATCCGCACGATTATAGGTCGGCGTTATGATCGTAACCGCTGCGGTTTCCTTACCCATTCCTTTGCTATCCTCTCTTCGCATTCTCCCAAACATGACTTAGTTATACTTAGGCGGCGTTCTCTGACGCCTTAGTATAACTTCATGTTTTAGTATACCATACTGTACAATTTCCCGCAAATATGGTACACTGATGTCTGTCGGAGTCATTCGTCGGCCAGCATGCCGTCAGATGCGAACAACAATACAGAGTGCGAGGTATTCCATGAAAAAAGTATACATTATCGGCGCAGGACCTGCCGGTCTCACCGCCGCGTATGAGTTATTAAAGCAAAGCAAAGATTATGAGGTCGTTGTGCTGGAAGAAAGCGATGCCATGGGCGGCATCTCCAAGACCGTAAACTATAAAGGCAACCGCATGGATATGGGCGGACACCGTTTCTTCTCCAAAGTACCGGAAGTAAACGAATGGTGGAACAATATGCTGCCTCTGCAGGGCGCGCCGACTTATGACGATATTGTCCTGGATCGTAAGATGCCCCTTGCTCCCGGCGGTCCCGATCCGGAGAAGGAAGACCGGGTCATGCTGCGCCGTCACAGAGTTTCGCGCATTTACTACAACAAGAAATTTTTTGATTATCCGATTTCTTTTAAACTGGAAACTTTCACGAATCTGGGACTGATTACCGACATTCAGGCAGGTTTTAGCTACTTAGCTTCCGTTATTCACAAAAGAGAGGAAAACTCCTTAGAAGATCTTTATATCAATCGCTTCGGAAAAAAGCTGTACTCCATCTTTTTTGAATACTATACAGAAAACCTCTGGGGCAGACATCCGAGTGAGATTGCATCTGACTGGGGTAATCAGCGCGTAAAGGGACTATCCATTGCTGCAATCATAAAGGACATGTTCTCTAAAATACTACCCGGTAAGAAAAACCGCAAAGTCGAAACTTCTTTGATTGAAGAATTCAGCTATCCGAAACTCGGTCCCGGTCAGTTATGGGAAGTAACGGCAGAAGAAATCAAAAAACTGGGAGGCACGATCCTCACCGGCTGCAAAGTTACAAAACTACATAAAAATAATGACGGTCACATCACTTCACTGACCTATGAAACCAATGGGGAAGAAAAAATTGCAGACGGAGATATTTTCATTTCTTCCATGCCTGTCAAAGACTTAGTCGCAGGCATGAACGACGTGCCGCCTGAACCCGCCAGAATTGCCGCCGGACTTCCTTATCGCGACTATATGACAGTCGGTCTCCTGCTGCCGAAACTCAATCTGAAAAACAAAACAAAACTGAAGACCATAAGCAATATCGTTCCCGACTGCTGGGTCTATGTGCAGGACCGTTCCGTACAGCTCGGACGTTTTCAGATTTACAATAACTGGTCGCCCTACATGATTAAAGATTTAGAAAATACCGTCTGGATCGGTTTGGAATATTTTGTCTCTGAAGGTGATAAATACTGGACAATGCCTGACGAAGAATTTACAAAGTTTGCCGTAAACGAAATTCTCAGTATGGGACTGATCGACAGCCCCAATGACGTAATGGACTCCCACGTGGAGCGTGTGAAGAAAGCATACCCTGCCTACTTCGATACATACAAAGAGATCGATACGCTGGTAGACTATCTGAAGACCATCGACAATCTCTACTGTGTAGGACGTAACGGCCAGCACCGCTACAACAATATCGACCACTCCATGGTCACCTCTTTTGAGACAGTTAAGAATATCATAAACGGTATTGAGAACAAGGATAACATCTGGAGCGTGAATACCGAGAAAGAATATCACGAATCGTAAGATAACCATTCCGCTATTCTCACTACCAGCGCAGACAGGAGTTAATTTCTTAAGGAACCCCTAGAACATGTTTAAATCCTTCGGATTAAAACGGCCGGCACTTAGTGAGGTTCAAAGTTGCGAAGCAACTTTCGAGCTTAGTGTCTGCTACGCTGTGAAAGGAGCGAAAGCGCGGTTCCGTAGAAATTAACTTCTGTCTGCGCGTCCGTATTCGATTCCGTTCATGCCACATCATGCCGCCTATACACATGATTACCGATAATCACTATCATCCCTAGGATCAACAGAAAATAAAAGCTGATTCCCCGCGTCACATACAACGAGGGCATCAGAGTTCCGCCCGTAAAGACTGCACCGAAGATACCCCGATACATGAGTTCCGTGATTCCCTGCGCTCCCGGCACCGGCAGCATATCCACCGCAATATAGACCGATGCCTGCAGCATGATCACCGTCATGGCATCTACCCCTTCCAGCGAAAATCCCCGATAAATAATCCATGTCAGAATAAAGACACTGCACCGCTGCAAAAGTGTGAACAGGCACACATTCCATACTTTTCCCTTATGTTCTAACAGAAACCGCACGGCATTCTGATAGCCGCCGATGAACCTCTCAATCTTGTCCTTTCTTACTACCGAAGGCTTCATGATTCTGACTTTTACAAGCAGTTCTTCTATTCTCACGATCACACTTTTAATTCCTCCGGGCGCAAGCATAACCGCCAGCAGGATCACCACCAGCGTTAGATTTAAGCACAGCCCCAGAAGGAACAGCGGATAATACCCCTGCAGATAACCTTTCAGCGGTTTATGCCAGAAAAACAGGATTCCGATACCGATCACCACCAGCACAAATTTATAGATAAGCGCCACGGTCATCAATACTACCGACGACTCTGACAGGCTGTTTCTGTCTTTGCACATATAGTAAAGCTGCATCGGCTGCCCGCCCGTAGCGGAGGGCGTGATCCCAGAATAGAAAAAACCGATGAAAGAATAGGAAATACACTTGAGCAGTCCGCTCTTACCGTCCATAGCCCGCAACAGATAGTAAATCATGATTCCCTCCGCACTGACAAAAAACACCGCTGTCATAAGCGCGGCAAACAACGCCGCAGGCGACAGCCTACGAAGCGCCGCCGCAACCTGACCCATATCCTGTCCATGGAAAACCGTATAGAAGGATAAGCCCATAACAAGCAGGAAGAAGGCTCCTTCCAAAACCCTCTTTCTCTTTGCCGCTATCCCCTTACCATTTCCAGTATCTACCGGCATGTTTTCCTGATGATTTACGTCCATTATATCTTCACTCCGTCGCTGCCCGTTCATGATGTCTTCTTTCTGTTGATTTTCTGATGGTACATTCTTTATCATTCTCCCGATTGTCCTGTTCTCCACCGACACCGGTTACAGCCATGCCGCAACGGTACCCTTTTGCACACAAACCCGCTCTGTCTGCTCCGCCCGTGCCGTAAGTTCCGCCAGACTTCCTTCGAACACGATCCGCTGATCGGGATAGAGACAGAAGTCTTTGGGCGTCACAAGGGAAAAATGTTTGTCAAACATACTGATTCCGTTTTCCGTAAGCACTTTGGCAATATAAGAGGAACAGGTATAGTGCCTCTTCTGATAAAAAGGAATTCCCAGCACGATAAAGAAAAGCCCCAGCACTGCATAATGATAATGCCACCGCCGGTCGTAATCCCGCTCAAGCCGCCGTCTTATTGCCGCCTTCTGTGCCTCGCTGCAGGTCAGCTCGCTGACCCTGTAATCCGCCGTCGGGAATGCCCTCAGTATCTTCTCCTTATCTTCCTTCTCGAAGCCTGCGGACAGCGGAATCCGCGGATTTCTCCTCCCGAAGCTGTACGCCTCTGTAAGCTGCTCGTCCATAGCAAGCACCACATGTATGTATTTCTGTTTCAAAAAACGACGAATCAAATACGCAAGTATCCCCGGCGTATCCACCATCGCAATATAAATATGCGCCATATTGATATACTTCCTTATCTACTCACTGAAACTGATAGATCTTCCTTGCCGCACGGTATCCGCCCTTGGTCAGCATACCGCCCAGCCTGCCGGGCAGATAAGTGAGCCCGCTCAACGTCGTATACTTTAACCGGTAGTACAGTCTGACATTTTCCTCTTTAACATGATCCCAGAGCTGTTTCCGCTTCCCGTAAGCTTCCTGCGAATTGATCAGCAGCAAATGTATGGAAGAGATCGCCATCATAATGGATATGTTGCGGCACATGTACTCCGCCAGCTTCGGGTATACATCTTTCACTTCGTTCAGATCCACGCACTTGGAGACGATCTTAGTCACCTTGATCTGCTGGTCAATGCGGCTCATCAGAACCTTTTCATTGACAGACTGGTCCTCCCTGCCGATATAGTAATGATACAGATCGATATCCATATAATAGATATGTCTCACATAAGGCAGCGGTTTATAGGCAAAGATATTATCCACATAGAACGTATGCTCCGGCAGCACCACGTCCGCCCTGCGCAGCAACTCGGTCCGAAAGATAAGAGCATGCATAATCAGATACTGTGATGTATGAAATCTTCCGATATCGTTCCAGTCACAGGTTTCCTCTACCGGAAATACATTTCTGTAATGCATAACATGATAAGTGCCCTCATCCAGATGATCATAGATATAATTACAGACAAACAGATCCGGAATGCTGCCCACAAGCCCGGCTTCCTTTAAAGTACAGAATCTTTTGATCCGATACAGCAATTCGTCGTAAGCCCCCGCATCCAGCCAATCGTCCGAATCCACTACCTTGAAAAACATGCCGCGTGCCAGCTCCAGCCCTTTATTGACTCCCGAACCGTGTCCGCCGTTCTCTTTATGCACCGCTCTGACGATTCCCGGATACAGCCTCTCATAATAATCCGCGATCTCCCCTGTGCCATCCGTAGAGCCATCGTTTACAATGATAATCTCGACATCCTCCCCGCCCACAAGCAGCGATTCGATACACCGCTTCATATAATCCTGTGAATTGTAGCACGGTACCGTAAATGTTATGTACTTTGTCTCACTATTTTCTTTTTTCATATTCTGCATGTCCTAACCTCCGTAATTTTGTGTTCACTACTATTCAAACATATCTACTACCTAGCGCAGATGGAAGTTAATATCTTAAGAAACCCCTTAAAAAGCGTCAGCGCTTAACGAGGTTATGAGTTGCTTTGCAACTCACGAGTTTAACGCCTGCTACGCTTTTTGCGGAGCGAGAGCGCGGTTTCGTAGATATTAACTTTCATCTGCGCGGACGTACTAAATAGTCCGTGAAAACCAACTTTCTACCTATCATAACGAATGAATCTATGTATTTTCTTCAACAAAATATTAAGTATTTCTTAAAATATAAAAAGTATATCTAAAGAATAGCCTATATCGAATTACATACAATAACCGTAAAAGCAAATAAAAAGTGATTTCAAGCATTACTCTACTGATAATAACCATAAAACATGTCTAAAAGTTTAATTTCATACATAAATGTGCAATTACATTTACACATAACTTCCGAATGCCACGAGATATCCCACTGCAAAAAAAGAGCCGAAACAATCAATCCAATTAAGGATTCACTGTTTCGACTCTGGGCTCTCTTGTCTGTCTGCTGCCCTTTCGATCCTCAGGCTGGTTTATTCAGCCTTTTCCTTTCTTGCCATCTCGCGAACTTCCTGAAATCTAACACCATTCTCTTCTCCCTCCTTATGGAGCCCCCTGCAAAGCAACTAAAACTTTCTCTTTCACGCACTCCATACCAGCAAGCGTAAGATGGACTCCATCCGTTGTCATCTCAGCCAGATTATCAATCGTAATGCCACAGTGATACAGATCTATTACTGCCGCGCCCTTGCTGTCCGCGATCACCTTGATCTGATCCGAGTATTCCTCCGCCGTTAATCCCAGATGATTCTCAAATATGACAAACGGTTGATCTGTTCCCCAATCACCCACGGGCGCAAGCGTGCAACAGAAGATCTGTGCCGTCGGATATTGGCTTGCCAGCTTGTCCAACATCAGACAATAGGCATCGCTGAAATTCTCCACGTTCCCTTCCTCCACCAGCTTCGTCCCGTCATTACCTCCGATGGGAACGCCATTTAGCAGATCATTCGTTCCCATATAAATCACAATGACATCCGGGAGCCTTCCCTGACTTCCGACCAGAAGGGAAAGCCGCCCGTCACTACAGCCGAACATCGGATCGTCAATACTTAATGAGTCCCCGCTGCAGGTACTTCCGGAACTGGAATTATTGGCACACAGTTCCATTCCCGTATCATCTATCAGACTTTTCCACCATGTTTGTGACACGTCTGTCAACTCTCCGTCAAGAGGATAAAACACGCCAAATCCCTCCGGAATCCAGCCGTCATAAGTAGAGATGCTGTCTCCCAGAATCGATATGCCCAGTCCTTCCAATGACACGGGTTCATCAACCGGAGTTGCCGCTGAGGCTTCCGCCTGCCCTGCCTCGCTCTTTCCATCCGGATCGCTGCTCGCTTCAGACAGATTATCCTCGCCCTCCTGTACGCCATCCGTCTCTTCCGAGGTCTCCTCTGTCGCTTCATTCCAATCCTGATTCACTTCGTCATCCGTTTCTGCGCTACCGCATCCGCTTAAACCGCCGCACAGCAGCACAGCACACACACCCGCACATACCAGTATATTCACTCTTCTTTTTCCCATAGTACCTTACTCCGTCCGGCTTCCGATCACCGGACGATCCTCTTAAGAATCTTTTTCCCCACCTTCTATTACTTCTTAAACACAGACTGTCTGGCCCCGTGCAGCCGGTCATGATGTTTCAACACATCATTCACAGCGTCCATACGCAGTCCTGCATCAATGAAATCGCAGCTTTTACAAAACGGATAATTCTGTCTGCCGTCCCGGATCGCCTCACGAAGCTTCTTGTATGGCTCGCTGCTCCAACCGTCCTTCAGCGACACTTTATGCAGGTCCGCCAAATCGGTCACCTCGAAATTATCGCAGCAGCAGATTCCCAGTTTGCCGTTCGGCATGATCCACATGTCTGTATACGGCATAAGGCATGTCTCTTTAACAACCTTATTTTTTTTCGCCTGTTTATTCGGTGCGCTACCCGCGCGATTGGTCAACACTTCTTTCAGATATCGCATCTGAATCAGGATATCCACATCCTTAAACTCCTCCGGATGAGCCTTAACATAGTCATAGATCACCTGAACATTGTCATGCATTTTCATATTGAGACAATAGTTATTGATGATAAGCTGATCTACATAGGGCACGATCGCTTTCACCTTATCCACATCCAAAAGAAGTCCGTTGGTAGACATGAAAATAAACGCGTCCGGAAGTTTTTCCCTTGCATACTTATGAAACTCGACGATCCTTTTATCCAGCCACGGTTCATTATTGCCGTAGAGCGTCAGATGTCCCTTATAATTCCAGTCGTGAAGCTGATCGATGATAGAATAGTACATCTCATCCTCCAGCTTCATATAAGGCCGCTTCTCCGCATGAATATTGGCGGTGCAGAACTCGCATGTACTATTACACCGATTCACCGTCTCCAAATTCACCACCATAGGATGGGGTGCCTCCTTCTGAGAAAAGAAATATTCGATATATTTCTTCTGCTGCCGTCTTCTGGCAATAAACTGGAGCTTCAGATAGCCCATGCTGGATAGCTTAGGCAGATATTTTCTGGCATTCCATCCAATTATTCCCCCAAAATTGTGTACTCTGATCGACATATTTGTTACCGTGCCTTTCTCTCAATATATATTTTCTTCACGTCGCCTCATATACATAAACCGTACAGCTTCCGTCCCGCGCCGTGTAACTGCCCATAAGCCGCAGTCCTGCTTCCTCTGCATTGGCAAGCTCCAATCTGGAGAAAATATACCTTCCTCCCAACGCGCAAAAAGCCTGTGCATCAATATAAATATCATAATCTGTAGCATACACGATCTTTGTCGCATTTACAATACTTAAATCCGTTCCCGAGTACAGGTACGCCCGTGCACCCCAATCATCATAGTAAATTCTGGTTGCTTCCACCCTTTCTAAGGCCGGCGCAATAATCCCTCGAAACTCCTCTTTATACTGCTGGGAATAGAAGCCTAAATATCCGTCCAGTGTGGCGATTCCGTTATACTCAAGCACCGCAGGGTGAAACCCGTATGCCGCCGACCACTCTCCCTGATAGCCGATCTTTTCCTTAATCTCATCAAAAAGTTCCTGCGCATAGAACTGCTCATAATCCAGTTCATCCACTTCTATGCCGTGAAAATGCTCATAGGCTCTGTTATAGCATGTATGATACAGATCATTATACCGGTTCGGTGTCAAAATAACCGCCAGCACGGCAACGCAGATAATGACATTGGCAAGCCACATCTGCCATACTCCCGCATCATACAGCCGAAGAAGCACCAGCAAAAGCGCCCCGTACCAGAGAAACGGATTAAAGAAAATGGTTCTGTTAAACTGCCATCCCTCCAACGGGGGAATCAGCCGCTCCACCAGCGACCTGAGGGGCTCAAAATCATAGAGACCGTATACCACGCTGTTAAACAGAATGAAAAGCATGAGGAAGTTAAAGGGATCTCTCAGAATTTTTTTTGCCTGCTTCCTGTACAGATACATTCCGTTGTTTACCACAAAATAAAGTATACAGACCGGCAGCACCACCTTGCCGTGTATGTCATCCGCATGAAAGATTCCTTCCCGCCAGACCGTACCGATCTCCCGCAGTATCTCCGATATCGACAGACTGGCATTCACCATCGAAGAACGAATCGTCACCTCGTCGCTGAATAACATCTGCCCGAACAACCGGTACTCACACACCACATAACCCAGCGCCAGAACCGGAAGCGCTGCCGCAAGCCGCCACGAAGGCTTCCTGTCCCGTATGGACAGCCAGATGACCGCTATCACAAGATACCCCAGAATAAAAATTCCGTGATAAGAAAAGTAAGATACCAGCGGATAGGCAAATAGTGCTGCATACCACCACATGCCCTGCCGTCTGTAAATCTTGACAAGAAGATACACACAAAGCGGAATAGATGCAAACGCAAATCCGAACGCCGGAAAAAACCAAATAATGCCGTATGCAAATCCTGTCATATAGATCACGGGGCGGTAGTGCATGTATCGCTCCGGAAACAACTCCGCCGAAAGCAGTCTGAAAGAAAACATCCCCAACAGAATCTTGCCGAGAATACCGATCACATACGCTGTGTAGGTGGGAAAGATCATATACAGCAGGCTGTAAGCAGACAGCTCCGACGGAAGATTATCCCTGCTGACACCTCCCAGAAAGGGCACATCAACACCGTGTTTCCAAAAAGTACCCGTATTTTTTAACATCTGAAACTGGGCAAGAAAGAGATCCATATTGTCATGGACTCCGATATAACTGCGTTCTCCGTAACCAAAGAAAACGCCCGCCGTCAGCAGCATAAATCCTGCGATTGGGAACAGAAACCAGTATTTTGTTATCCATATGAACCACTTCTGCCTCGCCAATTTCTCCATCTGTATCTTCATTCATCACACTCTCTGTCTGTCTCTGACTGTTTATCCGTTTGCTCGGACTCATCCCGGCTGATCTCTGAACTCTGACGCTGCGTCTTCCCCTTCACCTTCCGAAATACGAACAATTTCTGTCCGAAGAAATTCATCACGATAAAGAAGCACATGCCGAGGAGCATGGCAACATTGTCGATCAGTGACTGGGAATACGTTCCCTGCCCCATAGATAACAGACTGGTCACCAGCGGCTGTGCTACGCTGAATGCAATCAGATAGCACACGACGATATTGACCGCAAACCGCCACGGCAGCCATTTGTCTTTATCTTCCACCTTGAAAGTCAGTTTCCCGTTGGCATGATAAGAAAACACACTTCCGATAAAATATGAAATCCCGCTGGACAGCCAGTAATTCATATGGATCAGATTATAGAGCACCGCCATGATGATCCAGCCCATCAGCGTATTGATCACGCCCACCATGCCAAAATGTATGACTTCCATGATGAAGTCTTTATATTTCAAGTATAGAGATTTCAATTTATTAATTCTCCTTTATATTTCCCGGCAGATTTTTCATATTGCTTTTCACTTGATGATAAAAATGTTACAATATCAAAAGTAAATTTGCTTCACGAACTCGAAAATAACCAGAAAGGAATAAACTTATGCCAACCCTAAAAATACATCACATCGGCTATTTAGTCAAAAAGATCGAGAAAGCAAAGAAAACATTTGAAGCACTGGGATACTCCACGGAACAGGATATCATCTATGATGACATCCGGAAAGTAAATATCTGTTTCCTTGTAAAGGACGGTTACCGTGTAGAATTGGTGTCACCCGTTTCCGAGGACTCCGTTGTATCCGGTCTGATCAAAAAATATAAAAACAGCCCCTACCATATCTGCTATGAGACCGATGATTTTCCCGCTGCCTATGACGAATTGACTTCCAACGGATTTATTGCAATTGACATGCCGACACCGGCACCGGCGCTTAACAACTGTGAAGTTGTTTTTCTGTCAAATGCAGCAATCGGCATGATCGAGCTGATCAATCGCTCCCGTTCCTGACATACATGGTGATCGTGCCGCACTTTTTCTCCGTAAAATCAGACAGGTCTAAACTTGGCTCATAACACCAGTGGCGGTCTTCCTGATTGTACATCACTACAACGTCTATATCCTCATATGCCGCTTGTTCATCCTCCCGCGGACCGAACGAGCGGTTGATTTTGGATTCCTCCTCTTCCCAATAGAACACTTCGTCATATCCGTGAATCCGAAACCAATAATACATCGTCCTATTCCCTTCCAGATTCGGCCCAAAGCAGGAAAGTACCTTCTTGTCCGTTCCCTGAACCAGATCCAGTGTCGATTCCAACATCGTCTGAATACTATGTCCTCTGTAAGTGAAATAATGCGCTTCCCTAAGCACCACCCTGCCGTGAGCCGCCAGCATCAGGATCAGGCACAGCATATAAGCGATCCTTCTCTTACCGCTAAGCGGTTTCAGATTACATCCCGCAATGACAAAGAAAAAAGCAAAACCGATCACGCAAGGCAGTATATATCTTTCAGTCATGGCTGTCTTGCTGTACGAGACAACCTGCGGCACGACAACCGCGGCTGTCAGCAGTATTTCCCACCCCAATTTCTTAAGATCATCCCAGTATGTCAATAGGATCAATGACATCAAAATACCGAATCTCACATACCACTTTAAATCCGTATGCGCCGCCAGATTCCATGCCTGCACATATTGATCCAATGTCACGCTCTCATCCAGTCCCACATAGGAATAATTATTGGTTCCCACCACAAAAACAATCAGTATCATCTCTGTCACAAAGATGATACCTAATGCTGATAAATAAGGCAGTCTGCGTCTGATCGCTTCCCAAATGTAGGCTATCGTCACCTTGTCGCCTTTCATCTCCTCATATAGTACATAGAGTCCCACAAAAGGAAGCAATAGAATAAACGGTTCCTTGTAGATCGACATCAGGAAAAATGCACCCACGCTGCCGAACGCATACCATTTAGTATTCGTTCGAAGCCATTTAAGCAATAAATAAAAACCCAGCGCAAACATCATGGTGTCATAAGATTCCTGCGGTCCCAGCTTCCACCACACTGCGGACTGATATCCCACCAGCACCGTCATTGCAAAAAGCAGGGAATACACCATATTACATCTCATCAATTTGCCGCAATAGTAGAACAATACAAGCGCAGCTACAGTCTCCGCCGCCTTAAAAACCGACATCGCTGTCAGATTAATACCAAACACTGCCGCCATCAAAACACGGTTGATATAATATAGCGGTCTGAAACGCAACGTTAAATCAAATCCTACGGCTTCTTTCAGGCACTCCCACAAACTCTTGTGCTCTAACGTCATCCAATCCACATATTTGGCAAACTCCCAATCATCCACAAGATGAAATCCTGATGTCAGCGTACCCATGCCGATCACAACGCCAAACACCAATACGGTAAAAAACCCCCATATCAGTGCCGCTTCTGTCTTCTTATCTAATTTTTCAAGCCGTTTATATAAATCATACATTCTGCGGACCCGCCTCTAACCGATCTGACTGATAATGATGTCCGCCATCTCTCCCACATTCTTCATGGACACCACCTGGCCCATGTTAAACTTCATGCCGAATTCCTGTTCTACGGCGGCTAATAAATTAATGTGCTCTAAAGAATCCCATTCCTCGATATCATCTGCCGTCGTCGTCTCCGTCACCGTGATACTCTCGTCGTCAAACACATCACGAAACACTTCATTCAATTTTACAAATACATCTTCTCTGCTCATATAGCCATCTCTCCATTCTCTCTTAATCCGTCCGCACATATGCGCACCCGGCATTCCTATATCCTGCTTCAAGACTGCATGCGCATTTCATCGGCTGATCACAATTACTATCACTATAATAGGTTTTACACAATTTGGCAAGTCTGACTCCGACACCATGCAGCAAGTGCACGATATAAACGAAACAATTACCCTCACCCTTCACATTCGATTACCGTATTTTTCGGCTTATAATCTGCGGGAATATCAAACCGCCATGTACACACGCCATTCTCTGTCTCGTGAATCTTCTCAAATCCCATGAGTCCGTAGAAATCCTTCACCATAGCATTCTTGGCCGTGGGATAATAATATCCCATGATCGTTCCTATGCCGCACGCCTGACACGCCGATACCATACTGTCCATCATGGCATACTCCATGTCACGCTTCAGCACACGGCAGCTCATAAGCCACAGATCTATATGCAGCACGTCACAGGATGTTCTTTCAGAATCGCTGATCCGCTCCCCGCGCTGATAGACATCTACATCCTCCATACTTCCCTTCCTGCCGATCACCACTGAAACGACACCATTGTCACCAAATTTATCTTCCAGTTTACCGTAGCGTGTGATATAAGCATCCGCCGCCGCAAACTGCTCCACATCACTCTGTGTATATCTTCTTGTGGTCAGATTGAACTGGTTACTCTTATTGGTAAGCTGGGCAATCCTCGCCATATAGATCGGCTCGAAGGCTCTGATCGTTCCTTTCATCTCTAACGACAGCAGATATTCCCTGTAATCCCCGAAGCTTTCCTGCTGGTGTTTTCTCTCGATATTGGCCTTATACATCTCGTTTCGCTTCCTGTCATCCTCCGACAGGCTTGTTACCTCAAAAAATCCGGAATGATCCAGTATACGAATATATTGCTCCGGTGTGCCGATATCCGGGACTGACACTCCTGTCACCTGTACTCCCACAATCTCCCGTTCGGCCGGATTATCATCCGCGAACACGAGACTGTCAGGCAGAATATTCAGTTCCCCGGCAATCCCTGCGATGTTCTTGCTCTTGGGTTCCCAGTTCGCTTTAATCAGGATGAAGTCATCCGGTTTTAGGATACCGTCCGGATGGTTCAATCCGGCAATGGCATTTTCGTAGTCATTTTTGGAATTAACATTGAGCATGACACCTATATCTTTCTGGGACTTAACATAGCTTTGAAATTCCGAGTAAACCTGTCCCATCGAGGTCTCCTGTCCGATCTCCAAGTTCTCCACGCCATCGTCCCCCACAACGCCGCCCCAGAGCGTATTGTCCAGATCCAGCACCAGAGATTTCTTATTCTTTCCGAAAATCGCTTTCATAATATTCGCCAGATTGTGGGCAAATTCCGGAATCGCCTGCATGCACATAGCGTACTTGTACATATGCCAGTAGAAGGGATCCGACCACTTGTCCAGACCGTACGAAGCTGCCGCATAATTGATATCATGGATGTAGAAGCTCTCATGTTCTCTGGCATACTGATAAAATCTCTCATTTAATCTGTTCAGGAAGCTGATCCTCCCCTGCAGATATACCGCTTCCTGATTCCCTAATATCCGGTAAAAAGGATACTCGAAATTATTCTGGATCACAGGACAATGATACTGTTTCGCAATCTTGTCCCACATAACTCTGAAATGTTCGTACTGTTCATTTAACAGCGCTTCGATCTGCTCTGCTGTATCCTGCACCGTGGGATATGCCGTAACGTTACGGCCTGACGTATGGATATAGATCAGATCCGGTGCAAAATCCGTAAGCTGCGGATTATCAAACATCACATCCTGCCAATACTGCGCATATTCCGACTCATAAAACACCGGCTCTATGCCCTGATTCAACAAGAAAAGCTCCAGCGTCCTGATAATGTCATGAGTCGTGCTGCCGCCCAACACTGCGATCTTCTTTTGCAACAAAGCAGTCTGTCCGCTCTGTTCTGATAACTCACGCTTGATCTTCTTCGATTTTTTCAAAATATATTCACTGTCAAAAGGATACTCTAATTCTTTCATGAAATGCCTCCACTCTTCTTTAACCGTATTTGTCCGCTGTTTATCTATCATAACATATATAGCACACTTACGGCAATAAAGGCTTACCGCTGCCGGTAAGCCTTCTATTTCACATTATTATACTGTTATAACCGGATCATACGTCACTCTTCGGGATAGAAGTCCGCCTTAATCAGCCGGCTGGCATATTCTGCATAAGCAACACGGCCCTCCGCCGTCAGGTGCACGCCGTCTTTCAGATACTTATCCGCAGTATATGCGTCAATGCCACTCTGCTCCATCGCATTGTAGAAGATTACATGATCTTCCTTACGCTGTTCTGCCACATACCCGGCCACTCTGGAGAATTCCACCAATGTGCCATACCCGTAATTCAGACTGTACGCATCACCGACAAATGTCTCTCCGTTATAGAACTGGCAGTAATGCGGTGAAATGATTAAAATGCCCGCATCCGGAAATGCCGCCCGAAGCTGATCGACTGCTGCTGACAGTGCCCCCGAGTAAGTATGCAGACCGTCTACCGCCAACTCTCCGCCGTCTTCCAGATACTTGCTCTGGTAGATCCTTCCGGTCAGAAAATCATTGACGCCATATTCTATGACAAAATAATCTGTCTTACTGAAATCGCACTCTTTCAGGATCTCTCCGGCCCGGTAACCGTCTAAGAAACTCCCGTCGACATTGCCGAGAATCGCATTCACCACGCCCATAAGGCTTCTGGAATCCCATGTCGGAAAATCAGCATCCTCTCCCGGCAGCAGCGCCGCGGTTGTACCGCCCATTGCCATATTGTATACCTTAGCATTGCATGCTCCGGAGATTAAAGCCGCCACACCGCCGCTCTCGCGGTCACTGTCTATGATACTGTCGCCTAAGAAGACGATCTGCATGTCATACTGGTGCTCCTCCTCAGTCGGTGCGGCTACAGTCTGCAGTAAATCATCAGAGGACGAAGACTGATCCTGTACATTTGTATCTGCATTGGTGTTCGTCAACGTCTTCTCCGTTTTTTCCGCTTCTGCGATACCGCTCTGCTCTCCTCCTGCCTCCTCTGCGGACTCGGTTCCCACGCTCGGAGCGCCTTTCAACTGGTTCCACTCCGCTTTCAATTTCTGAACCGTCTGGTTATTTTCTTCTTCAAGCGCCAGCCTCTCCCTCTCCATTCTGATCTGAGCCTGTCCGTAGATGATCTCGATGATTGCCAGAATACAGAAACCGATCAGAACGGCCATCAGCAATGCGCTGCCATTTTGTTTTCCTTTTCTCATTTTATTCCTATCGTCCATTTCAATCCTGCCTTTCCCCTTACGCTCCGGCGGTATGTAATAAATATTACTTTCATAAGTCCGTGTGTCAAGGAATACGTTTTGTCACACAACAAGAATAACACTTTTCAGACCTCTTTGGTACATTTCTCCTTATTTATTAATGAAACTTTTCATAATTCTTAAGAATCTTAAGAATTGTATTTCAATTCTGTTTGTAACTAACCCCTATTATATTATATAATAAAAAATTAGAAATATGCATTTTATGATTATTACGAAAGAAGGGAAACCGCCTATGTCGCTCATCACACAGGGCTCAGAGCCTGCCTTAACCGATCTGCGCACGCCCGCGGGATTTACACGTGTCTCTTTGACGACGTCTCTGTGGCCGCGGCGTCTCTTCTTTCTTATGTTTCTGATCCTGTTCTACATCATGGAATTGTTATGGATCGGACCGGTAGACGGCACCAATGACGACTGGGGAATGTACAGTATCCTCTCCGGCGCCTATCTGGGCTATCCCGAAGCGCATGTGCTATTTTTCCTGTACCCGTTGTCATGGCTGCTGTCCCGACTGTATATGCTGTGCAGCTTTATCCCATGGTATGGGATCTTCCTGCAAGGTGTCCAGATTGCCTGCCTGTATGTAATCTATCAGCGCGCCCTGCGTATATGGGAAAGGCACGGCTGTCCCGATTCCTTCTTAAAGCCTGCTCTCGCAGTCCTCTGTATTCTTTTTCTGATCGTTGATCTGAATGTGCTCTCCGAAGCCCAATACACAACGGTGGCCGGTCTGGCAGCCGCGACAGCGCTCTTTTGTTTTATTACAACACGCACCGCTGTTTCTGCCGGCTCTTTCCTGATCAGCAGTATACCGACATTTGCTTTTGCATGGATCTCTTACAGTATGCACCAGAATGTCTTCTACATGATGCTGCCCATGGCAGGTATGCTCTGGCTGGCCAAATGGATCAATGCCTACCGAAACGGCTGCGACAGGATCGCACTCAAACTGTTTGGCTTTGCATCTATCCTAGTATTGGGTATGGGACTTCTATACGGTCTTAACGCCGCCGCATACTCCGAGCCGCAATGGGCGGATTTTCGCCGGATCAACTATTATTGGGAACGTGTGGCGGATTTCTATACATGGCCTGAATATGAAGAGTGTGCACAGGATCTTCAGGAACTGGGAATCAACGAAGAGGAATACAGCTACCAGCGCAGTGGCGCTCCCTGTATCGGTTACGGCATGTCTGTGGCCGACTGGAAGTCGATGCATGACATCGCACGGAAATATTATCTGGCCCGCACAGATCTTAAAGAGCGCCTGAAAAATGTGGCGACCGGCATGATCACCGCCTTCTTCTATGAGAACGGTATGCAGCCCGCCAACCTGCTTGCATTCCTGCTCATAGCCGCCACCTTGTTTCTGACTCTGCTGCGGCGCAATTACAGTGCGTTGTTCGTCTATCTTGTCTATCTGGCGGGCCGCACGATCAGTTGGGTTTACGTTCTGTACGAGGGGCGCTTTCCGAAACGCAGCGTTTTGCCGTTAATTACCGCGGACTATCTGATCCTTTTCGGTATGCTGCTTTCATTTAACCTGCTGAAGCTGGAAACTTCCAAGCGTTATTCCATTGTTCTGCCTGTGGTATTCCTTTTTTGCGCCGCCTCTCTTATCATGACGAAGAATAATATTGACGCTGACTATCATGTGCATAAAGAAACATGGGATGAGCTGAAAGCTTACTGCCACGCTCATCCGGACAATCTCTACATATGGACCTATGATTCCGGCACTTTGGAGAATTACTGCGAATCGCCTTTTGATCTGACATTAGACACTTACAATAACTTTATCTATACAAACTGGGGTGTCGTTATAAACCCCAACACCAAAACCAAACTGGCACGCCATGGTATCGGAGACTTCGGACAGGATGTGATCGACAGCGACCATACCTACTTGATCCTTCGGGATGCGCCTTACAATGATGAACATCCCGTAATCATATATTTCAGTCATACCTATAATGCAGCCTGTGAAAAAGCCGATACATTCACGGCCGGTGACACCACTTACATAGTATATCAGCTTCGGTCGATGGAATCACGCTGAAATTATTCCACACGGTTGATCCTGCGCGTCACCAGCGTCAGACGAAATTCGAAATCGCGTCTGTTCTTGAGTGCCATATTGGACAGTATAAGCCCTGCAAATAACGACTGAACCGCCGCCAGCCCGATGAATCCGCAGACAAACAGTGTAGGGAACCGAAGCACCAGTCCGGTCTCAACATAAGCGACCAGAATCGGAATAAACAGAACTATCGCTATCACCGCAAGAATCGCGGAACACAGACCGAAGAACTCCATGGGTTTATAATCCCTGTACAGCTTCATAATAGTGTGTAATACCTTGAAACCATCTGAAAACGTGTTGAGTTTCGACTCGCTTCCCTCCGGTCTGTCACGGTAATCCACGATCACATTCTCGATCTGCATATTGTTATATACGGCATGAATCGTCATTTCCGTCTCAATTTCAAATCCCGTGGAAAGTACGGGGAAAGTCTTGACAAATCCGTAGCTGAATGCACGATATCCGGTCATGATATCCTTAATCTCACAGTGAAACAGCCGGTTAATGCTGTTGCGTACGATGGTGTTGCCGAAATTATGAAAAGGTCTCTTATTCTCCGTAAAGTAAGTGGAGGAAAGCCTGTCTCCCACCACCATATCCGCATTATTGCTGAGTACCTTGTCCGCCATCTTGGCAGCATACTCCATGGGATAGGTATCATCGCCGTCCACCATGATATAACACTCCGCTTCAATCTCACGGAACATACGGCGGATCACATTGCCCTTACCCTGCATATGCTCATATCTGATCACCGCGCCGGCCTCTTTGGCAAGCGCCACAGTGCGGTCTGTGGAATTATTATCATAAACGTAAACTACTGCCTCGGGAAGCGCCTGCTTCGCGTCCCTAACCACCTTGGCAATCGTCTTTTCCTCATTATAACACGGAATCAAAACCGCTATTTTATCCATTATCTTACGCAACCTTTCCTGTTTATCCGCATCTCTATGCAGCCTTACGGCGCATGCCTCATTCTACCATATTATTTCACGCTTTACTATCTGTTTTATTCCCTTTTTTCTAAAATCCCTGATAAATAAACTCTCCAGCGCTGTACCCCGGTCCGTAGCAGCCGAGCAAAATCACGCTAAACAACAGCGCGTACCAGATCAGCCAGCGGACAGGCAGTACCCTGCCCGCGATCCTGTCCCGGACAGAACCCTTCTGTTGCAGTAATTCCACACCAAGCAGGAGAAGCAGCGAGCCGCCGGCAATTACCATCTCGATCGGCTCCAAACCCAATTCCGTAAGCGCACCGTTCCAAAGCACTGACGGATTCCAGACAGAGATCGCACCGCGCAGCATAGAGAAGGCATCCCCCACCGATGCCGAACGGAAGAATAGATCCCCGATGCATACAAGGAAGAAAGTTCTGACAATGCGCACGATACCGACCACTCTGCCCTTCGGATCAATATGCCGCTTCTCCATAAACCGCGCACAGGGAGCCTCAAGCAGCTCCTCCATCACGATATAGAACCAATGCAGCAGTCCCGAACCAATCACAAACTTCCAGTCACCGCCATGCCAGATTCCCACCGTAAACCACAGAATAAACATTGCCGCGAAAGTGGTGTACTGCTTGCCTCTCTTCTTACCGAACTTTTCCCTCCAGGAGCGGTTTAAGTCCGTGAAAAATTTCGTCCGCAGCACCGGATAGAACACATATTCTTTCATCCACACACCCAGCGTAATATGCCATCTGCGCCAATATTCCGAAATACTGCCCGCAAAAAAAGGCGTCCGGAAGTTCTCCGGCAGCAGGATCCCGAAGCTCTCCGACATCCCGACTACGATATCCATACAGCCCGAGAAGTCTGTATAGAGCTGGAACGCATAACATACCGTGGCAATCCATATAAACGCACCCGGATAATCCGCGTATCCGCCGTACACCGTATCCACCAGCACCCCCAGGCGTTCCGCGATCACCAGCTTCTTAAAGAATCCCCACAGCATACGCTGAAGTCCTCTTGTCACCCGCCGATAATCAAACATATGCGGTGCAAAGAACTGCTCACCGTGCTCCCTGTATTTTAAAATCGGCCCCGAAATAATCACCGGAAAATACATTCCGTACAACATAAGCTTCAGATAATTCTTCTGAGGCTCGGCAATCCCGTAATACACATCAACCACATATCCCAATAAGGAAAATGTGTAGAAAGACACGCCGAGCGGAATCAGGAAATTCACGCTCCTGATCAATTCCCCGGTCCTGCCAAACAGAGCGGCAATGCCGTCTATTGTATAGATGCCGAAATTCACATACTTCAGCACAACCAATATCCCAATATTGACTAACACAGTCATCGCAAGAACTTTCTTTCGCTGTCCGCTTTTCTCCGCAGGCAGCGATGCCAGCAGGCGAATCCCCGCATAACACGCCGTCACAGACGCTATGGGATAGAGAATCAACATCCCGTTACCACTAAGCAGATAATATGCCACACTGCATACAAGCAGTAATCCCCACTGCATTTTCTTCGGAACAATATAGTACAATATTAAGATTATCGCAAAAAAGCACAAAAAATAAAATGACGTAATGCCCATATTTACATCCATTTCCGTACACAGAGACTTGATCACAGCGATCATTCCATGGAATTTCCGACCCGCTCATCCAATGACAGGATATGTGGATCAATCAAATTTTATCATAAATGCAGTTTGAAAGAAACTGTTTTTGCGCATAGAGCTTATAATTGTCCTGGATTAACGCGAGATTTATAATTTGCATATTTCATGTAAATAAAGTAAAATTGCTTTAGTCATGCTGACAAAACAGCAACAAACTGATTCTACGGCGCACAGCGCGCAAGGAGATTCATCATGCTTTTTAATTCTATGTCTTTCGGCATATTTATTGTTATCGTATTTATATTATACTACCTGGTACCGCACAAATACCGCTGGTGTTTCTTACTGGCGGCCAGCTATATATTTTATATGAATCTGCATATCGGTTACGGCCTTCTTCTGTTTGCATCAACAGCACTGACCTACGTGCTGGCCATACTGCTGGAGCAGGCACCCACGACGGCGCAAAAAAAACGTTATCTTCTGGGCGGCATAGTACCTCTGGTGCTGATCCTGCTCTTCTATAAGACTGCGAGTCCTGTCATAGACCGGTTAAATACACTGATCACTGCCGGACGTCTTACCATACATCCTATCACCATACGGATTCTGCTGCCTGCAGGCATCTCCTTCTATTTCTTCCAGTCCATGGGATATCTGATTGATGTCTATCGCGGCAAAATATCGGCGGAGCGGCATTTCGGTTACTATGCGCTCTTCGTTTCTTTCTTCCCGCAGCTGCTGGCAGGACCTATCGGCAGAGCCGACAGTCTGCTGCCGCAATATAAAAAAGAACGGCCATTTGTGTATGAAAACGTGACTTACGGCCTCAAACTGATGGTGTGGGGTTATTTCAAGAAACTGGTGATCGCCGATGTATTCGCAGGCGTCATCAATAAGGTATACGATAACGCTGCCTCCTACGTGGGGCTTGTCTTTATCGTTGTTACAGTCATGTTTGCCGTGGAAATCTACTGCGATTTCTCGGGATATTCCGATATTGCCATAGGCTGCGCTAAGCTGTTTGGCATCGATCTTATGACGAACTTTAAGAGCCCCTATTTCGCCTTTTCTATCAAGGAATTCTGGAGCCGCTGGCATATCTCACTGTCCACATGGTTTCGTGATTACGTATATATCCCTCTGGGCGGCAACCGGGTGCCTAAGTGGCGGCACAGCCTGAATCTGCTTATCACCTTCTTAGTGAGCGGTTTCTGGCACGGCAGCAGCCTTACTTATATCCTGTGGGGCGGCATACACGGGCTGTTACAGATCATAGAGGCATGGATCTACCCGAAAACAAGAAAAGGCGTGGTTATCAGCCGCCGCAAGCATTGGTGGCAGCTTCCTATCACTTTCGCACTCTTGTGTTTTACATGGATATTCTTCCGTGCAAACAGCATACAGGATGTTTTCTGGATCATCTCCCGGCTTTTTTGGGATATCGGAAGGCCGCTTCAATACTTAAAGACCGGAATCGTGTCTCTGGGCATCTCGCCGGCGGCTTTCATTGGCATGCTTCTGTCCGTCACGCTACTCGCCGCCTACGATCTTGCTTCCTTAAAAGGCGATGTGATCCGTTCACTCTCCGGACAGAAATTCTTTGTCCGTTGGCCGGTGTATGTACTGTTCCTTGTCGTGATCGCCCTGTTTGCCCCTAAGGGTGTAGCAACCGAATTTATTTATTTTCAATTTTAAAAAAAGTAAATTTGCTTCGCGGACTCGAAAAAGGCTGAAAAACGCTGGAAAGGAATCGAAAAATGAAAAAAAACAATAAGCTTGATATAGTGCGCTTTGCACTGAAATGCATCCTGATTCCCGCCGCGGCGGTCCTCATAATTTATGCTCTGAACAAACCTTATAAGAAAATTGACGACCAGAAATATTTAGATCTTCTTAAATTTGACACTGTCGGTAGTATATACTGCGAGATTCATGTCGGCAACCTCGGCAGTTCCCACGGCGCTTACGATTTTGATTACGGTCATATACAA
Organism: Lachnospiraceae bacterium; assembly: GCA_014804365.1. Taxonomy (GTDB): domain Bacteria; phylum Bacillota; class Clostridia; order Lachnospirales; family Lachnospiraceae; genus UBA3282. Next base: position 60,654 of record JAAUZX010000032.1, read on the forward strand.
GAGCGCGGCTATGTATGTATGAACTTTGCCAATCCAAGCCAGAGCTACAATTATGACCTCGCGATCCTGCAGGAATTCGGACAATACATGGAAACAAACAGTGTCCTCTTTATTCCCGTCTCCTACTTCTCCTTCAACAACGAGGTGGTAAACAATACCGAGGCGGAGGCAATGAGTATCCGATACTACCGTTTCCTGTCACCGGAGAACATTCCCGATTATGATCCTTATATCGATCTGGTGACCCATAAGGTACCGATCCTGTCCGCCGGCCAGGATATCGTAAAACTGTTTCCCGATCTGCATACCACCCTCACTGCCCATGCTGCAAACGACGGCATCGACGTGGAGGAATTCGCCCGCGCCGCAAAGGAACGCTACAGCAGGCACTTTGACAACAAGGACGAATATTTTATGCCGGAACGGATCGAGGAACTGCGCAGCATAATCAAGTATTGTAAAGAACACAGGATCACACCGGTTCTGATCACAACACCCTTTTCTGTATATTATAATGAACTGGTATCACAGGGTTTCCTGCAGGAATTTCATGATACGGTTACAGGAATTGCAAATGACACAGGTGTCAATTATTATGACTACTCCCATGATGAACGTTTCAATGATAACCTGACTTATTTCTCCGATGCAGACCATCTCACGGAGGAGGGTGCGGTGTATTTCACGGATATTCTTTGGAAGGAAGTGGAGGAACTGCACAGATTCCGATAGTATGCCAGTCCGCGCAATTACACCTTCCGTTCCACGGCTTACGGCAACCATTTCTGTATCAGGAAACATATTATGACAGAAGCGCTTTCATCCGATTCACAGCCTCCATCTCCACATGCCGATCCTGCCGCAGATAGAAATCTCTGGCCGCTTCTTCGCCGATCTCCTCCGTCACTTCATCGGAAATTGTCAATCCCGGATGAAAGAGGATCTCCAGCGTCCTGTCTTTTCTCTCTGCCAGCGCTGCATACTTCGGGAACAATCTGACAATTCAGTCATAATCCATGTATCCGCTCATGACGAGTCCCCACAGATACATCTGCTCCATATGATGTTCTCTCATGTAGCGGTCTGCCGCATGAGAATATAATGAGAGTAATCTGTTCTTAATAAAATTCACCGGACGATAGGTCTTCCACAGAGATGTTTCCGAGACAAATACACCCAATGCCTCCTTGGAATTGCGGATATATTCTACTTGATAATGCTCTTCCGCGATTACCTCTGTCAGTGCTCCCCAGACAACAGGAATCATATGCGCATGTTGATGAGAATCAATCCTGATCTTCTCCTGGCCGCTGGAAACTCCATGTCTCCTCGCTATATCCATAGCATGGTTGACTGCCCCATGCACCCTCTCAATCTGCGCCTTGATCTCTTTCTTAAGCTGTACCTTCACGGCTCCGCGTTTCCAAGGCAGATAAGACAGCATAAACAATCCACCCCATGCCAGCCCCATCAGACTGCTTCCCTCCTTCACCAGCAGCGGCACCTCATCTGCGGGTGCAAGACAATGTCCCTCTACAAAGTCCAGATGTACCGATATCTTCGGCAGGAACGGCATCTGCGGAATCGCCTGATAGAATAACTCCATACAGGCATCAAAGCAGGACATATTAGGCACGATACTGATGCTGTCAAGCTGCCCCTGTAACATGCAGGAAAGCATATCCTTGGATGTATTGACGGTCAGTGCGTAATCGTCCGCATGAATATCTGTTTTTAGCATTTTATAACCATGCCTTTCTTTTTCTATTTGGTTCTTTCCTCTTTGTCATCTGCCTCATTGTCTTCTTTCCATACAAACGTGTCTATGATATAACGCGGTCTGTGCTTTGCCTCCATGTATATCTTACCCACATATTCCCCTATAATCCCCAATGAGAGCAGCGTCACGCCGCCGATCAGCAAAGAGACAATCATTGTCGTGGTATAACCGGGTACATTATTGCCCCTCGCCCAGTCCACAAGACTGATAATGCTCATAACAAAACTGAAAACAAACACGATAAATCCCAGTGCACTGATCATCCTGAGCGGTCTGGTGCTCATAGATGTGATTCCGTCTGTTGCCAGTGTCACCATCTTACTTAGTGTATACTTAGAATGTCCCGCTTCTCTTGCCTTGACATCAAAGTAGACCACATCGGAAGGAAATCCCATGGTCGGAATCAGCCCACGTAGAAATAAGTTAGTCTCTTTGTATTCCGCCAGCGCGTCCAGTGCCTTTTTGGACATCAGTCGATAGTCCGCATGATTGGTTATCACCTTACTGCCTAACAGGTGCAGCAGATTATAATATAATGTCGCCGTACCTTTCTTAAAAATACCGTCGGAACGCCTGTCATTGCGCACGCCGTATACGACTTCGCTTCCCGCCATATAACTTTCCAGAAATCGATCCAGCGCCTCGATATCCTGCTGTAAATCCGCATCAATGGTCACTACCGCATCCGCATATCGCCTCGCCGTCATCATACCTGCCAGAATCGCGCTCTGATGCCCGTAATTGCCCGCTAAGCTGATTACTGAGAACAGTGTATCCTGTGACGCAATCCGATGCAGAAGGCGCAGTGTATCGTCTTTACTCCCGTCATTGACAAACATGACCTTACTGCCTGCCGCAATCTGTCCTGCCCGCGTCAGACGGCGTATCTTATCCCCCAGTACCTGCGCCGATTTCTCGACTACTTCCTCCTCGTTATAGCAGGGAACGACAAGATACAAGACCGGTATCCGTCTCTCCTTTATTCCAACCTTTTGCATCTCCTGCATTCCTTCCGTCTCTTTCCCCATGATACTTCATCTTGCCTCTCTGTATATCAATCTTTATAATACTCCCGGTACCATTCTACAAACTTTCCAAGCCCCTCTTCAATCGAGGTGTCCGGTTTAAAATCATAATCTCTCATCAGATCCGTGACATCGGCATAGGTCTGATATACGTCGCCCGGCTGCATAGGGAGATACTCCTTCACAGCCGTTTTTCCGAGACATTTCTCCAAAGTCTCTATATAGTCCATCAGTTTCTCGGGCTTATTGTTGCCGATATTATAGAGTTTGTAACATACTCCCTGCTCATTCGGCGACGGCGGATTGCACATGATATTCTCCACGCCCTTTACAATATCATCAATATAAGTAAAATCCCTATACATATCGCCGTTATTATAGATCTGGATCGGCTCGCCTGCCATAATTTTCTGCGTAAATTTGTAGTAAGCCATATCCGGTCTGCCATAAGGGCCATAAACCGTGAAAAACCGAAGTCCCGTCACCGGAATATGATATAATTTGCTGTAGGCATGCGCCATCAATTCATTGGATTTCTTCGTGGCCGCATACAGGCTCACCGGACCGTCCACTTTATCTTCCGTGGAAAATGGAACCTTCTCATTGCCACCGTAAACGGAACTGGAAGATGCATAGACAAGATGCTCCACCGGAAAATACCGGCAGCCTTCCAGAATGTGGAAAAACCCCATCATGTTAGACTGCATATAGGCATCCGGATTGTCTATGCTGTAACGCACGCCGGCCTGTGCACCCAGATTGACCACCACGTGCGGCGCATATTCCTGAAACAGGCGAAACACATCCCCCTTATCACTCAAATCTCCTTTGATAAATGTATAGTTCTCATGTTGCCGCAGAATCGACAGCCTGTCCTTCTTGAGCTGCACGTCATAATAATCATTGAGATTGTCAAAGCCAATCACCCTAGCCCCTTTGTCCAAAAGACTATTGGATAAATGGAAACCGATAAAGCCGGCTCCGCCGGTCACTAAATAGACCTTATTAATGTCTAACGGATTCATATCTTATACCTCTCTCGTTGTCATTAATTCACAAATGTAATCATTTGCTTTAATAATGGTGCAATTTGATCTGTCTGTAACACTTCTATATTTTCAATCAGCCTATAAGGAATCTGCCCGCACAAAATCATGAACATGGAGCATATACATATACATCTGCATATTTTGTCACGCTCATATAATTTCCCTAATAAGACCGCCATAAATATCATGCACAAAAAATAACACGGCATCATGAATCTCGTTAATTCACGTTTAAGTTCACAATAGGAAAAAACAAATGCTATAATCCATCCTATTCCTAGCGCTATAACTCCCGCAAATGACCAATATATGATCTGTCGTTCCCTTCGTTTATACACTTCCCACATCATTCCAAGTGTACCCATGAGCGGCCAAAAAATAATGCGTACACTATCCCAGCATAATATTCCGAGATGATAGAGACATATCCCTATATCGCCCTTGTTCAACCCCTCTACCGCATACTGCAAAGTATTCTCCATGTACGGTATTTCATAAGACCACTTCTGCAAAATGTCACTGTCAATAAAGTACGGCATAGACGGAACCAGAGATATCTTCACGCTTCCAGTCTTTATGGCTACTGTCATGATCCCCTCTATATTTACATCCTCAATCAGCGACGAGGGCGTCAGCATCCCACCTTCTAAAATACCAACCCCCGCCCCGACAAGCACTGCACCTGCAATGCATAATGTAGGCGTAACCAATTGAAATTCTTTCTTCCATAACAGGTAGAGCAAAATGAAAAATCCGATTCCTCCAATAACAACTATATTCTGAGGTGCGCTCATACACCAATATAACATCATACAAAATGTAAATGCATAATGTTTTACTGTAAGTTTCTCCTTGTCTGAAAGAATATGAAACATAAATACAAGAAAAATATAAAAAGAGCAAGCTCCAACTATGGAATCCGTATACCCACTATAGAAAAACGGTGATCCTGTATCCAGCACTTTAATGGGATATGCGGACAATGACACACTTCCGCAGAAAACAACGACTGTCAGCAGGATACTTAACAATCTATTAAAGTATTTATAAAACAGCCCGAATAAGAACAATACCATGAAAGTCTTTCCGGCCGCCAGCCAAACAGACATGAAGAAATTGATATTATCTATCCCGAAAAATGTACCAAAACTCCCCAGCAGAGACTGGCCGTACGACTGATTAAGAATCGGTATATAATCATAATCTGTAAAATAAGCTGCTATATTTGTGTATCTGATCGAATGCTGTGAGCCGACACTTGTTGATGGCGTCAGCACCGTCTGTTCTAAATTTGCAAACCAAATAATCAGTTGATAGAAAATATGGGCAAACCATAGGAGCAGCCACGACACTATTAGCTTTCTGTAATGCACAAGTATCATCCGCACATCGCTTACACGGTATTTACGAATCATATTCACGGCAACCCAGCCGATATATGCCAGCAATACCAGCCAAAAAGCAAAGCGATAGGATCGTATTATCAGCGCCACTGTTCTCAAAACTGCAAGAAAACAAATCAGCCCAACAAAAAAGCAAAGAGAAAACCGATAACTGGTTCCTTTTTCATTAAAAATATCCCTTGATACAATCCCGCCAATCATTATAAATAAACAGCAAAAAACAAACACAATGCCTATCGGCAGCAACAAAGCAACCGCAAAATCCATTGCTTCTCCTCCCGCTCATATTATCGCCCAATGCTGTAATACTCTACACCCGCATTTTTCATTTTCTCCAGATTATAAAGGTTACGTCCGTCATACACGAGTGGAATCTGCATCAGCTCTTTGAAAGTCTCCGGTGCAATCGTTCTGATTTCTTCCCATTCCGTAAAAATAAAACAGATATTAGCATCTTTCAACGCTTCTTCCGGTTTGGATACATATTGAATCGTACCCTTTCCGTTCTCACCCTCCGGATATCTTGCCCGAAAATGATCGACAGCAACAGGATCATAGGCATAGATATTGGCTCCGCCATCCAGTAGAAGCTGCACATTATCCAGCGAGGGTGCTTCCCGCAGATCATCGGTTCCCGCCTTAAAAGCCAGCCCCAGGACCGCTACCTTCAAATTCTGAAATGTGATCATTCTGTTACTCGCCTTATGGAACAGTTTCGTCTTCTGCTCCGCATTCACAGCTACCGCAGCCTCCACGGTACGCAGCTTGTATCCGTTCTGTCTAGCAAGATACTTCAACGCTTTCGTATCTTTCGGGAAACAACTTCCGCCATAGCCCACACCCGCATTTAAGAATCTGGAGCCGATTCTGGCATCGTAACTCATGCCTCTGGCCACGGCATCGATATCCGCACCTACCAGTTCGCACAGATTGGCAATGTCATTCATATAAGAAATCTTGAGCGCCAGGAAATCATTGCAGGCATATTTGATCATCTCCGCAGAGCGTCTGTCTACGGATACGATCGGCAGCCCGAAGGGCTCATAGATTTTCTTCAGTATGGCCTCTGCCTCTTTGCTCTCCGTTCCGATTATAATCCTTGCCGCATGCAGTGTATCATGCACTGCGGAACCCTGTGCCAGAAATTCCGGGTTAGATGCAACTTCAATCTTTACGTCTCTGGTCAGGAAGTCTCTGATAAACTGCTCCACCTTGTCATTGGTTCCCACCGGAACGGTAGATTTTACAACTACAAGGCAGTCCCGTTCCACTGATTCCGCAATCTGTCTTGATACCGTCGCTATATAACTTAAGTTAGCGGAACCGTCCGGCTGTTCCGGCGTTCCCACACCGATGAAAATTGCATCCGCATCCCTGTAAGCGCTCCGATAGTCGGTCGTGTAATGCAGCCTGCCGGTGGCATTATTCTTCTGCATCAACTCTTCCAGCCCTTCTTCATAAATAGGAGAGACTCCGGACTCCATCATCTGTATTTTCTTCTCATCCACATCCACGCAGGTAACATCATGACCCTTCTCCGCGAAGCATACGCCTGCTACCAGCCCAACATATCCTGTTCCCGCAACTGCAATTTTCATGATCCTGTTCTCCTTATCCTGCAACTTTTTCCTTTTACTCACATTTTCTCTCTGCTGATCAGCTTCTTTATCTTCCGCGCGCCTCTTTCCAAAAGCGTCGGACCGTGATATTTCTTCGCCTTTTCCTCGTCAAACAAGTCCTTCAGATCCGGCTGGCTGTCCACATAATCCCACCAGATTCCGCCGAGATTGGTATCATAGCGCTTCCACGGCTTATCTCCTGCATAGTGAAGAATTGCAGGGTGAGTCATTGCCTCCTCGCACTCCTGCTGCGTAAATACCGCTTCGCTTACGAATCTGTCAAAATCCTTCTGTTCCAGATAGGCCAGCCGGTTATATCTGGGCGGAAGATATCTGATTACTCCCTGACAGGTAATGTTCAGAATATCCTGATCCTGATAGTATAACTTCTCTTTCACCCACTCATTCCACTGCGCTTCCATATTACGGCGGCGTATCTCCTGCAGATTAAGCACCAGCACACCCGAGTTAATATATCCGCCCTTTATTCCTTCCAAAAACCGCCAATAGGATCTGCTGCGATTCCATTCCCACTTATCGGAGAGGTTTACCGGTCCTTTTACCGCAGCCACCACATAATCTGTCATATCCACCTGCCAGACCTGTTCCAGACTGTCGCAAAACAGCACGTCAATATCCACATATAATACTTTATCCACATCCGGCAAAATCCTGTGCAGCAGCAGTCTCAGATAAGCACCCGACGTAATTCCTCTGACTTCATAGGCAGCTGAGTAATGATTCTCTACCGCTTTCACACTTAAGACCGATTCCCGATCCCGCGCCTCCACGATCTGTGCAAGCTGCTTCTCTATATAAGCAGCTTCTTTCGTACACACACAATATATATGGTAATGCACTTGATCCGCCACACCGTGATCTAAAAGAGAGGCAACCGCCACTTTGACCTGTTCGGTTAGATTTTCATCAAAACAAAATGCGATATTGATCAGCATATATTTCCCTCCGCCTAATACCGACTATTTATTATAGCAAATTTCTGCTGTAATTGCGATAAAATTTTCATTTAGCCGCAAAAACTGCCGGCTCTGTATTGCCATTCTTCGGCAGACGCGATAAAATGTAAAAATCGAATACGATCAATTATAATGTTTTCTTCTCAAGCCCGGAAAACATTTAAGGGGGAGCACTATGTCCGATCATCCTTTTTTGAGTGTTATCATGCCTGTCTATAATACGGAAAAATATTTAAGTCGCTGTCTGGACAGCATCTTAGCGCAGGACTATACCGACTATGAGCTGATTCTTGTAGATGATGGTTCTTCGGATGGCTCCGGTGCCATCTGTGACCGTTACGCCGCCGCGCATTCCCATATCCGCTGTCTCCATCAGCCTAACGGCGGACACACATGTGCCAGGCAGAACGGCGTCCGCGCAAGCCACGGCGAATACATCACTTTTGTGGACAGCGACGACTGGATCGCTGACGGCATGTACAGCCATATGTGCAGCGCTGCCAGATCAACCGGTGCAGATATCGTCCATTGTGATTTCACCGCTGTAATGCCACATAAAACAAAAGTATGCAGCATACCCTTTCCGGCCGGTTTCTATAACAAGGCGCAGCTTATGGAAACCGTATATCCCAACATGATCTATTTCGGGACCTATTTCGTATTCGGTATCGCCCCCAACCTGTGGAACAAGCTGTTTCGCCGGCAAATTCTGGAAAAATACCTGTTCCGTCTCCCTCACGACATTATCGTCGGAGAAGACGGTCCGATCACATATGCTTGTATGCTGAAAGCCTCAAGCGTATATTTCTGCGATAAAGCCTACTACTATTACCGCAGCAATACAGACTCTGTCAGCCACCATATCGATGCGAAACGGCTGTCTGAGAATCACGTAATGTTCGAAACTTACAGCCAGTTTATTGATCAATTTGCTTATCCCTTTATACAAACTCAGCTTCATTACTTTTTCGTGTATCAGAGCCTGTTGACTTTTCTCCTTGTATTTCAGTCAATACGTTCTGAATCTGCCCGTTTTAAACAGCTCTTTCTGGCGGAATGTGATAATCCTTATATCAGGGAAGCTTTCAAAAACGTTCCCTATAAAGATATCACCGGGCTTCATAACAAGTTATACGCAGTCTGTGTGCGGCACAGACTGCCATGGCTGTTCAAATTAATATTGCCGAAGCAGCGCGATGCCTGATCTGCAGGCAGTGTCCGACATTTGTGCTTCCCTTTCTACCATGCACTGACCCATGCAATATAGTCCTTGTACCAGATCGGTTCTCCGTCTGCATCCACAAACTCTATCCTTTTGACGCCGTCTACCGGTTCTTCAAAACAGAAATAACATTTTTTGTATCTACCGCTGCCGGTCTGTTCTATCTCCGCAATCACGTGATTATCTGCATCCAGCAGCCGTATCCGGCAATCTGTATACTTGATCCGCTCCGGACGTCTGATCATTACCCCGATCAGGTTCTGTACCTGTGTTTCATCCTGCACCTCATAGAAGCTGTGATAGCCGGGTATCTGCTCATCCAAATTAACACAGGATGTCTCCTCGTAATATACATCCGCTCCCACCTGAAATATCGTGGCATTACGACTGTACCCCCAATTATCGCCCCTGGTCGGTATAAAAAAGGCACTGTTACGTATCATATCTTTACACGCCCACCAATCCGCATTAATATCCCCGGCGTATACCCGTCCGTCGGAAGTTTCCGCTTCCGCCCAACCTGTCAGCTGCATGACAGGATTCGTCAGGCAAAAGACTGCCATTAACACAAGAATCCCATATCTGCCGCAAACTTCCGCAATGCCATGCTGCGATCCGGCTTCCTCCTTAACCGATCCGCCCCTCTGCCGTACCATAATGCTTCCCGCAAGCAGCAACATATAGAACCCTATGGCAAGAAATATCTCATATTTATGACCCATCTGCCTGAAAACAATGCTGCCTATATTTTTCCAGGAATCCGGAACAGGCTTAACCGTCACAAGATAAAATGCCGTTACAATCAACTGATATATCACGACAATATAGAAATCTCTCCGCGGTCTGTCCACAGCCTTCCCACGTATGCATGGAATCAGCACCTTCCCTATAAAGTCCACAGCCAGAAAGCCGGACACTATCAGCGTTAATATCAAAATCACTACGGATATATACTGCACACTCTTTCCAAGCGGCAGCAGTAAATAGGCAGTAAACTCCACAAACACCCTGCAGATCAATCTAAACCAGTACGCAATCCGTCCGTCGGAAGCCGTAGAAATCCAGCTGCTCCCATCGCCTTGCCCGCCGAAAGAATACAGAACCTGCAATAAGGCGGCCGCTCCCACTACACACATAAATATTCTTTCCCGTCTGTCCATGCTTCGGTGCATAAAAAACATTACGAGAATCGCTAACGGAAGCACAACGGCATAAGTTCCTTTGGACAGACAGAATATCGCCCCGAATACCGTCAAACCGGCATAGACCCATCCGTGAAATTCTTTCGAGTCTGCAAGCAGCATCAAAAGTATAAAGTAAATGCCCCAATATGCATGATTGGTAAAAAACAACGTCTCCTCGCAAAAGCACGTCAGCATAACAAGAATACACCAGAGAATCCTGTTCGGCAGTTTCATTAATCTGCGAAAAGGATACAGTACAAAAAAAGACCAAATCATACCGCATAATAAACATGCCGTAATCTGCATAAAATACGGCGCATATATATTCGGTATCCGCATGACTTTAACAAAAAGCAAAGTAATCAGGCGCGGCAGCAGCGGAAGATAACCCGCGTCTGTAATCAACAGGTTATCCGTAAATTTCTTATCCTTCGCGTATTGCAGGAAATTAGTCACAGCCTCCGCATAAGTCGGCTGCAGATAGATCGAACTGTCCAGAAGATAGATAATTGCCATAAACATTACCGTCATAATACCAAACGCTGCCAGACACTTGCTTCTGTCTTCACTCTGCCCTCTGTTCACCACCCACACCAACACCACGGAACACAGCAGAACAATCCCATAACATAACAGTCTTATCCTATACTCCATCCCCATAATGTGGTAATGATATGCCTGCGCCAAAGTCAGCTCCTGTTGTACTCCGTTATATTCCATAATACCGAATCCGTAATAATCCGGTCCGGCAGCAACCGCAAGCTCTCCCTCTGATACCTCCTCTGTGCGAAGATGCAAAACAACCTCTCCACATTTCAACCGGCCAAGATCTATCCCTTCCAGCCGCGCCCATTCCCCGGCATTTATTTCACACAGTTCAATGGTTCCCGTCTGCTGCGTTTCTCCCTGAACAGCGGTATAAATAACTCGTCCGGCACTATTCACATCGCACTGCGAAAAGCGTAACGCATAATATCCCTGCCGCCAGTTCATTTCTTCTGTGATGATTAACGGCTGCAGAATCTCCATATCGTCATAAACCGACAGTTCGATTTCTATCTCCTCCACGTCACTTCTGACATCCACAGGTTCTCCATTCATAATATACCTGGACAATACCAACAGTATAAGTACCAGTCCCACAGTTAAAATCGTACAATCTCTGCCAAACTTATGCTTTCTTTCCGGCTTGGCGTTTACCACTGCAGTATCCATTTCTGCTCCTCACTATTCACCAGCTCTTCCAGCGTCACTTTTCCCTCACGATAAGTGAGTGCAAGATCGTCTATGGTAATATAATATCCTGCTCCTTCTGCAGAATGTATCTTACAGTAATATGACACATCTTCCCGCGGCACATAAAACATATTCATGCCATCATCCAGATAGGTTATCAGCTCGGCGTTCTCCCCACTGTAGTCGATCGCCAGTACCTGTTCATTGCTGCGAAAGTGCATGCTCACACCGCCGTTTTCCTTTAGCACTAAAATCTTATTCTCTATGTCCCTTACCTTGGATACCTTCTTCACGTCCTCCTGTATGCCGGGGGCAACTGACACAAATGTCATTTTCTCATTCTGTACTGTCAATGCAGTGTCCTGCGCGAGATAGGGAGACAGATAATAATAGCCCTCCGGCACACCCGCAATGACAATGTCTGTCGCCGCAGCATTCTCACCCCGATGATAAAATTGTTCCGACGCGCCTTCGCCGTCGTCTAACGCAATCGTCCGTTCGAACAGACCGGTTCTGCTAAAAAGTACTATCACACATACCACGACAGCCAATGCGCAGGCGGGAATCCATACCTGCTTTTGACGAATAGCAGACAACAACTCCGTTTTCGCCGCATGCTTCCCATGCGTCTTACTCTGCTGCATGACATCTCCCAGATAATCGATGCCTTTGTCTATGTGCCTGACCCAGTCAGCAAGCCCCTTGACCGCATAGGGAATCAGGACCACAAAATATGGAATCGTGTAGGAAGCACTGGACTCCCAGAAGAAATGAAACAGATATCCGCCCAGAAAAACAACCGCCCCCATCAGTTCAAATATATTACTGCTCTTACGATTCATAATCAGATACAGAATAACCCCTGACAGAATCAATGTCTGCATATAATTTAACAGTACGTAGAGCGTCACGCTTCCCTTTCCATCAATCAGACTGCTCGCGTACTCCGGTATACTACCCGCCGTTTTTCTTCCCTTCGTGCGATCCAGACTTATAAAGGACGGATCGTTCCACTGAAAAGCATTCTTCCGCGCAAAAAAAGGGAGTCCTTCATCCAACGGATTTTTTAACAATCTTGCCATAATCTTTTTGATATCCGCGATCGAAGCTTCTGTGATCTTGTCCGTGTCATACTCATATCTTTCAAAAATATCATTGATATAACCACTATAACCGCCCGGCCCTAAAGGCGTCTCCTGCAGCCCCATAACAACCCACGACACCATCACTGCACCTTCGCCTGCCTTATACCCCGACAGATGTTCCACATAGCGGTTACACAACTTATTACATCCCGCTACACTAATCCCCATCAGCACAAGACACAGCAGCGATACGATCCACTGTTTTCCAAGCTCTTTTTTAGTCAGCAGAGCAATGTCTAATGCATCATAAAGTAGGAAACAGGCAATCGCCATCAGATAGATGAGGCAATTCATCTTGATTACCGTAGCCAGACCCATGCACAATACCGCAGGCAGAATATAACGGTATCGTCTTGTATGCAGGTATTTCGCCGCAAAGTACACCGCTCCAAGCGACAGCGCCATGCCGGGCAGAATGCCGTACAGATACGTCACATAGAAAGATAAAGGCACCCACAGAATCAGTGCCGCATATACCATAGAGGGCAGCTTCTCATCCTCCTGCCAGAAGAGCGCCGCCAGCTTCACAAGCAGTCCATAGATCGCTGCCAATGCGATTACATTGATAAACTGAAGTCCGATATAATTATCGAGTCCGAACAGAAAAGACAACAGATAATAGAACAGTATGATACCTGCCTGAAAAGGATATCGAAACAGATATCCTCCCTCCGCGTATGCGGAAAAGTCACCTCTTCGCCACTGCATGGCAATCTGATACACCTTCGCCGGATCGGAACCCGGATACAGCCGCGTCACAAAAATCCAGACAGTTCCCATAATCAGAACCACAAAACTGCCGACCGCAAGCGTGCTTGTCCGGACATCCCTTTTCGTTCTGCTGCTTCCTGTTGCCGATTCTGTCCTTCGAGGCTCTTCCGGCTTTACATTCCTATCTGCAACTACAATATTCTCCCTGCGGAATACGTGTCTCAAACGCACACCCAAACAGGGAATCCCCTTATACAGCAACACGCCTGTAACAGTGAACGCAATAAACAGGTGCAGATGTTTCCATGGCTGATCCGCAATATTCAGTGTTCTCTCCTGCAGGGAGCCATCCTCTTTCGTGATAACGCCGATAAAGCTGGTGCTGAACACACTCTGCAGGCACATACCGGCTACGATCAGCAGTAGTAGTATTCGAATAATGCTATTCACAATCGGATAAACCTTTTTTTGCATTTTCATAAACTTACTCCGTCTGTTTTAATACTTTATTAAAACTGCCTAAGCACCCGTATCGTTCTCTTCACGGTAATCCAAAGCGGGTGACGTACCCCGTTTTTCTTAAGCGCCTGATACCCTTCCTTGAAAGATACCAGATAATTGCGCAGTCCCGCGTTACTCGTCCCGCCATAGTACATGGCAATCAGAACCTCCGGCACATACGCCAGACAGTTATTCTCATCCTTGAGAAAACGAACCATAAATTCATAATCCGCAGCGCAGCGATAACTGATATCGTAGCAACCGTAGCGCTCGTAGACTTCCCTTTTTAGGAAAAGCGTGGGGTGTCCCGGCATCCAACCGTCTCTTATTCTGCCTGCCCCCATATGCCATGTTCTGACAACACGTTCGCCCTCCACGTAAACCAAGTCCGAATGTGCGCCTATGCATTTCTCACCGCCCTGCTCGATTGCCCGGACCAGCTTCGTGACCGCATCTGCCGTGCACAGCTTGTCATTGCACACCGCCACAATATCTCCGGAACACATGTCCCATGCCTTATTCATGGCATCATACAAGCCTCTGTCCGGCTCTGAAATCCACTGCACGGTAATAGACGGATCGTCTGACACATCTCTGCGGTCGGGATGTCGTCCGGCAAAGTCACGGATCACATCAAGAGTTCCGTCACCGGAACCGCCGTCCACGATTACCACCTCTATCGAACCATAGTCCTGCTTCTCGATACCCGCCAGAGTGACCGCCAGATCATCCTTCACATTATATGTTGTTACCAATAAGGATACTTTTATCATCATGATCAGATTTTACCTTATTTTAACAGAATATGCAATCAACCCTTTTACTTTCGGTTCTGCATATCTGCGCCTCATATTGACAACAATATATTGTAGATTTCGATTTGATATCACTTTTTATATATTTTCCATTATACAACTTTTTGTTGTGCAATAATGCACGTAACAATTTGGCTTCTGCAAACTTGTTAAAAACTAAAATTGGCTGATTAAAAGAAGGAAACGATTTGTATGAAAGAACTGCGTGAAATAATAAGAGATTTGCGTGAAGATCACGATTTAAAACAGAAGACGGTTGCCGCACAACTGGGCATCTCGCAACAGACCTATTCCAATTATGAAAACGGTCATCGCGAGATACCGATCTGTGCGGTTGTCGCCTTAGCAAATTTTTATAAGGTCAGCACTGATTATCTTCTGGGTACTGATACCGGCTATCCGGGCAGCACCAATCTTAAAAACACATATCTGGATAATGTTACCATGCATGATGTGATATACGATATCCAGAAGTTAAAACCGGAAGAGCGCCGTGATCTCATGAAATATATCCGGTATCTGAGTCATAATGACTGACCGCATCAATCAAGATTTTCACTACTGCATATATAAACTCATTCCGTGTCAAGATCAATAATTACTTATTGATCTTGACATTCATTGTAATTGCCGGGCCGACGGTGTTGACACCCTGTCCGTCGAACATGGCATACATCGTTATTTTGTTGGTAGACCCTCCTGCAAAGGAAACTGTGTTCTTCAGTTTCACATACACATCTATGGAGCCATCTTCCCTCGGTTCTCCGCATCTGATTTCGAAAGAATCCTGCGATTTCGTATCTTTCTCCCCAAACACGACATCCGCAATATTACCGACACTGCCTTCTTTCGGCGTAACCCTAAAGGTCGCTTCGTAAGATTTATTGGACATATATAAGTTAAGATCATTCCTGTCGGCCGTCACTTTCGGCAACACCTGGGCGGTCTTAATGTTTATTATTCCCGGCACCATCATGCCGTTATAACCGTTATAGCTTGCAAGTCTTACCCACATCCTGACCGGATATGTCTTCTTATTCTCCAGATCTGCACCGTCTCTAGGTGCAACATATACCTTGCCGTCGAGAACCTCCGCGCGGAAGTACTTGCTTTCATCATCGCCGAGTGCCGGCTCTCTGCCATCGGCATCAAAGATCTGCACATCCTCCACCGTATCCTTCAGATTTGTAAATGACGGTGTATATACAATGCTGTTCTTTAACGTATACTCTCCCTGTCTGTCCACCAGATTCAGCACACCCTTCGGCGACATCTTCACGGAGATGGAACCGCTATAGACCTTTACGTTGAATTTCACGTCTTTCCCTTGGAAAGTATTAGCTCCGCTGTACGTAGGCGTCATAGTAAATGCATACTTCTGCTGTTTTACTGCACTGTTTAAAGAGATCCGGAGGATATTGTTCTCGATCTCCCAGTTGAAACGCTCTTTGATATCCTCACTCGTTCCTTTAGTCGTACACACAATCGAATCTATCGTTTCCGCCGAATCGATCTCATAGCCTTCCGGCAGCTTAACGTTCAGTGTAAGCTCAGCAGTTTCCGTATATTCGCCGTCGGATATCGCTGCCAAATTCAGTGAAGGAGATCCCTTTACTGTCATGCTCGGACGCGTATTTACAACTTTTACCGTTAACGTGACCGCATTATAGCCTATCCCATTAATGCTCTTTACAGAGTCGCATTTAAACTTATAGGATCCCGCCTTGACATCCGGATCAACCGAGACGGTTCCCACACCCTCACTATACTCCACATGCAGATACTCCTCTTGATCCCCATTCTTGCCTACTGGCTGGAAATAAAAATCCTGGCTATCGTCCAATTCCGTATCACACTGATTGGAAGTCAGATAGAATTTCTCTACCTGCTCCGTATAGTTACTGTTCAGATTGATCGTTGCTGTTTTCAGCTTGATCTTCGGATCGGCTCCTGTTGCCTTAACGTTATAGGTATACTTAAATGATTGTCCTTCTGCCCACTCACTGTTTGTGAGCGACAGAATCACCTTACCTGAGCTAAGGGCACTGCCGGCGTCCGTTTGCATTTCTATCTGACCCTGATCATTTATAACAACACTATCTCTGTTTATGGCATCCACGGTACTTCCGGCAGCCTTTTCAATTGTCCAATCGCCTTCGTCCAATCTGACCGGCTCTTTGGTCTTTGTGTCTATCAACGTCAGTTTGATTGTTCTTGCAGCCGGTAACGAATTATAGGTATCCGAGGTCCTGTCTAACTTATAAGACGGTTTTACGGTCTGCGTTGGAATCGTGATTTTATATTTCTTAACCGCACTCTCTTTATATCCCTCGAAGTATAGTACCAGATTTCCGGTAGTGATCAGGGTTTTCTTTTCCGTGAGGACCATCTGTTCATTTCTCTGTGTAATAATTCCGGTTTCCTCATCGATCTGGAAGTTCTCTGTGAAAAGCCAGTCATCATTATTCTGATTTGTGGACAACGGCTCTAACTTATACCGCGACACCTTTTCATTTCCCAGATTAGTGACAACAGGTTTCACCTCTGTGCCGTCATTGGCATAGAACAGATTGATCTTCGGCTGCTTCTTGTCGAATGCAACCTTAGGGTTAGGCAGGGTAGACTTTACTGTGATCTTTATAGGGGTCGGATTCGTCTTACTGTCCAGACTAACTTTTACGGTATAAGTCCCCTCTCGCACCGAGGAAAATTTCGGGGTGATTGTAAAATAATGTACCGTATCTGAACTGTTCTCCCTATCATAAACCCCTTCAAAATCAGCATCTTTCGTATCGTCTTGCGATTCTACAAGCTTGAAAGTACCAGGATTTATTGCTCCACCATATGCCGTGATGACCCGAAGCACCGCACCATCCTTCTTATTCGGATTGATTGTAAGCGATGTTGTGGACAGGCGCGGCGTATTATCTCTGACCTGTATGATGAATTTCTGCGAGATCGTCTTCTTATCCGCATTGGTCGCCGACACGGTAATCGTCGCCTCACCGCTGGCCCCCTTCGGGATGGTTACTCTATTCACCGAAGCCGCATTAGCTGTAGATGTTGATGCAAGTTTAGCCACCGTACTGTCGCTGCTGCTCCACTTAAGCGCAACCGATATTGGATCATCCACATCTGTATCATACGCCAATGCTTTTAAGTCCAATGTTACGGACTTATCTCTGACGGCATTAGTATTTTCCATGTAAGCAACCTGCACCATCTGGTCGCCACTAGCCTGCTCCGATATCTTAAAAATATCTTTATCATAAGAACTCACCGTCAGTTTCAATGACATGATATCCGTCTTGACCACGTTCACCGTCGCTCTCGCAGTAATCTTGCCGCTGTCGCCGGTCACTTCCATATTTATATGTGCTAGACCTTCTTTCAAGGCGGTAGCCATGCCCGTCTTCGTGACCGTGACAATCGTCGGATTATCTGACGAAAATGTCACTTTTGAAACAGGAATCACATCCCCCTCCACATCAAGCAGGAACAATCTTGTATGCTGTCCGATTTTCAGTGTAGCACTGCCATCCCCATTAGATCCGTTAGAAAACACATATTCCACCTCGATACCCTTAATAGCGGTGCTACCTCCTGTATTCTCAAATTCAACAATGAGCAGCGCCCCTCCCTTGGGCATCTCAAAAGCATACTGCTTATTAAAGACGAGTTTCGTGCCGTTACACGTCATGCCAATCAGTTTACTCCCGCTAGGTGCCTCTGTTTTCACAAGGATCTTTGTG